>JAHJGO010000012.1 GCA_018824405.1 Gammaproteobacteria bacterium
AAATCAAATAATCATCGGATGGGGAGAAGCAGATGGTCTACTGGAGCCGTCGCTTTCGTGGGAGCAGTTCCGCGAAGTCATTCGCTCCGTCTACTACACAGATGAAAAAACGTTGCGCAAAGCTGGTGCAGCATCTGGGCATATGTGGCGTTTCGTCAGGGAAATGAATGTCGGCGATCTTGTTGTAATAATAGGGGACAGACCACGGTTTCTGTTATGCTTTTCCCTATTCCCTGACCCAGGACGTAAAAATGCCCCGTCGTCCACGCTTGGCCCTGCCCAATGTCCCACTCCACATCATCCAGCGCGGCAATAACCGGCAGGCGTGTTTCTTTGCCGACGAGGATTACCGCTTTTACCTGGACTGGTTGCGAGAATACGCAGTCAAAACGGCTTGCCAGGTACATGCCTACGTCTTGATGACCAATCACGTGCATCTGCTACTCTCCGCTGAGCGATCCGAGGCGCCCGGTGCCCTGATGAAAGCGTTGGGGCAGCGTTATGTCCAGTATGTGAACCGGACCTACCACCGCAGCGGTACACTCTGGGAGGGGCGATACCGCTCCTGTCTGACCCAGGAGGAAAGTTATCTGCTCTCATGTCAGCGCTACATCGAACTTAACCCGGTGCGAGCCGACATGGTTACCCACCCGGCTGATTATCGCTGGTCGAGCTACCGAGCAAACGCGCATGGCGAGACAGATGCCCTGCTGAAACCACATCCGCTGTACGATGCCCTTGGCCTCGAAGCAGCAAGCCGCCAGGCTGCCTACCGAGAGCTGTTTCGATATGAACTGGAACCCGGCTTACTCGATGAAATCCGACATGCGACCAATGGCAATTTCGTGCTGGGAAATGAACGCTTCGCCACACAAATCGCGGCGACTCTGGGACGACGCGTAGTGCCAGGCAAATCGGGGCGTCCACGTAGCGAGGGGACACTGGAAGCGGGGGGAGTATTTGATGCATAGGGACAATCCGTGGTCTGTCCCCTGTTTAATATGATATGAAGGAGTTAACTAAATGACTATTCGTTTTTCATCCTATTCCATTGTTTTGATTGCCTCATTGTTTGCTCAGACGGCACAGGCAGAATTGTCTGGTTCCGGCAACCTGAAAAGTGGCGAACAGGTCTACAACGATGTGTGTTCTGCCTGTCATGGCACCGGTGTAGCTCATGCTCCGAAATTCAAGGACAAGGAGGCCTGGGCGCCCTTGATTGCCGAAGGGCAAGACGTTTTAACCAGCCATGCCTGGGTGGGGGTTCGTGCCATGCCTGCACGTGGGGGCAACCCGGAGCTTAAGTTTGTAGAGTTTGCTCGTGCTACCGCTTATATGGCTTCTAATGCTGGCGGCGACTGGAAAGACCCCGATAGCACAATGATGCGTAAAATCATGCGAGAAGCTGAAAAACGCCTCGACAAATCCATCAACGATGCAAAAGCCATGAAAAAAGAACTACACCGCCTCATTCAATCCACTCGCTAATGTGATGAACGTCCACAGACACGGATTGAACAACGAGGGCGCTATACACTTTTAAAAGCACCCATGAACATGATGAGGTTTGATCTGCTCAATGCTGCGTTTCGCTCATCCTGCGCGTGTTAAATAAGAGGTGCAAAATATGAGGGCTAGCCTCCCACTCAAGCGGACCGCCATCGGAACAGCGGCTTCTCGTCGTGTGGACGCCATGAAACGCCAAGGACACTGCCCATGACCCTGGAAATCGCCCTCACCCTCGGCATCCTCGTCGCCGCGCTGGTCCTGTTCGTCACCGATTGGCTGCGCATGGACCTGGTGGCGCTGCTGGTGCTGTCCAGCCTTGCCCTGCTGGGACTGGTGTCGCCTGCCGAAGCGGTCAGCGGTTTCAGCAACCCGGCGGTGATCACCGTCTGGGCGATGTTCATCATCAGCGAGGGTCTCACGCGCACCGGTATCGCAGAGCAGATCGGTCGCCAGGTGACGCGCGTGGCCGGGCGTAGCGAGCTGCGCATGATCACGATCTTCATGCTTGTCGCCGGCGTGATGTCGGCATTCATGAACAACATCGGCGTGGCCGCGCTGCTGCTGCCGGTGGCCATGGAAGTGGCGCGCCGCGGCGGGGTGGCGCCCTCGCGGGTACTGATGCCGCTGGCCTACGGCACTCTGGTGGGCGGCATGATGACGCTGATCGGCACCCCGCCCAATCTGCTGGTGAGCAACGCATTGCGCGAGTCCCGTGGTGAGGGCTTCGGCTTCTTCGATTTCGCCTGGATCGGCGTGCCGGTCCTGCTGACCGTCACGGCCTTCATGGCGCTGGTCGGACGCCATATGCTGACTCGCACCGACACCACGCAATCCTCGGCCAGCCAGCACGAGTTACGAACGCTGTATGGTCTGCAGGAGCGCATCGTCGCGCTGCGCGTGCCGGACGACGCGCTCTTGTCCGGCCGCACCCTGGCCGACTCGGCGTTGGCCTCGGCGGCCGGGTTGATGGTGATCGCGCTGACGCGGGACAACCGTACCGAGGCCTTGCCCTCGGGCAAGACCATGCTGCGGGGCGGCGACGTGCTGCTCGCCCAGGGCCGGCTCGACCGCTTCGAGCTGCTGCGCCGCTGGAGTTCTCTGAGCATCGAACGCGAGGCGCCGATGTTGCACGAGCGCCTGTGGGCGCAGACCGCACTGGCCGAACTGGTGCTGGCCGAGGATTCGCCGCTGGTCGGCCAACCGCTGCGCCACCTCGAGTTCCGCGAACAGCATGCGGCCAACGTACTGGCACTGCGTCACAGCGGCAGCGTACACCGCACGCATCTGGCCGAGCAGCGGCTGGCCGCCGGCGACCGGCTGCTGGTGCAATGCAGCAATGAGGCTCTCGAGGCGCTTCACAAGGTGCCGGGGTTCGAGGCCGTGGCGCTGGTCTCTGAGGATGAGCGCCGCAAGGTCTGGCGCCTGGATGAGCGTCTGTTCGTGCTGCGCGTGCCCCAGGATTCCACAATGGCCGGCAGCACCCTGGGCGAAAACCGCATCGGCGATGCCTTCGATTTTCGTCTGCTGGGCGTTTTCCGTGGCGGGGCGCTGCGCGATGCAGCCGCGTCCGAGGATGTGGTGGAGGCAGGCGATCTGCTGCTGGTCCAGGGCCGCGAGGAGGACCTGGATGTGCTGCGTGGCCTGCAGCAGATGGAGATACTGGAAGACGCTACGCCCTATCTCCGCGTGTTCGACGAAGGGCAGCTCGAGATGGTCGAGGCTACGCTGCACCCACATGTGCGCATTGACGGCAAGACGGTGGCCGGTCTTGAACTTGGCGAGCGTTATCAGGTCGCGGTGGCGGCGGTCTGGCGCAACGGGATGGCGCTGCGCTCGGGCGTCGGCGCGCTGACCCTGCAGCGTGGCGACGCACTGCTCGTGGTCGGCCCGCGCGAGCGGCTGGCGGCACTGGGTACCGACGAGGACCTGATCGTGCTCAACCCGATTCAGGTGCAGCCGGTGGACGTGAGCAAGGCGCCGCTGGCGGGCGGCCTGATGGCGCTGACCATCGGCACGGTGCTGGCCGGCTGGCTGCATATCTCGATCGCTGCGGTGGCTAGCGCCACGCTGATGGTGCTGACACGCTGCCTGAGCATGGAGCAAGCCTACCGCGCCATTGACTGGCGCTCGATCTTCCTGATCGCCGGCATGCTGCCGCTGGGCATCGCGATGCACAGCAGCGGCGCGGCGGAATTCCTTGCCGGCGGTGTGATCGCGGTGCTGGGGCCTTACGGTCCATGGCCGGTGATCGCGGGACTGTATGCCTGTACGGCCCTCGCCACGCTGATCATGCCCAACGCGGCGCTGGTGCTGCTAATGGCCCCGATTGCGTTGTCGGCCGCAGCCGACCTGGGTATCTCGCCGATCGCGCCAGTGATGGCAATCGCGATCGCGGCGGCGGCCAGCTTCGCCAGCCCGGTAGCGCACCCGGCCAACGTGCTGGTAATGGGTCCGGGCGGCTACCGCTTCGTGGACTATGTGAAGCTCGGCCTGCCGCTGACGCTGCTGGTGTTCGCAGTGGCGATGCTGCTGCTGCCGGTGGTTTGGCCGCTGTGAGTGACCGTCGGTTGAACAATATGGGGTGGATTCACTTTCCAAGATCACCGTCTATTTCCATTGAGGCGGTCTCAACCTGCACCCGGCTGTGGTGGCCCACACTATAGTCGGCCGAACCATGAGTCTCCCATGACACATACATCGCACATGAAATACGACGACGCCGAAACCTATTTGTTAAATTGCGAGACCGAGATTCCCGACGCCGAAGAAGCTTGTGGAACACATATAGGCATCTATCTGGCCTGGATCGTGAACAATGCAATGGCATCCGATAGCCTCAGTGTCAATGCCGAGCCTGTGAGGCAACGGATATCGAGCGGGCGCACACTGCTGTTTGAACGGTGTGACGGAAAACTGATGTCATACGACTTGAACGAACGTGGCAATGCGTTTACTCAGGCGTATTACGAATTCAGGTACTTCAAGGACTACGAGGAAACTCTTGGCCTCGACGCAGAGGATCCCGAGGCACTTCTCAGAGTCGAGAACACTTGGTCCAACTATGACAAGGTGGCGCAACGACTGGATGCGCGTTTGCGAGAATGGCAGGTAGTCTCGGCACTGCCAAGTAGAGCGGAGCTGCTGCGGATATTGGAAACGGAGTTTGTCCCCTGGCTTGATCAAATGGGCTTCATCCGAAACCCCCATTCATTTTCGGATGACCGCGGACATTACATCAAGACCGAATCTTGGGGGATGCACTCTATCACCCTGTGTGCGATTGACGATCGGCCGAATTTTTACGGAATGGGCATCGAAGTAAGCAGCAGGCTGACCACGCTCGCACAGGCTGTCCACGATGACTTGGCGATTGACAATCCCCGTCAATCGAGTGAGTTGCCGACCACCTTCTACGAACCCACGCTCAAGTGGCTGGGGAATTGGCCGGTGCCGCTACATGCCTTTCGCGGAGGACCCATGCTCGCAATTCCGATCACCGACAGGGCCCAAATTCAACCGGTCATCGCGATGGTGCGCAAGCGGGCGGCAAGTGTGTTGCCAGGTCTGCTGCGAACGCTCGAAACACTGGAGGGCTATGACAGACTTTATTGCACCGAACCACTTAGCGCTTCGCCCTACTTCAGGGGACACCGCACCTATATCAGTTGTGCTCGAATATTATGCGCCGAACTGGCCGAAAATCCACGCCTGCTCGCGATCTGCGACGAAATTGAGCAAGCACTTGACACGTTGCCGGAACTGAAAAAGCCGGGGCTTGGGCTTGAGGTGAAAGAGATGCGTGGTCGCCTGCAGCGGGTTCGCGAAAGATCATTGTCGAAGTGAGAGGGTGGGACACTTGGAAAGTGAATCCACTGTTGACCTGAGACACTCGCCGGGCAGAATACACTCGTCGCAGCATTACATCAGCCCTGCCCTTTTTATATCTCTTATATAAGAGATATAATACAGAAATGGCTTAAACCATGAATCTTGTCGAGGTCGCATATTATGCCTGTCGCCATGTCTCGCCGCCGTTTCATCACCATCGCCGCCGCAGCTGTCGGCCTGCCGTTGCTGCTGAGGGCAGGAGGCTCACTGGCCAGGCCGGTGCGCTGGGAAGGCACTGCGCTAGGAGCGCCGGCCTCCATCCAGCTTTACCACAGCGACGAAGCACAGGCACGCGCGGCCATCACTGCCGGACTGGACGAACTGAAGCGGCTGGAAGCGATTTTCAGCGTCTACCGTGCCGACAGTGCCATCACCGCGCTTAACCGCGATGGCGTGCTGGAGAATGCGCCGGTCGACTTCATTGCCCTGCTGACGCATGCCCTTTCGCTGGCCAGGATCAGCGACGGCATCTACGACCCCACTGTGCAACCGCTGTGGCAGACCTATTTTCGCCACTTCACCGCTTCAAGCCCCGACCCCGCCGGGCCTGCTTCGCACGACTTGGCCGCAGCGCTCGCCCTGGTGAATTGGCGCGCGGTCGAGGTGGACGCAAGCCGCCAGCGCATCGCCTTCGCGCATCCCGGCATGGGCCTGACGCTTAACAGCGGCGCACAGGGCTATATCACCGACCGCGTCGCCGACGTGCTGCGTGCCCACGGCTTCGAGCACATGCTGGTGGATATGGGCGAGCCGCGCGCCTTGTCGTCCAAACCTGACGGCTCAGCCTGGCGCATTGGCATCGCCAATCCCGCAGACCCCAGCAGCACGGTGGCCACCCTGGAAGTAGTGGATCAGTGCGTATCCACTTCGGGTGGCTATGGCACCCTGTTCGACTCCGCCGGCGCCTTCACCCACCTGATCGACACCCGCACCGGACGCACCGCGCCCGCGCTGCTGGGAGTGTCGGTCATAGCCAAAACCGGCACTATTGCCGACGGCCTCTCGGCAGCCATGCTGATGGCGCCGGTCGAGCGCCGTCAGGCTATCCTCCGGGCGGCTGGCGGCACGAAGGCCATCTATGTCAACCCCGAAGGCGTGACTTCCACCGTGACGACCTGACCATGAACTCCACCGAAGAAAGCCAGAGGGATTTCAGCGCCCCCGACATAGTCGAGGGCATTGCCCATGTGGTTGCGGTGGAAGGCACCATGGTCTGGCTGGAACCCGAACAGACCACCAGTTGCGGCAGTTGCGCCTCGTCCTCGGCCTGCGGCGCCAAGGGGGGTATCGGCACCACAGCCAACCGGCTCGAGGCGCGCCGCTTCGCGCTCGAAAATCATCCCGGTCTGGTTGTCGGTGAACGCGTGGTGGTCGGCATCCGCGAGAATGCGCTGATCAAGGCTTCGCTCACCGCCTATGCCATTCCGCTCGCCACCATGCTGGGCGCAGGCGCAATGGCGCAATGGGCCGCCGGCAGCGATGGCATCACCATGGCGGCCATGGTCGCCGGGCTGGCTATCGGTCTCGGCATCTCGCGCCTGAGCGCCGGCCATATGTTTTCCCGAGGCGATCTCGCCCCCCGCTTCATTCGCCGCGCCAATACAGGCGTCGTCTGTAAAATAACCTAGAGGCCGAGGCATGAAAGAATACATCCTTCTGATGGTAAGCGCGGCGCTGGTCAACAACGTCATCCTGGCCCGCTTTCTCGGCCTGTGCTCGTTCATGGGCGTCACCACGCGTATCGACACCGCGGTCGGCATGGGCCTGGCAACCACCTTTGTGATCACCGTCTCGTCGATGGTCAACTGGGCAGTCGGAGCCTACCTGCTGGAACCCTATAACCTGTGGTACCTGCGCACGGTGACCTTCATCATGGTGATCGCCGCCGCCGTGCAGTTTACCGAACTGACGGTAAAAAAGGTATCGCCGCAACTGTTCCAGATGCTGGGCATCTACCTGCCGCTGATTACCACCAACTGCGCGGTGCTGGGTATCGCCATCCTGCTGGTTGAGGGCAGGATGAGCTTCATCGGCGCCACGCTGTTCGCCTTTGCTTCCTCCATCGGCTATAGCCTGGTGATGGTCATTTTCGCCGGGCTGCGCGAACGCATGGCACTGGCCGATATCCCGCGCCTGTTCGCCGGCCCGCCGATCGGCTTTATCGTCGCCAGCCTGCTGGCACTGGCGTTCATGGGTTTTTCCGGCATGAGCACGACGGGGTGAGACGTGAAGAACAAACCCTTGGCGCATCACTCATTCCACACCTCTCATCACCATTTATTGGTCCAGGAGTCTGGTCATGTTATTAGCAGTTAGCAGTCTCACAATAATGGGCGTCACCCTCGGTAGCATACTCGGCGCTGCGGCGTATTTTCTCGCAGTGGAAGAAGATCCGCTGGAGGAAGAATTGAAAGCCATGCTGCCCGGCTCGCAATGCGGCCAGTGCGGCTATGTAGGCTGCAGCCAGTACGCGGTAGCGCTGGCGAAGGACGAGGCGCCGATAACCCTGTGCACGCCCGGCGGCAAGGCAGTGATCGAAGTGCTTGCCAAGAAAATGGGTGTCACCGCCGACCTGTCCGAGCACGAGGAAAAGGTGCCGGAATACGCCTTCATCATCGAGGACCTCTGCATCGGCTGCACGCGCTGCATCAAGGAGTGCTCGGTGGACGCGATCATGGGTGCCAACAAGCTGATGCATACGGTGATCGCCGAGGCCTGCCACGGCTGCGAAAAATGCATCCAGGTCTGCCCCACCGACGCGATCGTGATGCACCCGGTCCCGCTGACGCTTAGCAGCTGGCATTGGGCCAAGCCCGAAGACCAGCATGTCGTGCATTAAAGAGGGGGATTAAAGATGAAACTTTTCCCCATTCGCGGCGGCATCCATCCCGACTACCGCAAGGAACTGAGCAGCGAAAAGGTCATCGTCGCCCTACCCCTGCCAGCCGCGCTTTACATTCCCCTGCAGCAGCACATCGGCGTGCCGTCCGAAGTGCTGGTGAACGTGGGCGACTTGGTCAAAAAAGGGCAGATGATCGCACGCAGCGGCGGCACGCTGTCGGCGCCCCAGCACGCGCCCACCTCGGGCCACATCCGGTCCATCACCGATATCCCGGCTCCCCACCCCTCAGGGCTGGCGCAGACCACCATCGTCCTCGAACCCGACGGCAAGGACGAGTGGGGCGAGCTCCCCGCACCCATCGTCGATCCTTTCACGGCAGATCCGCACACCATCAACGAGCGCGTTGCCGCTTCAGGCATTGTCGGCATGGGTGGCGCCGCCTTCCCGTCGGCGATCAAGCTGAACCTCGGCACCCAGAAAAAACTGGAAATCCTGCTCCTCAACGGTGCCGAATGCGAACCCTACCTGACCTGCGACGACCGGGTGATGCGCGAGCACGCCGACGAGGTCATCGACGGCGCGCGTATCATGGCCCATGCGCTGGGCGTGCACAGGGTGGTGGTCGCCATCGAGCAGAACAAGCCCCAGGCAATCGATGCCATGACACGGGCCGCCTCCGCCTTTTCCGAGGTCGAGGTAGTGGGCGTGCCGGTGCAATATCCAATGGGCTCCGAGCGCCATCTGGTGCAGGCCATCACCGGGCGCGAAACGCCAGCGAAGAAGCTCACCGCCGATATCGGCGTGCTGGTGCATAACGTCGCTACCGCTCGCGCCGTGCATCATGCCGTGCGCTTTGGCCGCCCACTCATTTCTCGCGTGGTGACAGTGAGCGGCAAGGCAGTGCGCGAACCGAACAATATCGAGGTGCCGATCGGCGCCCGGGTGGCTGATTTGATCGCCTTCTGCGGCGGATTCTCCGTCGAACCCGAAAGCCTGGTCAACGGCGGGCCGATGATGGGTCAACCGCTGCCCGGGCTGGACGTGCCGGTGGTCAAGGGCATGTCAGGCATACTGGCGCTCACCGCCGCAGAGATCAACCAGCAGCCGGCCAGCAGTTGCATCCGCTGTGGCGTCTGCGTGACGATCTGCCCGTGCGGGCTGAGTCCGGTAGACATGGCTGCATTCATCCGCAAGGACAATTTCGAGACCGCCGCCAAGCTCGGGGTAATGGACTGCGTTTCCTGCGGCAGTTGCTCCTGGCTGTGCCCGTCGCACATCCCGCTGGTGCACTATTTCAACTACGCCAAGGGCATGATCAACGCTCAGGATCGCGAACAGCGCAAGATCGAACAGACCAGGATGCTGGCCGAAGCACATGCCCTGCGCGTGGAAAAAGCCGCTGCGGAAAAAGCCGCCTTCCTGGCCGCTAAAAAAGCCCAGGCTGCCGCCGCTAGCGCCGCCAAAGAAAAGGATGGAACCCCAGCATGAGCTTCAGATCCATCAGCCACAGCGCGCCGTTCACCCACCAGGCCAGCAGCGTTCAAAAAATCATGTTCACGGTGCTGCTGGCGCTGATACCGGCCACCGCTTTCAATCTCTACCTGTTCGGCTGGCCTGCGATCCTGCTGTTCAGCGTCACGGTCGGCTCCTGCGTGATAGTGGAGGCGGGCTGCCTGGCACTGGCAGGCCGACCGGTGAGGGCGACGCTTGGCGACTACTCGGCGGTGCTGACCGGCTGGCTGCTGGCGATGAGCCTGCCGCCGTGGGCGCCCTGGTGGATCGGCTTTCTGGGGGCGATTTTCGCCATCGCCCTGGCCAAACATCCCTTTGGCGGCATCGGCCAGAATGTATTCAACCCCGCCATGGTGGCGCGCGTCGCCCTGCTGATCTCATTCCCCGTGGCGATGACCGTCTGGGTGATGCCGCATCCGCTGTTCTCGGCTGGCGCGCCGGGGTTTTTCGACGCCATCGCCATCACCTTCGGCGGCCAGATGCCCGACGCGGTGAGCGCGGCTTCGGCGCTGGGCCATGTCAAGACCGAGCTGACGCGCGGCATTCCGGTTTCGCAATCAATGGTGCAGGCGCCCGACCTGATGGACATGATGATGGGCTACCGCGCCGGCAGCCTGGGCGAGACCTCGGCGATACTGATCCTTGCCGGCGGCCTGTTCCTGATGGCAAAGCGCATTATTTCATGGCACATTCCGTTGAGCGTAATGGGCGGGGTATTCCTGATGGGTGCGATTTTCCACGCTGTCGATCCAGCCCGCTTTGCCTCCGGCACCTTCCACCTGCTATCCGGCGCCACCTTTCTGGGGGCATTCTTCATCGCCACCGACTACGTCACTTCGCCGGTATCGAAAAAGGGGCAATTGATATTCGGCCTTGGCTGCGGCGTGCTGATCTGGCTCATCCGGACCTTCGCCGGCTACCCCGAAGGCGTGGCTTTCGCGGTACTGCTGATGAATGCGCTGGTACCCATTATCGATCAATACACCCGCCCGCGCGCGTTCGGGCGCAACCGCAAAGGCGAGCCTCTGCCGCTGGGCGAGGAAAAACCATGAAAGCACAGCACGTGTTGCGCCATGGAATGATACTGGGCACCTTTTGCCTGGGTTTCGGGGTTGTGCTCGCCATTAGCGACAGCATTACCGTGGACGATATCGCCGCGCGCGCGCTGGAAGACCGGCTGAATTCGCTCAGCCAGGTGATCCCGGCCAGCATCCACGACAATAATCTGGTCGCGGATGCCATCACCATGAAAAACGAGCTCGACAAGGAAATCACCGTCTATCGCGCCACCAGGGAAGGCCAGGTAACCGGCGTAGCCTACGAGATATTCGGCACGGGCTATGCCGGCCAGATGAAGCTGATGATGGGTGTGGACACCCAGGGCAAGATCCTTGGCGTGCGCGTCCTCGCGCATAAGGAAACCGCCGGCCTGGGCGACAAGATGGAAGTAAAAAAGGGCGACTGGATACTGCGCTTCACCGACCTGAGCCTCGGCAACCCGCCGCCCGACAAATGGAAGGTAAAGAAGGACGGCGGCCAGTTCGACCAGTTTACCGGTGCCACAATTACGCCCCGGGGCGTAATCGACGCCATCCGCAGAGGGCTTGAACTGTTCGCCGCCCACAAGGAACAAATGATGGACATCTCCACCAGTAAAGCACCCAGGAAGGAGGCTAGTTAAATGACGACACCCTACAAAACCATCGTCCGCGACGGCCTGTGGGAAAATAACGGCGTACTCGCCATGCTGCTCGGCCTGTGCCCGGCCATGGCCATGACCACCAGCGCCACCAACGCGCTGGGCATGGGGCTGGCAACGGCAGCGGTGATGGCCGCATCGAGCATGCTGGTGGGCATGTTCCGCAGCCGCATCACCCAGGAAGTGCGCATCCCGGTGTTCATCCTGGTCATCGCTTCCATGGTGACCCTGGTGGACCTCTTCATGAATGCCTGGATGCACGAGCTTTACAAGGTGCTGGGCATGTTCATTCCGCTGATTGTGTCCAACTGCTTGCCGCTTGCCCGCCTTGAAGCTTTCGCCGGCAAGAACTCGACCTTGCCCTCGCTGGTAGACGGCCTGTTCATGGGGCTCGGCTTCACCATCGCGCTTACCCTGATCGGTGCAGTGCGAGAAGTCGTTGGCATGGGTACCCTGTTCGCTGATGCTTCGCTGCTGTTTGGACCCGCCTTCAAGTTCATGGAGATACGCCTGTTGCCAGACGACACTGGCATATTGATGATGGTTTTGCCACCCGGCGGATTCCTGGCGCTCGGCCTGCTGGTAGTAGCCAAACGCATGCTGGACCTGCGCGCCGGCAAGGCCATCCAGATGGGTGGCGCCCACAGCGCCGCATGAGGAAGGAGCGATGAAAGTCAGAATCGCCTACGCATCGCCAACCCGCCAGGCCTGGCTCAGCGTCGAAGTGCCCGATGGCGCCACCGTCAAGGATGCCATCGAGCGTTCTGGCATTGTCCAGCAGTTTCCCGAAATCGACCTGGAGCAGCAGAAAGTCGGCATTTTCAGCAAGCTCACCAAGCTCGACGCCGAGCTTGCGGATGGCGACCGCATCGAAATTTACCGCCCCATCACCTGCGACCCGAAAGCCGTGAAGCGCCGGCCGAAGAGCGATGAGGCATCCGAGCCCGAAAGTTAACCCCATAAGCACGAGGTTCCAGGCTGAATCAGAGGAGATTCCAAAATCATGACAGACAAAATCCATCCCGATCCGGATCTGATCAAAACCCGCAGGATTTCTTTTGCTGGACTGACCGCCGATGATATCTGTATTGTCGTGGATATTCTCAGCGAACTGGAACATGTCGAGGCCTTGCCGGGCGAGGACGGCTGCAGCATGGTGGTGACCTATAGCATTGTCGAGCACAAGCTGGATGAGCTGGAGGGTGTGCTGTCCGCCCAGGGTTACCGACTCGACATCAATTTGCTGGAACGAATCCGGCTCAGCCTGATTCATTTCACCGAAGAAATTCAGCAAGACAACCTGCACACGCCATTGCACTCCCTTACGCGTGACGACCGCCTGCACGCGATCTACGCCAATGCCCACGAACGGCATCTGGACGAAAGCGCTTCCCTGTCGCCCGAAGATCTGCGCAACGAGGGGCAATTAGGGGACACCCCTTAGCCTGCCCCTGTCAACATGGAACCTGCTCACGGTACGCCAGCGGCATACAACATTATCGGCTTCGAGCCGAGCTAATGCGCACCTCTTCGAATGGGGGAGGTGCGCAGGCAGAGACAATCGTGGCGGGTCTGGATCTGCTACTGAAGTATGACTGTCAGGCTCCCCCCGTAGGTTCCATCGAAAATGCCGTCACGATTATTATCCACAGCAAAATGTACTTGATAATTACCAGCGGGCAGGACTGAGTCGGCAACCGGGTAGCTGGGCAGATCGAACAGCGGCCCGTCATAGGCTCGAATTGGCGCGTCACTTCTTACCCAACCCTGGTCTAGTGTGAACCAGTAGCGGCCAAACGGCGTATCCGCCCAGGCCCACCAGTCTGCTGCGATACCATTCATATTGTTGGGGCTGAGTGCCGCCGTCACCTGAACCGGCAAACTTGCGGCCACCGTAACCGTACCTTCGGCGCCATTTGCGCGCAGGGAGGGCATGGGACTCCAGCCCGCCATGCCGAGTTTCCAGCGGTTGTAATAGTAGTTGAGGAGAGGCACGAATTCGCCGGTTGCTTTCCGGTTGCCGGCGCTGTTGGGATGGTCATCGTCGCTCGGGTATTCAAGCGTATTGGGAGATAGGTCGTCATCGCCAGTGTCGACATGCTGAACCGCATTATTGTACCAGCGGTGGTGGTTGCCACTGCTTTGGCCCAGATCGTTAGTGCTGATGTTTCCGCCATTGCTAGTCATGACATTGAAAAAATCAAACACCGCCACGTTGGAATAGGGGTAGTACCGCAAGCCATTGGTTGAAGGCACGGGCATTTGCCGCATAGGTGGGATCCTGTTGTGGCGGTGCGGTGATGACAATGAACAGTTTGTCCTGTCTGGTGCGGAAATATTCCAGCAAGTCGTTATATATGCCTTTTGCATTAGCAACAGTATGGTGTTCCGAGCCGCTGCCTTCTCCACGCAGAGGGTTGCTACCGATGGCTGGAACAGGGTCGGCCGGGTTGCCCTGGAGACTGCTGTTGGGGAAGCAGGATTTGAAAAGGATCACTTCATTTTCGCCCACTGGGCCGCTTGACAGGCGCGAATAGCCGGCATGCTGGGCATTTTCCTGATACAGGCTGGATAGGTAGGCACCGCTATCAGGGCCACGAAACCACAGCCACCATTGGCCGATATCGGTGCTGTCGCCAATCTGGTTGGGTCCCCAGCCATAATTGGTGTCGCTGACGAAATAGTTGTTGTCCCTGAGAGAAGCACCCAGGCCGCCATTGTCGTCCGCCAGCCAGTTTTCGCCGACGGAGTGATGTATGAAGATCAGGCGGGCAGTCGATGAGGGTGGGGCTGTGTTGGCGGATACTGATCCGATTTGTCCCGTGAGCAGGAAAATTCCCAGAATAAACAGAATGGAGCGCATGATAACTCTCCTAAGCGATTGATTGGCCAGTTGAGGCGAGAATGCGAGGTGGATAAGGACCACCATTCAAGATAGACAAGTCCTCTTTGATAATTTATACCCAATGGCAAAAAGGATGCAAGTCATCCATGGTAAAAATTATAATTGGCAAACGAGTCGCCCACGGCAAATAGCCCAGCTCACGCAAACGCTGAAGCAATGACGCAAACAGCCTGAGCAGGATGACGTGTAGCGTTACCCATACTGAATGAACCTGCTATAAGACTTACGATATGACCATGAACCTGAGCATACAAAGAGCAAGCACAAGCGATGCACATGAAATAGCGCTTATGGTTGGTGAATTGCTGAATGAAATCATGACCACGATTGGAATACCGGCCTTCAATTTCAGTCTTGATGAAACAACGGCCAGGCTCAAGGATTTCATCGAGCGGGAGAAATACTTCGTGTTTGTAGCCCAAAGCAGTAATGCAGGTCCGGTTGGCTTCATTGCGCTTTCCGAAAGCCATGCCCTGTATGCCGAAGGCACTTTTGGCACCATTCCGGAGTTTTTTGTCCGGCCAGCTTTTCGCTCGCAGAACGTGGGGCTGCGCCTTGTGGAGCAGGCAAAGGTTTTCGGCCGCTCGCGCGGCTGGAAGCGCCTGGAAGTGACCACACCGCCACTCCCGCAGTTCGACAAAACATTGGCATTTTACGAGCGCGAGGGTTTCGCCATTACGGGTGGCCGCAAACTGAAAGTGGTGCTGTGAGCGAAAAGACTAATATTTCAGCAGGCTCAAATCACAGGCCGCGCATCGGACTCGCGCTGGGCAGTGGCTCGGCCCGCGGCTGGGCGCATGTGGGCGTGATCCGCACCCTGGAGCAAGCCGGGATCCGGCCAGACCTGGTGTGCGGAACCTCGATCGGCGCGCTGGTCGGTGCCGCCTATGCTGCGGGCGAACTTGATCGCTTCGAGCAGTGGCTGCTTGGGCTGGGCATTACGGATGTGCTGTCGCTCATGGATGTGCACCTGAATGGCGGAGTGATCAAGGGCGAGCGACTGATGGCGTTCTTTCGTCATAATTTCATCGACCGCCCGGTTGATGAGCTGAACATGCCCTTTGCCGCAGTGGCCACTGCGCTGCATAGCGGAGCAGAGGTATGGCTGCGCGAGGGCTCGACCATCGAGGCGGTGCGCGCATCCATTGCGCTGCCCGTTCTGTTTTCACCGGTGGTGCACGAAGGCCGGATGCTGGTGGACGGCGGCCTGGTCAACCCTGTGCCGGTCTCGCTGGCACGCGCGATGGGCGCCGATGTGGTGATCGCAGTCGACCTCAGTTTCGACATCCTGGGCCGACATCTGCATGAGGAGCGCAAACCTGAAATTCCCGCCAATGAAGCCAGCGAATGGATGCGAAAACTGCAGGAGAACCTGAGCGTATTCATGCCCGCGCGGCCGGAGGCCGAGTCCCGCGTGCCCTCCATGCTCGATGTGGTGGCATCCAGCATCAACATCATGCAGGTACGCATCAGCCGCAGCCGCATGGCAGGCGACCCGCCAGACCTGATCGTGACGCCGCGCCTGTCCCACCTCGGTCTGCTTGATTTTCACCGCGCACAGGAAGCGATGGACGAGGGCCGGCGCGCCGTGGAAGCAGCACTGCCGAACCTGCATCTACTCCTTGACGAGTTTCAATGAACGAAGAACCCGTGTTTCCCGGCTGCTCTGGCTGGGAGCAATTCAGCGTAATGCCGGGTTACGGCGCGCCCCACCCAACCTGAGCAAGCTCGGAAGCAGGCGTTTCGCCAAGAACACCCTCCCTTATGCGCCCAATGCCTCTATAATTGGCCCTTGACCCAACTATCATCTTCAGCCATGAAAAACACTGCGACCCTGCTCATCAGTTGCCCCGACCGCAAAGGCCTGGTGGCGACCATCGCCGAATTCCTCTATCGCCATAACGCCAACATCCTGCATGCCGACCAGCATCAGGACGGCGAAAACAAGCTGTTCCTGATGCGGGTGGAGTGGGATCTGGAAGAGTTCAATCTGGAAATTTCGGATTTCGAACGGCTGTTTGCGCCCATTGCCGCCCAGTTCGAAATGCAGTGGCGGCTGGCACTTTCCACCCACCGCCCCAAGGTGGCGATTTTCGTCTCGCGTTACGACCACTGCCTGGCGGACCTGCTCTACCGCCATCAGGCAGGCGAACTGCACTGCGACATTCCCCTCATCATCAGCAATCACGCCGACAACAAGTGGCTGGCGGAAGCCTACCGCATTCCCTTCCAGCACATCGAGGTGCTCAAGGACGCCAAGGCGGAGGCCGAGAAAACCCAACTTGCGCTGCTGCGCCACCACCATGTGGAACTGGTGATCCTGGCGCGTTACATGCAGGTCTTGTCACATGACTTCATTCGCCACTATCCCAACCGCATCATCAACATCCACCACTCCTTCCTGCCCGCCTTCAACGGCGCCAAGCCCTACCACCGGGCGTTCGAGCGGGGCGTGAAACTGATCGGGGCTACCAGCCATTACGTGACGGAAGTGCTGGACGACGGCCCGATCATCGAGCAGGACGTGGCGCGCATTTCGCACCGCGACTCGCTCGACCACCTGATCCGCAAAGGCGCGGACCTGGAGAAGATCGTGCTCTCGCGCGCCGTGCGCTGGCATATTGAAAACCGCGTGCTGGTGTACGCCAACAAAACCGTGGTGTTCGACTAAATAGCGGTCAGCTTTCAGTAAAACCGGGTACCGACGCAGATTTCTGACAGCTGACCGCTAACTACCAACCGCTTCCAGATACCGCTCCCAAGCGAAAAGCGGCCCCGGATCGGTCTTGCGGTCCGGTGCGATGTTGTGGTGGCCGGTGATATCCTCGATCGGGTAAGCCTTTTTCAGCGCCAGCGTCAGTTCCGCCAGTTTCTCGTACTGGATATCCTCATAGGGATCGAAGTCGCTGCCTTCCAGCTCGATGCCGATGGAGAAGTCATTGCAGCGCTCGCGCTCCTTCCATCTCGAAATCCCCGCATGCCAGGCACGCAGGTTGCAATTCACGAACTGGATGATTTCGCCATCGCGGCGAATGAAAAAATGGCTGGACACTTTCAGGTCTGAAATTGCGCGGTAATAGTCATGTGCAGCAGGATCGAGCCGGTTGGTGAAAAACTCGATCACGCCATCCCCGCCATATTCGCGCGGCGGCAGGCTGATGTTGTGAATCACCAGCAGGTTGATCGGCTCGTCTGGCGTACGTTCATCGAAGTTGGGGGAAGGGATGAAACGCACCCCTTTCAAAAAACCTGACTGATCTATTTCCACTATTCACACCCTTTCTAAGGTTCATCCTGCGGCGGAGCGGCCAGTGCCTGTTCCAGTGCCTGCTGCATTTTCACCGCCGTCACTTCGCTTTCGATAGCCGCATGGTAGCGCCCATCCACAAACAGAAACAGCGCGGGCAGGTGAAACACCTCGTAGGCCCGCGCCAGCCCCATGCTCTGTTGCACGTCCACCTTGTAGAGGCCGGTCACCAGACCCGCCACGGCCTGGGGCAACAGCTTCTCCACCTTGCGGCAGGTGCCGCAACCGGGCGCACCGAACATCACCAGCACCGGGCCGGTGCTCGCTGCCAGTTCGTGATGGAAATCGGATTCGGCCAGGGAATTGAAGCACAGCATAGCCGGTCACTTTAATGGATACCGATGGGGAGCGGCAAGCACCATCTGGCTCGCTGCCATGTAATTGCGAACACAGCAAAACGCGCTGCTCACAATGGAGGTATTTTGCACCGGAGCTGTATCTGCCGGTTCTGGCCGGGTTGCTCGAATTGACTCCGCCGAACGCCTGAGGCTGGGCCATCATCCTCGGCTTTTCGCTGGTCCCGCTGGCGCTAGGCAGTTCTACCTTTGGAGCAGGTGCCACACGAGTGCCATGCAAAACAAGTACTGAATGCTATAATCGCCGCCTTTCCAGCCTCTGAAGCACTCCCATGATTTTCGCCGAACTCTTTCTCATGCTCATCATCATCCTGGTTGCTGCGGAGGTGTTTACCAATGCGCTCGAGCACCTGGGCGAAAAGCTGAAAATTTCCGAAGGCGTCACCGGCTCGCTGTTCGCCGCGGTGGGTACCGCCCTGCCGGAAACCCTGGTGCCCTTGCTGGCGATTTTTGCCGGCACCGCCAACGCTCACGTCAACGAGGAAATCGGCGTCGGTGCGATTCTAGGCGCCCCGCTGATGCTCTCCACCCTTTCCATTTTCCTCATGGCCATGGCGGTGCTGAAAAAACGCGGCTGGCAGGGGCATCTCACGCCGGAGCACACCGGCCTGACGCGCGATCTGAATTTCTTTCTTGCGGCTTTCTCGCTTTCCGCCGTCGCCCTCTTCATTCCTCATGAAACCCCGCTGTTCCGCACCCTGCTGGCCTTTGCCATGGTGATGATCTATTTCTTCTACATCATGCTCACGCTGCGTGCCTCGGCGCATCTGGTGAAGGATGGCCATGGCACAGAGGCAGAAGGCAAGATGATGCTGTGCAAGTTCGGCCTGCCGGAACACATGGCTGTCATCATGATCCAGCTCGTGCTGGGGCTGGGGCTGCTGGTGGCGGGCGCCAAGGGCTTCATTCATGGCGTGGATGGCGCCTCGCAAATCATGGGCATTTCGCCCCTGCTGCTGTCGCTGCTGATCATTCCGATTGCCACCGAGCTGCCGGAAAAGGTCAACAGCATTCTGTGGATCCGCCGCCACAAAGACACCCTGGCTTTCGGCAACATCACCGGCGCGATGGTATTCCAGGGCACGCTGCTGCCCGCCATCGGCATCATGCTTACGCCCTGGACGCCACAGCGTGAAGTGCTGGCCGGCATCATCATCACCCTGGTGGCGGCCACCTGGCTGCGCTGGATGTCCTCGCGCGGGCAACTGCGGGTCTGGCATCTGGCCTTCAATGGCGCACTGTATGCGACTTATCTTGCTATCGTTCTGATCTAGGCTGGCGCCTGCGCCAGGGCGCCCCGGCGCTTTACCTCCGCGCCCGCAAACGCTATGCTGGCACATCGCTCCCAAGGAGAATGTGCCGTGCCCAAAAAGTCCCAGCTTCACGACGAACACGCCCCGCTCAATCTCAGCCTGAACTCAGTCAAGCAGTCCCTTACAGACCACCTTATTTTTTCCATCGGCAAGGACCCCATCACCGCCACCGAGCGCGACTGGTTCTTCACTCTGGCCAACGTGGTGCGCGACCGCCTGATCGAGGGCTGGATGGAAACCATGCGGCGCTACTATAACCACGATGCCAAGCGCGTGTATTACCTGTCGATGGAATTTCTCATCGGACGCAGCCTGATGAACAGCGTGCTGAATATCGGCTTTATCGACGAAGTCCGTCGTGCCTGCATCGATGCGGGGGTCCAGCTCGACAAGGTGCAGGAACTGGAATTCGATGCGGCGCTGGGTAACGGTGGCCTGGGCCGGCTGGCAGCGTGTTTTCTGGATTCCATGGCAACCATCGGTCTGCCCGGTTACGGCATGGGCATCCGCTACGAATACGGCATGTTCAACCAGAAAATCGAGAGCGGCTGGCAGGTCGAGCACCCGGACAACTGGCTGCGCTATGGCAACCCCTGGGAATTTCCCCGCCCCGAAGTACTCTACCCGGTCAAGTTCGGCGGGCGGGTAGTGGAATACTGCGATGAAAACGGTCGTGCCTGCCACCACTGGGTCGATACCGACGAAGTGATGGCGATGGCCTATGACACGCCCACACCGGGCTTTGGCGCAAAAACGGTCAACAACATGCGCCTGTGGTCAGCCAAGGCATCGCGCGATTTCGACCTCAAGTATTTCAACGAGGGCAATTACATCAAGGCGGTTGAGGACAAGAATGAGTCGGAAAACCTCTCCAAGGTGCTCTACCCCAACGACACCACCGCCATGGGGCGCGAACTGCGCCTGAAACAGCAGTATTTCTTTGTCTGCGCCTCGCTGCAGGACATCCTCTACCGCTTTCTCAAACACCACGATTCCTTTGACGATCTGCCGGACAAGGTGGCAATTCAGCTCAACGACACCCATCCCTCCATCGCCATTCCGGAAATGATGCGGCTGCTGATGGATACCTACCACCTGGACTGGGACCATGCCTGGAGCATTACCACCCGCACCTTTGCCTACACCAATCACACGCTGATGCCGGAAGCGCTGGAAACCTGGCCGGTAAGCATGTTTGAAGCCCTTTTGCCGCGCCATCTGCAAATCATTTACGAAATCAATCAGCGTTTCCTGCAGGACGTCATCCACCGTTTCCCCGGCGACACCGAACAACTGCGGCGCATGTCCATCATCGACGAAACCCATGGACGACGCGTGCGCATGGCCCATCTCGCGATTGTCGGCAGCCACCACGTCAACGGTGTGGCGCAAATACATTCCGAGCTGATGAAGGCCACCATCTTCGCCGATTTCGAGCGCTGCTACCCCGGCAAGCTAATCAATATCACCAACGGCATCACCCCGCGCCTGTGGCTGAACCAGGCCAACCCGAGGCTGGCGCAACTGATCACCAACCGTATCGGCAAGGGCTGGATCACCGATCTGGCGCAACTGCGAAAGCTGGCCCCGCTTGCCGACGACCCCGTTTTTCAGGCTGAATTCCTCGCCGTAAAGCGCGCCAACAAGGAAAAACTTGCCGCTATCCTGGCCAACAAACT
This sequence comes from Gammaproteobacteria bacterium, assembly GCA_018824405.1. GTDB lineage: Bacteria > Pseudomonadota > Gammaproteobacteria > Burkholderiales > Sulfuricellaceae > Sulfurimicrobium. The sequence goes on from JAHJGO010000012.1 coordinate 21,011, forward strand.
CAAGCTCGAAGTCTCTCCCGACAGCCTGTTCGACATCCAGGTCAAACGCATCCACGAATACAAACGACAACTTCTTAACGTATTGCATGTCATCACGCTATACAACCGCATCCGCTCCAATCCGGGCCTGGAAGTGGTGCCGCGCACCGTGATCATTGCAGGTAAGGCGGCGCCAGGTTACGCCATGGCAAAGCTGACCATCAAACTGATCAACGACGCTGCCGATATCATCAACAACGATCCGGCTACACGCGGCCTGCTCAAACTTGCCTTCCTGCCCAATTACGATGTCTCGTCCGCGAGTGAAATCATCCCCGCAGCCGATCTTTCGGAACAGATTTCCACGGCCGGCACCGAAGCCTCCGGCACCGGCAACATGAAGCTTGCACTCAACGGCGCGCTCACCATTGGCACACTGGATGGGGCAAATATCGAAATCATGGAAGAAGTGGGCAGGGATAACATTTTCATCTTCGGCCTCAGTACCGAGGAAGTCACGAACCTGAGAAATTCCGGCTATGATCCCTGGGGACATTACCATGGCAATGAGGAGCTGAAATGGGCACTGGACATGATCGCTTCGGGCTACTTCTCACCCGACCAGGCCGACCGCTTCCAGCCGATAGTCCATGCCCTGACCCGTAGCGGCGACCGCTACCTGCTGCTGGCAGACTATGCCGCCTACATTGCGGCACAGGAACAAGTGGACGCCCTCTATCGCGACCCGCAGCAGTGGACGCGACGCGCCATCTTCAACGTGGCGGGCATGGGGAAGTTTTCCAGCGACCGTACCATTGGTGAATATGCTGAAAAAATCTGGGATGCGAAGCCTGTCCTGTAGGCCTTATCCGACATCATTTTGAGCTGCGTATAAGCTAAACTCTTCGAATGAAAATAAACAATATTTTATGTTTCACGCTGACACTGTCTTTCACCCAGATCGCGGTGGCAGAGGATATCACTTCGAGCTATCTGCTTGACGATCTGGGTGACCAGACCACCATTGCCACACGCACAAAGCTGCGGGTCGATTATGCACCGGGCACCATCAATATCCTCCAGAGCGACGACCTGATGACTCAGGGCGCCCGCACGGTATGGGAAGCGCTTGCGCTGGTGCCGGGTTTCGAAGAATCCATCGATGAAACCGGCACGCGCCAGATCGTCGTGCGAGGCGTGGGAAAATCCTATTCCTCCGGCGCCATCAAGATGATGGTGAACGATATCGCCCTCAATTCTGAACTGATGAGCCTTGCTAACCCCGTGCTCAACATGGTGATGGAACAAGTTGAGCGCATTGAAGTCATCCGCGGCCCCGGGTCTGCCATTTATGGCGAATCCGCTTATATGGGTGTGGTCAACGTCATCACCCGCAAGCACGGACAACGTCTGTTTGCGGCGACAGGCAACTATGGGGTACTGGCTGGCGGGGGGATGATGTCTTACGACAATGCGGAAACCGGCCTCAGCTACAACCTCAACCTGGCTGGCTGGAAAGCCGATGGCGGCGGCCAGGCGGGGCAGGACCAGCTCTTTCTGGACGGCATGGGAAACTTGTCCAACGCACCGGGGCCTGTCAACGACAAGCTGGATTACCGTTCCGCCCTGTTCGGTTTGAATTACCGGAAAACCACCCTCTCCGCCCTGTGGCTGGAGGATGGCGCTGGCGACCACTACGGCATCAACAACATTCTCCCGCCGGACGAGAAACGCATTGTCACCCGCCACCGCCACCGCGCACTGGAAATCAAACAGGGAGTGGAGTTTACCCCGGCGTTACAGGCCGAGTTCAAGCTCGGCTGGCAGGATTTCACGCACACTCGCGACCGCCTCTATCTTGCGCCGGGTGACAGCTATGATCCGGCCATCGACGGCCCGGTGTGGCTGAGCCGCGATTACAAGGAAAATCGTCTCACCGCCGGCGCCGATCTGGCCTGGGAGCAAGGCCGGCATACTCTGTTGCTGGGCTGGGCTTTCAACCAGAGCAGCATCGACTCGGCCAACTGGAACTGGAATTATCCCTACTACGACATCGGTCCGAGTTTTATCCGTACCAGCATGGAACGCACTATCAACAGCTTCACCGCTCAGGACGAGTTCCGCGTCAATCCGTCTTTCACCCTGACGGCCGGCCTGCGCCACGACCATTACGACGACATCGGCAACAGCACCACTCCCCGTCTGGCGGCAGTCTGGCAGATGATACCCAGGCACATTATCAAGGCCCAATACGCCGAGGCTTTTCGCGCGCCGACTTTCTATGAGCTGCACAACGGCGGTCAGCCAGCCGACATCCGCCCCGAAACCGTCGCCACCAGCGAACTGGGTTATATCTACAAAGGGGACAGCAGTCGTGCCGGCATCACCCTGTTCCATTCTGCGCTCAAGAACCTGATCATATTTGTGGACACAGATAGCTACATCGGCTACAGCAACAGCAGCGGCGCCATTTCCCAGGGAGTGGAACTGGAGGGCGAACACTGGGTGACCAGAAACCTGAAATTCTCCGGCAACCTGACCTGGCTGGAAACCCGCGACAAAACCACGAACCAGCCCATTTCCGGCGCAGGCCACTGGCTTGCCAATGCCGGTTTGGAATATCGCGCCAGCAAGGATCTGGCTTTCGGCATCAGGCTACGTGAAGTGGGGGACCGAAGCCGGGAAGCGGGCGATCTCCGCCCTACCCTCGGCGGCTACAATGTGACCGATATTTCCGCACGTTTGTTCAATCTCGCGAACACCCGTGGGCTGACCCTGCGCGCGGGCATTCGCAACGTGTTCGAGCAGGATGTGCGCTATCCTGCGACGAGCATACATAACGGGATTTACCCCGACGACTATCCGCGCGGGTCGAGACAATGGTGGGCGATGCTGAGTTACAGTTTCTAGGGAACCCCCGAACAAATCAAACATGGTCCACGTTTGACTTGTTCGGGAGCATTCCTTAAGCAGCTGGCCTTAGTCGATGCCCAGTCGTGCCAGGCGATATCTCAACGCGCGGAAGGTAATCCCCAGCAACTTGGCTGCGGCCGTCTTGTTGTAGCGGGTTTTCTCCAGCGCTTCCTGCAGCGCTTCCTTCTCCACCCGGTCGAGATAATCAGGCAGCGGCCATTTTGCGCCCGGTTCATGGCTGGCGGGGTCATCGTCCTCCGCAGGCCCGGTCAGGTAGAGATCATCCTTGTGAATCCGGGCGCCGCCGCACAAGGCCAGCGCACGCTCGAGAATATTCTCCAGTTCGCGCACGTTGCCGGGATAATCATAGTGCTGCAATGCCTCGATCGCATCCTGCGCCAATTCGGGTGCTGCGCCCCCGGCCAGGCGCGAAAGCCGGGCCAGGATACTCGCCGCGATCAGGGGCACATCGTCGCTCATTTCGCGCAAAGCCGGCATCTTGAGTTCGATCACATTGAGCCGGTAGAAAAGATCCTGGCGAAAATTCCCGCTCGTCACGCAATCCGCCAGCTTCTGATGCGTGGCGCTGATGATCCTGACATCCACCGGGTCTTCCTGGGTGGCGCCAACCTTGCGCGCCTTTTTTTCCTGGATCGCACGCAACAGCTTGACCTGCATGGGCAGCGGCAGGTCGGCCACCTCATCCAGAAACAGGGTGCCGCCGCTGGCGGCCTGGAAAAAACCATCGCGATCCTGGTCTGCTCCGGTAAAGGCGCCTTTGCGGTAGCCAAAAAACTCGCTTTCCATCAGATTCTCAGGAATCGCGCCACAGTTCACTGGCACAAAGGGCTTTTCCCGGCGCGCGCTCTTCTCGTGAATCAGGCGTGCGGCAAGCTCCTTGCCGCTGCCCGATTCACCCGTGACATACACTGGCGCCTGACTGCGTGCGAGCTTCTCGATCAGCTCGCTGACCTGCTGAATGGCAGCGGACTGCCCCAGCAATGCGTAGCCTTCCGGCGCAGAGGGCACGGCTGCAGCAGGCAGCTTGAGCGCGGACTTGACCACGGCGCGCAACTGATCGAGCGCAACCGGCTTGGACAGATAATCGAATGCCCCGGCTTTAAGCGCCGCCACCGCGTTCTCGGTGCTGCCGTGGGCAGTAATCACGGCCACCGGCAGATCGGGACAGTTAGCCCCGATATAACGCACGATCTCGAGCCCTTCGCCATCCGGCAGACGCATATCGGTCAGGCACAGATCGAATTCCTGTTCCTGCACTTTCTGCAAGGCAGCCTTCACTGTGGATGCACGCTCAACCTGCAGCCCCATTTTCAGCAGTGTCAGCTCCAGCAACTCGAGAATATCGGCTTCATCATCCACGATCAGGGCAAGAAAATTTGCCGCATTGGCTCTGGAACGTTTCAACAGGGACCCCCTTTACAACAAATCCTGAACTGCCCACCCGGCGCTACTTCAATATAATCCAGACTGGCATTATTAGCCTCGCATATTTCACGGGCGATGTACAAGCCCAGCCCGGTACCGCTGCTGAAAGTGGTAAAGAACGGCTCGAACAACTGTCCGGCCAGCCCCTTGTCGACGCCGGGTCCATCGTCGATGACATCGATCTGAACCACATTGTCCAGATGCGCTGCGGAAACGTAAAGACGAATGCTGGCGTCAGACTGCTGGCTATGGCGCCATGCATTGCGGCACAGATTCCATAAAATTTGATGCAGGTGGGAGCGGTCGAAACAGACAATGGGGTGGGTGTCCATTTCCAGTGAAATAGCGGCGGCCGGAATTTTTTCCGCCAGACAGAACTGTTCGATAAAGCCGCCCAGAAAAATATCCAGGTTAAGCGTTTCGCGCTGCGCCCGGTCGCGCCGGTTGAGCTGCAGCACATCCTGCACCATGCGATCCAGACGCAGGGTATTGTCGCGGATAATCTGCAACAGGCGCGCTTCGGTTTTATCGTGCTCTTCTTCCTGCAACAGCTGTGTGGCATGGCCGATGGCAGAAAGCGGATTGCGGATTTCATGCGCGATATTGGCGGTCAAGCGGCCCAGCGCTGCCAGCTTGACCTGCTGCGACTGGGCCTGCTGCTGGCTGACATCCTCGAGAAAAACCACCGCCCCGGCCTCGGCACCGCTTTCAATCGGACTGAAGCGGGTGCTGATCTGCTTGCCAGTGGCCGATACGCGCAGCGGAGGAAAGTGGAGCGTATGGTCGGAACGCCAGCGCGCCAGGCGTTCTGCTATAGCCGGGGCATAATCATAAAGACGCAGATCACGCCTGAAACGCGACGGAGTTCCCAGCAGGCGCTCGCACTGAGCGTTATGGCTGCGTACCCTCCCCTTGTCATCCACCACCATCACCCCGTCTTGCATGGACTGGATCACCAGCGCGTTGACCTGCGACAGATTCTCCAGATCGATGCTTTTCTGCTCGGCCAGACGCTCGCTTTCGACCACCTGACGGGAGAGAAAATACCCCATACCCGCCGTGGCAAAGAAGCCCATGCTCAAGAGCGCCGCCTGGAAATAATCGTCCTCCACGCCGAGTACGAACAACTGATAACTCTGTTCCAGCAGCACGGCAATACTTGCCATAGCCGCATAGAACATCGCCTGCCGTCCCTTGCAGATCAGGCTGCTGGCGGCCAGCGCAACCACCAGCAAAAGTCCAAGACCGCTTTTTATGCCCCCACTGGCATGCATCAGGAGAACGATAAAAACCACATCACCAAGCGTATGCGCACTCAACTGGAGATTAAAGGCAGGCCAGCGTGTGCTGATGGTCAAGGTCATGAGTGTGCTGAAAACCACGTACAGACTGCTGACTATCAGGAACATCCCCGCACTCTGCTCGCCGTAAACCGGCATCGCTCCGAAGAAAACGAATATCGTAACGAACAGACCGGAGACGATTAGCCTGTAGAGATTGAAATAATGCAGCGACTTCCAGTAAGCATCCGGCGAAGGAGAGTAGCGCCTGAAGTAGGCCCAGACTGGATCAAGCTTTTGAAGCAAAGATGCGCTCATCAAATCAGAACAAACAAATCATTCTGGACGGTGCAGGCGGCGATGTTCGTCGCAGCAAAAGAAATCGCCACCGGACAGAATCGCTTCGCTGCGCGGCAAGTGGACGCCGCACTGCTCGCAGCGCACCATGTCTTCCTCAATCTGCGAGGGCGCAGCAGCCTCTTCATCCTTTTCCAGACTACGGCCATACTTTTTCAGCAGAGTGAAAATCAGCCAGACACCTACTGCCAGCAATAATATTTTGATCAAGCGTTTCCCCGATTGATGCCTCTAATGGACTGGATTATCAGGCGGCTGATCCTGCTTGTCCACTTCACCAAGCTTGCGAAAGGAGCGCCACAGCGCCAGATCGTAAGCAATCTTGAGCAGACCGCAGGCAACCAGCGGGGCCGCCAGCCAGCCGCTGGCAAATAGCGCCCCGCCCAGAGAGGGGCTCAGCGCTGCAGCAAGGCTGCGCGGCACTGCCGTAAAACTGGCTGCTGCAGCCCGTTCGGGCGGCGTCACCACCGCCATGACATAAGCCGAACGAGTCGGCACGTCCATCTGCGACAAGGCTGCGCGCAGCAGCAACAGGCCCAGCACTAGCGGCAGGCTGGGTGCCAGTGCGGCCAGAATCAGGCAGATACTGGCTGGAATGTGGGTGAAGACCATGGTATTGAGAAGGCCGATGCGCCTGGCCAGCAGCGGCGCGACCAACTGCGATGCGGCGGTCAGCAGCCCCGCCCAGAAAAAGAAAGCCCCGGCAGCGGAGAGTGACAGGCCAAAACGCTGAAACAGCCACAAGGCCAGCAACGAATTGACCACCAGACCACCGGCAAAGGCATCCACCGAGAATAACGCCGCGAGACGCAGCACGATACCTCTCGAAGCGCCCAATGGCGCGGGCAGGGCAGGCAGTTCGTATGCCAGTGGCGCTGGCAGGCGCAGATAGATCACCCAGACCAGAACCCCGACCACGGCGTAAAGCACAAACATGGCGCGCAGCGCGAGAAGCCGGTCAACCCCAAAAACCGACAAGCCATCCGGCACGGCAGCAGCAAGCGCCCCCAGCGCGGCAAACAGGGCGCCAGTCAGACTGTAGCACGCGAACAGGGAGGTACGCGCATCACCCTGGGCAGCCTCTGCCAGGCGGGCATGTTCCAGCGGCAGAAAAACACTGACATCGCCCGAGCTGGGATTGAGGGTGCCGACAAAGGCGATCAGGAGCAGTGGCCAGAACGTCGAAGCACCGGCAAATCCGGCCCCGGTGGCCGCCATCAGCAATGCAGCGGCAAGCAGCAGACGACGGGATGAGAAGCGATGTCCCCAGGCACCCACCGCCAGTGTTGCAAATGCTGACCCCAGCAGTGTCGCGGTACTAAGCAGCCCGACTGTCCAGATATCCAGACCCAGCGCCAGCAAATAGGCGGGCAGAAGTACTGCCATATAGCCATCCGTGAAAGCGCGCAAGGCGCGGGCCGTCAGCAGAGGGAGCGCGGCACGATCCACACTTGCCGGCAGGATGGCTTCTGCGATCACTTCAGCCCCGGAAACCTCGCCGCTTTTTTCAGCGGAGTATCCGCTCACCAGGCATAGAGCGCATCATAGATCACCATGCCATGCTGGAGCATTTCGTGGTCGTCTACAAAGTTGAGCGACAGTCCTTTCGAGATCGCCAGCAATCCGGCGGCTTCCTTCGCCAGTTCCGGGCTACTGGCATCGGCAGCACGCACGATGCGCGCGAGCTTACCGAGCGCCGGATCCTGGAGCTGATATTTTCCGATGAAAGCGTCGAAGCTGCATTCCGGACCATGATGGCCCAACTCAACGCCGGGTACGTCATAGGGCGTAGCGCCCAACTCGGCAGCCACTTTCATCACCTCGCCACCGGGCACGTAAAGAAATTTTGGCGTTGCATCGATGAAGCGCGCGATCAGCCAGGGGCAGGCAATGCGGTCGATCTTGGGACGCTCGCGCGTGACCCATTTCATTTGGCAGCGACCTCGCCGCCCGCTGCCTTCCAACCCTCGATGCCGCCTTCGATATAGCGCGCCTTGAGGCCTTTGGCCTGCAATGCATCCACCACGCCATTGCTGACCGATCCGCCGCGCACGCAGTAGAGCACGATGTCTCGGTCTTTCGGCAGACTGCCGGCCCATTGTTCCAGCTGCACGGGATCGTGCCAGCTTGCGCCGGGCACCTGCTCGCTGGAAGCATCCAGATCGGCTTTGCGGCGCACGTCGATGATGTGCGTTACGGACAGTTGCCGCTGCAGCATTTCGGACTTGATCGTGCGTTCCATGATATTTCCTCACATAAACTGGCTATAGATCAGCCCCAGTAGGGCGCAAACACCGATTACCTTCATGATGTCGGCCTTGTATTTCCACAAGGCGACGAAGGAAGCAATAGCGATAACCACCGGCAGCCATTCGAAAGTACCGGAGAAAGGCGCTTCCGCCGTACCCTGCGGCCAGAATGAATGCCAGGCAAAAAACACTGCCAGGTTGACGATCACCCCCACCACGGCGGCGGTAATCCCAGTCAGCGGAGCGGAAAACTTTATCTCGCCACGTGTTGCCTCCACCACCGGCCCGCCCGCCAGAATGAACATGAAGGAAGGCAGGAAGGTGAAGAAAGTTGCCACTGCCGCACCGGCAAGGCCGCCGGCAATCGCATTGCCGCCGAAAGCATCCTTGGCGACGCCACCCAGATAGCCGACCCAGGTGACGATCATGATCAGCGGCCCCGGCGTGGTTTCGCCCAGTGCCAGTCCATCCATCATCTGCGGGCCAGTGAGCCAGCCGAAATGCTCCACTCCGCCCTGATACACATAGGGCAGAACAGCATAGGCACCGCCAATGGTGAGAAAGGCGGCCTTGGTGAAAAACTCGCCCATGTTGTAGAGATCGGGCACGCCCTGCAGCGCCAGCATGGCGCCCAGCCAGACCAGCACGAAAGCGCCGACTATGATAACCAGCCTGACCCAGGTAAAACGGGCATGCGCGGGCGGAGGCGTGTCGTCGTCAATAATTGCCGGACCGTATTCCTTGCCGGCTGAGCCGTGCCCGCCACCTGACTTGAATTTACCCGGCAGGAATTTACCGCCAATGGCGCCCAGAATCGCCGCAGCCAGCACAATCCACGGAAAAGCAATCTTGAAATACAGGATGCCGAAAAAAGCCAGCGCGGCCATCCCCCACAGCACCTCATTCCTGAGCGCGCGGCTGCCGATGCGCCAGGCAGCGAACAGCACCACTGCCACTACTGCAGGCTTGATTATGTAGAAAACCCCCTGCACCGCTGGCAGATTGCCATAATTGAGATACAAGCCCGCCAGCAGCGAAAGCAGCACAAATGCCGGCAAAAAAAACAGCACCCCGGCGACAATCGCGCCGCGCACCCCATGCATCAGCCAGCTGATGTAAATGGCCAGCTGAATGGCTTCCGGGCCTGGCAACAACATGCAGTAGTTGAGCGCATGCAGATAGCGGTGCTCTGAAATCCAGCGGCGCTTTTCCACCAGTTCCTGGTGCATCATGGAAATCTGCCCTGCCGGTCCGCCGAAGCTGATGAAACCGAGTTTCAGCCAGTATTTGAAAGCCTCGCCAAGCGACACTGGCGCAGGTGGAAGCAGGTTTTCCTTGTTTTCAGACATTTATTTTCCCTCTTCTCCATAAACTGCATACAAATCGTCAAATATCTTTGAAGCATCGGCCAGCAGTGCATCGTCATCTGCGCAGCGCTTCCTTATGCCACCCAGAATCATTTCGACCCCGGACGCCTCCATTACCGGCATGCCGCCAACATCCAGGTTATGCACCAGCGCCCCCAGTTTCGCCAAGGCAGGATCCCCTTCCAGGCCGAAGCTTGCCAACAGCACCTCGAACGACACCAAATTGCCGATATGGGTAAATTCCGCGCCATCAAAATCAAAACCCAAAGCCTCCGGCGGGCAATCATCGGGCTTTTCCAGCCACAGGAAACGGGCATCCCGATCAATGAAGCGGCGAATCAGCCAGGCGCTGGCCATGCGATCCACCCACAGATGCTTGCGCGTAGCCCACAAGCGCTGCTGGTATTCAGGCGCTTCACGCTGCCTCACCTCGCCACCTCCGGCTTGCGGCTCATCTGCGGCAAGACTGGCAAAAAATGCCGCCTCCGCCTGCGCCAGCATGGCGTCGGCCTCCACCTTTCCGCTACTCGAAAAATAATCCAGCGTCACCAGCGCCTCAAAATCCCGCGACAAAACCTTGAGTTGACGCCGCCCTGCAGTGGCATCCAGCGCCCCGAGGGTGGCAATGAACTCGTTTATGCGCTCCATCAGTTTTTGATATTCGTCACTGCGATCGAACAAGCCCTGAAAATCGGTTTTTTCTTCAACAGAAGGATTGGCCACATTCAACAGGTAGGCATTACCGCCGCCCTGCTTGATTTCCTCCGCGTGCATGCGTAGCGCCTGACGCAACCCACGCCCGGCCGGCAGCAGGTAAACACCATCGCGCAATACAGCACATCCCAGCGCCCTGGTCGCACGCCAGATACGCATGCGCAAGGTTGCATTGGAAGCTGGCAGGCTGACCACCAGAACAAGCCATTTGTCTGCGCTATAAGAAGAAAACTTCATGGTCGCCAACTCCCTTTATTTGCAAACAATTGTTACATATAAATGTAGCAATATGAACAAATTTAAATCAATTCTCCTTTCATTGAAAGCATAAGCCCCTGTAAAATCAGCGCCCATATCAAAAATAAGTAAACTCTTATTTTCTGAGTATAAATATTTAGTCTTTTTCTAAAATTCTTTTGGATCCATCTTGGAAAACTGCCCTTCCTGCAAGCTTTGGCTCTTCCGCGTCTTTCCCTTCCTGCGCTGGTGGCCGATGGTCGACCGCGACTCCACAAAAGCAGACCTGATTTCCGGCATCACCGGGGCGATGATCGTATTGCCGCAAGGCGTTGCCTTCGCCACCATCGCCGGCATGCCGCCCGAATACGGCCTTTACGCCGCCATGGTGCCGGCCATCATCGCCGCCCTGTTCGGCTCGAGCTGGCACCTGGTCTCCGGACCCACCACCGCGATTTCAATTGCAGTCTTTGCTGCCGTTAATAATTTCGCCGAGCCCGGATCACCCCAGTTTGTCAGCATGGTATTGACGCTGACCTTTCTTACCGGCCTGTTTCAGCTCATTCTGGGTCTGGCGCGCATGGGCGTGCTGGTCAACTTCATTTCCCACACCGTGGTGATCGGCTTTACCGCCGGCGCGGCATTGCTCATCGCCGCGAGTCAGGTGAAAAGTTTTTTTGGCATAGCAATTGAGCGTGGAGCACATTTCCACGTCGTAATCGAACAACTGATTCTACAGATCGGCAACATCAATCCCTATGTCGCAACAGTGGGCACAGTCACCCTGGTGGTGGGCATATTGTCGAAACGTTTCATTCCCAAACTACCCTACATGATCGTGGCCATGGTGGTTGGCAGCATTCTGGCCTATCTGATGAATCTGGAATTCGGCGCCGCGGTCACCAAGATCAAGACCGTTGGTGCCCTCCCGTCCCACTTGCCGCCGCTTTCCATGCCTGATTTTTCCTATTCCACCATTCACAAGGTTCTGTTCCCCGCCCTGGTGGTTACCATGCTGGCCCTCACGGAAGCAGTATCCATTGGGCGCTCCATCGCGATCAAATCGGAGCAGCGCATTGACGGTAACCAGGAATTCATCGGACAGGGTTTATCCAATCTGATTGGCAGCTTCTTCTCGGGCTACGCTTCCGCCGGCTCCTTTAACCGCAGCGGCGTGAACTACTCTTCCGGTGCGAGAACGCCACTGGCCACGGTATTCGCCTCGGTTTTCCTGCTCCTGATTCTGCTGCTGGTAGCCCCACTCGCATCCTACCTGCCTACCGCCGCAATGGCCGGCATCCTGTTCCTGGTTGCGTGGGGACTGATCGACTTTCATCACATCGTTTCCATTGGCAAAACCAGCAAAGCCGAAACCGTGGTGTTGTGGGTGACCCTGCTCGGCACTCTGGTTGACCTGGAGAAGGGAATTTTCTTTGGCATCCTGCTTTCCCTCACCCTCTATCTCTATCGCGTTTCCAGGCCAGCCATTGCCCCGGAAGTTCCAGCCAAAGAGGAAGGCGCATACCATCTCATGGATGCCCATGGCCATCACGAATGCCCGCAATTCCGCATCGTGCGCATCAACGGTTCGATTTTCTTCGGCGCCGTCGATCACGTGCAGAGCAGCCTGATCCAGATCGATGAAGCCAATCCGGATCAGAAAACTGTGATGATCGTTGCCAGCGGCATCAATTTCATTGACGTGGCAGGTGCGGAAATGCTGGCCCAGGAGGCACGTCGCCGACGCAAGCTTGGCGGCGGTCTGTATTTCTACCGCTGCAAGGATTCCATCCGCAAATTCCTGCGAAAATCCGACAAGCTTGACGATATCGGCGAAGGCGGCTTCTTCCCCGCCATGTCGAACTGGATTCATCCAATTTACGACACGCTTAACCCTGAAATCTGCCGCAACTGCAAATACCGCATCTTCAGCACATGCCATGAGCGTCTGCCAGGTGGAGAACCGAGAACCGAACCATGATCCGAAAAAACCCCAGCGGCGATTTGCCGCTCATCCACGAATCCGCTTATGTGGACAACACTGCCATACTCTGCGGCAAAATCATCGTGGAAGAAAACGTCTTTATCGGACCCTACGCAGTGATCCGGGCCGATGAAGTCAACGAAAATGGTGAGATGGACCCTATTATCATCGGCGCCAACTCCAATATCCAGGATGGCGTGGTCATCCACTCCAAAGCGGGCGGCCTGGTCAAAATCGGGGCAAACACTTCCATTGCACACCGTTCCATCGTGCATGGCCCGTGCGTCGTAGGTGAGAATGTATTTATCGGCTTCAACTCGGTACTATTTGACTGCGTGGTCGGCAATGGCTCGGTGGTGCGGCATAACTCGGTTGTGGAGCACTGCGAAGTCCCGGAAAGTTTCCATATCCCCTCCACCACCAATGTTCATTCCAATCAGGAGCTGAGCAACATCACCCAGGTTTCGGCACAGGCCAGCGATTTTTCCGAATCCGTGCTGAAAGCCAATCTCGAACTGGTAAAAGGGTACAAAAAATTGCAAAACGAGTTCTGATTTAACAGTTAGGCTTGCAGCGGATTTAACCTGGATTTAACGCTAAATTAACCATGCATATATCTTTATAAGGCGTTTCTATCCAATAAACCCATGCTCCCTGTTATTATTACCGGCTTTATCTGTTTGCCAGAATCAGTTAAATAAACCGTCATTTCCGGGGTAAGCACCATGAATCAAATCGCTCGTTTTCTGCCTTTCCTGAGCTGGTTTCCATCCAGCAGGGAAAATATCAAAGCAGACCTGATCGCGGGCCTCACCGTTGCACTGGTGCTTATCCCACAATCCATGGCTTATGCTCAGCTGGCCGGCTTGCCTGCCTACTACGGCCTGTACGCCGCGTTCCTGCCAGTCATGGTCGCCGCCATGTGGGGCTCCTCGGCCCAGCTTGCCACCGGTCCAGTGGCTGTGGTTTCGCTGCTGACCGCTTCGGCGCTGGCGCCTCTTGCCGCTGTCGGATCGGAGCAATTCGTTGCCCTGGCCATCCTGCTTGCCCTCCTGGTCGGCTGTATTCAGCTTCTGCTCGGACTGTTCAAGCTCGGCGTGATCGTCAACTTTCTCTCCCATCCTGTCATCGTCGGCTTTACCAATGCTGCTGCCATCATTATCGGCCTGTCCCAGCTCAACAAGATTTTCGGCGTATCGATGGGGCGCAGCGAACATTTCATCAACGACATCTGGGGCGTTGTGCTACAGATCGGCGACACTCACATCCCCACACTGATTATGGGCGTCTCGGCCTTCGCCATCATGTGGGGCCTGAAGAAATATCTGCCCAAGCTGCCGGGCGTGCTGATCGCCGTGGCCATTACCACCGTGGTGAGCTTTGCCATCAGCTTCGAGCAGAACGCCAAGGTCAAAATTGACCAGTTGATGGACCCCGATGTACTCGACGTGGTCGAACGCGTTTCACAGACCGACGATCGGATCGTCAGCCTCAATAACCAGATCACAACCCGTTCCGCCCGCATCAAAACGCTGGAAAAAGAACCAGGTGACAATGACCGCCTGATCGCCGCCCTGCACTACGAAATCGAACTCTTGCAGGGAACGCAGGTTGATGTTGAAGACGAAAACCGCAAGGCGCAGCGCACGGCACGAAAATTCGTACTGGAAATGGTCCCCGCCAGCACCACTGATTCTGCCAGGCTCTATCTGAAAAGCCACGTTCCGGATGGCGCGACAACAGACGGCCACCGCTGGCGCATCAAGAAAATCAAAGACGGCGAGCTCAAGCTTTCAGGCGGAGGCGAAGTGGTTGGCGGCATTCCCTCGGGCCTGCCCGAAATGGCAGTACCGAAACTGAACTGGGAGAACGTGATGACCCTGCTCAGTAGCGCCCTGGTGATCTCGCTGGTCGGCTTTATGGAAGCCATTTCCATCGCCAAGGCCATCGCTGCCAAGACCAAGCAGCGCCTCGACCCAAGCAAGGAACTGGTTGGCCAGGGCATTGCCAACATCGTCGGGAGTATGAGCCAGGCTTTCCCGACCTCAGGCTCGTTCTCGCGCTCGGCGGTCAACATGAACGCCGGCGCCAAGACCGGCATGTCCTCGGTTTTCACTGGCCTGATCGTACTGGTTACCTTGCTGTTCCTTACGCCGCTGCTGTACCACCTGCCGCAGGCCGTGCTGGCCGCAGTAATCATGATGGCAGTGATCGGCCTGGTTAATTTCAAGGCCATCAAGCACGCCTGGCATGCGCACAAGCATGATGGCGCTGCCGCCATTGTCACTTTCGTGGCCACTTTGGCCTTTGCGCCCCATCTCGACAACGGCATCATGGTCGGTGCCGGACTCGCCATCATTCTTTACCTCTATCGCACCATGTCGCCGCGCGTTGCCATTCTTGGCCGCTACGAGGATGGCACCCTGCGCGACATCAGCGTGCACAAGGACCTGCCGACCGACGAAAACATCATCGTGTTGCGCTTCGACGGCTCACTGTATTTCGCCAACGTGCCGTTCTTCGAGGATGCCATTCTGGAAGCCGCCGCCAACAAGCCGAATGCGAAATACCTCGTAGTGGTGGGCGATGGCATCAACGAACTTGACGCCTCCGGCGAGGAAGTCATTCACCACCTGGTGGAGCGCCTTCACAGTATCGGCATGATCATGGTATTCACTGGCCTGAAGAAACAGGTGCTCGACGTCATGCGCCACACCGGCCTGTTCGAACTGATCACCCAGAACAACATCTTTGCTACCGAAGCACAGGCCTTTGAAGCCATTTACAACTGCCTGGGTACGAATGAAGGTGCGTTCTGCCAACTCCGCCGTCAGACATGATTTTCTTGCGGCCCATCTGAGCAAAGTTAAGCTTTAACCCCGCATGTTAAGAGCGCTTTTCCTCCTCCCCATTGTGGGCGCGGTCATTATTGCCCTGCTACCGGGGAGCAATCCGCGCCTGATCCGTTTCGCCGCCTTGCTTGCGTCGGGTGCAGCCATGGGCTTGGCGTGGGGATTGCTGGGCGTGTTCGACCCTGCCCTAGCTGGCGTCCAGCTGTTCGAAACCCATGTCTGGAACCCGCGCCTGGGCAGTGCATTCTCACTGGGCGTGGATGGTTTTTCCTTCCCCATGGTGCTGCTGGGAACCCTGCTCACCGTAGTCACAATTCTTGCCTCCAATTGCATCACCAAGCGTGTCAAGGGCTATTACGCACTGATCCTGCTGCTGGAATCTGGCATGCTGGGCGTGTTCATGGCACGCGACTGGTCTCTGTTCTACGTTTTCTGGGAACTGACCCTGATTCCGCTATTCTTCCTCATCGACCGCTGGGGTAGCGAAAACAAGCACCGGGCCGCACTCAATTTTGTGCTCTATACCATGGGCGGCTCGGTGTTCATGCTGGTCGCCCTGCTGCTGTTGTACGATGCCAATCCCGGCCACAGCTTCGATGTCGCCTCCATCGCCCAGGGAGCCCGGAGCCTGTCACAGGAAGCGCAAATTTTAATTTTCCTCGGTCTGCTGATCGGTTTCGGCGTCAAGGTTCCCATTTTTCCGCTTCACGGCTGGCTTCCCCTGGCCTATGTGGAAGCACCCAGCCCGATACCCATCCTGCTTTCCGGCATTCTCGCCAAGATGGGCAGCTACGGCCTGATCCGCGCCGCCGAAATGCTGCCCCTGGCGGTACAGGCGCTGCAAGGCTGGCTTGCCGCACTGGGCATGATCAGCATGATTTACGGCGGCGTGCTGGCATGGCACCAGCGCGACCTGAAAAAGATGGTGGCTTATTCCTCCATGTCGCACATGGGTGTGGTATTGCTGGGCATTGCCACGCTGAATGAGGCCGGGCTCACCGGAGCAGTAATGCAGATGGTGGCGCACGGCCTGGTGGCCGGTTCACTGTTCCTGCTGATCGGACTCCTGTATGAACGCACGAATACCCGCGACATCGCGGAATTCAGCTCACTGGTACAGGTCATGCCGCGCTTCGCTTTTTTTACCGTACTGGCACTGGTTGCAGCAGTAGGTTTCCCCGGTACGGCAGGCTTCATTGCGGAGGTTCACGTTCTGATCGGCGGCTTTGCGCGCTGGAGCGGCTGGGTCATCATTCTGTCCATGAGCGTGCTGATCAGCGCCGCATACGCTTTCAGGACCGTAGGACGCCTGTTCACCGGACCGGTACGCGAGGAAATGCGCCTGATTCCCGACCTCGGCCGTGCCGAATTTGCTGCAGTGAGTGTGCTGGCCAGCGGCATTCTGCTGGTGGGAATATTTCCTACCACCGTACTGGGACTGATTTCAGCTTCGGTCAGACAATTGAGCAAGGTGTTTGGCTGACATGAACACAGACAATCACAGCAAGGACATTCGCAGCCGCCTGCACGACCTGATTCATCATTTCGAACATGTCCTGCCGTCTCAGGGGCCAATCAAGGACTTCGTCCACCACAATACGCTCCATGGTTTCCAGCATTTACCCTTCGCACAAGCGCTTGCTACCGCACGCAAACTGACCGGTGCTCACGGCTATCTGCCGGAAGAGCGCTACCGTAGCTGGTTCGCCGAAGGGCGCATCAATCATGATGACCTGACAGCAGCACTGGACAGCATGGCGCAGATCGACGCAGCCGCTGTCGTAGTTGAAACGGCGCATGGCCCCCTGCACCGCAGGGACATACTCCTACCCGAACTGCTGCATTCTTTCAAACGCCTGTCGCGTAGCCAGCTCAAATGGCAAGTAGAGGAACTGCATGCCCTGGAATCTTTCCAGGCCACAGTCGAACAAAGTGCCCGAGCCCGCCTTCTTGCTACGGCCGGCACAAATGACGAAAAAATCGCCCTGGCTGAATTATGGTCTGCCTGCCTGGAAACCCTGGGGCTGGAACATGAGCTGCGCCATCCGGAAGAGTTGCTCAACCCCTCCCCTGACCATGTTGAAGCTCTGGCATCTCGAATTGCAGCCGAAACCGGACAGGCCGATGAAGGCACTCTGGCCGCCCGACTGATCCGCAAGGATGCCGCACATCTGCTCGACACCCTGCTGGAGAAGGTCGGCAGTGAATGGACGCTGCGCGGTCTGCTCATATCACTCACCGGAGAGGATCTGCTGGATGAAGTGAGGCCGCTGCTGATTCGCCATCTGGCTGCCCATCTCGATCAGGGCATGGCTGCCTGGCACAACCCGGGACAGAAGAAAGGCTTTTACGCCGCCTGGCGTGAAAGCGCAGGAAATGATCTGGCCTGGGTGCTGAACGATCTTTCCGACTGGCGCACGTTTGCCGAACGCCTGCCCGACGACCCGCTCGACACCATCATCCAGGAGTTGCGCCTGTTCGGCTTGCCGGAAGAGCGCTGGGAAGCTTATCTGGAACGGCTCGCACTGGAAATTCCCGGCTGGTCAGGGATGGCTCTGTGGCGGCATAACCATCCAGGCTACGGCGGCATGACCACCCCGGTGAACATGATGGATTATCTCGCGGTGCGACTGCTGCTTGAGCGCATCTTCGCCCAGCGCCTGTGCCGCCGCCACTGGCGCGTTGAAGCCACCCTTTCGGCGCTGCGCTGGTATTTCCGTCATCTCCCGGCAGAGCTGGTAGTGCGCCACGCACTTTTTGAGGGCCGTTTGCCGGAATACCTCATCAGCTTCGCTGAACAACTCACGCGCGAAGCCCCCAACCGCAAGGAAAACATTCACGACGAAGGCTGGCAAACCATGGCCCAGCTTTTGTGGAGCTGGCAGCAGACCCCCGCTGCGGACAGGCGCGATGGCGTCAGCGTATCGGGTTCGGCCTGGCCGCTATTTTGTCTCGCACAACATCTCGGGCTGGCGGGACGCGACATTTCGACGATGGGACGTTCTGGTGCAGATGCATTGCTGCATTGCCTCAACCTGCTGGATAGCGACCAGCGTGGCCACATCTGGCTGCTGGCTTACGAACGCCATTACCGCGAGCAGATATTTACTGCACTGAAGGCTAATCATGGCCGTGGGCCATGGATGACGCGAGACCCCCTGCCAGAAGCCCAGCTGGTTTTCTGCATGGATGATCGTGAAGAAGGATTGCGCCGTCACCTGGAAGAAATCAATCCACAGCTTGAGACCCTGGGAGCCGCAGCACATTTCGGCATTTTCATGAACTGGCGCGGGCTTGACGACGAGGAAGCCGGCCCGCTGTGCCCGGTCGTGCCGGTAGTCATCATCCCCGCCCACGAAGTCAGGGAAACCGAACAACCGGGGCAGGAACTACAGCGCAGCGAGCATGACCGGCGACATTCCCTGCGCATGCGATGGGTAAAACGACTGCACCAGAATACGCGCCGCGGCCTGATCGTGCCTGCACTGATCTCGGCCGCCGCAGCACCGGCGGCCCTCGCCGTGCTGGGCGGCAAACTGCTTGCCCCGGCACGCCTGGGACAATGGGCAAAGAAAATCAGCACCGCCTTTGAGCAGACGGTTTCAACCCAGGTGCTCATATCCGCTCCCGCCGACAGCCCTGCCGCAACACCGGAAGCACCACGTCTGGGCTTTACCGACAGCGAGCAGGTTGAACGAATTTATGGTTTTTTGCGCAACATCGGTCTGACTACAGGCTTTGCACCGCTGGTGGTCATCGCCGGCCACGGCTCCAATAGCCAGAACAACCCGCACCTGGCCGCATACGACTGCGGGGCCTGCTCAGGCCGCCACAGCGGCCCGAATGCCCGGGTGTTCTCTGCCATTGTAAATCGGAGTGAAATACGTGTCCTGCTTGCCGAACGCGGCATTAGCATCCCCGACACCACGTGGTTTGTTGCGGCAGAGCATAACACCTGCGACGACACTGTCATCTGGTATGACGAAGACCGTATTCCAGAAGCGTTGCAACCCGCTTTCAGCCAGCTCAAGCAGGAGGTTGCACAAGCCTCGCGCCAGCACGCCCAGGAACGCTGCCGCCGCTTCGCCTCCGCGCCAGACAATCCTGGCATCCAGAAAGCCTGGCGTCATATCCAGAACCGCCGCCACGATTTTTCCCAGGCACGCCCAGAACTGGGCCATGCCACCAATGCCTGCGCCTTTTTCGGGCGCCGCTCCATGAGTCGCGGGGCCTTTTTCGACCGGCGTGCATTCCTGATTTCATACGACACAACCATCGATCCGGAAGGCCTGATCCTGGAGCGCCATCTCCTGATCAACGGCCCGGTGGGCGCCGGCATCGCGCTGGAGTATTACTTCTCCATGGTGGATAACGACTACTATGGCTGCAGCACCAAGATCATGCACAATGTTTCCGGCCTGCTTGGCGTCATGGAGGGCGCGTCATCCGACCTGCGCACCGGGCTGCCACGCCAGATGATCGAAATCCATGAACCCATGCGCCTTCTGGTAGTGGTGGAAGCCAAAACCGAGCTGGTCACAGCCATTTACCAGCGCCAGCCGGCACTGCAGGAGCTGGTCGGAAAAGAATGGGTAGTCGTTGCCGCAAAGGATCCGGACAGCGAGGACATTCAGCTCTTCGACCCTGTCCGGGGCTGCTGGCTGCCCTGGCAGGGTGGTGCGGAACCCCTGCCTACGGTTGAGCGTTCACTAGACTGGTTCAGCAACCAGCGTGAGCCATTACCACCAGCACTATTGCAGCGACCGGTTGCACTGGGGGACGGGGCATGAATGGCCTGCTCGAACTGGCTCCGCAACTGGCCTGGCTGATTCCTCTTCTGCCCTTGCTGGCCGCGGCCGGGATTGCGCTTCGCATCCTCAGCGGACACGACAAGGGGGATGGTGCAGAGCCGCCTAGTGCGCGTATCGCCATTTACTGCGCCGGTGCCGCCCTGTTGCTGCTGCTCGGCCTGGACGTACTTGCTCTTGGCTGGGGAGTGCCGGGTCAGGTGCGTAGCGGTATCTGGTTCACCAGTGGCGCCATCGTCCTGCCCATCAGCTTTACCCTTGATGCGCTGTCGCTATCCATCGCCACGCTGGTCGCCTTCATTGCCACCCTCACGCTGATTTTTTCACGCAACTATCTGCACCGCGAACTCGGTTTCCACCGCTTTTTCTTCGGAATGAGCCTGTTCACCGCCGGCATGCTGCTGATCGTCCTGGCTGGCAATGTGGCGCTGACCTTTGTCGGCTGGGAGCTGGCGGGCGTCAGTTCCTGGATGCTGATCGGCTATGCCTATGAACGCCCAACCGCCACCAGCAATGCACTGCGCGCCATTGTCACCAACCGTATCGGTGACGCCGGTTTCATTCTCGGCATTTCACTGGCATTCATCTGGCTCGGCACCGTGGAATGGCCCGCCCTGCTCCATGCCAACCGCCTTGGGACACTCTCCGCCGGTCTGCTTGCGCTGGGTTTCGTAGTGGCAGCACTGGCCAAGTCGGCACAAGTACCGTTTTCACCCTGGATTGCCCGCGCGCTGGAAGGCCCGACCCCTTCCTCGGCGATTTTTTACGGCGCACTGATGGTTCATGCCGGAGTGTTTCTGCTGATTCGCATGGAACCGCTTCTGCGACAGGCACCCGCGCTGATGTCGCTGATCGCAGTGCTCGGCCTGCTCACCGCACTCTATGGCTATTTCAGCGGGCTTACCCAGACCGACGTAAAAAGTGCGTTGATGTTCGCCACCACCACTCAGGTCGGGCTGATGTTTATCGCCTGCGGGCTGGGCTGGTTCACGCTGGCAGCCTGGCATCTGGGATTGCACGCCAGCTGGCGCGCCTACCAGTTTCTTGCCTCGCCTTCCTACATGCACCTGATGGGCGGCCCCACCCGTGCCGCTCCGGCCTGGCTGCACAACAAACAACGACTTTACACCGCCGCACTGCAACGCTTCTGGCTGGAGCAATTAAGTGACTGGCTACTGGTACGACCCACTCAGCAACTGTCACGGGACATTCGCAATCTGGATGACAATGTGGTGAGCCGCCTGGTCGGCCTGCCTGACTCTGCAGTCGTTTCGGCCTTCATGGTGGCGAGCGGCGAAGAAAAAAACCAGGACAAGGTCGTCCGCGGCAGCGGTCTGGCGGGCGCTTTTCTGGAATGGCTCGCACTCAAGTTGCACCGTTTTGAATCGCGTCTCCTGTTCCAGGATGGCGATAGCAGACTCGGACGCATTCTGGCAAGAATTGGCAGCTATCTGGTGGCGGTGGAAGGCCTGCTTTCGCAGCCGCGTTACCTGCTGCTGATAATCATGGCAACCCTGGTGGTGATTCTGTAATGATGGTGAACGAAATACACTGGACCCAGCAGGCAGCATATCCCATTCTCGGCATGCTGCAACTGGTTCCCCTGCTTGGCGCCGGACTGCTGCTGCTCCTTGGCGAAAGGCGCGACTCTGTTGTCATCGGCCGCGGTATTGCACTGATCGAACTGCTGCTGGCGATCGACCTGTTCCGCACTATCAAGGCCGATTCCCCCGCCCTGCAACTTTCCGAAAAGCTGGTCCTGCTCGACCCCTTTACCTACCATGCTGCGGCTGATGGCGTCACTGTGCTGTTTGTCCTGCTCACCGCGCTGGTGGTACTGCTGCTCACGATCTACAGCCTGGTGCGCGGGCTGGCCGAACCTGCGCGCCTGCTGGCAGTTATTCTGGCGGTAGAGGGTGTCCTGATGTCACAACTGGTGACCACCAACCTGCTTTGGTTCGCGCTCGCCTCTCTGCTGGAACTGGGCCTGGTCGGCTACCTGTTGTGGAACTGGGCTACTTCACCGGAAAAAGACACCATGCTGGCACGCTTTTACCAGTTCCAGGGTACCGGCCTGCTGCTGCTGGTCATGGGCACCATGCTGCTGGGCTGGTTCCATGCCGAGGCCACCGGGGGCAACTGGAGTTTTGACCTGGCTGACCTGAGCACCGTCCAGGTCGGCGGTGCAGTCGGCTCGGTGGTCTTTTTCTCGCTGCTTTACGGCATGGGCATCCGCACCCCGATCTTTCCACTGCACGGCTGGCTGCCCTTGGTGGCGCAGCACGGCAATGTCGCCATTGCCCCCGTTCTTCTGCTCGGCATCAAGGTCGGCATATACGGCCTGATCCGTTTCGTATTTCCCATCGTGCCGGGCGCGGTGGTGCAGTGGCACACCTTTGTCGTTGCGTTTGCAGCCGCGGGCGTATTCTATGCCGCCTTCCTGGCCTTTTTGCAAAGCGATTTGCGCCGCCTGATGGCTTTTGCCGTCGTGAGCCACACCAGCCTTTTGATTATTGGCCTGTTCTCCCTTCACGCCGAGGGCTTCCAGGGCAGCATCCTGCTGGCAGTCAATTTCGGTCTCGCCATGACGGTCATGCTGTTCATTGTCGGCTTTGTCTATCGACGCACTCGCACCACCGTGCTCGACCAGCTGGGCGGCCTGTTCGACCGAATTCCTTTCATCGGCGCAAGCTTCCTGCTTGGCGGCCTGGCCATCGTGGGCATGCCCGGCACACCCGGCTTCGATGCCGCTCATCTGGTACTGGAAGCCTCCATCGAAC
The DNA here is from genome assembly GCA_018824405.1 of Gammaproteobacteria bacterium. GTDB lineage: Bacteria > Pseudomonadota > Gammaproteobacteria > Burkholderiales > Sulfuricellaceae > Sulfurimicrobium. The sequence goes on from JAHJGO010000012.1 coordinate 43,977, forward strand.
GCCTTGGCGCCCTGCTTACCGTGGCCGTGGCGCTGGGCAACGTGGTGGCTGCAGGCTTCCTGCTGTGGGCCTTCCAGCGCGCCTTCCTTGCCCCGCGCAACGAAAGCTCCAGATTCGGCACCATTGAGCGCACCCTGCCTATGGAATATCTGGTGGCCGGCAGCGCCGTGGCTGTTCTGCTCATCGCCGGTTTCTACCTCGAACCCTGGATGAAACTGATCGAAGCGCCACTCCATGTGCTTGCTGAGAGATTTGCACACCCATGACAAACATGCCACTGCTCAGCCTGCTATTCCTCACCCTGCCGCTCGGCGCCGCACTCACCTGGCTGCTGCCGCGTCCGGAATGGGCCAAGCGCATCGCCCTGGCTACGGCACTGCTCGACCTGTGTTTTGCCCTGGCGGTGATCTACAGGTTCGACCCCAGCCAGCCCGGCTTCCAACTGGTGGAACAGGCGCGCTGGATTCCCACCCTCAACATTCAGTACATGGTCGGAGTGGACGGCATTTCCCTGCTGTTTCTGCCTGCCACCATCCTGCTATTCATCGGCGTCATCCTGGCTTCCTGGAACAGCGTGACCAAGCTACCGCGCCTGTATTACAGCCTGCTGCTGGTACTGGAAACGGCCACCCTGGGTATTTTCTGTTCTCTCGACACCATGCTGTTCTTCTTCTTCTGGGAACTGTCGCTGATTCCGATCTATTTTCTGGTCAGCCTGTGGGGTGTAGGGCCAAACCGACGCTATGCGGCTGTCAAATACATCCTGGTGATGGTCGCTGGCGGGATTCCATTGCTATTTGGCTTCATCCTGCTCGCCTTCACTCATGCGACAAGCGGGGGGGGCCTGGTATTTGATCTACCCACTTTGCTGGCAACACCGGTCCCCGCCCGGATGCAACTTGCGATTTTTATCCTGCTGCTGTTGGGGTTTGCCGTCAAGATTCCGGTTTTTCCGCTTCACACCTGGCTGCCCCTGGTGGCAATGGAAGGACCAGCGGCGGTCATCGCACTGCTGGTCGGTATCAAACTCGGCGCCTACGGGCTGATTCGCTTTGCCATCCCGCTGGCGCCGCAAGCGGCGCAGCAGATGCATTGGCTACTGGTGGCACTGGGAACACTGGGGGTGATATACGGCGCGGTCGCCGCACTGGCCCAGACCAATCTGCGCCGTATGCTGGCCTATGCCAGCCTGTCGCATGTGGGCCTGGTGGTGCTTGGAATTGCCTCCTTCGACCTGCAGGGCTTGCAAGGTTCGGTACTGCAACTGCTCAATTTCACGCTAGCTGCAGGCGGTGGCTTCCTGCTTATCGGCGCCCTTCACCACCGCATCGGCTCAACCGATCTTTTGAGCCTGGGTGGCGCAGCTCGCTCCATGCCATTGCTGGCAAGCTTTTTTCTGCTGTTTGGCTTCGCCGGCATGGGCATGCCGGGAACCAGCGGCTTTCCAGCTGAATTGCTGATTCTGCTTTCGGCCTTCAAACACCATATCGGCGCAGGTCTTGCCGCACTGTTCGCCATGGTACTGGGTACAGCCTATTTTTTCAGTCTCTACCGCAAGGCCTTTTTTGGACCAGCCAACAATCCGGTAGTAGCCAGTGCCATGGACCTGCGACCACGTGAACTGGGTGTCGCCATAGTCTTTGCCTTCCTGATCCTGAGCGTTGGATTTTATCCATCAGCCGTGCTGGATGTGATCAAACCGGCTGGAGAAGCCTGGGTGACTCAGCTTCAGAAGCATTAAAACGAAACCAATATAATTTCGTTCCAGGTCCTGTCAGGAATTATTCATAACCCAGGCTTTTGAGCGCACGCTCATCGTCTGCCCAGCCGCCCTTGACCTTGACCCACACTTCCAGATAAACCTTGCTGTCAAACAGCTTCTCCATGTCCTTGCGGGCCTGGGTTCCAATTTCCTTGAGTCTCTCGCCCTTGTTGCCAATCAGGATCGGTTTCTGGCTTTCCCTGTCAACGATGACCGCAGCAAAAATGCGGCGCAGATTGCCGATGGTTTCAAATTTTTCAATTTCAACGCTGACCGAATAAGGCACTTCGTCACCGGAAAGGCGAAATATTTTCTCGCGCACGATTTCAGCGGCCAGAAAGCGCTCGCTGCGGTCGGTGATTTCTTCATCGCCATATACCGCCGTCCCTTCCGGCAAATAGCGCCTGATTTCTGCCAGCAACTGATCCAGCTGCGAACCGCCCTTCCGGGCGCTGAGCGGCACAGAAGCAGCAAAAGGAAATAGTGAAGACATTTTTTCAATAAATGGCAGCAGTTTTTCCTTGTCATTGACACGGTCGATTTTATTCAGCACCAGCAGCACCGGTTGATCCCGAGGCAGCAGGGCCAGCACCTTCTCGTCACGCTCGTCGAAACGCAAGGCTTCAACCACGAACAGGACCACGTCCACATCCGACAGCGCCTGCGTCACGGTGCGGTTCATCACCCGGTTCAGTGCGCTTTGATGCTGCGTCTGAAAGCCTGGCGTATCCACAAAGATATACTGTGTCTCCGCATCGGTGCGGATGCCGGTAATGCGGTGGCGGGTAGTCTGTGCCTTGCGTGAGGTAATGCTGACTTTCTGGCCGATTAGATGATTCAGCAGCGTCGATTTGCCGACATTGGGGCGTCCCACAATGGCTATGTAACCAACTTTGACGGGAGGAGTTTCACTCATTTTTCATGGCCATTTGATAAGCATTAATTGCGGCATTCTGCTCGGCACTGCGGCGACTGTGCCCGACACCCACAGTGCGGATATCGAGGCCGGGGATGATGCATTCCACCTCAAACTCCTGGTCATGGGCCTCGCCGCGGATATCCACCACTTCATACTGAGGCAGGGCGTGCTTGCAGCTTTGCAGATACTCCTGCAACTGCGTTTTTGGGTCTTTCGCTATTTTCTTGGGATCGAGAGCTTGAAGCAACGGTTCGTACAAGGCGAGAATCATCATCTCGGCGGCGACAAAACCATCATCCAGGTAAGCCGCACCAATGATGGCCTCCAGCGCATCAGCCAGGATAGAGGGACGGCGGAAACCGCCGCTTTTCAGTTCACCCTCGCCCAGCATGAGATGATCACCGAGCTTGAGCCGCCCGGCGATCTCTGCCAGCGTCGACTCCTTCACCAGCGCCGCGCGCATGCGGCTCAGGTCCCCTTCAGGCAAGCGCGGGTAGAGCTGGTACAAACGGGCCGCAATGACGCAATTCAGGATGCTGTCGCCGAGAAATTCCAGGCGCTCGTTATTGGGTGAACCGTAGCTGCGGTGTGTCAACGCTTGCTGCAACAACTCGGGCCGCGAAAAATCACGCCCGAGCAGACGACAGAGTATCTGAAGCTTCATCGAAGCCGGGAAATTTGTAAGAATTGATGCACCTACTTGCCGTCTTGAGTGGAGGTCTGAAACTCGATCAAGGCACTCAAATTGGCTACAATCGGCACAACTACCGAGTAGTTGGCTGAAACCACGACTTCACCACGATCCTTTCCGATCTCCAGGTCTTTACCCTTGATTACTGTCACAGTGTCGATGTTAGCGCGTTTGTCGAATGATGATCTGATTTCACTTGGCGTCATGCTTGGCAGTGCCGAATCCTTGGCAATTACACCAATAATCTTCTGCACAGACCAGAATTCAAGGTAGGGAGGAATCAGTTTCATCATCAGAATAGCTCCTAATACAATCGCCATACCGACAAACATCACTCCAAAAAAAGTCATCCCCTGCTGATTTTTTTTCATTCCCGCCTCCTAGTTGATTGCCTGGCCAATACGCTTGAAGTCGCCAAAATTCCACCAGATCATGAATGCCTTGCCTACGATGTTGCGATCCGGCACAAAGCCCCAGTAACGGCTATCGTTACTGTCGTCCCGGTTATCGCCCATCATGAAATAGTGCCCTTCAGGCACGGTACAACTGAAACCCGCCTCATTGTAATCACAGTTGGCCCGAGACTGGAAGGATTTGACGTCACCCAGACGCACAGGCGGCAAATCCGGCAGGACCAGCACCGCATGCTGGTGACTACCGAGTTGCTCGTAAGCATGTTTGGCTGTGACATAGTTCAAGCCGCTCTTGACGTAATTGAACTGCTCGCCGCGATCTTCCATCGCCACTGCCTTGTCATTAATGAACAGGCGTTTCTCGCGATACGCCACACGGTCGCCGGGCAGCCCCACCACCCTTTTGATGTAGTCCAGCGAGGTATCTTCCGGGTAGCGGAAAACCATCACGTCACCGCGTTCTGGCTGATTGATATCGATGATCTTGGCATTGATCACCGGCAGGCGGATGCCGTAAGTGTATTTGTTGACGAGGATGAAGTCGCCTACCAGCAGCGTCGGCAGCATCGAACCGGAAGGGATCTTGAACGGCTCCACCAGAAACGAGCGCAGCAGGAATACCGCCAGAATGACCGGGAAGAAACTCCTGGCGTATTCCACCAGCACCGGTTCCTTGGCTTCCTTTGCACGGCGCGGCTTGCCCAGATAGATATCGAATAGCCAGATGGTGCCGGTAACCAGCAGCGCGATCAGCATGATGAGAGCGAAATTCATTTGTTTCCTTGGTAATGGATAATAGGGAATGGGTGATGAGAGAGTTTGCCTTTACCCATCCCTTCTCACCCATTCCCCATGACTATTTATTGTCCACCTGCAGAATGGCGAGGAAGGCCTCCTGTGGAATCTCCACATTGCCTACCTGCTTCATGCGTTTCTTGCCGGCCTTCTGCTTTTCCAGCAGTTTGCGTTTACGTGAAATATCACCGCCGTAACACTTGGCCAGCACGTTCTTGCGCAACGCCTTGACGTTCTCGCGCGCCAGAATCTGCGAACCGATGGCTGCCTGCACTGCCACATCGAACATCTGACGCGGAATCAGCTGGCGCATCTTGGCAGCCAGTTCGCGCCCGCGATAAATCGAATTGGCGCGGTGCACGATCACCGAAAGCGCATCCACCTTTTCGTTGTTGATCAGGATATCCACCTTGACCAGGTCGGCTGCGCGGAATTCCTTGAACTCGTAATCCAGCGAGGCATAACCGCGGCTGGTGGACTTGAGCTTGTCGAACAGGTCCATCACCACTTCGTTCATGGGCATGTCGTAGGTCAGCATCACTTGCCGCCCCATGTACTGCATGTTGGTCTGCGAACCGCGCTTCTGGGTGCACAAGGTGATCACGGCACCGACATATTCCTGCGGCACCAGAATAGTGGCGGTGATGATCGGCTCGCGGATTTCCTCGATTTTCGACAGATCCGGCAGTTTGGAAGGATTCTCAATTTCCAGCATGGTGCCGTCGCGCATCACGATTTCATAGATCACCGTCGGTGCGGTGGTAATGAGATCCATGTCGTACTCGCGCTCCAGACGCTCCTGTACGATCTCAAGATGGAGCAGGCCGAGGAAGCCGCAGCGGAAGCCGAAGCCCAGCGCCTGGGAAGTTTCCGGCTCGTATTGCAGCGAAGCGTCGTTGAGTTTGAGCTTTTCCAGCGCGTCGCGCAGTGCTTCGTAGTCGTGCGATTCCACCGGATACAGGCCGGCGAACACTTGCGGCCTGATTTCCTTGAAGCCGGGCAAAGCCTCGCTGGCGGGATTGTTCGCCAGTGTCACGGTATCGCCCACCTTGGCGGATTTCAGTTCCTTGATACCGGCAATGATGAAACCCACCCCGCCAGCCGAAAGCTGCGGCCGGATCAGAGACTTGGGCGTGAACACGCCGACCTGCTCGCACAGGTGCACATCGCCGGTAGCCATGAGGCGAATCTTGTCCTTGGGCTTGAGCACGCCGTCCACGACCCGCACCAGCATCACCACGCCGACGTAGTTATCAAACCAGGAATCGATGATCAGCGCCTTGAGCGGCCCATCGGGGTTACCCTTGGGCGGAGGGATGCGCGCGATCACCGCTTCCAGTGCATCCTGAACACCAAAGCCGGTCTTGGCGCTGGTGAGCACCGCATCCTTGGCGTCGATGCCGATGATGTCCTCGATTTCCTTGATCACCCGCTCCGGCTCGGCGCTGGGTAGGTCGATCTTGTTGAGCACCGGTACCACTTCCACACCCTGCTCGATGGCGGTATAGCAGTTGGCCACGCTCTGGGCTTCCACGCCTTGGGAGGCGTCCACCACCAGCAGCGCGCCCTCGCAGGCAGCGAGCGAACGGCTGACTTCGTAGGAAAAATCCACGTGACCGGGGGTATCAATCAGGTTGATCTGGTAGACCTGGCCATCGCGCGCCTTGTATTCCAGAGCTGCGGTCTGCGCCTTGATGGTGATGCCGCGCTCGCGCTCGATATCCATGGAGTCGAGCACCTGGGCTTCCATTTCGCGGTCCGAAAGGCCGCCGCAAAGATGGATGATACGATCCGCCAGAGTGGACTTGCCATGGTCAATATGGGCGATAATAGAGAAGTTGCGTATCTGGTTCATACTTTGTATGCAGCAAAAAGGGCACGGTGATGTGCCCTTTTCTGGTTAGGAAAGTTGAATTCTAACGGATTTTGATCCCGGACGCATTAGTAACACGCCCCTCCCAGCAGCAGCCTACTGCGGACCGGCTTCCTGCTCGAGGATGCTGATCAGAAACATGACTTCGCGGAAGGCATCTTCGTTAAATCCGGTACGCTCTCCGCTCCGGTTGTCCTTCATCAAAGATTGCAGGTAATTCAGACTGGCGGAAGACCCCCAGCAATCCGAAATCCGGGCCAGTAAATGCGGGAAGTGTTCCAGACCATGACGCCCTTCTGCCTGTAGCGTGCAGTCCTCCCAGGAGGGAAGGGCAACATTGAAACGCACATGAATACTGTTCGCCAGTTTTTCAAAGTTGGCGCTGTCACCCCTGGCGTAGTATATATCCAGCAGCTTGAACCAGACTCTGGGGTCGCCATCGCCTTCTATCCCAATGCGGTCCAGAAGCATACTGATCGCCACGTCATGGCGCCCCAGCAGGAGAAACAGATCAACCTGCTCGACGATACTGGACAACTCTTCCACCGTCACGGTGGTGGTTTCATCCAGCGGCGTCAGATACTCCGAAATATTTTCATCTTTTTCGCCACTCCCGACGGGGCCGGCACTTTTCGCAGGTTTTGCCGATGCGGGCTTGGGAACGAAAGCTGATGGCGCATCAATACGACGAACGGAGCGCCGCCCCAGCCAGTACGAAATCGAACCCCAGCCTAGCGCACCGACCAGCATCCAGATCAGATTATTCAAATCAAAAACGAATCCGTTCCAATCATCTGCATGAGCCAGAAACATGGGGGCTGTAGCAGAAAAAGATACCAGCACACGAATAGGGAAGGAGAAAAAAGCAGTAAAAACCATAGGCAGGGAAAATAACATCTTCATGGAGCAATTTTAACTCATTTAGGGGATTTCGCCGCCTTTCATGAGGACATTTCAGCAGGTTTAAGCAGCACCAAGCCAGCTCACACCCAAGGACCCGCAAGCACTAACTTGAAGCCCGCATTCGGCCCATTTCAACGCAAAAACGGGTTTCTACACCATTGAAACCGCGACTCAAACACTGTGCCGCAAATCACAACACCTCCAGGCAGACCCGATAAACCTCGGCCAGCGAAGTTTCCCTGCTGCGCGCCCGTTCAATTGCATTGGCGGTCAGGGTAACCATCCCTTCCTGAACTGCCAGTTTGCGCAATTCATTTCCAGCGATACCGGGCATGATTTGGCTGCGGATGTTTTCGTTGACCACCAGTAGCTCATAGGCCGCCAGACGGCCAAGATAACCAGTGCGATTGCAGCGCTCGCAACCCTGCCCGCGGTAGAACACTTCACTTTCTGACACACCCAGACTGGCGCGCACAAAAGGATCAACCTCCTCTTCGGCTACACAGTGAGGACAATTGCGCCGAATCAGACGCTGCGCAATGACGCCGATGACCGCAGATTTGAGCAGATAGGGTTCGACGCCCATTTCGATCAGGCGGGTAATGGCGCCTGGCGCATCGTTGGTGTGCAGAGTGGAAAGTACGAGATGCCCGGTCAGCGCACTTTCCACCGCGATCTTGGCCGTTTCCTCATCGCGGATCTCGCCGATCATGATCACATCCGGATCGTGACGCAGAATATGCCTGAGCGCCTGGGGAAAGCCGAAATGGATTTGCGGCAGGATATGGATCTGCCGCATCCCTTCAAACTCATACTCCACCGGGTCTTCGACTGTAACGATGTTGAGGCTGTGCCTGGCCACTTCGCGCATTGCTGCATACAGGGTAGTCGTCTTGCCAGAACCGGTCGGCCCGGTCACCAGCAGGATACCGAAGCTCTTGTTGATCAGGTGAGTGAAAAGCGTTTCATCCCGCTCGCTGAAACCGATGTCCTTGACCGAGCGCAGTCCCTCGCCCTTGTTGAGGAGACGAATCACGACACTCTCGCCGAACTGGCAGGGAATGGTGGAAATGCGCATATCTACGATATTCTTGCCATCCTGCATGCGCGAGCTTCCGTCCTGCGGCAGGCGGTGCTCGGCAATATTGAGCCGGCAGATAATCTTGATCCGGCTCACGATCGCCGGCAGCAGACCTTTCTGTATCTCGCGTTTATGCACCAATGTGCCGTCGATGCGGTAAAGGAGATCCACTTTCTTGCTGCCGGGCCGGATATGGATATCCGAAGCCCGCTGGTGAATAGCCGCCAGAATGAGATTATCCACCAGCTTGACCACCGGCGTTTCGTTGGCGAGGCGTTCGGCTTCCCTCCAGACCTCCTGGTCATCCTCGTAATAAAAATCGGATAGCTCAAGCCGGTCCAGCTCTCGTTCCTGTTCCTGCAGATCGTAGTATTTGTTGATCGCATTCCTGATTTCATCACGCGGAGCGAAAACCGGCTCGATGGCACGCTGGGTGATGAAGCTGATCGCGTGGATTGCATCGGTATCAAGCAGGTCTTCCATAGCGATCACCAGCCGCTCGCCATGGAACATCAGGGGAATCAGATAGTGGTCACGCACCAGGTCGGGCGTGACCATGGCAAGTGCCTTGTGATCAAAATCGAAACCGCTGAGGCAGACGATGGGCGATCCCAGCGAACGGGCCACGGCAAGACAAATCTGGGGCACAGTAGCAGCGCCTTTCTCTGCCAGTATCACCCCCAGTTTTTTGTCCGGATGCCTGCTCTGATAATCAAGCGCATCATCCAGTTGAGTCTGGGTGATGATTTTTTCCTGCACCAGCAGACTGCCCAGGGAAGCATGGCGGAATTGCTGCCGTCCATCCAGCATGCCATCCAGTTCGCTGGCATTCAGGACAACCGGGTGGCGCCTGGTTTCAATGCTTTGCGTATCTTGCATGAAGGTTTAAACCCCGGAGCAGCCCGCTTTAGCGCTTCGGAAACCCCGGGGATGAAGAGCCGATCTGATCCAGAAATTCCGGGTTGATGGTGAATCCTTCGAGGCTCTCCCCGACGCTTTCCTGGGCAGCATGGATATCGACCTGGGTATTGCCACGCGTCCCGCCTTTGCCCTTTTCCTGAGAAACATTGCTGATCAGCCATTCCATATCGGTGCGCGAATCAGCATTAACCAGCGCTTCTTCACGGGTAATCCTGCCTGTGGCATAAAGCTCCAGCAGAGAGCGCTCGAAGGTCCTGGAGCCAGCGTTCAAACTCTGCTCGATGGCATCCTTGAGCTTGTCCACCTCGCCTTTCTGGATCAATTCGGAAACATAGAAGGTATTGAGCAGAACCTCCACCGCAGCGACCCGCTTGCCGTCCACACCTTTTACCAGACGCTGGGAAATAATGCCTTTCAGGGTCATGGACAGATCGAGCAGCAGGGAGTCGCGTTCATCTTCCGGAAAAAAACTCACGATACGGTTGATGGCATGGTAAGCATTATTGGCGTGCAGGGTTCCGAGGCATAAATGACCGGTCTGGGTAATGATCAACGCCTGCTTCATGGTGGCGGTATCGCGGATCTCGCCGATCAGCAGCACATCCGGCGCCTCGCGCAGTGAGTTGACCAGTGCCGAGGCATAGGTTTCGGTATCAATCCCGACTTCACGCTGATTCACCAGCGACTTGTTGTGCTTGTGCACGAATTCGATCGGGTCCTCGATGGTGAGGATATGCCCCGTCTTGTTGGCATTTCGGTGATCGATCATGGAAGCCAGCGTGGTGGATTTGCCCGAGCCGGTAGCGCCCACCACCAGGATCAGACCGCGCTTCTCCAGCACCAGGTCTTTCAGCACCGGCGGAAGGCCGTTTTTCTCCAGCGATGGTATCTGGTTGGTGATGTAACGCGCTACCATGGCCACGCTGCCGCGCTGGCGAAACACATTGATGCGGAAGCGCCCGGCATCCGGCACCGAGAGTCCGAAATTCAACTCTGAATTAAGCTCGAAAGTCTGTATCTGTACCTCTGTCATGAGACCGTAAATGGCCTTCTTGACCATGGCCACGTCCAGCACCTGGGCGTTGATAGCGCGCAACTCCCCTTCCATCTTGATGTACACAGGAGCACCGGCGGAAATGAACAGATCGGAGGCCTGTTTCTCCGCCATGAATTTGAAAACCGGGGAAAGATCCACTTAATGTCACCTATTCTTTGGAAAGCAGGGATTTTAGAGAACCAAACAGGCCTTTCTTGCGTTCCTTGGGCGAGCCATCCGCTTCTGTATCCAGTTTGGCGGCATGCGCGGAATCAAGCTTGGCGTAGGCCGGCTCCGCGCTCACCCGCCGAGCGGCCACCTTCTGCTTCAGTGCTTGCTGGTGGCGCCCAAGTCCCATGAAAACGCTCGGTTTACCGACCAGATATTTGGCAAATTCATCCAGCAGGTTTTCATCGATTTCGTCGGCATCATAGGTGAACTCGTTGACGGTCAGGCCGTTGAAATTCTTCATCGAAAGAAAAACCCTGGCCTGCTCGAAATCGGCGGCAAACTTGATATGCACCGGGATTTCATTTACCACATTGAAGGTCGCGCGATCCACCAGACCTTTTGTGTTCTTGAACTCGGTGCACTGAAACTTGAGGTTGGCCTGCCACAGATACTGGCGCTGCATTTCTATCATGGAAGGAACGTTTTTTTCGATGACGATTTCCTGCTCCGTCTTGCAGGCAAAACGCAGCAGGATAATCTTGATGAATTCCTTCTGATCGATGCTGATGCGATCGGTATTCACCACGTATTTTTCGGGACGAAAATCATCAATCGTGCCAAAACCATCTATATAGTAAGTCTTGGTGGGCGCCATCGGCACCATGTTGAGGTTGTTGACCAGCTCCTGCAAATAGAGCAGGATCATTTTGAGCTTGGACTGAACCAGCAAAAAGCTTTGCGTCACCTCCAGCGCACGCGCCTGGGTCAGGTTATGCTCCTGCTCCTTGAGCGCCTCCGCCTCTTTCTTCAGCTCATCCAGAAAAGCCATACATCCCGCCCCGATCTTTGCATAATTCGCTTCATTGTATGCCAAAAAACGAGAAGGGTTAACAGGCGTTATCAAGTATAATTCTTCGCTAATATTCGCTTTTCATGAACCTTGATGCGCCCCACCCAAAACGGCACGACCCCCCAGCAAAACCGCAACGACTGGAAAACCATCCGCACCCTGCTGCCCTATCTGTGGGAATTCAAGGGCAGGGTGATTCTTGCGGTTTTGTTGCTGATTCTTGCCAAAGTCGCCAGTGTGGCAGTGCCCCTGGTACTCAAGGATATTGTCGACGCCCTAGACCAGCCGCGCGCCATGCTGGCCCTGCCGGTTTTCCTGCTGGTGGCTTATGGCGCGCTGCGCTTCATGTCCACGCTGTTTGGCGAGCTGCGCGATGCGGTGTTTGCCAAGGCTGCACAGCGCTCCGTCCGGCGCGTGGCCCTCAAGGTTTTCCGCCACCTGCATGAACTGGCGCTGCGCTTTCACCTGGAGCGGCAAACTGGCGGCATTTCGCGCGACATCGAGCGCGGCACGCGCGGCATTGGTTTCCTGCTCAACTTCATGCTTTTCAACATTCTGCCCACCATTGTGGAAATCGGCCTGATCGCCGCGATCCTGCTGGCCAAGTACGACATCTGGTTCTCCATCATCACCTTCACCACCCTGGTGGCTTACATCGCCTTTACCCTGGTCATCACCGAATGGCGCATGGTGTTCCGCCGCACCATGAACGACATGGACTCCAAGGCCAACAGTCGCGCCATCGACAGCCTGCTGAACTACGAAACTGTAAAATACTTCAGCAACGAGGAATTCGAGACCCGGCGCTACGACGAGAATCTGCAAGTGTGGGAACAAGCTGCAATCCGCAACACCACCTCGCTCGCCGCCCTCAATGCCGGGCAGAGCCTCATCATCGCCATCGGCGTCACAGCGCTGATGCTGCTGGCCGGGCAGGGCGTGGTGGATGGCACAATGACGCTGGGCGATCTGGTTCTGGTCAACGCCTACATGATCCAGATCTACATTCCATTGCACTTTCTCGGCTTCGTCTACCGCGAGATCAAGCACTCGCTTGCCGACATGGAAAAAATGTTCAGCCTCGTGGAACAGAATGCCGAGGTGCAGGATCAGCCCGACGCACCGGATCTGAAGCTGGAGCAGGGCGCCATCCGTTTCGAGGATGTCCATTTCCACTACGATGAAAAACGCCATATTCTGCATGGTCTCAGCTTCGACGTGCCGGCAGGGCAGACTGTGGCCGTGGTGGGTGCTTCCGGCGCGGGCAAATCCACCTTGTCGCGCCTGCTATTCCGCTTCTACGACGTGACCGCCGGGCGCATCCTGATCGACGGCCAGGATATCCGCGCGGTGACGCAAAAGTCCCTGCGTCAGGCCATCGGCATCGTGCCGCAGGATACCGTGCTGTTCAACGACAGCATTTACTACAACATCGCCTATGGACGCCCGGATGCGACGCGCAAGGAAATCATCCAGGCCGCGCGCCACGCGCACATTCACGACTTCATTGAATCCCTGCCGGAACAATACGAATCCCTGGTGGGCGAGCGCGGGTTGAAACTCTCAGGCGGCGAAAAGCAGCGCGTCGCCATCGCCCGCGCCATTCTCAAAAACCCACGCATCCTGATCTTCGACGAAGCCACCTCGGCGCTCGATTCCAAATCGGAGAAGGCCATCCAGGCCGAGCTGAAGCAGATCGCCCGGAACCGCACCACACTGGTGATCGCCCACCGCCTTTCCACTATTGTGGAAGCCAACCAGATCCTGGTGATGGACAATGGCCGCATCATCGAGCGCGGCCCCCACCATGAACTGCTGACGCAGAACGGCGCCTACGCCCACATGTGGGCGCTGCAGCAACAAGAAGAATCCAAGCAAACCCTCAACGCCAATTAACCACAGGAGATCACCATGGCTACCGTAGAACTCAACAAAGACAATTTTTCCGAAATCATCACCGGCAACGACGTGGTCGTAGTGGATTTCTGGGCGCCATGGTGCGGCCCGTGCAAATCCTTTGCCCCGACTTATGAGGCGGTTTCGGAAAAAATCCCCGGCGTGGTGTTTGCCAAGGTCAATACCGAAGAAGAACAAGAACTGGCGCATCATTTCCAGATCCGCTCCATTCCCACCCTGATGATTTTCCGCGAGCAGGTCATCATCTTCTCCGAGCCAGGCGCGCTACCTGGACCAGCGCTGGAAGGAATTCTGGAGCAGGCACAGGGACTGGACATGACCGAAGTACACAAACAAATCGCCGAAGAAGCCCAACAGCAGGACTAAGACCCAAGTTCAGCCGGCAGCACCGGTAGCTATTCGCTCACGGTTCCACGCCCGCGCTTGATTTCGCCGCGTTGTTTTTTCGCAGTCAGGCGGCGTTTTTTCGATGCCAGGGTGGGCCGGGTGGCCACGCGCGGCTTGGGCTTTTCGGTGGCACGGCGAATCAGCTCCACCAGGCGACCGATCGCGTCCTCACGGTTGCGTTCCTGGGAACGGAAGCGTTTCGCCTCGATCACCAGTTCGCCCTCGGTCGTCAGGCGGCTGCCCGCCAGGCGCATCAACCGGGCACGCACATCCTCGGGCAGATTGGGCGAACGGGCCACGTCGAAGCGCAACTGTACCGCCGTCGCCACCTTGTTTAAGTTCCGTACGTATCGCCGGTCATGTATCATTATAAACATGACACCACGCGCTTACTCATATATACGATTTTCCAGCAAGGCCCAAGAGGGAGGTGACTCTCTTCGTCGACAGGTCGAAAAGGCACAGAAATGGGCGGCCAAGCAAGGCATGGAGCTTGACGACAGAACATATAGAGATTTAGGGATTTCTGGCTACGATCGGTCTAATGTCGAGCGTGGTGCTCTCGCGATTTTTTTGTCTGCGGTCAAGACTGGAAAGGTGCGACGGGGAGACTATCTGCTAATAGAAGCCATGGACAGATTAACCCGTGATCAAGTTTTCCACGCACAAAGGTTACTGTCGGACTTAGTGCAGGCGGGCATTGTTGTTGTAACACTTGTGGATGGCCGCGTCTGGACGATTGAGACGCTAAATGACCCCATGATGATTATGTATTCTGTCATGCTTATGTCGCGAAGCCACGAGGAGAGCGAACGCAAGAGCGTGCTTCTAAAAGAAAGACGCGCAGAGGAGCGCCGACTTGCGAGAGAAACAGGGCGAATTCTTACCAAGCAATGTCCGCGCTGGCTGCGTCCTGTGGACGGTAGATTTGAGATTATCGACGACATCGCGGACTCCGTCCGGCGGGTCTTTGAACTGCGCATCGCAGGGATGGGATATGGTGCAATCGCAAGTCGCGCTAATGAGGAAAAGTGGCCGGCTCCGTCGCTCTCTGGCACATGGCACAAATCACAGGTCGTGTTACTCATTAATGGCCGAGCAGTACGTGGCGAGCATCAGCCATACACTAAAGAACTGGAACAAAACCCAGAGCAGAGGTCGCGGCGAGTTCGGCGACCGGAGGGTGATCCAATTATTGGTTATTACCCAGAACTCGTTAGTGAGGACACGTGGCAAAGAGCACAGGCCGTCTTGTTGCGAAAACGACCTTTCCCTGGTCGACGGGACACCTTGTGCCGGAATATCCTGCAAGGCTTAGCGCGATGCTCGTGCGGCGGCACCCTCACCCGAAAAAACTACGGTAGCGGCGCGGTCAAGTACCTATGCACTCATCGGGCTAGAGGCTTGACAAAATGCCCTTTGGCGCTGGCAGACAGCGTGGAGGATGCTGTCCTCCAGGCTGCCATATATATACGCCCCGGCTTGATGGCAGACAAGTCTCAAGCAGAGGCTCTAGCAACCAGGCACGACCTCGCAACTTCGCGGCACGCCGAAATCAGTAGCAGGCTTGACAGACTAGTAGGGTCAATCGCGGACGATGCAGATGCCCCCCGTACAATTGTTGCCGCGGTTCGTGCGGCAGAGAAGGAGCTTGAGGTAGCGGAAAAAGAGCTAGCGATAGTTGCAGCTTTGGCAGCGGACCAGGCGGTGGGTGAGACGTGGTTGAACACGCTGCGAGGTGCCTATGACGTTCTGGATAGCGGAAATAGCGAGAGATTGAGCGCAGTCCGTGAATCCCTCGCCCGCATCATTGAGACACTGGTAATCAACACAACAGAAAAGACCGCGCAAATCGTTTTTTACGGTTTTCCGAGGCCTGTTCGTGTCACCCTAAGTGAGGTACCCAACCTGATGAGGCATAAGCCAACTGCGCATCATGAAACGGTTTCGGAGGGAAATTGGCTCACACTAGACACTCAAGGACTAGCGGTCGACGACTTTTACTCCAAGGCTTGCCAATAGGCAATTAATACCCAACCCTCGAAAACGCAACAATTAGCTCTAGAGGGCAAGCTGTCCAACTACACGAAACAGACGATTAATCATGTTTGGCGAAGAGGGAGAGATACTCTGCTATATAATCTTATACATTAATAATCAATAACATATAAAATATCCATAATTGCATTTTGTACCAGTTATTTGTACCGACCATAGATTAGCCTGACATCATATTGTCAAAGTCAAATTCCATTATCAACACAACAAACCGACCTTGCCAAATTGGTCGTTCAGAAAACCGCAAGTTATCAGACAGCAGTTCGGCCATAGCTGCCGTAGGAAGGAGCAGCAGGCTTCGTCTGCTAATGGTTAGTTATCGGCCGTGAGCGAGTAAGAATATTGACATGAGCTAAGTCGCGCAGTTTGCGCCCCTCCCCATTCTATCTACGCCGGATAAGCTTCATACTGTGAATATAACAGTTACTGCGAACGGTCAAGTCTTGCCTTTTGCCTCTGATCGCATGGTAAATGGCAAATGGCAAGACTTGACCCCGGTGATTGCGCGTTAGCGGCTTTATAAAGTTTTATAAAGATGATCGCGGGGCATCCGGGACGGGCAAGGCGTCAAGACTTGAACCACACGTTACCCAAATTATTAGGGAATCCCTGATGTTTCCCCGCGAAAGATTCCTGTACGTTTCTCCCGACTGCTCGTTGGGGTGAGGCAATACGACGAGTCTAAAGCCCAATCTTGCAAGGAATAAGATCAGATGCCTGGTGGTTACACTCATATTACAGTTGCACAGCTTGCCATCGAGGAGGGGCGTTCCAAAAGGAAAGGCCTGCTGCACGACGACGCAAAGCGCGCGCTCGCGAAATGGAAGAAATTTGTCATCGTCGGCGCGGTGTGCCCGGACTATCCTTATCTGAACCTTCTGAGCGGGGAATCGGAAGACTGGGCGAACGCCATGCACAAGGGGAATGCCGTTGATATGCTGCGCGAGGCCGTAAAGGGCGTTCGCGCCATACCCGACAACAACACCCGCCAGAAATGCCTCGCGTGGCTGTTCGGCTTCGCGTCACACGTCGCCACCGACGGCACCATCCATCCGGTGGTCAATCTCAAAGTCGGCGAGTACGAAACCCACAAACTCGAGCACCGCACCTGCGAGATGTCCCAGGACGTGTTTATCCACGACCCGCTCAAACTGGGTACCATCGAAGTCAATAAGCAGATTTCCACCAACGTCCAACAGGTGTCCGACCCCAACAACCCCGATCGCATGGATCCCGACATCGCCCGGTTGTGGCAGGATTCGTTGAACGTCGCATACCGAGGTCACCAGCCGGCCCTCCCTTCGCCCGACGTCCACGCCTGGCACCGTGCCATGCGACAAATGATACGGATTGCGGAAAGCGGCAATATGCTGTTCCCCTTCGCCCGCCACATGGTTGCGGAAAATGGCATCGTTTACCCGGCGAGTCCGGATCAGCAATACATTCAGAATCTGGAAGTTCCCAGCGGTGCAAGGATGGATTTCAAGCCCATCTTCGACAAGGCGCTCGAAAACGTTCTCGAACTATGGGGCTGGCTTTCCTTGTCCCTGCAAGGCCAGCCCTCGCCACTGGACACCGTGGCGAACTGGAGCCTGGACACTGGCATCGACGAAAACGACCACATGGTCTACTGGAGCTGACCGAATGAACATCCGCACCCTCTACGTCGTTACCCTGGCGTTCCTGCTCGGCGCGTGCGCCACGCCCATGTCCACGACACTGCCGGACTCAGCCAAGCGGGGCCACCTGTCCACCTTGATGGTCAACCTGAGTTCCGCCGTGGACGGCTACTTCGCCGACCTTCCGCAGGCACCCACCGACCCGGACGATGTCATTCTGAAGAAAGCCACGGAACACGATCCGAGTCTACTGGCACCGGAATTCAGTCGGTACGAGGTGAAAACGCAATACCAGAACCCCTTTGCGGTGCTCTTGCTGTGCACCAAGGACGGCAAGCAGGCGATCATGGAAGATGCCGGCTGCTCGGCCCGG
Source organism: Gammaproteobacteria bacterium (assembly GCA_018824405.1). Lineage (GTDB taxonomy): Bacteria > Pseudomonadota > Gammaproteobacteria > Burkholderiales > Sulfuricellaceae > Sulfurimicrobium. Next base: position 61,746 of record JAHJGO010000012.1, read on the forward strand.
TTGGATCGGAAGGTAACCCGACCCGCAGAGTGCAAGTTCACCTTGCGCGTCAAAGAGGGCTGCGTGGTGGAGGGTGGTGAGCAATGATAGCGTCCTTCCCCACACACAAAAGCCACTCGGCAAGAGTCTTGCTTTCGGTCATCGCTCTCATGCTATCCGCGTGTGTAGCCACCGTACCTCGCTCCGCGGCTTTGTCCTGCGTCATCACCAATCGATCAGACCTTGGCGCGTGTTTAAACAAGCTACTTTCCATAATCGGCGACTATGCATAATCGGCCATTGCCGCCGGTGGCCGATCGGTCTGTGTCGGGCAGCAATGTGACGTCAAGCAGCCCTTTAGTGGCTGCATGGCTCGAACGTCAGCTTCTCAATCTGGCGAATTCACCCTATCGACCCATTTCAGCCGGTCATGGCTTGCTCTCCGAGAGTCCGTTCAACCAGCGAAAGAGGTCGTTCAATCTTTGAACTCAGGCTGCGGCCTGCCAGTGACGTCGCGCCTGCAGCGAATTGCGAGCTCGCTCCTACGAAACAACCAGATCCATGATCTCAACGATCCGTTTTGCGTGACCGAAATACTGGATTACATCCGTAAGAGAGGTGGTTGGGTTACCTCCATGCGCAAACTCATTTCTCGCATTGACCAACGACTGAAGTGAGGTAATAAGGGCAGACCTGTTTGGCTCAGCATTAAGCTGGCGCTTAAATGTGTCCTGCCAATCTTTGTCAAAATCCAACAGGAACTTGTTCATATTCTCGATCGTTGGATTCGCTGAACCATCTCTAATGCGCCGATCTATAAACCGCTTAACCTGCTTTATGCTCCTATGGGAAGAGTAGTCAGCGATAACGGCCTTGAATGATGTCTCAATGGAACCGCAGGCTCGAACCACTGCGTATTTCGTGAGGTAAGGCACAACGGCACTTGTAACGCCGAGATTTGCAATAATCTCCTGAACTTGCACAAGCTCAGCATCACAAGCTGACAGGACCTGGGCAACATCAGGGTTGTTCATAGTTGATGCCGAACAGATGCTGGCAAGCCATCGAGATGCGCTTGTAAATGCTGTCGCGCTTCATCGTCTCTTGGCTGATCGCCAAGCGATATTCCGGATCTAATAGAAGCTCTCTCCTCGCCTCTCCAGGATTTTGCGGAGGCGTTATGCCCCCTACGCGCAATGCGTAGTCGGCGGCAATTAGCGTTGAGTCGAATATTGTCGGGCTGAACTTTGGAACAAATCTCGTAGAATCAGTTGGCGATACGTTATGGAACGCATTTCCGCCAAACGAGCTCATTACAAGGTCTATTGCAGATATAAACCGCTGGCGCATTTCATCGATCTGATTCTGCGGGATATTTGCGTTAGCTTTCATATACAGGTCCAAGAATCTCCGGAGAGATATTTTTTCTCTTGTGTCTGTACGATATGCCTCTGAAGTTAGTGCATAGAAACGGAGGATAAACTCCATGTCCCGCATTCTTGCATCGGGCTCATTCAGGCCAAACAGCGCTCTCCATGGCCCATAGTCGTTCAGCGAAAATAGCAAACTATTGAAGTTGCCTTGGGCAACGCAGTTACGTATTTCCTGAGAAAGCAGCGTCCTACCAGACGTATTTATCCTTTCAAATACTTGGAAAAGACTGGTGTCATCCTGTGACGGCTGCTGCTGAGCAAAAATGATTGCGTGGATAGTCGTATTTCGGACTCGTCGCTGCTCGGTATCACTTAACTCTAGGAAGTTCTTGCCACGCCACCGAGAGTTTATTTTTTCAGACCTAGATAGGGAAAACGATTTCCCATCTCTTGAAAAGATCCCATTTACATAGTCATATACCGTCATAATGCGCTGATAACCATCGATTATCAGAAGCTTTTCATCCTGCGTCTGTGCAAGAAAGATGCTCGGAACGGGCAATCCGAGAAGCAATGAATCGATGAAACGAGAGGCTTCTGCGCGGTCCCAGACGTACTTTCTTTGTAGCTCTGGTTTGACCAACTCATCATCGTCATAGCGCTGTATGAGTTCACGAAACGAAAGATCAGCACCCCATGGCTTGATGTTAAAAAGACTGTCATCTGAGTAGGCATCGTTATCTTCATCGCGGATGTGTTGAATAACATCCTTTGTAGTTGCCATTGGTTCTCTCCTTTCCTTAAGTGAGGTGGCTAGTATAGATGCCAACATCTTCCAAGTCATTTTGGCTACTAATATGCCCTGGATAGGGCTCGCTATCGTTTCTTCAGTTCCTGATTGATGCTACTAACGCAAGGTTAACGACGACAAAGACCGAATTGCTGTCAGATTATCCACCGATCTGAAGGTCTTCTTCGGTAGGAGACCCGCCACTAAAACAGGGGAACTTATTGCGCTTGTTATGACCGAAAATGGCACGGAGCACTCAGTGAGCATTGCTCCGCAAAGCAGTCAGAGGTCACTACCAGCAAATGTTCGCCACCGTCCGCAATCGGAATTTCCCGCCTACTTCCGGATCGTGCCAAAAGGGGACGTTTCGGCTAAGTAGGAATTAGGTCAGATATGCTGCGAACAGCGGTCAATCAGACAAGGAGTTTTTGGGATTTCCTACAGCGTCCGGTGGACCGCAAGGTTATCCGGTGAGTGGGTTCAGGTCTTCGGCGATGCCAAGATGACCACGGCGCTGCTCGATCGCATCACCCATCACTGCGATATTCTGGAAACTGGAAATGATTCCTTCCGCTTTAAACAGCGCAAGAAATCAGCTTAAAACCCTGGTCAAAATTGGACGCTGACGGGCGGTCAAATTTGAACGCTGATTGACATTTTTAGTGGTTTTCCCTATACCCACAATGGTTACTTTCTGGCAGGCTCAAATTTTTGAGTACTTCAGCAAGACTCTTTGCACTGAGTACCAGTTGGAATCTAGCAAAGACCGTTTTCGGGAAGTAGTAGGGCAATGGTCACATGCGAAACGCAAATAGCTGAAATGTAATTTTGACCTAGTGGGGGTGTTGCTATGGACTTAAAGCACCATTACCAGCAGTACCTTGAATCATCAGGAAAAAAGGTCTTATTTAATCCACCGCATAAACAAGACTTTAATCAGTCGCAAAAACAAGACTTCGTATATGTGAAATATCGCGGTTCAGTCGATCTGGCACATTTTGTTTGCTACCCACTAATAAAGAGTTCTCTGGTGAAGAACTTGTGTTATGACGCCAAAGAAAAATACGTTATTGTCAATTTGAAGGGTATTTACTACCTCTATTGTGAAGTACCAAGCAATGTCGTTTTAAATTGGTTGTCTGCGAACTCAAAGGGGAAGTTTTTTGATGCTCACATTAAGCACAACTTTGCATGCGCTGAATAAATGACCGGTGATCAGCCATTGCTGCCGGTGGCATATCGCCACGGCAATTACCTTGGTGCCGGGAATCGGCCTACTGATGCTTTCCGATAAATTGCAGAGCAAAGCTCAATAAATGAACTGAGGACGCAAAAATGGAACACTCCGAATTTGTCCAGTCCTGGAATCAAGGAAAGCTGGAAATCGACGTTGATCGTTCAAAGGCACTTCAAATTGCTGGTTCAAAAATGCTGCCCAAGCGTTATCAAGCGGCACACATGTTCTGGAGCTGGGTTTGGATTCTTTCAATACCTGCGGCATTCGCAGTAATGTACCAAATCAAATACCTGATTTCGTTCTGGTATACCTGAATGTGAGATTGACAAAAAATTGTCAATCTCACAATGGGTTCAAGTTTTCTTCCCCTCCTGCAAATGCCCTGATTCTGGCAATCCGTTGAAGCAACTCGCCATATCCCCGAGTCTTCATTAAATCAGAAATTTCAAGATCTCGTTGATATTGCCTATAAAGCGGAAGCGAAATAGGTAGTTCTACGTATGGACCTAGACCCGGACTAAGTGAGTGATGTTTTGGAGTTATTGCTGGAATCTTGAGACAAACTGACCAACGGGAACCCAACGCTGAATAAATAAAGTTGCATCTAAGGGTATACATTTCTTATCTGAGTACCCCGTTCTGTACACCGCTGTATAGATTTTCGGAGATGAAAAATGAAAAAGAATACACAACGAGGCTTCACCTTGGTCGAAATGACCATCGTGCTGGTCATCATCGGCTTGATTCTCGGAGCTGTTACTATCGGCAAGGATGTACAGCGCAACGCAGAGTACACCAAGGTCAAACAGAAATTCTTCGACCAGTGGGTGCTGGCGTATAACGCCTATTACCAACGTACCGGGGTTGTTACCGGCGATAATCAGGTGGCGCCGCAAATGATGGTCAATGGCGCGAATTTTGCCGTTCCCTCGGGTGGAAACATGACCACAGCAACGCCACCCGCCGCAATTTGCCGCGGAGCTGCCGGGCCAAACATGGCACGAGCAATGCAGGCGGCAGGTACTAACGACGAATTCAACCTGCGCACCATGATGCAGCGAGCGGGCGTACGTATGCCGGCCGGACGTGCGGAAGGCAGCGAAGATCGCTACGTCTTTCTCGATTCTAACGGCAACCCTCAGGAAATCCAGGTCTGCTTCCAGTGGAATGCACCCTCTACGCCATCCGGAGCAGGTAACGTCATGGTGATTACCGGACTGACGCCCGATCTGGCGCGGATGCTCGACCAGATGATCGATGGCAAGGCTGATGCGCGGGAAGGGCTGTTCCGCCAGGAACTGGTGGCCAACGGGACTGGCAATGTCCCCGGTGTCGAGTGGGATGTCACCAACCAGCATAGATACGGCGAGACCGGCACGACGCCTTCCAATCTGGATGAAAACCAGGTTGCCACGGTCATCGCTCATTACAAGATGAACCAGTAAACCTGCCAGGAGTCCAGTCATGCCTATCCCACCTGTCAAACATCGGACGACACAGCGTGGTTTTACGCTGGTCGAAATGACCATCGTTCTGGTCATCATTGGCCTGATTATTGGCGCTGTAGCTATTGGCAAGGACGTCGTTCGTAATGCCGAATATCAGAAAGTCGGTAATAAATTCATTTACGAATGGAAAAAAACCTACGACCAATACTATCAACGTACCGGTGTTCGGCTTGGTGATAGTCAGGTTGCGCCGACCGGCATGGTGAATGGCAACGAAACCCAGATCGGTGGGCAACCGGCATCGAGCGGCAACCTGAACGGCGCTGTCGCCGGACTGCCAGAAAACTATACCAACACCGGTTTGCGCATCTGCCACGGGCAGGGCTATGCACAAAACTCGGTTGGTACTGGCGATCCGGGTTTGGCCGTGCAGGATCTGCGCGCACTGATGCAGCGCATCGGTATCCGCATGCCGCCTGGACGTGGCGAGGGCAAGGAAGATCGCTTCGAATACACGGACACGAATGGCAATGCTGCAGAGTTGCAGGTGTGTTTCCAGTGGAATCCTCCCGGCACGATCAGCGGCGCGGGAAATGTGATGGTGATTCGTGGCTTGACGCCTGATCTGGCACGCTACCTCGATCAGCTCGTCGATGGCAAGCCCGATGCACTTGAAGGTCGTTTCCGCGCCCAGGATGCACGGATGAACTCTTCCGAACCATCTCATCAGCAACCGGGGCACGAGTGGGAAGCGAACAACACCTTTGCCAACGCTGAAGCTGCGCCTACGGCTACCGGCGTCGGTCAGAATCGTGATGAAGACCGCATCGTGTTGCGCACCGCACATTGGGTCATGGATCAATGAACACCACCACACCTCAACGCAAACCGGGTCGAACAGGTCTCACAGGCGGGCTGTTCCTGCTGGTAAGCGCGGTTATCCTGCTGTTTGCCGGGGCCATATGGTTTGACCGTGCGCGCAGTGCGCTTCCACGCGCCGAATATGCCCTGGCACAGGCGGAAACAGCCTTGAATGATGCGCGCATCCGAGAGCACCTGGCGCAACAGAACCGTATATTGCTCAGCACGGCGAATGATTTGCAAACACGTGCGAAGAGTCTGGGCGTGCTGCCGCAATACTGGGGAGAACGGCAAATCAATTTGCGCCAGCAACATTTGAAGCGTGAAGAAATCAACCAGTTGCTGATAACAACTGCACGGGGCAAGGGGCAATTACTCCAGGCCGAAGAGTTTGAACTGTCGGTTACAAAATCCGACGAAGGACTCTTCGAAATCCCTGAAACACCGGCTTATCCGGTGCTATTAAGCCTGCGCGGAACCGTGTACTTCAGACTTTCTGAAAGGCCGTTATGAAGCCCGATCTGATCATGTCGCTAGAAGGCGTCTGGTACAGCTTCCATGGTGGTTCCTGGCAAGCTTCTCCAGACCGTCCGGTACTTTCCGGTCAGTGTCATATTCTCACTGACTTCGATGGCGCACCGGCCGGCGTAGTGACTGTCGACACCAAGCCCGAGTTTGCTCCGTCGATGATCGAGAAACGGGTGCGCTCAGAGGGGCTGGTTGATGGCGAATCGCACATTCTGGTGCATCGCCTGATCTACGCTGGTGGAAGCTGTCGCGTGCTGTATACCGCCGTTCCGGTTGTGAACTGGAATGCCGTGTTTACGTGGCTCGAAGGCGAGTCCTCGATTGGCCTCATATTTTCTGTCGAAGCAGCCATGCTGGAAATGGCGCGGCGTCACGGTGCAGTGATGTACCGTACGGGTCGTCAGTTTCGCCTGCTGGTTTCACGATCGGAGGTGCTGAGCTACGTTTCCACAACAGCCTTTTCTGATGATCAGGACGATCTGGATATTGCGCTGAACAGTCTTATGGACCATGCCGGGTCTAAATTGCTGTCGGCCAACGACCCGCCCCTATATTGGTGCGACCTGCTTGCCCCGGAGAGCGATGATGGATCGCATCTGACAAGCCTGTTTTCGCAACGCACGGGAATGAAAATAGTGACTGCCCCGTCCAGTCGCTTCGACTCGGCTAACGGCTCATTCCGTACTGCGGCTGAAAACGTGGCTGGTGCAGTGTCATGGAAGAATGCCCTCAACCCCCGGAGCGAACGTATTGCCGCAGCCATCGATCAGTTCCGGATATCCATTGCTGCCGTGGTGGCGCTGATCGGTCTGGGGCTGTTCTCCGTTGCGGCAGCTTGGTCCACCCAGGCAATGCAAATCCAGGCACACGCTGATCGCCTTAATCAGGAGACGAATGCCATTGCCGAACGAATAGCCGGGCAGGATATTCCTCCCGACCAGTTGCTCGCCAGCCATGCGCCAACCATCAATTTTCTCGATAGTCTGACCCGCTCGGCAAACGGCCCTGACCCCATTGCCGTTCTGGCGGATGTGCACCATGCAGCAGGAAAAAATGTGCGTGTGATGCGGGTTCAGCTTCTGTCACGGGAAGGGTTGTTCCGCGTGGATGGCATGCCTCTGAATGGCACCGAGATGGATGTCGCCCTTTCAGGATTCCTGGCGGCACTGAAAAAGAGCGGATATCAGGTGAACGCTGTGGACCCGGGAAACCAGAGTCAGTTACCCGGCTTCTTCTCCTATTCGCTACGCCGGAGTTCAGATCACGACGGAGCCAGATGATGAGTAAATATGCAGCAGCGATCTTGACCATGCTGGCACTTGCCGGAACAGGATGGGCCATTGTAGTGGTCACGCGCCCGATGCCGCTCATGTCTCTGCCATCCGGCGCTGCACCAGAGCTTAATCAGCAGCTTCAGGCAAGTGAAAGAGAAATTAGTCATCTGCAGGGACTCGACGCGACGCTCAGTCAGGTTGATTCCCTGACAACTTCAACTCAAGCTCCGGCAGCAATGCTGGCCCTGTATTCCAGCCAGCATAAGACTTCAGCGACGGCTGGACAGAACCAGTCGGCCAAGATAGACATATCGCTGGTGTACATATCGCCTGACCTGCAGAAAGTGGTCATCAATGGCATGCTGCTAGGGATCGGGGACATACTGCCTGACGGAGGTACGCTTACTTCCATTACCCAGGAACAGATTGTAATCAAACAGGGCGGTCATCGTACCGTACTGCGTCTGCCCGAACCCCATGTGCTCGGCATGGCGCCGAACCCAACAAACACGCCCTAAGGTGCGGATATGAGAAAAAAGTCGATTGTACTTGTCGTGCTGCTTGTACTTGCTGTGCTGGCGGCTACCTTGTGGGTGGGTATGCGGCTGGGTATACAGAAGGCGGCACAGTTTACCGCTACCAATCCGATGGCAAGCAGTAACAGGAGTGCTCCATTGTCACTCCCCTCAGCGACGGCTCCGGCGCAGCCACTCAATCAGGGAATACCTCCATGGGCCACTCCTGGACCGGAAGCAGCGATGCCGGGAATGCAGGGAAAAACCAACCAGACAGAACGGCAGAAAAATATTGCCGAGCTTAAGTCCATGCAGATGGCCCTGATGAAATCAATGCAGGAGTCGCGGCGTGCCGATCCCAAGCAGGTTGATGCATTGCTGGTCAAGATCAAGGAGGTCACGGGCTCGTCGACGGTTAACGGCATTGATATCGACGCCTTGCGCAATCATCTGGCAAGGGCGGTGGAAATTCAGCGCGTCGCGACCGAAATGCAGTCGGAAGCGAGCAAACCGGGCGGAGCCGATCCAAAGAAAATCAAAGCCTATACCGAAAAGTTGCAGGCTTTACAGCAGCAAAACAATTCAGTGACCCTGTTTCAGGCAAAACCGTCAGGCGGGCCCGTTAAATGAACCCGATGCCAGCGACGCTATCCAGCTGTTCGATCAGCCGCCCATGTTCCGGGTTTACCCTGGTTGAAGTGACGGTGGCCCTGGCCGTGCTGGGTATCATTGCTGCAGCCGCAGCGGCAGCATATCTGGGCCTGTTCAGTGCCAGCCGCAACAAACTTAACGCCGATGCAAGTCTTGCATCACTGGCCGGAGCAGTCGTCGCTTTTGCCCAATCCCATCATCGTCTGCCCTGTCCAGATGTCGATGGAAGCGGAAATGAAAGTCTGGTGGCCGGGGTTTGCCCGACGAACAGGGATGTCGGCTGGTTTCCCTACCTGTCAGCCGGGCTGACCTCGCCCGCGCCCCTTGCGCGTGCAATCTATGGTGTCTACCGGTCCGTAGGTGCCGACCTCGCGCGCGCCGAAGAGCATGGTGGCGATCCTGTCGGGTCGGCAAGCTATGCGGACGGCGCTGACCTGATACATGCACTCCGGTTCGCGACCGTTCAAGTGCCGTCGAATGCCTATATCTACCTCACCGGTAACAATGCGACAAGCGGTGCGGAGAATTGCGGCGGCAATGTAGTAAGCAATCCTGCATTTGTCGTTCTTGTGCCGGGCGAGGACCGTAACGGAAACGGAAGTCCGGTGGACGGCATACATGGCACGCTGCCGGCCAGCGGGCATTGCTTTGCCGCTCCGACCCGGGCAAGTGATACATATTTCGACGATCGCACACTGGCGGTCAGTTTCTACACCCTTATGGCGAAATTAAACAATGAACTCTAGTGACCAAGCGAGCGATGAAATGAAAAAATCTCCGTATAGTCCACGGGCGCCGCATGCACTGCGTAGCCATCTCACCACAGTTGCGCTCCTTCTTGGTAGCACAGTCCTTCTGACCAGCTGCGCAAGCCAGACGCCTCGCAGCCTCGGCACACTGCCTGCCATTGAAAAAACCACGCTGAATAAAGTGACCGAGCATCTGGCAGAAGAATCAGCCAAGCTGAGCGATGTGCAGGACGCAAACCGGAAGGGCATCGAGAAAAGATTCCAAGCGCCCGAGCCGGAGCCTATTGCACCCAAACACGACCCGCTCGAGGATATCGTGGTTACCGTCAATCTGCGCAACACCAGCCTGTCAGCCGTGCTGCAAGTGCTGGCCGAACAGTCGAAGATGAACATGCTGGTCGATCCTGAAGTGCTGGCTCTCGACAAGCATGCCAGTCTTTACCTCAATCGCGTTTCAGCGCGCGAACTGTTCCGCAATGTGCTTGAAGTATTTGACCTTTCAGGTCAGGTCGAGGGCAACACCATTAAAATCGGCTTGTATGCGCAGCGCCTGTTCAATCTCGACTTTCTGAATACGCGCATGGATATGAATATCACCTCTGGCGGCAATGTTTTCGGATCGATGTCGGGCGGAGGAAGCTCTGGCGGCAGTTCGGGCGGCAGTTCAGCGGGAGGCGATCTGATTCGGGGCAACGTCAACCTGACCGGCGGCAGCACCAAGCAGATCGAACCGTACACCGAAATCGAAGCGAACCTCAAACGTATCCTTGGCACCAAAGATGGCAAGGTGGATAGAAAGGATCACCAGACAGGACAAACCGCTACGATAGATACGCCAGTCCAGACACAGAGTGGCGGCGAACATGACCGGCGCGAAATGGGTGCCGTATATTCGCTCAACCGTTCATCCGGCACTCTGTATGTGAGCGCCCGGCCTTCCCAGATGCATATGGTCGAGAAGTTGATTGGCCGCTTTTCCAAGGTCATGCGCCGCCAGGTGTTGATCGAGGCGCAGTTGCTGGACGTCGAGCTCAACGATCAGTTCCAGTTCGGGGTGGATTGGGATCTGATGCGCAATCATCTTGCCGGCATAGTGGGAGATGCCCCGATCACCGCCGGCTCGACTTCAGCCAACCTGCCCGGTCTTGCCGGACTTCCCCTGCGCACGCTTACGCTCCCCACTCGTAGCGTCGGACTATCCGATGGGCGATCATCCGGCCTGATGTACAGCGATAGTGCAGTATCGGTTGCGCTGAACGTGCTGCGCAATTTCGGCAACGTCAAGGTGCTGTCAAACCCCAACATCCGCGTTCGCAACAACACGCCGGCTCTGCTGAGCGTCGGCACCAGCAACCGCTTTGTTGCCAAATCCACGGTGACCACTTCGAATCCTGGCGGTGGTGCATCGACCATTACTGCCGACGTGCAGACTGACGCGATTTTTGCCGGCGTCGTCGTTGGTGTTGTGCCTTTTATCGGTGAGCGCGGCGATATCGACCTGCTGATACACCCGATGCAGACCGAAGTCGATCCGGTCAGTTTGCGTTTGCAGGATGTCGGCGCAGGCAACAAGGTGACCCTGCCGCAAATCAGCTACAAGGGCATGACCACCACGCTGAATATCAAGGATGGCGATACCGTAATCATCGGCGGCCTGATCGACCAGAAAACCGCCAGCAATGACCGTGGCGTGCCGGGACTTTCCGACGCGCCCATTCTTGGGAGGCTGTTTGGCGCAGAATCCACTTCGCATAAAAGCCGCGAACTCGTCATGGTGCTGAGGGTCAAGGAACTGTGAGCCTGATTTATTCAGCGATCACTTCGCTTGAAAACAAGCAAGCCGCAGAGGGCGTGCCAGTGGAGCCGCGTGCCCCTGCGCAGCAGCCACAGCCAGGCACGGAATCCACTGTGCGCTGGCTATACGCAGCAGGCATTGGCAGCGTTGCGGCCGTAGTCATCGGTGGCGCCGCGCTGGCGGTGCTGCGCGAACGTTCGAAGGAAACGCTGCTCCCGGTATCAACGAGTATTCCTGCCGTAGCGGCACCAACACGACAAATCCCTGTTCCGCCATCCGTTGAGAAACTGCCAGCGGCAGTCTCTGTGCCGGCGTCGCAATCCAGTGCGCCAGAACCTCAGGCATCCGTATCAGCGCAGGCCGTTATTGCAGAAAAACCAGCCGAAAAGGCAGTCTTGCGCGCGCCGGTCGAACATCCTGTAACGGAAAAGCAGAAGGCTCCGGAGCGCCCGCTGTCGGATCAGGCCAGCAGTTCTGCTCGGGATGATGCCCCTGAGCAGGCTAGCGTAATAGTGCACAAATCCACTCAAGCACAGCCAGGAGTCGATGACCTTAACCGCCTAGCCATGAATGTGAAGCAGGCTATTGAAGAGGGCAACAAGGACAAGGCCGAATCCCTGCTTAAACAGCTTGCGGCCAGCCTGCCGCCTGAAAGCATCACCCTGCTTCGCCTGCGTGCATGGCAAGCCTTGCACAACGGGGAAAGCCCAAAAGCGATTGCGATTTATGAGCAGATTGTCCAGCGTTTGCCGGGTGACGAATCTGCCTCGGTCAACCTGGCCGTCCTGAACTGGAAGACAGGGAAACGTGATGAGGCGAGGCGTATCGTTGCGGCACTCGCGGAGCGCTATCCCGACTCTGAAACCGTGCGGCGCTACGCTGTCCAGTTTGGAGAACGGAAATGAGCGAATACGGAACATTGCCTCTGCATCTAAAGTCTCTGGGACTCGAACGGAATCCGTTTCCCCAGACCCCCGATGCCGATTGCTATTTCCGTACCGAGAACATCGAGCGGCAATTTACCGAAGCACTGCATTGCATGCTGGCCGGCAAGGGTTTCATGCTGTTGACCGGCGAGGTTGGCACCGGAAAAAGCACATTCCTGCGCGCGCTCATGGACGAACTGATAGCGGCGGATTGCGCCGTATCCTTCGTTTTCAACACCTTCCTGCAGGGGCGCGACCTGCTGCTGGCCGTCAACCGTGATTTTGGCCTGGATGCAGGTGCCGATCTGGCAGACGACATCGACCGCCTGAACCATTTTCTGATCGAGCAGAACAGGCACGGAAAAACCTGTGTAGTGGTCATCGACGATGCGCAGAACCTGGATACCAGCAGCCTCGAACTGCTGCGCCTTCTGTCCAATCTCGAGACGCGCCAGACCAAATTGCTGCAGATCGTGCTGTCAGGCCAACCGGAATTGCTGGATGTTCTTGCCAAACCGGAGATCCGCCAGCTGGCCAGCCGCATCGTGCAACATACGCGCCTGTCTGCCTTTACTCCTGCCGAATGTTCGCGGTATGTCGATTTCCGCATTTCCCGCGCCAGCAGCGATGGCCGCATCCGTCTGGACAAGGCCGCACAAGGCGCATTACATCGCCACTCTCTGGGCAATCCGCGACGTGTGCACCTGATCATGGATCGCTGCATGTATGGCGTGGTTTCCTGCGAGCAGCGGGAAATCGGCAAACGGCTCGTCGATATGGCAGCTGGAGAAGTTGGCGTCGCCGGGCCTGCGCAGCCGCAACATCGTGCGCGCAACTGGATGCTGACCGTTCTGGCATGCCTGGGAATCGGTGTCGCGGCCTGGGCCGGAGCACCATCATCCACTATGCGGAGCCCTGTACTGCTGCCGGCACGGGTACCAGCCCAAGTCCAGGCAGAGCAACCCCTCAGGTCTTGCTTGGAAAATCTGGGTGCAGGTAAATGGAACAGCGTACTGCAAAACAGCATGAGTATCGAAATTCAGACTGCGATCGGGCGTTCCCTGGCAGAGAACGGACTGGCGCTTGCCAGGCAGCCTGCCGGGTGGCGTATTCCATCGCAGACTGGTGGCTCTTACTGCCAATGGGAAAGCCATGCCAGCACATGGTTAGTGTGGCGCCCGTCCTACCTGCCGTTTGATCTTGCCAATGAGGCACAGGGAGAAAACATACGCTGGCTGCAGGCACGACTGGCAGAAGCCGGGCACTACTCTTTTCGGGTTGATGGCATGGTGGGTATTCGCACAATTGAGGCGCTGCAGGCCTTCCGCATCCAGAACGGCCTGCCTGCCGACGGCGGTGCCGATGCCTGGACATTGTTCATGCTCGAACACAACATCGGAAAACGGGTGGGTTAGCGACTATCCGAACCAGAAAAAATCAGGCAAGGAAATAAAATGAACAGTGGCAAAGAACCTTCTCTAGATATCCCCGCATCCATACCTCTAGGTGAACAGCTTCTACTGCGCGGCAATGTAACGCAGACGCAGCTTGACTATACCTTGCAGAAGCAGGGCGTCGAGGGAGGCCGGTTGGGCCAGTTGCTGCTTCAGCATGGCTTGCTGACCGAGCATGACCTGGCAATCAGCTTGGCAGAACAGCGGGGATTTGAATTTATGGATGCCAATATGGCGCCAGCCCCGGATCCGCAGCTACTGGCTCTGTTCAATCGCGAACTCTGCCTGATTAACGGCTTCATGCCACTGGTACGGGTGGAAAACGGCGTCGATATTCTGCTTGGCAATGGTGATCCGCAAGCCGTGACCGAACTGGTGCAGCGCCGTTGCGGCCTTCGCCCAAATTTCGTTCAGGGTGAGTTCTCGCAGGTCGCGCAGATGGTGCGTCAGGCCTATTACTTCACCCAGAATCCGGTCGAGTCGCTGATCAAGCGTGAAATCACCACGCTGGCCAGTGACACCGACCATGCCAGAAGCCCTGAAAAACTGCTCGAATACGTGTTGCATCTGGCGGTGCGCGAGCGTGCGACTGACGTGCACATCGAACCATCCGCCACTAGCTACCATTTGCTGTTCCGTATCGATGGCGTGTTGCGTCCCATGCTTGCCCTGCCCGTTTCCCTCTCGCGTCTGGTGGTGTACGTCAAGCTGGGGGCGGAAATGGATATTTCGGAACAGCGGCGCCCGCAGGACGGAAGCTTTCAAACCACCATTCTCGATACTGCGTTCACGATCCGCGTTTCCACCCTGGTGAGCGAGTATGGCGAGCGCATGGTATTGCGCCTGCTGCCCGAACGCACCGATCTGGCGCGCCTTGAACACCTCGGATTCCTCGCCGAGGATGTCGCTCTGCTGCGGCACGTGTTTGCCAAACCCGCCGGCATGGTGTTGCTCACAGGGCCTACCGGCTGCGGAAAAACCACTACGCTTCATGCAGCCCTGCGCCTGCAGGCGCTGATCGAGCGTAACGTCCTGACAGTCGAGGACCCGATCGAATACCGTTTGCCAACCGTTTGTCAGACCCAGGTCAACCGTCGCGCAGGCTACGAATTCAGCACTGCCCTGCGCCACTTTTTGCGCCACGATCCCGATGTGATCCTGGTGGGCGAGGTGCGCGATTCGGAAACCGCACTGGCGACGGTAACAGCTTCCGCCACGGGTCACTTGGTGTTGACTACGCTTCACGTTTCCAGCGTCTTTGGCGTCGTGCCGCGCCTCATGCCATTGGGCCTCGACCCACAGATTATCGCCGATAATCTGATCGCCGTGGTCAACCAGCGACTGGTGCGACGCAATTGCCCTTTCTGCAGTACGTCAGTGGAGCTGAGCGAAAGCCAGCGGAACTGGCTTGGAAAACATGCCAGCGGGCAGGTCATGCGCGGCAGTGGCTGCGACCGCTGCACCCATACCGGATATCTCGACCGTCTGCCAGTTTATGAAATCCTTAACGTGGACGAATCCCTGGCAAATGCCATCGCTGAAGGAAAAAGCCGTACTGCTTTGCGTCAGGCGGCTCTCGAAGCCGGTTTCAGACCGATGCTCGAAATGGCCAAATGGCGGATCGGACAGGGGCAGACCACATTCGATGAAGTCAGCCGCGTCGTCGGCGAGAACCCGGAATTGACCAGCACATGAATACCTACGCCTACCGTCTGTTATTTCCCAGTGGCCGCACCAAGTCTGGATTGATGCGACTGGTGT
Organism: Gammaproteobacteria bacterium; assembly: GCA_018824405.1. Classification (GTDB taxonomy): domain Bacteria; phylum Pseudomonadota; class Gammaproteobacteria; order Burkholderiales; family Sulfuricellaceae; genus Sulfurimicrobium. Next base: position 77,087 of record JAHJGO010000012.1, read on the forward strand.
CCGAACACGATCTTTCGGCCAAACTTTGGCTGGAGCGTCATTACGATGCAGTTGTTCTGCAACTGTATCGTTTGCCGAACTGGTCATCTTCGCTGGTGTCCGTTTTCAGCGGGTTGCGGCAGCGCGGACTTCCCTCCATCGAATTGAGCGGCCTGCTGCGCGATCTGGCAGTGATGACCCGTGCCGGCGTTCCTATTCTGGAAGCACTGAAAGCCATCGCCGAAGAGAGCGACTGGGATCAGAAGCGCATCGCCTCGGCTGCACGCATGCTGTTGTCCGACCTCGATGCAGGTGCTTCGATCAGCGAGGCGCTCGGTCGCCACCCCGACATATTCCCGGAATCGGTGCGCAACCTGATGCTGATAGGCGAGGAAACCGGTACGGTTGACCGCATGCTGATGGAAGCCGCCGAGCATATCGAGCGCATGACGTCGCTCAGCCGCGATTCGCGGCGGGCGATGATCTATCCGGCCTTCGTGTTTGCCTCGATGTTTGGCGCCGCGCTGTTCTGGGTCTATTACGTCATTCCGAACCTGGCAGACCTGTTCCTGCAGATGCACCTCGAACTGCCTGCAGTTACACGCGTCATCATGTCCATATCGAAGTGGCTGGAGCACCATGCGGCAACGTCACTTTCCTTGATCGCACTGACGGTTGTGGTGATCTGGCTATTGCTTCAGCTGCATGGAGGTACGCGCCGGCTCGCCTACCGTCTGGCGCATCGCCTGCCGATTGCACGTGTCATCGTCACGGCTGCAGGCATGGCGTTCATCACTGAGCATCTGGCGATCCTGGTTAGCGCCGGCGTCGATATCATACGCAGCCTGAGCGTGATCGAACGCTCCCTGAGCGACGAGTTTTATCGCGAGCGCATCAACAAGGTACGGGAATCGGTCGATCGCGGCGAATTGCTCGCGCCTTCCATGCGCCAGGCCGGTGGATTTCCAGCCATGGCTGTGCGCATGATCTCGGTTGGCGAGCAAACAGGCTCTCTCGATCATCAGCTCAACCATCTGGCACAGGAATACCGCCTGCGCCTGGCCCACCTGATCGCCTCGCTTTCCGAAATCATCAAGCCGGTCATGATTCTGGCTGCCGGCGCGTTTTTCATTCTGCTCGTCGTGGCGCTGCTGCTGCCGATTTACGAACTGATACGTCAGGCATCGCTGGCGCCGATGCGTTGAATGGATGATTAACGATTATGACTCGTTTTCGCCCCATGCTGGTTACTGACAGCAAGCCCAAGCGGCAACGCGGTTTTTCGCTGTGGGAAATGGCGGTTTTGCTGGGCATGCTGGGGGTGGCGATTGTTGCCGGTTTCTCCTTGCTCAAGGCTGAGCGTGCGCACCAGATCGAAAATGAGCGTATGGCGCAACTCTCGGCAGCCGATCGCGCCCTGACCGGATTCATCACAGAAAAGGGCCGGCTTCCCTGCCCTGACACAACGGGTAACGGCCTCGAAGATTGTGGCGGAACGACGCAAAAAGGCTGGCTTCCCGTCGTCACCCTCGGACTGAATGCGAGCGCACCGGCACGTGGCGTTGCGCGGCTGAGTTATATCGTCTATCGCGGCTTGGGCGCTGACCTGACAGTGCTCGCTGGCGACCGTTACAACCCATTAAGGTTGCCCACCTTGCTGAACGGGTATGCGACTTCATATGCTTTCAATCAGATCAATACCCTGGATTTTTGCGTTGGACTGACTTTGGCCGCCAGTGCGACGCCCAGCGCCACCTCGGCGAATATCCCGGGCGCAGGAGGTGCGCCGGTCAATATCGCCTATGCAGTGGCGGAAAGCGGCATAGACATCGACGGTGACGGCAACCTTTTCGATGGTCTGAATGCCTCCACGACCTCTCCCGTGCTGGAATCTCCTGCCCGTGCCAGCGATACCGGCTACGACGACATCGTCCAGTCACGCAGCTTTTATGCCTTGAGTGACGCGCTGAAATGTCCGCAGGCCACGCGCAGTGTCGACGCCGTTGCTCATGCTGTCGAGGTAAGTGTCACCGTCACGGATTTCAGAATTGCCAATACGATTAACGCCGGGGTGATGACGTTCAACGCCGCCACTACAACCGCCATGAATATCACATCGATCGCTCTGGGCGTCGCTTCGCTGATTGCCGGTGCCGCAACGCTCGCCAAGGCCACAGCCGCGTTGACCGCTGACACTGCCGCATGTGCCGCTTGCGTGGTGGGCGTTGGCTGCCCTGCCTGCGCCAAGATTCCGTTTGACACTGCTGCCATAGCGTTCGCCAATGCCGGGCTCTTATTAGGAGCAACAGCCGTTTCTTTTGCGATTACGGTCGGCACGCCTCTTGATCTCATCGCACTGGCTGCGGCAGTCATCGCAACAGCAAAAGCGGGTGTCATCCTCCTGGTTAACCCCTCATATCCGCCCGAATTGCTGACGGAAATGCAAAAAGCGGCAGCAGATGCGGCAACCAGGGCAACCCAGGCGGAGGCCGACGCCGTTGCTGCGCGCAGTGCTGCCACCGCAGCACTGACGTCCTACAACAGCAGGGTAGACAGTCTCTATGCCGCTGCTGGCGCCAGCAGAACCGACCCAAAGCTGGAGGCGGCGCTGGATGCCTACAAAATCTATTCCCAGGCTGCACTGGATTACCACAGCGCCCTTGCAGATGCTCAGGTCAAGCGCAAGGAGGCCGACGACACTTTGGCTGCGGCAATCGCTGCCGAAGCTGATGCGGCGGCCAACCCGACTGATGCCAACAAGCAGAAAACGGCGGTGGATCTACGCACGCGAGCAACAAATCTGGCATCTGCCGCAACACTGGCCGAGAACAACGCGAACAATGTCAAGAAACCGGCCATGGATAATGCATACAGCAGTTACCTTACGGCAAGAGCTACTGCCGTAGCTGCATATCCGTCCGCTTCGTCGGCACTCGACGCTGCTGTCACCTCATACGACAACTACATGAACAAGGACTGGATTGCATCCAATCTCGAATCCAACGCCGTAACTGCACGCAATACCGCCAATGATTTGCAGGCTGCTTACATTCAGCTTCGTGATGCCCCCCCCGCCGGCACCACTACCGGCGGTCCGGCGCTCTCGGAATATTCCGGTGCCGAAGCCATTCTCAGGGCAAGCGATCTGAAAGGAGCCCTGCAATGATCCGGCGCAACATCCGTAACAGGAATGCAGGCCTCACACTGGTGGAAATGACTGTCGTGCTGGTCATCATCGGCGCCATCGGCATGGTGTTGCTGAAATTCATGCCGGACTTCAGGAAACTTCCGGCAATCGCTCACCTTACCGCCACCTCGCTGAGCAGCGCAGAAGACGCTCTCAACGGCTTCATCCTGGCACAGGGGCGCCTGCCATGCCCGGACACGAGTGGCAACGGCAATGAAGATTGCAGCGCAGGCGCCAGTCTTGGCTGGTTGCCAGTGCGCACGCTTGGACTTAATCTGCCCGAGCCGGTGCGTTATGGCGTTTATCGCTCTTCCAGTGCCAGCCTGCCCCTGGATGCCGACCTAGCAACGCTGAAAAATCGTTACAACCCGCTGTTGCCCCCCGGTGTCATTTCCCTGCAATCCAACGGTCTCGATTTCTGCGCTGCTTTGCTCAATATTGCACGCACGCCGCTGGGAACGCTGCTCACAGCCGGCCCGCAACGCGTTCCGATTGCTTATGGACTTGCCGTTGCCGGCGCCGGTGATGCCGATGGCGACGGCTCGCCTTTCGATGGCATGAACCGGATTGCCGGGCAGTTCGAGCTGTCTGGCGCATCGCGCCGGGCTGACTACGACGATGAAACCCGCGCTATCGGCGCAGCCGAGTTGTTGACGCGCCTGGGTTGCACCACGCGGTTTTCCGCCGTCAATGGCGCGGCGAGGGCCACCTATGCGGCCTACGACATCGACCGTTTCGCCGATCTGTATCTGCGCTTCCGGGATCTGGATACCGAAACAATGCAGAGCAACGTGGACGCTGCCATCTGGGGCATCGCTTTTGCCACTGTAGGTGTTGTGATCACGACATCCCAGGCTGCTTCTGCTGTTCTTCAGGCAATTATTTCAGTTGGCACTTCAAGCGTCGTGACGGCCGTCGTGACGGCCATCGGGGCAGCTCTTGCAGATGCAGGACTGGTGGCAGCGATTGCAGCGCTGGCCGCAGCAGAAATTGCGCTTGCCGAATCCATAACCAAGCAAACTGCAGCGAATGACTTCAAGGCTCAGACGGCGGCTGATTTTGTTGCTGCCACTGCACGTGTTCAGGCGCTGGATGCGAAAGGACTGCTGCCATGAAAACAGGGGCTTTCCGCGGTTATACGCTGATCGAACTGGCAATCGCCATCACCCTGCTTGGTTTGATTGCGGTACTGTTATGGCGTTTCGGTAGCGAAGCCAGCCAGCGCATTGCGGAAACCGAGGCTCCGCAACAACTGACCGATGCCAGCCAGGCGCTGCTAGGCTTTGTTGCGGCAAATCATCGCCTGCCGTGCCCGGATACCAGCGCAACAGGAGACGGGCTCGAGCATTGTGGCGGCGCCACTGTCGGCCGTCTTCCGCTGGTAACGCTCGGACTGTCGCGTAGCGGTCTGCGCAAGGTGCGCTATGGTGTATACAGAAGCCCTGTGGCCGAACTGGATGTAGCCATTGACCGCTTTGCACCTTTAGTCACGACCGCAACCGACAGCCCTACGATCATCCTCCTCTATGCCCCATCTCTTGTTCCCGGCCATCCTGACCTTGTTTATCATTATGGCAGCGCCAGCGCGGCTGAGACCTTGCTGGGACAGGTGAACGGCATCGACTTTTGTCATGCCTTGCGCCTTGCCGGCACCAGCGCTGCAAATAACAGTGCGCTCAATATTCGCAACGCCGGCGGCGCTTTTGTAAAGAATGTTGCCTATGCACTGGCCTTGCCTGGTGCGCGTGATGCCGATGGGGATGGTAACCTGTTCGATGGCAGCAATGTGATTGCCGCTAATTTCTCGGCGCCGGGGCAACCGGTCAGTGCAATTTACGATGATGTCGTTCAGGTCGTCGATTTTGGCCAGCTATTTGACCGCATGTCCTGCGCAGGTGATGTATCGGCTGCGGTACATGCCCACTTCAACGCTGCTACTGCTGCTGCCTTGACGCATGCCGGTTTTGTCAATTACAAGAGCCAGCTTCAATTGGCTGAAGAACTTGCCTTTGTAAACACGTTGCTGGCCACGGCTGCCGTGGCATCTGCTTCTGCGAGCATCCTCTCGGCGAGTGCCTCGGTTTCATTCGCAACCGCCGATTCGCTGCTCTCTGCCGGCGCCTTGTCTGGCGAGCTGGTACTTGCCATAGCGGATCTGGTACTTGCTATAGCGGCTGAAGCCGCAGCGCTCGCTGCAGAGGTCTCTGCGCTCATTGGCTGGGCGGGAGCCACGCAATCGGTACTTGATTTCCAGCCCATGCTCGATGAATCGGCTGCACTGGAAACCTCGATTCGCGCCAATGCATTCACTGCCGATGCTGCCGGACTTTACTGATTACGGAAAAATTATGCGCTACTATACCCCTCCACCAATTTATTCGACAAGCCGATCTTCCTGTTTGCCACGGCGTAACCAGGGCGGTTTTTCCCTGATCGAGCTTACCATCGTACTGGTCATCATCGGCCTGATCATCGGTGCCGCGACAATCGGCAAGGATGTCTATCGCAATGCCATCTACCAGCGTATCGCCAGCGACTATGTGCAAGGCTGGGCGATTGCTTACGATCGCTATTACGACGGCACCGGACATCCGCCGGGTGATAACCCTGCAGCCCCGACTGGCAGGGTTAACGCTGGTGTGACCGAGCTGTGTGGCCTCGCGCTGCGCGGTTACATGCAGGCGGCTGGCATCGAAATGCCTTCGGGCCGAACGGAAGGTTCGGATGATCGGTATGTCTATCAGGATAGCAACGGGCTTCCTCACGAGCTTCAAATCTGCTTTCAGAATGTGAACTGGAGCGAGCCTGGCGCGGTGCCCGGAACGTATGTCATCCGGCCGCGCAATGTCATGGTATTGAAAAGCTTGACTCCAGCCCTGGCCAACTTGCTGGACAATTCTTTCGATTCTCTGGTTGATGCGCGCTTTGGCAAGCTTCGCGAGCAATCCCAGGCCGGATTAACCACGAGTGCTAGCCAGGCATGGAGTGTCGACGAACGCATGGCTTATGGCTCAAGCACAGCGACGAGTCGTGACGAATCACAGGTTGCCGAGGTTCAGGCTTATTTGAAAATGACCCGCTGAAGCGTACTGCATTTCACTACATCGCTCTTCCTGAAGAAGCGCCTCTCCATTCGGGAAAAGCCACAAGGCTGCTGGCCAATGGTTTAGCCTGTGGCATAATAAAGCCATGTGGGTAATAAAAAAAATTGGCGTGACATACGCTATCTCGGTAGTGTTTCTGGAAATCCCTTCCCTGCGATGAAGCCTTCGCTATATTTGCGGACGCTGGGGCGTTTCGAGCTTGTTTGGCGAGATCGGGGCGAGATTTTGCCCGTGCCTGCGGGGAAAAGCCGCGCATTGCTCGTTTACCTCGCGCTCATGCCTCATGAGGTGCGCCGGGAATATCTGGCGGATTTGATCTGGCCGGATTTGCCGGTGGAGGCGGGGCGTTTCAATTTGCGCCATACGCTGTTCTATCTGAGACGCCTCTGCAACCCGGCATGCGGCGCAGAGGATTTATTCACGCATGACCGTGAACATGTCAGTCTCACGCCGGGTATGCTGGATGTGGACGTTTCCCGATTGTTTGTGCCTGGCGCCAATGTTGATGAAGAGATGCTTTGCCAGGACGACTTTGTGGCTAATTTGCATCTGCCGGGTTGCGACGAGTTCGATGGGTGGCTGGCATTTACCCATGAGCGGATCAGGCTGGCGCAGGTGGGGGTTCTGGACAGGCTGTCCTCGCATTGTGAGGCAAGGGGTGATGTGGATGCCGCCATTGCCCATGCTCGTCGACTGATCGATTTTGATCCCTATAACGACGCTGCGCGGCAGCGCATGATGCGCCTGCTGGCGGCGGCAGGCTGGCGGCAGGCGGTCATGGTTGAGCTCGAATGTTTTTCCTCCTTGCTGATGCGCGACCTCGGCGTATACTCCAAAGCGGAAACAGTGCGTCTGGCCGAGGAATTGAGTGTCGAGCCGCCGGGCCATGCTGAGCCCACTGTCATTCGCCAGGAGCGGCGTTTGAAGCCGCGGCGAGAGCGACGTAGTGCAACAGTGCTATATTGCGAGCTGGCAAATTCGCTTGCGGCCGATGCATCTCTCGAATTTGTGGCAGAGGCAGAAAAGCTGTTTGCTGCCGTGGTTGGAAAATATGAAGGCACGGTCTTGCGCTCCTTGCGCTGGGGCATGCTGGCTTATTTCGGTTATCCCCTGGCATGGGAGGGTGCGCCGGCTCGTGCCGTGCATGCTGCACTTGCAGCGAGCGAGACCTTCACCGTAGCAGAAATGCCTGTGCGCAGCGGCTTGCATCTGGGATTGATGGTGTGTGATGCGCAATTTCCCGACCTCAGCGGCGAGTTGGCCGAAATTGCTCAACGGCTATGTCTTGCAGCGGAGCAAGGTGAGGTCGTGATCAGCGGCGAATTGCTGGGCGCGTTAGCCGGTCGTTTTACTACCGTGGCATTGGGCGAGCAGTATTTTCGTGGCATGGAACGACCATTCCAGATTGCGCGCGTCACGGGTACATCGGTCTGCCAAGGGGGAGATGTGCTGCCGCAATTGTTCGGACGGGAAGGAAGTGTCTCCTTTCTGGAGAATGCCCTGTCTCGCGTGAAGGCGGGTGAAACGGTGTGCATGTCGGTTTACGGCGCAGTAGGCATGGGCAAGTCGACTTTGGCGAATGTAGCGGCTTCCCAGGCGCGGCAGTTGGGTATGCGTGTCATAAAACTGCACTTTCTGCCCGATTATCACTATAAACCTTATTATCCCGTTTCATTCTATCTCTCAGAACGCTTCAGACTCTATGGCGTTGCAGAGGAAAAAGCATCTCAGCTGACACAGGCCCTCGCGGCGCAGGGTTTCGACAGTGATCAGGATATCTTCGCAACCTTGTTCAGTCTCGCGGGAAACGAGAGTGCAGATGCCGATGTTGTTTCATCCGTGCGACGCAAACGCATGATTGCTGGCCTCGCAGATCTGGTGCAGGGACTGTGCGAGCGGCAGCCAGTATTGCTGATCGCAGAGGATATACACAGAGCCGATCCCTCTTCCAGTGAGTTGCTTGTGCATCTTGTCTCCCAGGTGAAGTCGCGTTTGCTGATTTTATCCACTTCGCTGGAAGCGCCAATTTCCGACAAGGAAAGAGAAAGCGAGAGTATCAGGCTTGCACCACTCGATGTGACGCAGGCTAAAGCGTTGGTGCGCAGCGTGGCAGAAGGTGAAGTCGATGATGCGTGTATGGAGCGGATTGTTGATCTGGCCGCTGGAGTACCATTTTTTCTTATTGAAATGGCACGGGGCAATTGTGAGGGCGCCTCGCCTTCCTGTATTCAGGCAATATTGCAGGTGCGCCTCGATAAGCTGGGCGCGGACAAACGTGTCGCACAGATGGCTTCCGTGTTCGGCCTTTGCGTGGAACCGGACAGTTTGTCCATACTATGCGACCTGTCAGTAGAGAAGCTTGGTGAATCGTTACGAACCTTGCTTGCCACAGCGATCCTGCAATGGGACGATGATGGCCGATTGGTGTTTCAGAATGCGTCTCTACGCGACGCTGTATATTTCTCCCTGATGGAGGAGGATCGTCGCAAAGCACACTGTCGGGCGGCGCAATTACTGTCCAAACAGTCTACAGATAAGGCATTGGTGGCCTATCATTTCGAAATGGCTCGTGAATGGGAAAAGGCGGCACGCTGGTGGTTGGATGCCGGAGAACATGACGTCTTGCTTCATGCAAACCGTGAAGCATTGGATCATTTTTCCGCAGGCATCGCTTCTGCCGAACGCATGCCGGAGGGGGTGGTTCGAGACAAATTGCTCCAGCAACTTCATTCGCGGCAGAAATCATGCAGCGGTATTCTGCCTGAGTCCCAGAGGTCAACCTGTTTTCAAGCTCTTAGCTAGAATGGCAACGTCAGGTTTGGCGAATTTTCCAGTAGCACGGCGCGGAACTCATCCTGAATACGTTGTAGGGCATTTTCATTGTCTCCCTCAAAACGTAGTACGATCACCGGTGTGGTGTTGGAGGCCCGCATTAGTCCGAAACCATCGGCATACTCAACACGCAGACCATCGAGCGTAATGATTTCCTGCGCAGTGGGAAATCGGGCTATCTCCCGCAGCTTTTCTATCAGGGCGTAATGTTCGCCTTCTTTCATCCATATCTGTAATTCCGGCGTGTTGACGGTATCCGGCAGGCCGTGCAGGGTGGCGTTGATGTCGTCCTGGCGCGACAGGTATTCGAGCAGGCGAGCGCCCGTGTAAAGGCCATCATCGAAGCCGTACCAGCGATCCTTGAAGAATACATGCCCGCTCATTTCACCCGCCAGCAGGGCGCCGGTTTCCTTCATTTTTGCCTTGATCAGGGAATGGCCCGTTTTCCACAGCGTCGGCTTGCCGCCTCGTTCGCGTATCCAGGCAAACAGCTTGCGCGTGGATTTGACGTCGAAAATAATTTCCGCACCCGGATTGCGGGAAAGTACGTCATCTGCGTACAGCATCAACTGGCGGTCTGGAAAAATGATCTGACCGTCCTTGGTGACCACGCCCAGACGATCGCCATCGCCGTCAAAAGCGAGACCGATTTCGGCGTCTGAAGTCTTGAGCCGCGCGATCAGATCCTGCAGGTTCTTGGGGACAGAGGGATCAGGATGGTGGTTGGGAAAGTCGCCGTCAACTTCACAGAACATTTCCTCCACCTCACAGCCCAGAGCGCGATACAGTGCGGGTGCGAAGGCGCCCGCCACCCCGTTGCCACAGTCTACGATGATCTTCATCGGACGAGCCAGTTTTATGTCGCTGGTGATACGCTGGATGTACTCGTCGGCAATGTCATGCTGGCGGTAGCTGCCGTGGCCTTGGACCAAATCAACTTTCTCGATTCGCATCTTCAGATTCTGGATGCTGTCTCCGGAAAGTGTTTCACCGCCCAGCACAATTTTCAGTCCATTGTAGTCTGGTGGGTTGTGGCTGCCGGTGACCATCACGGCCGAGTTTGCGTGCAGCTGATATGCGCCGTAATAAGCCATCGGTGTTGCCACCATGCCGAGGTCGATGACGCTGATGCCGCTTTTCTGAATGCCACGCGCCAGTGCGGCTGTCAGGTCTGGTCCCGAAAGGCGTCCATCGCGCCCAATCACGATTTCGCTTTGCTGGCGGGCGATGGCTTCAGCGCCGATGGCGTGGCCTATGGCCTCGACGATTTCCGGCGTGAGCGATTTCCCGACAATGCCGCGAATGTCGTAGGCCTTGAAAATCTCTGCCGGGAGTGACGTCATGGTGGGTTCCACTAACCTGAATCTGTTGCTGTCAAAAGCTGCTTGGATTCAAGTTTGAAGTGCAATTTTGATTAACGAGGAGATGGGTCAGAATGCGGAAGCATTTTGCTCATCAACCGCCAAGTCGAAGTTGCCCAATGAACTACACACATCTGACCCAAGACGAACGATACCAAATTTACATCCTTCTGAAAGCAGGCCATCA
>JAHJGO010000003.1 GCA_018824405.1 Gammaproteobacteria bacterium
CTATGAGTTACAAGTTATGCTTGGCGGCCATAGCAAGTTGGAACCACCCCTTCCCATTCCGAACAGGACCGTGAAACGACTTAGCGCCGATGATAGTGTGCACCTCGCATGTGAAAGTAGGTCACCGCCAAGCTCCTTATAAAGAACCCTCTGCTCCAAAATGGCAGAGGGTTTTTTTTTGAGTTGCCAGAAGTTGTTGTTTTTTTGCTATAATGCAAAAAAATAAAGGTGGGCCGCAGGGGCCCATTTTTTATTTGTGGTGAGGTTATGGAACTACATTCATTACTTGAGTCGACACTAATCGGACTTGGTTACGAGATGGTCGATCTGGAAATCAGTAATCGTGGCAAATTGTTGCGATTGTTTATTGATAAACCGGATGGCATCAATATTGATGACTGCGCTTTAGTTAGTAATCATATTTCCAGGTTGCTTGCAGTGGAAATGGATTTTGACTACGACCGGCTTGAGGTCTCGTCCCCTGGCCTTGATCGACCTTTGAAAAAGGAGAGTGACTTTCAGCGTTTCATAGGCGAGACTGCAATGATTAAGCTGAGGATGCCATTGCAGGGCAGAAAAAAATTTGAGGGTGTTCTGCAGGGAGTCGAGGACGGAAAGTTACAGATTGAAATAGACGGAAATTTATTGCGATTTGATCTTGAAAACATAGATAAAGCGAGATTGGCGCCAAAATTCTGATTATATTTATAAATATAATAAATTTGATAGATCTGATAGATCTGGCCGAATGATTAATCGGAGGTTTTATGAGTCGTGAAGTATTGCTGGTGGTTGATGCATTGGCGCGTGAAAAAAATGTAGATAAAGAAATTGTTTTTAGCGCTCTCGAACTTGCGCTGGCTTCTGCCACTAAAAAGCGTTTTCATGATGACGTCGATGTTCGTGTGGCTATCGATACAGCCACTGGCGAGTTTGAGACTTTTCGCCGTTGGGAAGTGACTACTGATGAATTATTGGAATTTCCAGAACGCCAGCTATCTGTTGAAGATGCAGTAGAACAGAAAGCCGATGCGAAACCGGGTGATTATATAGAACAGGCTCTTGAACCTGTTGAATTCGGTCGGATTGGCGCACAAGCTGCAAAACAGGTTATTTTACAAAAAATTCGAGAAGCAGAGCGCGAGCAGATATTAAACGACTTTTTAGCTCGTAAAGAGCATTTGGTTACTGGCGTCATTAAACGCATGGAAAGAGGCAGTGCAATTATAGAATCGGGTCGACTTGAAGCATTGCTTCCACGCGACCAGATGATTCCTAAGGAAAACTTGAGGGTTGGCGACCGCGTTCGTGCATATTTGTTGCGCATTGAACGGGGTGGGCGGGGTCCTCAATTGATTTTGTCGCGTGTGGTTCCGGAATTTATTGTCAAGCTATTTGAACTTGAAGTGCCTGAAATCGAAGAAGAGTTGCTGGAAATTCGTGCTGCAGCTCGTGATCCTGGTATGCGAGCAAAAATAGCTGTTAAATCAAATGATCAACGTATTGATCCTATCGGTACCTGTGTCGGCATGAGAGGTTCCCGCGTTCAGGCTGTTACTGGAGAGCTTGGAGGGGAGCGTGTCGACATCATATTGTGGTCTGCTGATCCTGCTCAATTCGTTATTGGCGCTTTGGCGCCAGCTGAAGTTAGCAGCATTGTGGTAGACGAAGACAAGCACAGCATGGATGTGGTCGTCGAGGAAGAACAACTTGCGATGGCGATTGGTCGCAGTGGGCAGAATGTTCGCTTGGCCTCTGAGTTGACCGGCTGGAACCTGAATATCATGACTGTTGAGGAAGCTGAGCAGAAGAGTGAAGCAGAATATAGCACTATACGTGAAGTTTTCATGCAGAAGCTGGATGTGGATGAAGAGGTTGCTGAAATTCTGATTCAGGAAGGTTTCAGCACCTTGGAAGAGGTAGCCTATGTTCCTCTGGCCGAGATGCTTGAAATTGAGTCCTTTGATGAGGGGACTGTTAATGAACTTCGCAGCCGGGCTCGTAACGCGCTGCTAACAGAAGCAATTGTTAGCGAAGAACAGCTTGAGAGTGCGGCGGAAAGCCTTCTTAAAATGGAGGGCATGGATAATGAAACTGCTGGCGTGTTAGCGAGCAAGGGTGTTATCACTCTGGAAAATCTCGCTGATCTTGCTGTGGATGATCTGGTTGAAATGACTGGTATGGATGATGAACGCGCAAAACAGTTGATCATGATCGCCCGCGCCCCGTGGTTTGCATAAAGTATAAGAACAGGAGGCCGGAGAATGGCACAAAATAATGTCACGCAATTCGCTACTGAATTGGGTTTGCCTGCAGCAACGCTGCTGGATCAATTACGCTCGGCTGGCGTTAACAAGAATTCGAGTGATGATTTGTTGACTGAGCAGGATAAGTCTCAGTTGCTTGATTATTTGCGACGTTCGCACGGCGCGAAAGATGCCAAGAGCAAAATTACATTGACTCGGCGTGAAACGACAGAAATCAAAAAATCGGATAGCACCGGAAAAGCCAGAACGATTCAAGTTGAAGTCAAGAAGAAACGCGTTTTTGTAAAGCGTGATGCAGTTGACGAAGCTGTTTCTGAGCCTGCAGATGTGTCCCCCGCTTCAGAGGAACAGTCCATCCCCCAGACTGCGCCTGTAGAGGATATTCTTCCGACACCCGTTCCGGATACTGTTCAGGCTCAAGTAGTGCCCGAAGAGCCTGTTGAAGCACCGCTTCCTGAGGCGGAAATTTTACCGGTACAAGAGGCTGAACCACCAACACCAGACGTCATTTCGTCTGAAGAATCGTCTCCGGTGAAGGAGGCTTTACAGCCACGAACGATACGTGCACCTATTCTGGACGCGGCGCAAATTGCCAAACGCGAAGAAGAGGCCCGCCGTCAGGCTGCATTGTTTGCCCGACAAAGTGCGGAATTGCGTGAAAAACAGGAGCGTGAACAAAAGCGAGTGGCTGATGAGGCAGCAGCCAAAGCCGCTGCCGCTGCTGCAGTTCTTGCTACTTCTCAGGCCGCATTGAGCGAAGGTACTTTGCACAAGCCTGCTGTTACCCCTGAAGAGAAAGCCGCCAAGGCGGAAAAGAAAGGGGCCAAAAAACAGAAAGATACAACTTGGGCTGATGACAAGAACAAGAAACGTGGCCTCAGGGTACGTGGTGATGTAGGTAGTGCTGGCAGTTGGCGTGGAGGACGTAAGGATAAGTCGCAGCGTCAGCAGTCTGATGCTCAACACGCTTTCGAAATGCCGACTGAGCCAATCGTGCATGAGGTTCTTGTGCCTGAAACCATCACTGTTGCTGCTCTTGCACAGAAAATGGCAGTTAAGGCCGCTGAAGTTATTAAAACCATGATGAAGATGGGCATGATGGTAACGATCAATCAGGTTATCGATCAAGATACTGCGATGATTGTGGTTGAGGAAATGGGCCATGTCGCCAAACCTGCTGCTCTTGATAACCCGGAAGCTTTCCTGGAAGTGTCAACAGAGCACCATGAAATCATCCTTGAACCTCGTGCACCTGTTGTTACAGTGATGGGGCACGTAGATCATGGTAAAACATCTTTGCTGGACTTTATTCGCCGGTCTCGTGTTGCTCACGGTGAAGCCGGTGGTATTACCCAGCATATTGGTGCCTACCATGTTGAAACGCCTAGTGGGATGGTGACATTTCTTGACACCCCGGGTCATGAAGCTTTTACTGCATTGCGTGCGCGTGGAGCCAAGGCGACTGACGTCGTTATCCTGGTTGTCGCTGCCGATGATGGGGTGATGCCACAGACCATAGAGGCTATCCATCACGCCAAGGCTGCTGGTGTCCCCATTGTGGTGGCAGTTAACAAGATTGATAAGCCTGAAGCTAATCCAGAGCGAATTAAGCAGGAGCTTAGCGCACAAGGGGTTGTTCCTGAAGACTGGGGTGGCGATGCCATGTTTGTTGAGGTTTCAGCAAAAACCGGTCAAGGTGTTGATGCGCTTCTGGAAGGCGTTGCATTGCAGTCTGAAGTGCTAGAGCTAAAGGCTTCTCGGACAGCACCAGCCAAGGGTCTGGTGATCGATGCACGTCTCGACAAGGGACGAGGTCCAGTGGCCACCATCATTGTGCAAAGTGGCACTTTGCGGCAGGGCGACATGCTACTTGCAGGTGCGGTATTTGGCCGTGTTCGGGCAATGTTGGATGAGAATGGTGTATCTGTTAAGGAGGCGGGCCCTTCAATTCCAGTTGAAATTCAAGGCTTGTCTGAAGTGCCGATGGCAGGCGAGGAGGTAAATGTTATTACCGACGAACGCAAGGCGCGTGAAATCGCCCTGTTCCGTCAAGGCAAGTTCCGTGATGTAAAACTTGCCAAACAGCAAGCCGCTAAACTTGAAAATATGTTTGACCAGATTGGCGAAGGTGAAGTCAAAACATTGCCACTGATCATCAAGGCCGACGTGCAGGGTTCCTACGAAGCATTGATTCATTCGCTGCAGAAATTATCTACGGCCGAGGTCAAGGTTAACGTCATTCATAGCGGTGTGGGGGCGATCACTGAATCTGACATCAATCTGGCAATTGCTTCCAAGGCAATTGTGATAGGTTTCAACAGTCGAGCCGATTCTGTTGCGCGTAAATTGATTCAGTCTTCGGGTGTGGACGTTCACTACTACAATATTATTTATGAAGCTGTGGACGAGATAAAGGCGGCTCTGTCTGGCATGCTTTCGCCAGAGCGCAAGGAAAATGTCATTGGTCTGGTTGAAGTGCGGAACGTGTTCCGGATCACCAAGATTGGTACGGTTGCCGGGTGTTACGTGCTGGATGGCATTGTAAAACGTGGTGCAACGGTACGTGTGTTACGCAACAACGTTGTGGTGCATACAGGCGAACTCGATTCCCTGAAACGATTCAAAGATGACGTAAAGGAGGTCAAGTTTGGATTTGAATGCGGCCTGTCTTTGAGGAACTTTAACGACATTGAGGTTGGGGATCAGCTCGAAGTCTATGAAATGGTTGAAGTGGCGCGTACCCTGTAACAATAATCGGGAGCCAATAGCTTATGCCTAAAGACCATTCACGTCCGCGTCGAGTCGCGGAGCAGATTCAGCGGGAACTGGCTGAACTGATCCAGCTTGAGGTCAAAGATCCTCGGGTCGGCATGGTGACATTGACTGATGTCGAGGTGACCCCGGATTATTCCCACGCTAAAATCTACTTTACCTTGCTGAGCCAAGGTCATCCCCTTGATGAAACACTTGAGGGACTGAATCGGGCAGCGGGCTATTTGCGGAGTCAACTTGCTCACCGCATGCGCCTGCGGATCATGCCTCAATTGCATTTTGTCTTTGATAGCTCGGTTGAACGCGGTGTCCAGTTGTCGCATCTGATTGAAGAAGCTGTGGCATTGGAGGGCGACAAGCCGTCTCAGGAAGAAAAATAGTGCAGTTCAAGCGTACCAAGCGGGCTGTCAGCGGCGTGCTGTTGCTCGACAAGGCGCATGGCATTAGTTCCAATACAGCGTTACAGCAGGTCAAGCGGCTATTCCAGGCCGAGAAGGCAGGGCATACCGGCAATCTTGATCCGATTGCGACGGGTCTACTTCCTGTCTGTTTTGGTGAAGCAACCAAGTTTTCACATTATCTTCTGGATGCCAATAAGTGTTATCAGGCACGCTTTAAACTTGGTGTCACAACAACCACTGGTGACATTGAAGGAGAAATCCTTAGCCAAAAACCTGTTGAGGTGACTCTCGATGAGGTGCAACAGGTGCTGAAACGTTTCGTTGGCCCCATTCAACAAATTCCACCCATGTACTCAGCGCTCAAGCACCAGGGTAAAGCACTTTACACATATGCGAGAGCGGGTGTTGATATTTATCGTGAACCTCGTGAAGTTACGATTTACAAGCTGACGCTGGATTCTTTTTCCGGAGATGAATTGAGTGTTACCGTGCATTGTAGCAAGGGAACATATATTCGTGTGTTGGGGGAAGATATCGGGGCAGCATTGGGGTGTGGTGCCCATATGAACGCCCTGCGACGAACTGAGACAGGAAGCTTTAAACTGTCCAGCGCGATCAGCCTGTTACAACTGGAGCAGATGACGCCGGAACAACGTGATGCAACGCTGCTTCCCGCCGATTGTCTGCTCGCGGGTCTGCAGAAAGTGAACCTGGACAGCGAGAGTGCTTATTATCTTCAGCAGGGGCAATCAGTATGGCAAGCTGGACTGTCTGAAAAAGGACCAGTTAGCTTGTATGGCCCCGAAGCCGTATTTCTGGGTTTGGGTGAAGTAACCAACGAAGGCAAAATCGCACCTAAAAGGCTGGTCCTTCCTGCCAAAAATCTTACACCGTCAAATCCTTAGTTTTTAAGATTTTTGATGAGCGAATTTTCCCAAATGGCCTGCCCACTTTGAGGCGCCTTGTCTCTTTCCATATCCTCGTGCAGATTGTTGAGGAACATGATCTCAGCCATGGTCTCACCGGTAAATCCCTGCCTGTCACCGCGATCGTCAATTAGCAGATGACTCAGAAAGGCGGAAATTCCATCATGTCCCCAAAGCATGGTTAATTTTTCCACAATGCGTGGAAAATTCTTCTCAATTTCAGATGTGTATGTAGAATCAGCCATTATTATTCACCTCGCCGGATATTTTGATTATTTAAGCACGTTTCCAACTTGAATGAAAAGTGTAGATTGGTGCTATTTTGTCCCAATGGGGACTCCCCACGCGCCTTCGAAAAAATGCTCCCCTAATGGTGTGCGTTCACGAGGCGCGAGTTCCAGTTCCTTAAGTTCTTCGTTGAGGACGGTTTCTTCGCCCTGATATCCGACGGCAATCATGGCCATGCAAGTGAATTGCTCTGGAATGCCAAATTCGTTCCGAATTTTATCGGCATCAAAGCCACCCATTTGATGCGCCATCAGGCCTAATGAGACAGCCTGCAAACACAGATTTTCGGCAGCGGCGCCGGTGTCGTACTGCCCCCATGTGTTTGGCTTGCCATTCTTGCGAAAAAGGGTGTTGGCAGTCACGAGTGCAAGTACGGGCGCATTTATCACCCAGTTCTGATTCCACTCCACCAGACAGTCGAATGCTTTCTGCCAAGCAGCGGCATCTTGGTTGCGGTTCCAGACAATGAAACGCCAAGGTTCATCGCCAAAACATGAAGGTGCCCATCTGGCCGCCTCCACCAGTGAGAGAACCTGATCGTGACTGACAGGTTTTTTTGGGTCAAATGCCCGACAACTCCAGCGTTTGGTGATGATGTCATGAATCGGTGTGACAGTCGTGGCAGATTTGTGTTGCATTGGACTTCCTTATTCGATGAATATTTACTGTACATAGTAGCCGATTTTACGGAAGTGCCTCAATGCACAAATTTGTTTATCACCATGCTTCTGGTGCAAAATTTACCATTTATGAACATACGAACTTTATCTTACCTTGGTCGCTTTGCACCGTCGCCGACAGGCCCCTTGCATTTCGGCTCGCTGGTGGCGGCTGTAGGCAGCTATCTCGATGCCCGCTTCTTTCAGGGGAAGTGGCTTGTCCGGATGGAAGATCTGGATCCTCCACGGATGGCAGTCGGCGCAGCAGACGATATCTTGCGCACGCTGGAAGCCTTTGGCTTGTTCTGGGATGGAGAAGTGGTATATCAAAGCCAGCGTGGAGAGGCATATCGTGCTGCTCTGGAATTATTGCAGCAACAAGGCGCATTGTATCCCTGCAACTGTTCGCGGCGAGAAATTGCCGATTCTACACTAGCAACCACACCCAACCTGATCTATCAGGGGCAATGCCGGAATGGTATACGTGGGGGTAGGTTGGAGCATGCTATGCGCCTTATTACAGATAATAATCGAATCCAATTTTGTGACCGCCTGCTAGGTAATTATGCTCAGCGTTTGGAAGCGGAAGTGGGTGATTTTGTATTGCGCCGTGCGAATGGCTTATTTGCCTACCAGTTAGCCGTGGTAGTTGATGACGCGGCGCAAGGAATTACTCATGTTGTTCGCGGAGCAGATATTGTTGATTCTACGCCGCGGCAAATTTACTTGCAGCGTCTGCTCAGCTATTCAACTCCAGCATATCTTCATTTGCCGCTGGCCGTGAATGCGCAAGGCGAAAAGCTGAGCAAGCAGACATTGGCGCCTGCCCTGAACATAACGAACCCTCAGCCTCAGTTGTTTCGGGTACTTGAATTCCTGGGACAGTGTCCGCCATCCGAATTGGCGAGAGCAAATCTAACGGAATTGTGGTCTTGGGCAGTGGCGAATTGGGCGGTACATAAAATCCCATCACAGCGCGCACTGTTGGCGAGTAGCCAGTATTAACGCTTGGGAGGCGTAGATTCTCCATTTTTGGGCTTGGCTGTCTTGGATTTGTCAGGCGCAGAATTATTGCCCTTGGATGCGGCCTTGTTTGCTGGTTTCTCCGATATTGTTTCTGGCTTCGAGGTTTTTTTACTGGGGGCAGGTTTTTCTGCGGTTACGGGGGATTTGGGTTTTGTACGATTGGGTGATTTGTTGTTGGCTTTTGCAGCCTTGAATGAACAGGCAAAATCAAAAACCCGCTCCTCTGCCGAATCAGGAACGATGGCTTCGATTTTTTCATCTTTTCCATAGCGCACGGATTTGATTTCCTGGCCATCTGCGGCGTAATAAATTTTCTGTAGCAGCCTGTGAGAGCGCTTGGTGCAGTTGATGGTCAACAGGGCTTTGGCTGAAGAAAAATAGAAATCGCCAGGCCTTGCCTGTTCTGGGCGCGAATAAGTGCTTTTACTCCAGACTTTCAGGGTTTTTTCTTTCTTCTTGGCATTGTCTTGGTCGTTGTTCTCATACTCTTCCTGTTGCGGTTCACCTGCTTCCAGCAGTATTTGAGAGTTGTTTTGCAGGACATGCCAGTTGTTTGCGCTGGCGGATGAAGCTGGAAGCAGCAGGGCTGCAAGGAGAAAAAATGCCGGTTTCATGGGGTTTCGCTTGCGCGCCAGAGTCGAGTTTGGTGCTAATATACAAGACCCTATAGCCCACAGCAACCAAGTCGAAAGGCGTTCGTGGTCAGATCTTCGGATATTTCTGGCATGTACGGTGTGGCGGAATCCGTCGAGGATTACCGCCATATGGTGTATGAGCTGAGAGACCAGCTGGTTCGGCTTCAGGCAAGCAAGGAAGAGGCTGAGCAGCAAATTGCAGAGCTCGACAATACCATTGACCAGCTGGTTGATATTGTCGTGCAGAGAGAAGCTGCCTGTTATGCCTTGAAAACTCTGGTGGAATCCATGGTCAAGGAGGTCGAAACCTGCCCAAACCAGATGCACCATGATTCTGCCGACCCAAATCTGAGATCAAGTCTTTACCAGAGCCGCTACAACGATGAAGTAAAGCGACTCAAGATTAAATACGGCAAGGATTGACTGATTTTAATGATCAGGCTGTTTGAGGAAGGTGACCACGTTGGAGCCGGGAGGGAGCTTGGTGCCGCAACTGGACCCTTCACCTTTTACCAGCATCTCGGCTTCATGTAGCTGATTGATGACTTCTACATAGAATTTTTCTTTCACCATCATCAATGCTGTACGGCCGCCTTCGTTGGCGGCCAGTACGTCGGCCCCGGCCTTGAGCAGGACTTCTACCACGCCAGCTTCACCTCGGCCTGCGGCCAGCATCAGGGGGCGAGTGCCGTAAACGATCTGAGCCTCGATGTCGGCGCCTGCATCTATCAGTGCCTGAGCCACCTCCGGGTAACCATGGTCGGCTTCATCGTTGAAGCAGGATTTCATCAAGGCTGTCCAGCCCCGTTCATCTTTTGCATTCACGTCAGCGCCGGCTTCGATCAAGGTTTTTACCAAAGCAAGATTGCCGGCGGCGGCTGCCTGCATGAGCAGAGTCGCACCTGCGTCGTCACGTGTCTCACAATCAGCACCGCCGCGCAGCAGTGCCTGGGTTTTGTTTACATCGCCAGCAGCAATGGATTGCAGAATTTCAACAGACATTATTTCTCCACAGAATTTCGTTTGGTTGGTGTAATTAAATAATAGTTTATGAAAATAGTCAACTATTGATCGGTTGTTGACATTAATTACCAAATAAGCGGTCAATGATGTTGCCAACGCCATGTGTCGCACCACCGACGCCACTGGCGAGACCCTTTATGCTGATGCCAAGACTCTCTGCAATGGCGGTGCCGGTGCGTTGGGTGAAGCTTTCGTTGAGTGAGAAACGTGGGTCTTTAATGTTTCCCTCCAGGGTAAACTGTACCGTGATCTTGCCTTTCTGGTTCTTGAGCGCGGCAACAATTGCCTGGCGCGGCATACCCATGAATGTACTGAAAGGGCCATCACTGGAAGCAAGCTCGAGTTCGGAAAGTGTGATCGTGCCAGGTGCGTGCAGGCGGTTGTCGCGTATGCTTGATTTCAGGTCCAGATCCATCAAGCCTTTTCGCACACTGGTTTCCGATGCTTTGACGAGATAAGGCTGGAATGAGACCAGATCCACGTTCCGAAGCCGGGTGCTTACTTCTGAATTCCTGTTGTCCAGCCTCATCCAACCATTCAGTGCAAGTTTGCCATCCGAACGTTTGCCCTTGATCACGCTATCCAGCTGGAATTGCGTCTTCTGATCAAGTGCAGGGAACTGGAGATCTTCGATCCTTGCATGCATCTGCTCCAGGCGCAGTTTGTGCGGTGTTTTGCGGATGGATGCATCGAAGAATTCGACCACGGATGAATTCAACACAATCAAACCAATGCTGACCGGCATGGCCGGAGCCTGTTTTTCAGCGTCCACTGCAGGCTTGTCGAGCATACTGGGCAGGAGTCGCACGTTTCCTTCGCGTGAACGGAGTATGGAAAGATAACCGCCCTCCACAGTGATACGCTGGAGTTTGACTTGTGAAGAGAGCAACCCGCGCAAATCAGGTTCGATAATGATTTTTTCAGCGCGCAGCGTATCTTGCGAAGGCCAACCCTGAGGTGCATGGATGCGAATATTGCGGATTTCGATAGCGGACCAGCCCAAGACAAGTTCACCGACCTCGCTTTCCTGTCCCAGGGCTTGCTCCACCTTTGCCTTGAGAGATTTTGTAGCGAGATGCAGTCCCAGCGTTCCTGCAAGCCCTAAGACTATAATCAGGGCGGCAAATATCCAAGCAATGCGTTTCAGCAAGCTAGTCTGCATAAGGTTTTACCCTTGACTCGTTAGCGGGTAATCGGCTTATACCGAATCCGCTTCGGCTTGGCACCTTCCTCGCCCAGGCGTTTCTTCTTGTCGGCTTCGTATTCCTGATAGTTGCCGTTGAAGAAGGTCCATTGCGAATCACCTTCCGCAGCCAGGATATGGGTTGCGATGCGGTCAAGGAACCAGCGATCATGGGAGATCACCAGTACGCAGCCGGCAAATTCGAGCAGGGCATCTTCGAGGGCGCGCAGCGTTTCCACGTCGAGGTCATTGGACGGCTCGTCGAGCAGCAGCACGTTGCCGCCGGCGATCAGGGTCTTGGCCAGATGCAGGCGTCCGCGTTCGCCGCCGGAGAGATTGCCGACGACCTTCTGCTGGTCGCCGCCCTTGAAGTTGAAGCGGCCGATGTAGGCACGCGATGGCGTTTCATATTTGCCCACGGTGAGGATGTCGGCACCGCCGGAGATTTCCTCGAACACGGTCTTCTTGCCATCTAGCGCATCACGGCTCTGGTCCACGTAGGCCAGTTTCACTGTAGGGCCGATCTTGACCTCACCCGAATCTGGCTGTTCCATGCCGGTGATCATGCGGAAGAGTGTGGATTTACCCGCGCCGTTGGGACCGATGATGCCGACAATGGCGCCAGGCGGGATCTGAAAGCAGAGGTTGTCCATCAGCAGGCGGTCGCCATATGCTTTGGATACGCCGTCGAATTCGATTACGTTGTCGCCCAGACGGTCCGCTACAGGAATGAAAATTTCCTGAGTCTCGTTGCGCTGCTGGTATTCATAGTTTGAGAGTTCATCAAAACGGGCGAGACGCGCTTTCGACTTGGCCTGACGCGCTTTGGGATTTTGCCGCACCCACTCCAGTTCCTGCTTCATCGCCTTCATGTGGGCGTCGATCTGCTTGTTTTCAGCCTCCAGGCGCGCTTCCTTTTGCTCCAGCCAGCTTGAATAATTCCCCTTCCACGGGATGCCGTGGCCACGGTCCAGTTCCAGAATCCACTCGGCGGCGTTGTCGAGGAAGTAGCGGTCATGGGTCACCGCCACCACGGTGCCGGGGAAGCGCACCAGGAATTGCTCCAGCCAGTCCACCGATTCGGCATCGAGGTGGTTGGTGGGCTCGTCCAGCAGCAGCATGTCCGGCTTTTCCAGCAGCAGCTTGCACAGTGCAACACGGCGCTTCTCGCCGCCGGAGAGGTGGCCGATGTTGGCATCCCAGGGCGGCAGGCGTAGCGCATCGGCTGCCAGTTCCAGCTGATGCTCGGAATCGGAGCCTGAGGTGGCGAGGATAGCTTCCAGCCGCCCCTGTTCCTCGGCCAGCTTGTCGAAGTCGGCATCTGGCTCGGCATAGGCGGCATAGACTTCCTCCAGCTTCTTTTGGGCCTGCATCACTTCACCCAGAGCCGATTCAACCTCCTCGCGCACGGTCTTGGCCGGGTCGAGCTGCGGTTCCTGCGGCAGGTAACCGATGGAGATGTTGGGCTGGTGCTGCACCTCGCCCTCGTACTCCTTGTCCGCGCCTGCCATGATGCGCAGCACGGTGGATTTGCCCGAGCCGTTGAGGCCGAGCAGGCCGATCTTTGCGCCGGGGAAGAAGCTGAGGGAAATATCCTTGATGATCTGCCGCTTGGGCGGGACGACTTTGCTCACACGGAGCATAGACATTACGTATTGGGCCATTCGAATGTGCTTTCGGTAAAGAAGGGTTAAGTCGCGATTTTATGCGGAAGGAAGCCGGTCGCCAATATTTGCACCGGCATACCAGCGATTCAGGGCGATGCTCTCCACATGTTGCAGCATGACATCGGCTTCGCCCAGAGGCGTATAGGGGCCATGCTTGACCTCGAAAATGATGCCGCCGCTATCCAGCGAAAGGACAGCATGCCATATTCCCGCCGGGTTCTCGATCATCCGGCAATCCTCGCCCAGCAAAGCCCGGTTGATGACCGTGCCCGACTCGTCAAAATGCAGCACCACAAAGCGGCCGCGCAACGGGTACAGCAGTTCCCAAGTGTGCGGGTGGCGGTGCGGCAGCACCAGCGTGTCCGGCTCCATGGCAATGGCGAGGCGCTGGATCGGGTCGTTCAGATCTTCATGCAGGTTGTGGTTTGCGCGCCGCCTTGGTGAGTTCTGGGCCTGTTGGCTCAGTTCATCCAGTATCGAGTTCGATAGCTGCTTCAAATGCATTTTCCTAGTAGTGCGGCGGTTTCTCGTTTGCGATGCTATTCACGGCCATGGCATCGGAGATGTCCCGGACGTTATTGATCAGCGACGAGCAGATTGCTTCCAGCCGGTCGATCTGCTTCTGTTGCTGGTAGATGACCTTGTTCAATTCCTGAATAGTGTCTTCCTGATAGCTGATCTTGCTTTCGATGTCGATCAGGCGCTCTTCAATCATTGTTCCTGGCCTTTCCTGCCGCATTGGGGTCTTTCGGGTTGAAGCCTTCGTCGGCCATGTGCTGATAGAGCTTGAAGCGCTGCTCGATCTCGGCCTGGTAGGCATCCATTATACCTTCGCCTTTGTCTTCCACTTGTTTCAGCAGGCCACGGAAGCGCGATTCGCTCTTGATCAGATCGAGGAAGGGGACGGACGGTTTGGCTGAATCCAGTACCAGCGGGTTCTTGCCTTCATCTTCGCGCCTCGGGTCGTAGCGGAACAGCGGCCAGTGGCCGGAGGCGACCGCCAGTTCCTGCTGCTGGTGCTGCTTGCTCATGTCGTAGCCATGCTCGCCGCAGGGGCTGTAGGCAATGATGAGCGATGGGCCGTCAAAGGATTCCGCTTCGAGGAAGGTTTTCAGGGTGTGGGTATCCTTGGCGCCGTAGGCAACGTGGGCGACATAGACATGGCCGTAGCTCATTGCGATCTGTGCCAGATCCTTTTTGCCTGTGGGTTTGCCGTTGGCTGCGAACTTTGCCGTTGCGCCGTGCGGTGTGGCTTTGCTGGCCTGCCCGCCGGTGTTGGAGTAGACCTCGGTATCGAGCACCAGGATATTGACGTTGCGGCCGGAGGCGAGCACGTGATCCACGCCGCCGAAGCCGATGTCGTAGGCCCAGCCGTCGCCGCCGATGATCCACACGCTTTTCTTCACCAGGTTTTCCGCCACGCTGGCGAGATTGCGCGCATCCCTAATAACAGACTCGCGTAGCGAGCCTGCGTCCCTCTCTCCCTCCGGGAGAGAGCTAGGAGAGAGGGAGTCGATGCTTTTGAGCTTGGACATGAGTTGCTCCACGCGCTCCCGCTGCTGCTGGATGCCAACCTCACCGGACTGGTCCGCATCGATGATGGCACTGACGAGTTCAGCACCGATCTGGTCCTGCATTTTCTGCAGCAGTTCGCGTGCATATTCGGCATGCTTGTCGATCGTGACACGGAAACCCAGACCGAACTCGGCATTGTCTTCGAACAGCGAGTTGTTCCAGGCCGGGCCGCGCCCCTCGCAGTTTTTGCTGTAGGGCGTGGTCGGCAGGTTGCCGCCATAAATGGAGGAGCAGCCAGTGGCGTTGGCAACCACCATGCGGTCGCCGAACAATTGAGAGGCGAGGCGAATATAGGGTGTTTCACCGCAACCGACACAGGCAGTAGGGAACTCGAACAAGGGCTGCATCACCATGGCGCCCTTGATGGTGGAGGTACGCAGCTTGGTGCGGTCAAATTCGGGCAGTTTGAGGAAGAAGTCGAAATTCTCCCGTTCCGGCACGCGCAAAGGCGCTTGTGCGTGCATTTCCAGTGCCTTGTGGCCATCGGTTTTGCTCACGGCCGGGCAGATGTCCACGCACAGGCCGCAGCCGGTGCAGTCTTCCGGTGCGACCTGATAGCTGACGTGCATGCCTTCCTCGAATTCCTTACCCTTGATCTGGATGTGCTTGAAAGTCGGGGGCGCGTCTTTTGCCAGATCGGCGGGGAATACCTTGGATCGGATTGCTGTATGCGGGCAGACGAAGGGGCACTTGCCGCAGTAGATGCATAGTTCGGCATCCCACACCGGGATTTCCTGCGCCAGGTTGCGCTTGTCGTAGTGTGCGGTGCCGGTCGGCCAGGTGCCGTCGACAGGCAGCAGGGATACCGGGATGAGATCGCCACGGCCGACCATGATTTCCCCGCTGACGCGACGGACGAATTCGGGCGCGTCCGCCGGTATGTGGTCTTCCATTTCAAATTTGCTGCTGACCTCGGCCGGTACCTTGACCTGATGCAGGTTAGCCACCGTTTCGTCGATGGCTTGCCAGTTGGCTTCGACAATCGCCTGCCCTTTCTTGCCATAGGTTTTCTCGGCAGCGATCTTGATTTTTTCGATCGCCACATCCTGTGGCAGCACGCCGGAAATGGCAAAGAAGCAGGCCTGCATGATGGTGTTGATGCGCGTGCCCATGCCAGTGGCGCGGGCTACAGCGTCGGCATTAATGGTATAAAACCGCAATTTCTTGCTGATGATCTGCTGCTGCATCTTGCGCGGCAGGGTTTCCCATACCTTGTCAGGGGCAATGGGCGAATTGAGCAGGAAAACTGCGCCCTCGGCGGCGTTTTCCAGCATCTCGATACGCTCCAGAAATACCGGCTGGTGGCAGGCGACGAAATTGGCTTCGTCGGTGCCGATCAGGTAGCTGGAATGGATGGGCTTGGGCGAGAAGCGCAGGTGCGAGATGGTCATTGCACCGGCTTTCTTCGAGTCATAAACAAAGTAGCCCTGGCCGTAAAGCTCGGTTTCTTCGCCCATGATCTTGATGGTGTTCTTGTTGGCGGATACCGTGCCGTCGCTGCCCAGGCCGTAGAACATGCAGCGCATCACGCCCTGGCCCGCATCCACGCGATAGGCTTGATCCCAGAGCAGGCTGGTGTGGGTGACGTCGTCGATGATGCCGACGGTGAAATGGTTCTTCGGTTTTTCCTTGTTTAGCTCGTCGAAAATGCCCTTGATCATGCCCGGCGTGAATTCCTTGGAAGACAGGCCATAGCGGCCGCCCACCACGCGCGGCAGGGTGGCAAAGTGGCCGTCATCGTCGCCATGTTCCACCAGTGCTGTGACGACATCCTTGTAAAGCGGCTCGCCATCCGCGCCTGGCTCCTTGCAGCGGTCGAGTACGGCGATCTTGCTGACGCTGGCAGGCAGCACATCGATCAGGCGCGAAGGATCGAGCGGGCGGAACAGGCGCACCTTGACCATGCCCACTTTCTCGCCGCGAGCAGTGAGGTGATGCACGGTTTCTTCCACTGCCTCGGCACCGGAACCCATGATGATGATGATCCGCTCGGCATCGGGTGCGCCGACATATTCGAACAGCTTGTACTGGCGCCCGGTGAGCTGGGCGAACTTGTCCATTTCATACTGCACGATGCCCGGCATGAGGTCGTAGTAGGGGTTGACTGTTTCGCGCGCCTGGAAATACACGTCGGGGTTTTGCGAAGTGCCGCGCACCACCGGGTGCTCGGGCGAGAGCGCGCGGGCGCGATGGGCCAGAACCAGTTCATCTGAAATCATCTCGCGCACGGTTTCGAGCGGCACCTGATCAATCTTTGCCACCTCGTGCGAGGTGCGGAAACCATCGAAGAAATGCAGGATGGGTACGCGCGCTTCCAGCGTGGCAGCTTGCGCGATCAGGGCCATGTCCTGCGCTTCCTGCACCGAATTGGAAGAGAGGAAGGCAAAACCGGTAGCGCGCGTCGCCATCACATCGCTGTGATCGCCAAAAATGGACAGACCCTGCGCCGCCAGCGAGCGTGCCGCGACGTGCATGACGAAGGGCGTCAGTTCGCCGGCAATCTTGTACATGTTGGGGATCATCAGCAACAGACCTTGCGAGGCGGTAAAGGTGGTCGCCAGCGCCCCGGTCTGCAAGGCGCCATGAATGGTACCCGCGGCGCCCGCCTCGCTCTGTAGCTCGATGACTTCGGGCACGGTGCCCCACAGATTTGTCTGTCCCAGCGCACTCCATGCATCGGAATACTCACCCATCGGAGATGAGGGGGTGATAGGGTAAATGGCGATGACTTCGTTGGTGAGGTGTGCGATATAAGCGGCGGCTTCGTTACCGTCGATGGTGACGTGCGACATGATGATCCCCGGGAAAGTTTGTGCTGTGGAAATTACATTAAACCTGTTGCCTTATTCTGGCAACGCTTATCCCCTTGTCTATTGTTACTTCAGCGTATAGTCTGCTAAAAAATTGAAAAAATATTCTTCTTGGGGGAATCATGGGGACAATGCGTGCATTGCTGTGGGCGGGCTTGCTGGCCTGTTCTTTGCCTGCTGCCGCCGACAAGCCGGTGGCACCGGTGGAGATCGCCGGAGCGGTCAATGTTACAGCTGAAAAACTGGTGGACTTGTTCGCCACTACGCCGCAACTTGTCATGATTGATTCCCGCCGACAGGAAGAGTTTGAAAAAGGCCATATCGAGGGGGCATTCAACCTGCTTGATGCTGATATGACCCAAACCAGCCTTGCCAAATTGGTTGCGGAAAAGTACACGCCGGTGCTGTTTTACTGTAACGGCGAACGCTGTCTGCGTAGCTCTAATGCGGCCAAACTGGCGTTGGAGTGGGGTTACCACAAGGTGTACTGGTTCCGCGGGGGATGGAAGGAGTGGAGTGACAAGAGTTTGCCTGTTGCGAAATAAGCATTTTCCTGCCAGTTTTGCCAATGCAGATTGAGCGCATTTCTCTTAAGACACTGACCGTCAGCATTGTGATTGTGCTGGGCTTGGTGTCGGTTTTTCTGCTATTTGTAACCGCCCTGTTTTTTCGCGATGCTGCGCTGAAATCACAGAACCAGAGCTTGTCGCGTGTGATGGATGTGGCGGCCCAGGAAGTGGTGAAGCAGCTTCATAACCAGGCTTTCACCCTGGGCTCCACGTTCCAGAACCGCACCGAGTTTCGAGTTGCACTTGAGCAGTTTCGCCAAGGCAATGGTAGTGCCGCGTTGCGCGAGGTGCTCGATGACCCTATCGCGAAGGGCTTTGTCGGTGCTGTTACGCTGGATCTCGTCAAGTTGCGTCTGTACGATCTCGACCTCAAAATGATTGCGCAGAGCGATGCCGGTATTCAGGGTTTGACGCCGCACTTGACACCACTTCTGCATGATCAGGCTGTTGGTCGCAGCAGCGCCGAGCGTCTCAAGGCGCTTGGCGGTATCTGGATTTCGCCCGCTGGCCCTCTCTATTCGGTGCTGTTGCCGGTAGGTGGGCTGAGACTGACAGGCTATATCGAAGTTGTGGTGAATCCCACATTCAATCTCGCCGTGATCGCGGCTATGACCCGTATGCCTCTGACAATTTATAGCGCATCGGGAAAAATGCTGTCCCAGTCTGAGAACGGAATGTCTGGGCATGGTGGGAAAACGCTAGAAGTCGAATATTTGCTGCGCGCCGATAATGGTGAAGACGCCTATCGTCTGGTGGGATTGGCCGACGTGGCGCAGCTCAATCTGGATATGGCGCGTAGCGGGATAATTGGGGTGCTGGCTTTTATCGCTCTGATCGGTTTCAGCGTTCTGATCGGACTATGGGTCTTCAGTTATTTTCTGTTCCTGCCGCTGGGCAATATGCAAAAAGAGATGGAGCGGTCTGCTCTGGGCGATCTGTCGGTTACAGTAGGGCAGAAGAATACTCTTAAGGAGTTTCATGCCCTGGCGGCGGCATTCAACACCATGGCACGCAAGGTTGAGCGCAATATTCATGAGCTTCAGCGTCTCTCCAGCGTGGATGGCCTGACCGGGGTCAACAACCGGCGTCAGTTCGATCTTTCGCTGCAGGAAGAATGGCTGCGCGCGCAGCGAGATAACCAGGAGCTGTCGCTGCTCATGCTGGATATCGATTACTTCAAGCAATATAACGATGCCTACGGTCATCTTGGCGGGGATGACTGTCTGCGTATGCTGAGCAGCTTGCTTCGTGAAACGGTTCAGCGTCCCGGTGATGTGGTTGCGCGCTACGGCGGTGAGGAGTTTGCCATTCTGTTACCAGACACCTCGAAGCAGGGAGCACAGTTTCTGGCTTTCAAGATCGCCGCCGAGCTTGCGCACCTGGGTCTACCGCATGCATCCTCTCCCCTGGGCGGGCGCGTCACGCTGAGTATTGGCTGTGCCACCTGCAAGGCAAATCCGGAATGTCAGCCGGAATCCCTGGTGAGAGCGGCTGACAAGGCGCTGTACAAGGCCAAAGAAATGGGGCGCGACCGGATTGTGGTGCATGACATTGAGAACATTCCCGTGAAAATTGTGGAAAAATGAAAAAAAACACTCGGATTTACCTGCTTTCTATAGCTTTCGGGCTGGGCATTGTTTTGACATTTTTCTTCATACAGTCATTTGTCGTCATCAAGGTTTTTGAGCCACGCATGCTGATTGTGCCCTTTTCCCTGGCTGCCACAATCGGCATCCTTCTTGGCAAGGTGCTGGTATTGCGGGAGCAGCTGGCAGAACGTAACAGACTATTCTCGGCGCTGGCTGATTTCGCGCTGGAGTTCACCTATTTTCGCAAGATCAGCGGCGAATACGAATATGTTTCACCTGCCTGCAAGCAGCTGACCGGTTATGAGCAGGAATTTTTCTACAGCCAGCCCAATTTCATGGACAGTCTGATTCATCCCGATGACATGGATGTCTGGAAAGGGCATATCCACAACATCAATGGCGAGGGCGTTGCGGAGGTGGTGGAATTTCGCATCATCAACCGGAGCGGCGAGATCCGCTGGGTTGAGCACCTGTGCAGCACGGTGAAGGATGCACAGGGCAATACTATCGGCGTTCGTTCCACCAACGTGGACATCACCCAGCGCAAGGCCTACGAGCAACAGATCGAGTTCTCGGCCAAATACGATCACCTGACCATGCTGCCGAACCGGCGCTGGCTGATGAAAAAATTGGAGGATCGAATCGCCGAAACATTAGGGAGCAAGAGTCATTTTGCGGTGATGTTTCTTGACCTGGACCGCTTCAAGTTCATCAACGATACTTTTGGCCATGCCATCGGCGATACGTTGCTGCGCATGATAGCCGATCAGTTCAAGTTTGTTGTCCCGCAAAATGGATGTGAACCAATGTTTGTTTCGCGTTTTGGCGGCGACGAGTTCGTGATAGTCGCAGACATGGTGCAGGGAGAAGAACTGAAGCATGCTGCGGAGAGTATTCTGGCGTTGCTTGACCGCTCCTTTGTTGTGGACGTGCACGATTTCAATGTCAGCGGCAGCATAGGCATCGCGGTTTTTCCCTATGATGGAGCCACGCCCGAAGATCTGATCAAGAATGCCGACGCTGCCATGTACAAGGCCAAACGAGAGGGCAAAAACAATATCCAGTTCTACTCGGCCGATCTGGCATCGGAAATGTCCGATTTCTACATTCTGGAAAAACGTCTCAAGCTGGCGGTCGAGCGCGATGAATTCGTGCTTCATTACCAGCCTCAGGTCGATCTGGCGAGTGGCAAAATCAGATCGGTTGAGGCTTTGTTGCGCTGGAACAGCCCGGATAACGGTCTGGTTCCACCCTTGCAGTTTATTCCCGTGGCTGAAGAAACAGGCCTGATCCGGGCTATCGGCGAGCTTGTGTTTCGCAAAGCCTGTGCCCAGTGGCGTGTATGGGCCGATCAGGGCATTGATCTGAAAATGGCGGTCAACGTGTCGCCTATTCAGTTTCGTGATGATGCTTTTGTCATCCAGCTGGAAAAACTACTGGAAGAGATGGGCATGCCGCCCGCCAGCCTCGAAATCGAGATAACAGAGGGCGTGCTGATGGGAAGCGCAGAAAAAGCTTTGGGCAAGCTTAATGCCTTGCGCGATATGGGTGTTTCCATCGCCATTGACGATTTCGGCACAGGCTATTCTTCGCTGGAATACCTCAAGGATTTGCCGATCAATTGTCTCAAGATCGATGGTTCTTTCGTGCGCGAAATCCAGTCCGGCCAGCGCGACGAGGCCATTGTCAGGACGATTGAGGCGCTGGGGCGGAACCTTCAGATGTCCACTGTGGCCGAGGGGATCGAAGAAGAGGGACAGCTCGCCTTGCTGAAAGAAATCGGCTGCACCCTGGGGCAGGGGTATTTCATTTCCCGGCCCATGCCTGCTGAAGCGCTGACGCCGATGTTGCGGGACAGTATTTCCTGAACACTTGCTTTCCCGATGGCATTTCATGGCCGCAGTCTCTGCTGAAAATGTCATCCGTCACTTACTGGTAGTATAGTGACAGTATCCTGAACGTTTATCCGGCAAGGAGGGCATTCATGGAACCTTGCGAGTTCCCGCACATCGAAGACCAACTGGCACCTATTCTCGGGCGACATGGTGCTGATGCCACGCGTCTGCTGCAAATCCTGCGCGACGTGCAGGACCATTTCCATTTTATTCCGCCCGAGGCCATTGTCTGCCTTGCCAGCCACCTGAATCTGTCGCGTGCCGAAGTTGAAGGCGTGGCCGGGTTCTACTCCTTTCTTTCGCTGACCCCACAGGGCGAATATCGCGTCCTGTTCTCGGACAATATCACTGACAACATGCTCGGCAAGACGGAGCTGATGCAGTATTTCTGCAACAAGCTGTGGGTCGAGCCGGGCAAGGTGTCGGAAGACAACCTGGTGAGCGTGGACAGCACGTCCTGCACCGGCATGTGCGACCAGGGCCCGGCGGCGCTGGTGAACGGCTGGCCTTTGACCAATCTGGACAACAACCGGCTGGACCTGATTTCCGAGCTGATCCGCATTAAGAAGCCGGTGGCGGAGTGGCCGGAAATGCTGTTCGAGGTCAGGGATAATATCCGCCGCCCCGGCATGCTGCTGGGAGATGAATTTGAGCCCGGCGCAGGCATCCGCGCCATGCTGGCGCGCGGCGCCGAAGCGACGCTCAAGGAAGTGGATGCCTCCAATCTGCGCGGTCGTGGCGGCGCAGGCTTCAAGACCGCCTCTAAATGGACGTTCTGCCACGCGGCCATTGCCGAGGAAGAAGGCGGCATGATCTGCGACGTGGGCGGGAATCCGGAGCGCTTCATCGTCTGCAATGCCGACGAGGGCGAGCCGGGCACCTTCAAGGACCGGGTGCTGCTTTCCAGTCATGCCGATCTGGTGTTCGAGGGCATGACGGTGGGTGCGCGGGTGGTCGGTGCGCGCAAGGGCTTCCTCTACCTGCGCGGCGAATACCGTTACCTGTTGAAACCGCTCGAAGCGGTGCTGGCCAGACGCCGGGCCGAAGGTCTGCTGGGTGAAAATATTCTCGGTGAGCCCGGGTTTGCTTTCGATATCGAAATCCATCTCGGTGCTGGTGCCTATATCTGCGGCGAGGAATCCGCCCTGATCGAATCGCTTGAGGGCAAGCGCGGACGCCCCCGCAATCGCCCGCCGTTCCCGGTGACCAAAGGCTATATGGGCCGGCCAACCGTGGTGGACAACGTGGAGACGTTTGCCTGTGCTGCCCGCATCGCGGAAAAAGGCGGCGCCTGGTTTGCCGCCATGGGGACAGCACAATCGACCGGCACCAAGATTCTCAGCATCTCCGGCGACTGCGCGCGGCCCGGTATTTACGAATATCCGTTCGGCGTGACGGTGGAGACAATTTTGCGCGACTGCGGGGCAGAGGACGCGCATGCGGTTCAGGTGAGCGGGCCTTCCGGAACGCTGGTGTCATGGCAGGAATTCGGCCGCCGCATCGCCTTTGAGGACCTGCCCACGGCAGGGGCGTTTATGGTGTTCCACCGCAAACGCGAAATGTTTGCCGCCGCGCATAATTTCACTCACTTCTTCGCCCACGAAAGCTGCGGTTTCTGCACCCCCTGCCGGGTCGGCACGCAACTGCAGAAGCGGATCATGGACAAGATTGCGGGTGGGCACGGCACTCCGGCAGACCTTGAAGAGTTGAAACATGTCGGCCACATCCTCGGCACGATGAGCCATTGCGGGCTGGGCCACACTGCGGCCAACCCGGTGCTTGATACCCTGAAAAAATTTCCCGGCACCTTCGAGCGCAAGCTCAAGGCGCTGTCCTTCGAGCCAGCTTTTGACCTCGATGGGGCGCTGCAGACGGCGCGCAGCATTACCGGCCGGGACGACGAATGGGCACACCTGTTATGAGCAAAACCATTACCATCGACGGCACGAACATTCCCTTCACAGAGGGGCAGACCATCATGGATGCTGCCCTGGCCGCGAAGGTCTATATTCCCCATCTGTGCCACAACCCGGAATTCAAGCCGCACGGCAGCTGCAAGCTGTGCACGGTCAATATCAATGGCCGCGCGGTTTCTGCCTGTACCATGCCCGCCAGCGAAGGCACGGTGGTGGAGAACAAGACCGAGGAGCTGAACAACGAGCGGCGTGCCATCGTGCAGATGCTGTTCGTCGAGGGCAACCACCTGTGCCCCACCTGCGAGAAAAGCGGCAACTGCCAGTTGCAGGCGGTGGCCTATTGTCTCGACATGATGACGCCGCATTACAACCATTTCTACCCGCCGCGCGAGGTGGATGCCTCGCATCCGGACGTGTTTCTCGACCGCAACCGCTGCATACTGTGCGAGTTATGCGTGCGCGCCAGCCGGGACGTGGATGGGAAAAACGTGTTCGGCCTGTCCGGGCGCGGGATCGGCTCAAGGCTGGTGGTGAATTCCACCAGCGGCCGCCTCGGCGACAGCACTTTTGCCTTCACCGACAAGGCCGCGCAGGTGTGCCCGACCGGTGCCATCCTGATCAAGCGCCAGGGCTTCAGCGTGCCGATCGGCAGCCGAATCTACGACCATAAGCCGATCTGCCAGGTCGAGATAGAAGGAAAAGGGGGCGAGCATGAGTGAAGTCAAAAAAATACGCATTGCCACCTGTTCGCTGGCGGGCTGCTTTGGCTGCCACATGTCCCTGCTGGATATCGACGAGCGCCTGTTCGACCTGCTCGAACTGGTGGAATTCGACCGCACGCCGTTGACCGACATCAAGCATTGCAGCCCTTGCGATGTGGGCATCGTGGAAGGTGGGGTGTGCAACGCGGAGAACGTGCATGTCCTGAAGGAATTCCGCAAGAACTGCAAGGTGCTGGTGGCGATGGGCGCCTGCGCCATTACCGGCGGCCTGCCGGCGATGCGCAACAACATCGACCTGTGGGACTGCTTCCAGGAAGTCTACCAGTACGAAGGCGGTCTCGAAGGCGGGCAGATTCCCAATGACCCGGAACTGCCGCTGCCATTCGACAAGGTGCACCCGATCTACGAAGTGGTGAAGGTGGATTATTTCCTGCCCGGCTGCCCACCTTCCGGGGATGCTATCTGGAAATTCCTGACCGATCTGTTGGCAGGGCGTGAGCCGAAGCT
This sequence comes from Gammaproteobacteria bacterium, assembly GCA_018824405.1. Lineage (GTDB taxonomy): Bacteria > Pseudomonadota > Gammaproteobacteria > Burkholderiales > Sulfuricellaceae > Sulfurimicrobium. Next base: position 24,431 of record JAHJGO010000003.1, read on the forward strand.
GGATTATGAGCAGTTGCACTATGACTGAATTTTTAACCCCCCTCAGTCCCCCCTTGTCAGGGGGGAGGGTATTGCCTCCTCCCCTGACAAGGGGAGGCCGGGAGGGGTTTGATAGCCCGGACAAACCATGACTTTTGAACTGGAAACCGCCGACCATCCTGAAAACCTCAAGCGTGTCGTGATCGAACCTGTGACGCGGGTCGAAGGGCACGGCAAGGTCACGCTGCTGCTGGACGAGGACAACCGCATCCATCAGGCGCGTTTTCATATCGTCGAATTCCGCGGCTTCGAGAAATTCATCCAGGGGCGGCCCTATACCGAGGTCCCGGTGCTGGTGCAGCGCCTGTGCGGCATCTGCCCGGTGAGCCACCATCTTGCGGCATCCAAGGCGATGGACATGATCATTGGCGCTACTTTGACGCCCAGCGCAGACAAATTGCGCCGCCTGATGCATTTCGGCCAGATACTGCAATCCCACGCCCTGCATTTCTTTTATCTGGCTTCACCCGACCTGCTGTTCGGTTTTGATTCCGATCCCGCCACGCGCAACATCGTCGGCGTGGCTGCAGCCTATCCCGAGATCGCACGGCAGGGCGTTGCGCTGCGCAAATACGGGCAGGAGGTCATCCGGCTGACCGCCGGCAAGCGCATCCATGGCACCGGGGCCATTCCCGGCGGCGTGAACAAGAACCTCAGCGTGGCCGAGCGCGATTTCCTGTTGAAGGATATCGAGCAGATCATTGCCTGGAGCCAGGGCGCGGTGGATCTGATCCGAAAGGTCTATTGCGAGCGGCCGGAATTCCACAACGGTTTCGGCTATTTCCGCTCCAGTTTCATGAGCCTGGTACGCCCGGACGGCGCGCTGGATTTCTACCATGGCGGCTTGCGTGCACGGGATGAACACGGCCAGGATATTTTTGATCATCTGGATTACAGCAATTACTGGGATTACGTGCACGAGGAAGTGAAACCCTGGTCTTACATGAAATTCCCCTTCATCCGCTCACGTGGCCGGGAGGAGGGCTGGTACCGTGTCGGCCCACTGGCGCGGGTGAACAACTGCGATTTCATCCCCACGCCGCTGGCCGAAGCCGAGCGCAGGGTTTTCACGGAATTTGACGGCGGCAGCGCCACTCAGGCCACGCTCGCTTTTCACTGGACGCGCATGATTGAGATGCTGCATTGCGCCGAGGGCATTCAGGAATTGCTGCACGACGACGACCTGCTCGGCGACGATCTGATCAGCAAGGGCGAACGCGCCCTGCGAGGAGTGGGGGTGATCGAGGCGCCGCGCGGCACGCTGATTCACCATTACCGCATCAACGAGGACGAACAGATTGTGCGTGCCAACCTGATCGTCTCCACCACCCACAACAATCAGGCCATGAACGAGGCGGTGCGCCAGGTTGCGCTGCAATACCTGGACGGCAATTCACTGACGGAAGGCTTGCTCAACCATATCGAAGTGGCCATCCGCGCCTTTGATCCCTGTCTTTCCTGCGCCACCCACGCAGTCGGGAAAATGCCGCTGGAAGTGGAACTGATCGATGCGGAAGGCAAGGAGATCGATCGTATGGTGCGCAACGCATCAGGCGCGTGCGGCGTTTGATTGCGCCGCTGCTGATCTTCGCCTATGGCAACCCGAGCCGCGGCGACGATGCGCTCGGGCCGATGCTGCTGGAACAGCTGGAAGCGCTGAACCTCCCCGGAGTCGAACTGCTCACCGATTTTCAGCTCCAGGTGGAACATGCCATCGACCTGAAGGGGCGTGAGCAGGTGCTGTTCGTCGATGCCAGTGTTTCCTGCCTGCCGCCGTTTACCCTTTCTCGCCTGTATCCCGAAAAGGACCGCAGCTTTACTTCCCACGCCATGAGTCCTGCGGCGGTGCTGCAGGCTTATCAGGAGCTTTACGGCGAAGCTCCGCCAACCTGGCTGCTGGCCGTGCACGGGGAATCGTTCGAACTGGGCGATCCCTTGAGTGCAGCAGCGCAAAATAACCTTGGGCAGGCATTCGCGCTGGTGCAAACACTCTGTGCTAGCCACCAGGCATGGGATCAATTTATCATGCCGGCAACACAAAACACTTGAGATTCATATCATGAAAATTGGAACTCCACTCAGCCCCTCGGCGACTCGCGTGATGCTGCTTGGTAGCGGTGAACTGGGCAAGGAAGTGATCATTGCGCTGCAACGTCTGGGCGTGGAAGTTATCGCAGTCGACCGCTACCCTTTTGCCCCCGGCCATCAGGTGGCTCATCGTTCCCATGTCATCAACATGGCTGACGGCCCGGCACTGCGCGCGCTGGTTCAGCAGGAACGGCCACAACTGATTGTGCCCGAGATCGAGGCGATCGCAACCGACATGCTGGCCGAGATCGAGCAGGAAGGCATTGCCGAAGTCATTCCCACCGCCCGTGCGGCGCAACTCACCATGAACCGCGAGGGTATCCGGCGCCTGGCGGCAGAAGAACTGGGGTTGCCGGTATCCAACTATGCTTTCGCGGATAGCCTGGCTGAATTGCAGGCCGCTATTGATGGAGGGATTGGCTATCCGTGCATCGTCAAGCCGGTGATGTCTTCCTCGGGCAAGGGCCAGTCCACCCTGCATGGCCCGGAGGATGTGGAAAAGGCCTGGGACTACGCATTGAGTGGTGGTCGGGTCAATCGCGGGCGGGTGATCGTGGAGGAAATGATCGCTTTCGACTTCGAGATCACCCTGCTGACCGTGCGCGCGGTGGGCTCCAGCGGTTCGGTCGAAACCTTTTTCTGCGAGCCCATCGGCCATGTGCAGGTCAAGGGAGACTATGTCGAGAGCTGGCAGCCGCAGGCGATGAGCGCTGTGGCCCTGAAGAAATCACAGGATATCGCCCGGGCTGTGACCGACAATCTGAGCGGGCGCGGCCTGTTCGGTGTGGAACTGTTCGTCAGGGGCGATCAGGTGTGGTTTTCGGAAGTCAGCCCGCGCCCGCACGACACCGGCATGGTGACGATGTGTAGCCAGCGCCTGTCCGAATTCGAGCTGCACGCCCGGGCCATCCTCGGCCTGCCGGTGGATGTCAGCCTGCGTGAAGCGGGTGCATCGGCAGTGATTTACGGCGGAATGGAAGAGAAGGGCATCGCCTTTGAAGACCTGGAGCAGGCACTTGCCGTGCCAGGAAGTGATATTCGCCTGTTCGGCAAGCCGGAAAGCTTTACCCGCCGCCGCATGGGCGTGGCGCTGGCCAATGGCGCCAATGTGGATGAGGCGCGCAGTCGCGCCAAGCTGGCGGCCAGCCTGGTCAAACCAGTGAAGGAATAAGCCATGGAAACCCATTTTCTTCGCATCGGTGGCGAAGACACCATTCGCCGCCTGGTGGACAGGTTCTACGATCTGATGGACGAAGATCCTGACTACTACTGCATCCGCAAAATGCACGCCAGGGATCTCACCGAAGCACGCAACAAACTGTTCATGTTCCTTTCAGGCTGGACCGGCGGACCGCAGCTTTATATGGAAAAATTTGGCCACCCGCGCCTGCGCCAGCGGCATATGCCTTTTGCCATCGGCGAGAGCGAACGCGATCAGTGGATGGCTTGCATGCAGCGCGCCATGGATGAAGTCGGTGTGGATGAGAAGTTACGCGAGGAACTGACGGCTGCATTCTGGAAGACGGCCGACTTCATGCGCAACCGCGAGGAGTAAGGGGTACGCTTGCGTGCCCTGGTTTATTCCCGGGCGGAAAAACGGTAAGTGTTGCGCCCGTCCTGCTTTGCCTGATACATCGCCGCGTCAGCCTTCCTTCTTAGTTCATCCATATCACGGCTGTCGTCTGGGTAAAGGCTAATGCCGATGCTGAAGCTGATGTTGACCTCCTGGCCGCTGAGCGGGTAGGGCTGCCTTACTTCAGCGAGCAGTTTCTCCGCCACCAGGGCCGCATCGCCAGCATTTTCGATGCCGGCAAGCAGGATGATGAATTCATCCCCGCCCTGGCGGCTTACGGTGTCTCCCTCGCGCACGTTCTGGGTAAGCCGTTCAGCCACGGCCTGCAATAACAGGTCACCGATGTTGTGGCCGAGTGAGTCGTTGATATCCTTGAAATGATCGAGGTCGAGAAACATCAGTGCCAGGCGCTCCTGCCGCCGCCCGGCATGGGCAATGGCCTGTTTTAACCGGTCCTGAAACAGCATGCGGTTGGGCAGGCGGGTGAGGCCATCGTGCTCTGCAAGAAAGCGGATATGTTCTTCGGCAGCCTTGCGTTCGGTGATGTCGGAAAAAGAGCCGATGTAATTGATTACCTCGCCCTCATCATTTTTTATGGTGCTGATATGGAGCCACTTGGGATAGATTTCCCCATCCTTGCGACGATCCCACATTTCACCGCGCCACTGACCGGTTTCGAGCAGTGTTGCCCACATCTGCTGATAAAACTCTTTGCCTTGCTTGCCTGAACTGAGAATTTTAGGATTGGCGCCAATCACTTCCTGCGCCGAATATCCGGTGATGGCGCTGAATGCCTGGTTGACAGAAATGATATGGTTATCCCGATCAGTAGTCAGAATGGCTTCGCCGCTGTTTTCGAATACACGGGCGGCAAGACGCAACTGATCTTCGGTACGTTTGTGCTCGGTAATGTCATCGCAGATCACAAGCAGGTGGGAGGGTTTTCCTTCGGCATCGAACAATGGAAGTTTGCGGGTGTGGAGATAGATCGTAGTATTGCCGGCAGTGCTGGCTTCGACGGGAATGTCCACGATTTTTCCTTCCCGCATGGCCCGTTCGTCGCAGGACTGGTAAAAATCGGCCTGTTCCTGTGACCAGTTGTCATAGACATTTCGTCCAAGCACACGCACACGCGGCAATTTGAAAATGGACTCCGATGCCTTGTTCCAGCGGGTAATGCGGAATGCGTCCTTTGGAGCCTTGATGAATACCGAAATTGGGATGTTTTCCACAATGTTGTCCAGCAGGGATTCATTTTCCTTCAGAGCCCGCATGGCCTGCTGCATTCTGCCTAGCGCACTGGCGCGTGCAGTCGCCATCGTGCGGGCTGCAATCAGCGCCCAGGTCAGCGTGGCCAGCAGCAGACTGATCATGACGCCGAAAAAGAGCAGTGTCCTTGGCCGCTGATGATCCAGATCGGCATCGAAGGATGGCAGGGAAGAAAACGTCAATGTCCAGATGCGGCCGCCGATGTCGGCATTTCTTTGGGTAGTGAAATTGCCTTTATGGCCGTTGTTAAGAGATTGCTGACGTGCCTGGTCGCTGTCGTAAAATTGGTTTTCCAGCAAGATTGTTGTGCCGTCAAAAATATGCAAGTCAATCTTCGATTGGCTCTCGCCGAGAATGCCTGCCATCAGGTCGTACGTGCAGAAAGCCGCAGCAATGTGGCCAGTCAGGGCGGCGCGGCGCTGCTCGATAGACGCTGCGGGCTGGCCGTGCCGATATACAGGAAGAACCATTATGAAACCGGGCTGTGGTTTCTTGTCGTCTTTCTGCATCATCAGGGTGATTTTTGCGCTTGCAGTTGCGTCTCCGGTGTCGCGTGCAACTTCCAGTGCGGCGCGGCGCCTCGGTTCCGAGTAAGCATCGTAGCCGAATACATGGAGGTTCTTGCCTGAAAAAGGTTCGGTAAAAACCAGCGGGGCGTATTCGGAGCGTTGTCCGGCAGGATGTATGGCGTAATTGATAAAGCCCTCAGCCCGGACGGTTTTTTCGTGTGATTCCTTGTCCTGACCGCTGACGAACTGGTGGTAGCCCAAAGCCTGAAGGCCGGGATAATTTTTGTGCAGGTTCAGTTTCTGAACATAGATGCGCCATTCTTCCCGTTCTACTGAGACAGAGGCATCAAACAGGCCTGCTCCGCCACGCATCACCTGAATGTAGGTTTCCATGCGTGATTCAATCGCGGTTTTGACTTCATCTGCCCGGATTTCGAAAATCTTCTGTGCAGTGGCGATCACTTCCTGTTTTGCCTGATGCCAGCTCCAGAGGGTCAATGTCAGAGAAAAAAGGAGAACCAGCGAGGCCGCCAGCAAGCCTTGCGGAGCCTGAATGGCTGGATGCGAGAGTATGTCTCTCACCTTCTGCATGCTGGAAGAAATACGGGATTCTGCGGAATTCATGATCATAAAACCCAAGAAATCCAGTTGGGTTTAGTGTATTCCAAAAAAGACTGCACGTTTGCGGTGTTGGAAAATCTTTCGGCGACAGTATTCTGGACCGAATTCGGCCGCCACGTCACCGAGAATGCCAGATCCAGCCAGGGTCAAAAGGTTCAAGAATGGCCTTGTTTTCTGAGGTGGAGTCACCCCAGTGCCGGTTCGATGCCGGTTGTGGCATCACTCCAGCTGAAGTCTCTCAGTCGCCCAGGTGATGTGATTCTTCACCGGGCAATCCGGTTTCAGGGTCAATCCAGTCTGCAATACCTAGTTCTGCTTCTGCTTCTTCCAGCGTTTCGCCCGGCTCGTAATCGCTTTCATCGTTGTATTCCATGTCCTGCCTGGCATCCAGCAATGTCGGAAAGGGGCCAAACATCTTGTCGGTCATTCTGTCCTGCCAGAAAAAACCGTCTGGACGTTCGATGATGCGGGCTAGATAGGCATCGGGTGGAGGGTTGTGTCCTGTCATTGTTGATGTCTCCTCGCTTTGAGCATTTGTGACAAAAACTGAATTTATTATAGACCCAAATTTCGAGGGGGTGTACTGCATCCCGGTGGAGCTGGAATTAAGACGGTTTTTGACTTGCCAAGCGTGCAGGTTTGCAGTAAACCTATACCTTATGCCGGTAAAAAATCTTCTTTTTCTGTTCTCCCTGTTCCTGTTCGTTCAGTTGCTCCTTTGGACACAGCCGGTGGCGGATGCGACTTCTTTTTCGGAGCGTTCCGACGTGCGGCAATTCGTGGCTGAAATGGTCAGCAGGCATGGTTTTGATGCTGAGGCATTGAATGATCTTTTCGCTCAGATAACGTTGCGCCCCAAAGTGGCAAAAACCATGACCAACAAGGTGATGAAGCCCCCATCATGGACTCGTTATCGTGCCAATTTCGTGAATTCCTGGCGCATTTCGCGTGGTGTCAGTTTCTGGGGCGAGAATGAGGCGGTGCTGAGCCGTGCACGCCAGGTTTATGGCGTGCCAGAAGAAGTGATCGTTGCGATTATCGGTGTGGAAACCCGATATGGCACATACCCCCTCTCTCATCCTGTGCTCGATACCCTGGCTACGCTGGCATTCGATTATCCTCGTCGCGGGGAATTTTTCCGTGGCGAGCTGGAGCAATACCTGCTGCTGATGCGCGAAGAGGGCAGAGACCCGCTCTCGATTCGAGGCTCTTTCGCCGGTGCGATGGGTATCCCCCAGTTCATGCCCAGCAGCTACCGGACTTATGCGGTGGATTTCGATGGCGATGGTCGGCGCGATCTGTGGCGAAACGCCAGCGATGCGATTGGCAGTGTTGCCAATTACCTCAAGGCTCACGGCTGGGAAAGCAATCTGCCGGTGGCGATACGCGCCTCCCTGCAGCAGGATGCCGCTTCCAGTGACCTTCTGGAGGGAGGCTTGAAGCCGCAGCACAGCATGGAACAGTTGCACGCGCGCGGTGTCGTGGCTTCTGAAACATTGGCTCCGGATACGCAGGTCTCCCTGCATGCCGTGGAAGTGGACGATGGACAGGAATACTGGCTGGGCCTGAATAATTTCTACGTGATCACGCGTTACAACCGCAATCTGTTCTATGCGCTTTCAGTCTATCAGCTGAGCCGGGAAATCCGCCTGGCGCGGTCATCTTCCCTCAATTAAGGAGAATCTGCATGGCTTTCAATGCGCAAGTTCATGCTTGTGGCTTACTTGCGCTGCTGCTTTCGGTGCAGGTGCAGTCCGCCCCTGTCCCTGAAAAATTGAGCACCCTCAAGGATCAGCAGCAGGTGGCGGTCACCATCTATAACGAAAATCTGGCCTTGATCAAGGACCAGCGCCGGGTGGCTCTTGACAAGGGGGTGAACCGCCTTGCCTGGCGTGACGTGAGTGCGCGCATCATGCCTGAAACGGCCTTGTTGCGCAGCCTGAATGGCGGAGATGGGCTGGTCCTGCTGGAACAGAACTTCGATTTCGATCTGCTGACGCCGCAGAAGTTGCTGGATAAATATGTCGGTCAGAGCGTGACGGTAATCCGGACCAATCCGGCGACCGGCGCGGAAATCAGTGAGACGGCCACGGTGCTCAGCACCAATGGTGGCGTGGTACTTAAATTTGCGGATCGTATAGAAACCGGCTTGCCGGGACGTCTCGCATTCAGTACGGTACCGGACAATCTGCGCGACCGTCCTACGCTGGTGATCAGCTTCCTGGCGCCCGCGGAAGGAGAGCGCCCGATGGAGCTGAGCTATCTCACGGGAGGGCTCTCCTGGCGTGCGGATTACGTGGCCGAACTGAGCCCCGCGGATGATCGGCTTGATTTGAGCGGCTGGGTCACGCTGACGAATGTGAGTGGCAGCAGCTACCCCAATGCAAAATTGCAACTGGTAGCTGGGGATGTGAACCGGGTGCGTCAGGAAATGGATTTTGCTCAGGACAATCGAATCAGGAAGGCGGCCGCCATGGCCGCACCTGCCATGGCGGAAGAAAGTCTGTTCGAATATCACCTTTATTCAATGGAGCGCCCCACCAACATCGCCGAGCTGCAAACCAAACAGGTGGCGCTGCTTTCTGCAAGCCGTGTTCCCGTGCTCAAGGAGCTTGTGTTGCAAGGCCGGGATTATTACTACCGCAGCAGCTACGGCGATCTTGGACAGAAAATGAAAGTGGGGGTTTTCGTCGAATTCGAGAACAAGGGCGGTGGTCTGGGCGTGCCTTTGCCCAAGGGCGTGATCCGGGTATACAAGAAGGACTCTGCAGGTAATGCCCAGTTTGTGGGCGAAGATCGCATAGACCATACACCACGCAACGAGAAGGTTCGGCTCAAGCTGGGCGAGGCTTTTGATGTCACTGCCGACAAAAAGCAGACCAGTTTCCAGAAACTGAGCGGTAGTAGCCGTGATGGCGCCATTTTTGAGAGCGCCTTCCAGATCGAGTTGAAGAACGCCAAGGATGAAGAGTTGACAGTGAAGGTGATGGAACCGGTGCCGGGTGACTGGGAGATACTGGCCGAGAGTCATCCGCACCGCAAAGCGGCGAGCAATACTGCGGTCTGGAGCTTGCAGGTGCCAGCACGTGGCAAAGTGATGCTGGATTACCGCGTGCGAGTAAAATTGTAAGGTTTTCATTGGCAGGATAGAATCGCCGGTTTTTGTCTTTTGTACTGCATGGGGAAAGCGCTTGTTCGGTTCTGTTCTTGATTCGCTGATCGAAGTGACGGGCAACTCTGAACGGGATGCGCTCGTTCAGAGCCTGGTGGCGACCTTGTGTGAACTTCTCAATGCACAGGAGGGGGCGGTGTATTGGCTTGCCGCCGGCAAATCCGGTTCGGAAGCACGTCTGACAGTGTCAGTGAGGCGTGAAAAGGAGAAACTGGTTTTTGTGCCGATTCAGGATGCACCTGCGATCCTGGTATCGTCGGACGATGATTTTGCGCATTGCCTGGAAACTGGTGATTTCACATCGAGCCTTGCCCAAGTGCCGGGCTTGATGCGCTACGTTCACCCTCTCTTTGGTAGGGACAGGGTGGAGGGGTTTTTCGAGGTGATGGGGCCAGAATATGAAGAGGGTAATGAGAAACTTGTTACGGGTTTCCTGCAGGTTTTTCGTAATTACGTACGCATTCTGGATGAGAGCGAACGGGATACCCTGACCGGCTTGCTCAACCGCCGTACTTTTGATCGGAATATTGGCCATCTACTGTCACAGGCACGCATGAATGCGGCAATGGATGATGCCCAGGGTAAATCCCGTCGTGAGGATATCAGGGCACAAAGCCGTTGGCTGGCGGTGCTTGATGTTGACCATTTCAAGCGGGTGAACGACAAATTCGGTCATATTTACGGTGACGAGGTGCTGATCCTCCTGGCTGGCATCATGCGCAAGGTGTTCAGGGAACGCGACAAGCTGTTCCGTTTTGGTGGCGAGGAGTTTGTTGCGGCGCTTGAACCGACGGATGCGCAGGGAGCACGCACGGTGCTTGAGCGCTTGCGCGAGACGGTTGCCAGCTATGAGTTCCCCCAGGTTGGGCAGGTTACCATCAGCATCGGTTATGTCCGGATCAGCAGTCAGGACGTGCCGGCAACGGTGGTCGGCCATGCTGATGAAGCGCTCTATTATGCCAAGCAGCACGGACGTAACCAGGTGTGCTCCTATGAAGCGCTGGTGAGCGAGAACAAGATCGCTCCCGCGGCGGCAATGAATGTGGATGTGGATTTGTTCTGATGAACTATGAGAATTTCTTGAAGTGGTTGATCAGTCCGTTGGTGGAAGCATCAAAGCGGATTGTGATTTCAGTGTGACCCAACTCGGGCAGGATGTTGCTGGCCAACTGCTTGCCCAGTTCCACACCCCACTGGTCGAATGAGTTGAGATTCCAGATGATGCCCTGCACGAATACCTTGTGTTCGTAGAGGGCGATCAGCGAACCCAGGGTGTGCGGCGTGAGTTTGCGCAACAGGATGGAGTTGGTGGGCTTGTTGCCGGGAAAGACCTTGTGCAGCAGCAACTGCTTCAGTTTCCTGCCGCTGATGCCAGATGCTTCGAGTTCGGTACGCGCCTCGTCCTCGGTCTTGCCTTGCATCAGTGCCTGAGTCTGGGCAAGGAAATTGGCCAGCAAAATGCGGTGGTGATCTCCGATGGGATTCTGGCTGTCGATCGGCACCAGAAAATCAGCCGGGATCAGCTTGCTGCCCTGGTGGATGAGCTGGTAGAAGGCGTGCTGGCCGTTGGTGCCGGGCTCGCCCCAGATCACCGGGCCGGTCTGATAATCGACGGCTTTGGCGTTGCGTGAGATACGCTTGCCGTTGCTTTCCATGTCCAGTTGCTGCAGGTAGGCCGGCAGGCGGTGCAGGTATTGATCGTAAGGCAGCACGGCGTGGCTCTGGGCGCCGAAGAAATTGTTGTACCAGATGCCCAGCAGGCCAAGAATGACCGGCATGTTCTGCTCGAAGGGGGCATGGCGGAAATGCTCATCCATCTCGAACGCGCCATCGAGCAGGGCCTCGAAATGATCCATGCCGAGATAGAGTGCTATCGGCAGTCCGATGGCTGACCACAGCGAATAACGACCGCCTACCCAATCCCAGAATTCGAACATGTTGGCAGTGTCGATACCGAATTTGGCGACTGCCACTGCATTGGTCGAAACGGCGACGAAGTGCCGGGCGACTGCAGATTCATCCCCGGCGGTACGAAGGAACCATGTACGTGCCGACCGGGCATTGGTCAGGGTTTCCTGGGTGGTGAAGGTTTTGGATGCGATCACAAATAATGTGGTTTCTGGATCGATGCGCTTGAGTGTTTCGACCAGATGTGTGCCATCGACATTGGACACAAAATGGACGTTGAGTCCGGGTTTTTCGTAATGTTTCAGTGCTTCAGTCACCATCACCGGGCCGAGATCGGAACCGCCGATGCCGATGTTCACGATGTCGCTGATGGCCTTGCCGGAATAGCCCAGCCACTGGCCGCTGCGTACCTGTTCCGAGAATTCGCGCATGTGCACCAGAACGCGCTTCACATCAGGCATAACATCCTTGCCATCCACCAGTACCGGCTTGCCGGAGCGGTTGCGTAATGCGGTATGCAGGACGGCACGGCCTTCGGTGAAATTGATGGCCTCGCCCAAGAACATTTTTTCTGTCCACTGGCTCAGGTTTGTTTCCCGTGCCAGTTGCATGAGCAGGGCAAAGGTTTTTTCCGTGATCCGGTTCTTGGAGTAATCGAGAAGAAAGTCACCCTGATCGAGCGAAAAGCGAGCAAAGCGCTGAGGATCCTGCTGGAACAGGTCGCGCATGTGTAGCGGTGAAATTTCTTTCAAGTGCAGTTTTAAGGCTTGCCAGCTGGGCAGGCGGGTGAGGGCGGACATAATTTCTAACTCTAGTGACTATTTTTCAGGGCTTAAAATGATTCCAGACAGGGGAGGAATGGTGATCACCAGAGATTGCTCGAAACCCATCCAGGGCTGCACTTGGGACTCCAGACCAGTGCCGTTACCGGTATTGCTGCCGCCATAATAGGTGGAATCGCTGTTGAATATTTCCTGATAAAAACCGGGGCGCGGTACTCCGATGCGATATCCCTGGCGTGGGACAGGCGTAAAGTTGAGAACCACGACGACGACGCTGCCATCTTTGCCCCAGCGCAGAAAAGACAGAATGGAATGGTCAGCATCGTGACAATCCACCCAGGAAAATCCGGAGACATCGAAGTCCTGCTGATGCAGGGCAGGCGTGTCGCGATAGAGGTGGTTAAGATCGCGGCTAAGACTCTGTACGCCCTGGTGCCAGTGGTATTGCAGCAGTCCCCAGTCAATCTCGCCACCGACCCGCCATTCGCGCCCCTGACCGATTTCGTTACCCATGAAATTAAGTTTTTTGCCGGGGTAGGCTATCTGATAGGTGAGGAGCAGGCGCAGGTTGGCAAATTTCTGCCAGGTATCGCCGGGCATTTTATCCAGCAGCGAGCCTTTTCCATGCACGACCTCGTCGTGCGAAAAAGGCAGCATGAAATTCTCGGTGTAGGCATAAAGCTGGCCGAAAGTCAGCTCGTTGTGATGGAAGCGGCGGTGAATGGGCTCGTGCAGCATGTAGCGCAGGGTGTCGTTCATCCAGCCCATGTTCCATTTCATGGAGAAGCCAAGGCCGCCAAGATAGACCGGCCTGGAAACCATGGGCCAGGAGGTGGATTCCTCGGCGAAAGTCAGGGCGCCGGGGAAATTGTCATGCACCATTATGTTGAGGCTGCGCAGGAATTCGATGGCATCCAGATTTTCGCGCCCGCCAAATTTGTTGGGAATCCACTCATCCGCCTTGCGCGAGTAATCAAGGTAAAGCATGGACGCCACAGCGTCGACGCGCAGACCGTCGAGATGGAATTCGGAGAGCCAGTAGTGTGCGCTGGAAAGCAGAAAGCTCTGCACTTCATGGCGCCCGTAGTTGAAGATGTGGGTGCCCCAATCCTGGTGGAAGCCAAGGCGCGGGTCCTCGTGCTCGTAAAGAGCGGTACCGTCAAAGCGCGCCAGAGCCCAGCTATCCTGCGGAAAGTGCGCCGGCACCCAGTCGAGGATGACGCCAATATTGGCCTGATGACAGGTATCGACGAAGAAACGAAAATCATCCGGTGTGCCGAAACGCGAGGTGGGACCGAAATAGCCGGTGGTCTGGTAGCCCCAGGACTCATCCAGAGGGTGTTCGGATACCGGCATAAGCTCGATATGGGTGTATCCCATGTCGTTGACGTAGGGTACAAGATGCGCTGCCAGTTCGCGCCAGTTGTAAAAACGGTCATCCGGATGGCGTTTCCATGACCCGGCATGGATCTCATAGACATTGAAAGGCGCCTGCAGCCAGTCGAGTTCCTGGCGCTGCTTCATCCATGCCTGATCGCTCCAGTTGTGCTGTGTGGGGGTGGATACTTTTGCAGCAGTACTGGGGCGCAGCTCATATTCCTGACCGTATGGGTCGGTTTTTGTCAGAATCTCCCCGCTGTGGCGGTTGCGGATTTCAAACTTGTAGAAGCTGCCTGCGGGAAGCTCAGGGATGAACAACTCCCAGACTCCGCTCGAACCCAGACTGCGCATGGGGTGAACGCGGCCATCCCAGTGATTGAAGTCGCCAACGACGCTGACACGTTCGGCATTTGGCGCCCACACGGCAAAGCGAATGCCTGTAATGCCGAGAAGAGTAGTGTGCTGTGCGCCCAGGATGCGATATCCCTGATGCAAACGGCCAGCACCCAGAAGGTATAGATCCATCTCGCTGATCTGTGTAGAAAAAGCGTATGGGTCGAAGAACTCATGGTGTCCTCCATTGCGCGACACTCTCAAACGGTAGGGGCACTCGGGCTTCTCACTGCCATGCCAGAAAAATACGCCGTCAGGATGGATTTTTTCCAGTAACAGCCACTTGCCATCGAGGCAAATTTCCACTTGCTGTTCGAATGGAAGAAAGGTTCGTACAGACCAGGCATTCTCTTCCTGATGCAAACCCAGAAATGCAAATGGGTCGTGATGCCGGGCTTTGAGCAAGGCCTTCAGATTTGTGTTGACTTTGGCGCTGAGGTTGGGTTTCATGAGGGTGTCACTTCAGCAGTGATAATGTAAGAAGAATATGCCAGAAGGCGGCTTTAGGCAAACGCCGGAGCCGCTCAAGGGGTATAATTCAAACATCACAATCGCAGATAAAAGGGAGAATTTCTTGTATTCGTCCACTACTCCTCGTTTCATCAGTCTGTTGACCAAAAATACGGTAGCGTTGATTCTTGCTGGGGGCAGGGGTAGCCGTCTCAAGGCGCTTACCGACTGGCGCGCCAAACCGGCTGTGCCCTTTGGCGGGAAATTCCGCATCATCGATTTTCCGCTGTCCAATTGCGTCAATTCCGGTATTCGCCGTATCGGCGTCATTACCCAGTACAAGGCGCACAGTCTGCTGCAACACTTGCACCGTGGCTGGAGTTTCCTGCGCGGCGAATTCAACGAGTTCGTCGAGTTGCTCCCCGCGCAGCAGCGTATTCAGGAAGCCTGGTACAAGGGTACTGCGGATGCAGTATTTCAGAACCTGGACATTCTGCGGGGCTACAAGTCGGAATATATGCTTATCCTGGCGGGCGACCATATCTACAAGCAGGATTATGGCGAAATGCTGGCGTTTCACTCCGCGCATGCGGCTGATTTGACCGTGGTTTGCATGGAAGTTTCGGTTGAGGAAGCTTCAGCATTTGGCGTCATCACGGTGGATGAGCACAAGCGCATTGTGAAATTTACCGAGAAGCCCGAACATCCGGACGAGGTTCCCGGCAAGCCGGGCAGGGTGCTGGTAAGCATGGGGATTTACGTGTTCAACACGGCCTTCCTGTTCGAACAATTGATTCGGGACGCCGACGATTCCCATTCCAGCCATGACTTCGGCAAGGACATCATCCCTTATCTGGTCAATCGCTATCGCGTTTACGCTCATCCTTTTGAGGATAGCTGTGTCGGCTTGCAGAATGGCGAGCCCTACTGGCGCGATGTGGGGACGATCGATGCCTATTGGGAAGCCAATATGGAAATGACCAAGATCACGCCCTACCTCAACCTGTATGACAAGGAATGGCCGATCTGGACCTATCAGGAACAGTTGCCACCGGCCAAATTCGTGTTCGATGACGATTCCCGCCGCGGGTATGCTGTGGACTCTCTGGTGTCGGGTGGCTGCATCATCAGCGGAGCCTCGGTGCGTCGCTCCCTGCTGTTTTCGAGCGTCAGCGTCCACAGTTATGCCGATATCGAAGATTCTGTCATTTTGCCCAATGTGGAGATCGGTCGCTATGTCACCCTCAAAAAGGTAGTGCTGGACAAGGGATGCAGTATCCCTGAAGGCATGACGATTGGTGTTGACCCGGTTGAAGACGCCAAGCGTTTTTATGTCACTGGAAAAGGAGTGACCCTGGTGACGCCAGAAATGCTTGGACAGCCGGTGCATCAATTCCGTTAAGCTTTTTCCCCTCTTGTTTTATTCCTCTGATCATTAAGCCCCTCGCCCTCCCACGAGGGGCTCAGGTTTTATCGTTAATATGCGCACCCCAAAAAAACTGAAGCTTGTTTTATGCTGGCACATGCACCAGCCGGATTACCGTCACCATGTCACCGGAGAGTTCGCCTTGCCATGGACCTATCTCCATGCCATCAAGGACTATACCGATATGGCTTACCATCTGGAGCAGACGCCGGGTGCACGGGCAGTGGTGAATTTTGTCCCCATTTTGCTCGAGCAACTGGAGGATTACAGCGACCAGTTTCGTAGCGGGAAACTGCGCGACCCCCTGTTGCGCCTGCTTGCGGCCAAGGATCTGGAACATGTGACGCTGGAGCAGCGCAAGCTGATTCTGGATAGCTGTTTTCGCAGCAATCACGGCAAGATGATCGAGCCTTATCCCGCCTACAAGCGTCTGTACGACTTGTACATGATGCATGAAGCCCAGGCGATGGAACACTTCCACTACCTTTCCAGCCAGTATCTGGCCGATCTGCTGGTGTGGTATCACCTTGCCTGGACAGGTGAAAGCGTGCGCCGTGAGAATGAACTGCTGGTGGCTATGATGTCCAAGGGCTGCATGTTTACATTCAAGGAGCGTCAGCAACTGGTGGCCCTGATCGGCGAACTGATTCAGGGCATCATCCCCCGTTATCGAAAACTGGCCGAAGATGGGCAGGTTGAGCTTTCCACAACGCCGTATTACCATCCAATAGCGCCTCTCATGCTGGATCTGAACAGCGCGCGAGAGAGCGTGCCCGGGATCGAGCTCCCTGTATCACATGCCTACCCTGGCGGTGCGCAACGGGTGTCGTTCCATGTTTCAGAAGCCTTTAAAATGCACGAGCATTACTTTGGGCAGCATCCGGCTGGAATGTGGCCTGCGGAAGGCGGGGTTTCTCAGGCGACTGCGCTACTGATGGCAAAAAATGGCTGTCGCTGGATAGCCACCGGTCAGGCCGTGCTGAGCAATAGCCTGCGCCAGGCAAAGCAGGAAGAAGTGTTGAAGAACCCTGTCAATTATCTCTATCGCCCTTATCGTATTACGGATGGGGAGCATGAAATTTCCTGCTTTTTCCGCGATGACCAGTTGTCTGACAAGATCGGCTTTGAATATGCCAAATGGTTCGGTCGTGATGCAGTGCTCGATTTTGCCCAGGTTCTGGAAGAAATCTGGCATCGCAGCAGCGGGCATGAGAACCCGGTTGTCAGCATTATCCTGGATGGCGAGAATGCGTGGGAGTATTACCCTTACAACGGCTACTACTTCCTCTCCGAGATGTATGAAATGCTGCAGGATCACCCTCATATCGAGATGACCACTTTCCGCGATTATCTGGATGATTGCGCTCAAGAGCATGTTGATGAGCAGCACCCTGCCTATCACTGTCCAGAAAGCAGAAATTTGCCCCATCTGGTGGCAGGGAGTTGGGTCTATGGTGATTTTACGACCTGGATCGGCTGCCCGGAAAAAAATCACGCCTGGGATTTGCTATGCCAGGCCAAGCAAAGTTATGATCTCGTCATGGCCAGCGGGCGCCTGAGTGCAGAACAGCAGGATAAGGCCTCGCGTCAGCTTGCGGTATGCGAAGGATCGGACTGGTTCTGGTGGTTTGGAGACTATAACCCGGGTGATAGCGTCAGAAGCTTTGATCAGTTGTATCGCGAGAATCTGGCCGATCTGTACCGCGTGCTTTTGCTGGCACCTCCGCTAGACCTTGATGTGCCCCTCAGCCAGGGCGGAGGTAATGCAGAAGCGGGCGGAACCATGAGACGGGGCTCCTGAGCGGGCCTTCAGATCAGCCATTAACCTAAATTGAGAATTTCAGAATTATGACAAAATCGGTTGCGCTCCTGCTCGGTGTCCATGCTCATCAGCCAGTAGGCAATTTTCCCGAAGTGCTGCAGGATGCCCATGCGCGTTGCTACGGCCCATTTATTCGCACCCTCTATCGTTATCCGGATTTTCCCTTTGCGCTGCATTTTTCCGGCTGGCTGCTGGATTACCTGCTGCGGCACTATCCGGAAGATATGGCAATGCTGAAGAAAATGGTGCACCGTGGTCAGGTTGAATTGGTCGGGGCAGGAGAAACCGAGCCAGTCTTGGCGGTGATTCCAAACCGTGACCGTATCGGCCAGGTCGTTGCGCTGTCGGACAAGCTGGAAAAGAAATTCGGGCAGCGCCCGCAGGGTGCCTGGCTGACTGAGCGGGTATGGGAAGCGACGGTGGTGCCGGCCCTGGCAGATTCGGGGATACGCTACGTCACGGTGGATGACTATCATTTCCTGTGTACCGGCAAAGAGGCATCCGAGCTCAACGGTTTCTACACGACCGAGGAAGATGGACGTCGACTGGACCTTTTTCCGATTTCAGAAGCGCTGCGTTACCGCTTCCCTTTCTCTCCCGCACACGAAGCGGTTAAATATATGGAGAGCCTGGCGGGAGAAGGGCAAGAAGCGGCTATCTATTTCGATGACATCGAGAAATTCGGCATCTGGCCGGAAACCTACGAGTGGGTATATGAAAAAGGTTGGCTGGAAGATTTTATCCTTGGTGTGCTGGCCTCACCGCTGATCCGCCCGATGAAATTCAGCGATTATCACGCCGAGGCGCATACTCGTGGCGTCGTATACCTGCCAACGACTTCCTACATCGAGATGAACGAATGGACATTACCTGCACAGGCCGCCAATACCTATGCGGACCTGGTTCAGGAGGCAAAATCCAAAGGCTTTTTCGATCGCGACAAGGCATTCCTGCGTGGAGGCATCTGGAAAAATTTCATTACCCGCTACCCTGAATCGAACTGGATGCACAAACGCATGCTGCAATTGTCGCAGCGTTTCCATGCCTTGCCTGAGCGCAAGAAATCCAAGGAGATGCTCGAATTGCTTTACCAGTCCCAGGCTAACGACGCCTATTGGCACGGGCTTTTCGGCGGTTTATATCTGCCGCATCTGCGGCGTGCAATCTACAATGCCATCGTGGCGCTGGAAGCTCTGCTGGACAAGGTGGCAGCACGTCCTCCGGTGATAATCGAGGATCTTGATTTCGATGGCAGGAAAGAAGTTTTTATCCACAATGACGAGATTCAGGCAGTAGCCCGTCAGGATGGCAGTGCTGCGGTGTGCGAACTGGATGCATATTTGCTCAGGCATAATTTTGGTGACACGCTAGCGCGCCAGTCCGAGCATTACTACCGCAAGATGCATCTTGATCAGGATACGCAGCATGCCGGGGAGGGAGTCGCCAATCCGCATGAGCGTGTCAGCTTCAAGCACCACATAACGCAGTCAGACCTGCTTCTGGATGATGTTCAGCGCATGCTGTTCCTTGATAGCCTGGTTGATGGCGAAGCCGTGACGCCCCTGCGGAACTATGTTCTGCGTCCAGCTGACGATCATGCCACACATGTGACGTTTAGTTGCGAACAGGGCAATGTGTTGATCGATAAGCGAATTACTGTCTCCGGCAAGCGTCTGCGAGTGAGTTATCAGTTCAACGGAGAAATGCAGGGCCAGTTCCAGACGGAAATCAATCTGGCCATGCCAAGTTGTGATGGCCCAGCAGGCCGTTTCGTCTTCAATGACCAGATTCCAGGTGGCTTTGGCCAGGCCTTGAGATTTGAAAAAGCCAAAAAGCTGGATTTGCAGGACGAGGTTCTGGACGGGGGGATATCTCTGCATCTCAACGCGCCAGCCCTGATTCAAAGTCAGCCCCATTTTTCAGTCTCTCAGTCTGAGGCAGGCTTCGAGAAGATCATGCAGGCGGTAACATTGACGCTGACCTGGCCATTTTCTTCCCACATAAAGGAGCTGATTGTGGATGTTGATGTTCACCGACTTGGTGCTTGATGCTGCTCGGGCTACAATCTCCTTCTTTCAAAATTATTAAAAGATTACGCGTCATGACCGAACAAAGAGTTGGCAGGAACAAAGCTGTCTATGTTACATATTCAATCGTCGATCAGTCGGGATCGGTTTTTGAGCAGTCGGATGTGCCGGTGGGCTATATTCATGGAGGCAACAGTCCCCTGTTCGAGAAAATTGAAAAAGCACTGGATGGTCACTTGGTTGGCGATCGGGTTGAGGTGTCGCTCAATCCCACCGAGGGCTTTGGCCCACACGACCCCAATCTGACGTTTACTGACGATATCGAGAATGTGCCACATGAGTTTCGTCGCATCGGTGCGGAAGTCGAATTGCAGAATGAACAGGGTGAGAGCATGATGTTCCGCGTCAGCCGCATTGCCGAAGGCAAACTCACGGTGGATGCCAATCATGCCCTCGCCGGCCAGACCGTTACTTTTGTGGTGAATGTGGTCAACATCCGCGACGCCAACATGGACGAGATCGTCAATGGTCTTCCTGTTGATCAGAGCCATCCGTTACATTGACGTCCCTGTCCGGATCGGGACGACAATTGTTTTACCAGACAAAACTGGTTATTCTGTAGCTCAAGAATTGTACAAGGAATTGCTTCATGGCTTTTATTGCATTCTATATCGTTGCCATTGCGATCCTGGTTGCGCATTTCACCGGATGGCTGGCCCGACATAACGTGGAATGGCTGGTGCTGGTGCTGGCAGCAGCGGTATTCCCGGCGGTCATTTTTCTCTAATCCCGTGTGATTGAGTATCAGCCTATTCCCTGCGTTCAGCACGAGCGCCTGGAATTCAGCGTTTTACGCAAAATCCCCCTGCAAATTGAATATCGTCACGGCCTGGAAAATATCTCTCAGGCTGTGATGCCGCTTGATGTGACGACACGCCAAGGCGCGGAGTGGTTGAAATTCAGGGTGATCGGCACAGAGGATGTGACCGAAATCCGCCTCGACAGTATTATTTCCTTTGTCGAGCAGTTGCCTGCCTAGGCATTTTATCCACTGGCCTGCGATAAAGCACAAATACCGTGGGGTGCTTGTCGCAATCCGGCAGTTTTCTTTTCCATTCGGCAATACTTTTTGTGCGGATGTCCTCGCTTGCCAGGGTCAGATCCGTCGCGACACACAACTCGGTATCACTCGCGCAGGTAGCAACCAGATCTTGCAATAGTTGCTGGTTACGATAGGGTGTTTCGATAAAAATCTGGGTCTGGTTCAGGCGTAGCGAATGCTGTTCGATTTCCTGGATTTTGTTGATCCGTGCGGATTTTTCTGCCGGCAGGTAGCCGAGAAAGGCGAAGCTCTGGCCATTAAGACCCGATCCCATCAGTGCCAGCAGGATGGAGGATGGGCCCACCAGAGGAACGACCCGGATGTTGCGTGCATGCGCAAGTCGCACCAGCGTTGCACCTGGATCGGCCACTGCCGGGCATCCGGCTTCGGACAACAGACCGACATCCTCACCATCAAGCAGGGGCTGCAACAGGCTTGCAAGTTCATCCGGGCGCGTGTGCTCGTCCAGTGTGGACATGCGGATTTCCTGCAGTGCAATGGCCGTGCCGGTCTGTTTCAGAAACTGGCGTGCGGTTTTGGGGTGCTCGGTGACGAAGGTGCGCAGTGAAGCCGCCAGACGTCTGGCCTGCTCGGGAAGAATGGCCGAAAGGTCGCATCCTTCACCGAGCGTGGTCGGAATCAGATATAAAGTGCCCAGGCTCATGATGAATCAGATGACCGGAAAATCTTCGTTATTGAGCATGTCGATCAGGGCGATCAGCGGCAGCCCGATCAGGGCGTTGGGGTCTTCGCCTTCCATACGTGCAATCAGGGCGATACCAAGGCCCTCGGATTTGGCGCTGCCGGCACAGTTGTAGGGCTGTTCCTTGAGAAGATAATGCTCGATCTGGGCATCGCTCAGGTTGCGGAAACTGACCGTGAAAGGAATCAGGCGGTTCTGTACGCAGCCGGTCTTGCTGTTGTAGAGGCACAGCGCAGTATTGAATACTACCTGCCTGCCGCGCATGCGACGAAGCTGAAGCGTGGCGTTTTCGTGGGTATGCGGTTTGCCGAGCTGCTCGCCATCGAGGGTGGCAACCTGGTCCGATCCGATGATGAGGGCATTCGGAAACTGAGACCCTGCGACCCGCGCCTTGGCTTCGGCCAGACGAGTTGCGGTTTCAACGGCGGTTTCGCCCGGCAATGGTGTTTCGTCCAGTTCCGGTGCAAAGGTGCTGAATGGAAGCTGCAGGCGGTTCAGCAGGTCGCGCCGGTAGGGAGAAGTAGAGGCGAGTACAAGTTCCATCATTCTGGCTGAATCTCGATCAGTGCTTCATCCGGGGTGACGGCGTCTCCCTTGGTCACGAATACTGCAACCACCGTGCCGCCGATCGGCGCCTGAACCTCGTTTTCCATCTTCATGGCCTCGATTACCAGTACCGGATCGCCGGCTTTGACTGTGGCGCCTTTCTGCGCCAGTACTTCGACGATGGTGCCGGGCATTGCAGTGGTGACATGCCCTGGACGGGTGGGGCGCGGGCGCTTGCCTGAAGAAGATTTTTTCTCGTTACCCGTTTCCCTGGCTTTGCCGCTGCCGGACGCAACCCCGGACGGACCGCCGTAGACTTCGATTTCGCTCAAGGCTTCCACCAGCACTTCTTCCGGTACGCCATCCACGGAGACGTAGAAAGGGCGGGTGTCCGCGCCATGCTGCCCCGAGCCCGTGACGTGAATGTGGTAGGTTTCGCCGTGCAGGGTGACGTTGAACTCGTTGGCAGCATAGAACGGGCCGCAAGCCATGTTCGTATCGGGTGGCAGAAGCTGTTCCGGCTTCAGGGCGCCTGCTGCGCGTTCCTGCAGGAAATTGCGACCCAGTTCCGGGAACATGGCATAGGTCAGGACATCTTCCTCGCTCTTGGCCAGGCTTTCGATCTCGCCGCGCAGCTTGTCCATCTCGTCCTGCAGCAGATCGGCCGGGCGGCAGGTGATGACTTCCTGGTTGCCAATGGCAATGCTGCGCACTTCCGAATTGACGCTTCCCGGCGCCTTGCCATATCGCCCTTGCAGATAATTTTTGACTTCGGTGGTGACTGACTTGTAGCGTTCGCCGGTAAGCACGTTCAGCACCGACTGCGTGCCGACGATCTGCGAGGTGGGGGTGACCAGCGGCGGAAAACCGAGCTCTTCGCGTACGCGCGGAATCTCTGCCAGCACTTCGTCCATGCGGTTAAGGGCGTCCTGCTCCTTCAACTGGTTGGAGAGGTTGGAAATCATGCCGCCCGGCACCTGGTTGACCAGCACGCGCGTATCCACACCGGTGAAGTCGCTTTCGAACTGCCAGTAGTGTTTGCGCACCTCGCGGAAGTAGGCAGTAATTTCCTGCAATGCGCCCAGGTCCAGGCCGGTATCGTATTCTGTGCCAGCCAGCGCGGCGACGACGCTTTCGGTGGAGGGGTGGCTGGCACCTTCACCAAAGGATGAATTGCAGGTGTCAAGAATGGTGGCGCCGTTTTCCACCGCCTTGAGAAAGCACATGGCAGACAGGCCGGAGGTGGCGTGGCTGTGCAGGTGGATGGGGAGGGAAATGGCAGCTTTCAGCGCCTTTACCAGTTCGCCGGTGTGGTAGGGCGTTAGCAAACCCGCCATGTCCTTGATCGCCAGCGTGTCGCAGCCCATGGCTTCCAGTTCTTTGGCCATCTGCACGAAATAGGGAATGTCATGCACCGGGCTGGTGGTGTAGCAGATGGCGCCCTCGGCTGTCTTGCCGGCCTTTTTGACTGCGTCGATGGAAACTTTCAGATTGCGCAGGTCGTTCATGGCATCGAAAATGCGGAATACGTCCACGCCGTTGTCAGCGGATTTCTGTACGAATGCGCGTACTACGTCGTCTGAATAGTGACGGTAACCAAGCAGATTCTGCCCGCGCAGCAGCATCTGGATGCGGGTGTTGGGCAGTGCCTTGCGCAAGCTCTTGAGGCGATCCCATGGGTCTTCGCGCAAAAAACGTACGCAGGCATCGAATGTGGCGCCACCCCAGGCTTCGAGGGACCAGAATCCGATATTGTCGAGTTTCTTGCAAATTGGCAGCATGTCCTTGGTGCGCATACGGGTTGCGATCAGGGACTGGTGGCCGTCACGTAAAACGAGTTCGCTGATAAAAACTTTAGCCATGCTTTTTCCTAAATTTTGGATTTCACTGTGTACTACAGGCCCATATGAGCCGCGATTGCCGCTGAAATGGCGGCCGCCAGTGCATCCCTGGGTGGGCGCACAGAGTAATTGACCAGTTCGGGGTGTGCCTCGACAAAGCTGGTGTCAAATTTGGCGTTACGGAAATCAGGGTGCTGCAGGATTTCCTGGTAATAAGGGATGGTCGTTTTCACGCCATACACCACCATGTCGTTCAATGAGCGCTGGCCGCGTGCCACCACGCCTTCCCAGGTCAGATTCCACACCGTCAGTTTCGCGCACATGGAATCGTAATAGGGTGGGATCACATAGCCGGAGTACATGGCTGCGTCGGTGCGCACGCCTGGACCACCTGGTGCGTAGTAGCGTGTGATGCGGCCAAAACTTGGCAGAAATCCGTTCTTCGGGTCTTCCGCATTGATACGAAATTCCATGGCAAAGCCGCGATAATTCACGTCACTCTGCTTGTATTGCAAGGGCAGGCCGCTGGCGATGCGTATCTGTTCCTGCACGATATCGATGCCGGTAATGGTTTCCGTGACAGTGTGCTCCACCTGCAGGCGGGTGTTCATTTCCATGAAGAAGAACTTGTTGTTCGAGTCCAGCAGGAATTCCACCGTGCCGGCGTTGACGTAGCCGACGGCCTTTGCAGCATTGACTGCCAGATTGCCGATGTGCTGGCGCTGCGCTTCGCTGATCTGGGGGGAGGGGGCGATCTCGATCAGTTTCTGGTTACGGCGCTGAATCGAACAGTCACGTTCGAACAGGTGAATGACATTGCCAAAACTGTCGCCCATTACCTGAACTTCAATATGGCGCGGGTTGACTACGCATTTTTCAAGAAAAACTTCCGGCTTGCCAAAAGCTTTGGTGGCTTCGGAAACCACGCGATCATAGTTTTTGAGCAGCTCTTCTTCGTTGTCGCAGCGCCGGATGCCGCGCCCACCGCCCCCGTTGGTGGCCTTGAGCATGACCGGATAGCCGATTTTTCCAGCCAGCTGGCGGGCTTCCTCCACGTCAGCCAGGTTGCCTTCGCTGCCGGGGACGACGGGCACGCCGGCTTCGATCATGGCCTTGCGAGCCTGAATTTTGTCGCCCATCTGGTGAATGACTTTTGAAGACGGGCCGATGAAGGCGATGCCGCGCTTGGCGCAAATCTCAGCAAGAACGGGGTTTTCCGAAAGGAAACCATAGCCCGGGTGAAGCGCATCGCAGCCAGCAGCGACTGCCAGATTAACGATATTGTGTGCGTTGAGGTAACCGATAACCGGGTCGGAGCCGATGTTGTAGGCTTCGTCAGCTTTTTTAACATGCAGCGCATGACGATCGGCATCGGTATAAATGGCCACAGATTTAACGCCCATTTCTGAACAGGCGCGCACGATACGAACAGCAATTTCACCGCGATTGGCAATAAGAATTTTTTTGATCACGTGACGACCCGTTATCTCAATTTGTTTTTTCTGGTACTGGCATCGACAGGCCAGTATCAATCATGAACAGCAGGCAGCGGCGCTTTGGCTAAAAGGTAAAATCCTTAAAGGCTTTTTGACACAAAAGCCGAAAAATTATATCATGCGCGGCTTATGTCTGAACAGGCTGTGATCGATAACCTTGACTTTGCCCGGAATGGGCGTGTACTGCATGGCAGTGCGCCGCTAGCTGGGTTTCCCAGATTGCAGGATTTGCTGCTGTCTGGCCAAGGTGTTTTGAATTATACCCTGTCAGGAAAAATTGGCGCAAAAGGCGAGCCTCTTCTGGTTTGTAGCATAGATGGGAAGCTTGTTTTGCAGTGTCAGCGTTGCCTTGAAGCACTGGAATATCCGCTTCACATTGAGTCGCAGTTGCGTTTGGTGCAGGGTGCCACGCAGTTTGATGAACTTGATGATGGCGATGAAGATGTAGATTCGATATCGGCAAGCGCAGAAATGGATGTTCTGGCGCTGGTTGAAGATGAGATTTTGTTGAGTTTGCCAATTTCGCCGCTACATCCTCCTGAGCTTTGCTCGGGAAAGGGTAAAGAGGCATTGGTAAATGAAAAAAGAAACAATCCATTTGGTGTCTTGGCGACACTGAAGGTTAAATGATTATTCAAGGAGTTTGAAATGGCCGTTCAGCAGAACAAAAAATCCCCGTCCAAGCGTGGTATGCACCGTGCACATGATTTTCTGACCAACCCTCCGCTGGCCGTTGAGCCTACCACGGGTGAAGTGCATCTGCGTCACCATGTGAGCCCAAGCGGCTTTTACCGTGGGCGCAAAGTTGCGCGCGCCAAAGGCGAATAAGAAGCCTATCCCATCCGCAACCGGGTTCCTCCGGTTGCATGCAGCTGATTAGCTGTTCTTATGGATATTACCGTTGCGATTGACGCCATGGGCGGCGACCATGGTGCACATGTCACTGTGCCCGCTGCGCTGGAAATTCTGCGCCGAGATTCGGGCGTCAATATCGTTCTGGTTGGCTTGACAGAAGCGATTGAGTTCGAGCTTCGCGCATGTCGATCAGAGGCAGGACCACGCCTGCGAATTCACCACGCAAGTGAAGTGGTGACCATGGACGATCCGCCTGCGCAAGCGTTGCGCAACAAAAAAGACTCATCCATGCGCGTTGCGATCAACCTGGTCAAAAGCGGCGAGGCCAATGCCTGCGTGTCAGCCGGCAATACCGGTGCTTTGATGGCTATTTCCCGTTTTGTTCTGAAAACCTTGCCCGGTATTGATCGCCCTGCGATCGCCAGCATGCTGCCCAGCCTCAAGGGCCATGTCCATGTGCTTGACCTGGGCGCTAATGTGGATTGCACTGCTGAACACCTGTTGCAGTTCGGTATCATGGGTGCGATGCTGGCATCGGCGCTGGAGCACAAGGAAAACCCTACTGTTGGCCTGTTGAATATCGGTGAAGAAGATATCAAGGGCAACGACGTGGTGAAGCGGGCCGGTGAATTGCTCCGCAACAGCCATCTCAATTTTTATGGCAATGTAGAAGGCGACGATATCTACAAAGGCACGACCGACGTGGTGGTTTGCGATGGCTTCGTCGGTAATGTGGCGCTGAAAACTTCCGAAGGCCTGGCCCAGATGATGGGTAGTTTCCTGCGCCAGGAGTTCCGGCGTAATCTGTTTACCAAATTCCTGGGTCTGCTTGCCATGCCCGTATTGAGTGCATTCAAGAAGCGCATGGATCACCGCCGCTACAATGGAGCAAGCCTGCTTGGCCTGCGCGGTATCGTGGTGAAAAGTCACGGTTCGGCAGACAGCTTCGCTTTCCAGTTCGCGATTGAAGCTGCCGTGGAAGAAGTGCGCAACGGCGTGTTACGGCGAATTACTGAACAAACTTCGTTGTTACATCAAGAACAAGGAGCAGTCTGAAATGTTTTCCAGAATTACCGGCACTGGCAGCTATCTGCCAAAAAAGGTGCTGACCAATCAGGATCTGGAACGCATGGTGGAAACTTCGCATGACTGGATATTCAGTCGCACCGGCATCAATCAGCGCCATATCGCAGCAGATGACGAATCCACCAGCGACCTTGCTTTGCATGCCAGTCGGCGTGCCATTGAAGCGGCAGGAATCGACGCGCAGCAGATCGATCTGATTATTGTCGGAACGACAACGCCTGACCAGATTTTTCCAAGTACTGCCTGCCTGTTGCAAAACAAGCTGGGTATCAGGAGTGCTGGCCCTGCATTCGATATTCAGGCGGTGTGCAGCGGTTTTGTCTATGCGCTTTCAACCGCCGACCAGTTCATCCGCAGCGGGCAGAGCAAGTGTGCGCTGGTCGTCGGAGCCGAAACCATGTCGCGCATCGTGGACTGGACAGACCGCAACACCTGCGTCCTGTTCGGGGATGGTGCCGGAGCGGTGATCCTTCAGGCGAGTGAAACCGAGGGCATTATTTCCACCCACCTGCATGCGGATGGCGCCTATAAAGATCTGCTTACGGTACAAGGCGGTGGCTGTGGCGTGAAGAGGGAAGGCGATCCGCGCGTGGTGATGGATGGCAGCGCGGTATTCAAGTTTGCCGTGGGCGTGCTGGATTCGATCGTTGAAGAAACCCTGAGCGCCAATGGCATGCAGAAATCCGACATTGACTGGCTGGTGCCGCACCAGGCCAATATCCGCATTATCCAGGCCACCGCCAAGAAACTGGGCTTGCCCATGGAGCGCGTGGTGCTGACCGTGGACCGCCATGGCAACACTTCGGCAGCTTCCATTCCGCTGGCGCTGGATACCGCAGTGCGTGAAGGCAGGATCAAGCCGGGTGAAACCATCCTGATGGAAGGTGTCGGTGGTGGTTTTACCTGGGGCTCGGCGCTGGTGCGCTGGTGAAGTAGCTTTCAGCAGTCAGCTATCAGCCGTCAGCTGCATCATCTGACGGTGTTTTTGCTGACGGCTGATAGCTGATAGCTAAAGGATAAATATGAAATTGGCATTTGTTTTTCCCGGTCAGGGTTCTCAGTCGGTTGGCATGATGCAGGGTTTCGATGCACTGCCAGTGGTGCGCAAGACTTTTGAAGAAGCCGGCGACATCCTGATGCTGGATTTGTGGCAGATGGTGAGCTCAGGGCCGGTTGAAGTGATCAATCAGACGATCAATACCCAGCCTGTGATGCTGACCGCCGGTGTGGCGGTTTATCGTGCCTGGCAGGAAATGGGCGGTACTCAGCCGGAATTCATGGCAGGTCATAGCCTTGGTGAATATACCGCGCTGGTGGCCGCTGGCGCATTGTCATTTGCGGATGCATTGCCGCTGGTACGCTACCGTGCAGAGGTGATGCAGGAAGCAGTTGCAGAAGGTGTGGGCGGCATGGCAGCGATTCTCGGCCTCGACGATGATGTGGTGCGTGCGGTCTGCGCAGAGGCGGCTCAGGGTGAAGTGGTGGAAGCCGTCAATTTCAATTCGCCCGGTCAGGTGGTGATTGCAGGCAGCAGGGCTGCCGTGGAGCGCGGCATGGAATTGGCCAAAGCCAAAGGTGCAAAACGCGCATTACCTTTGCCGGTCTCTGTGCCTTCGCATTGCAGCCTGATGAAACCGGCAGCTGAGAAGCTGGCGATTTACCTGCAGTCAGTCGCCATGCAGACACCCCTGGTACAGGTATTGCACAACGCCGATGTCAAAAGCTACAGCGGCGCCGCAGAAATCAAGGATGCGCTGGTGCGCCAGCTGTTTATGCCGGTGCGTTGGGTCGAGACGGTGCAGGCGCTGGCCGCCGCGGGTGTGACGCATGTCGCCGAGTGTGGCCCGGGCAAGGTGCTGGCCGGTCTGAACAAGCGAATCGTGGCGGAACTGCAAGGGCTGGCGCTGACCGATGCGGCAGCGCTGGAACAAGCCAAGTCAATCTGAGGAAAATGAATATGCTGGAAGGACAAGTCGCGCTGGTTACTGGCGCCAGCCGGGGTATTGGTCAGGCGGTAGCGCTGGACCTGGGGCGTAATGGGGCAACCGTGATTGGCACCGCCACCAGCGCAAGCGGCGCGGAAAAAATTACTGCCTACCTAAAAGAGGCGGGCATCAAAGGTGCGGGTTTTGCACTGGATGTGAACGACAAGGCGCAGGTCGCCGCCGTACTGGAAGCCATTCAGAAACAGTTTGGCGAGATTGCCATCCTGGTCAACAATGCCGGCATCACCCGCGACAATCTTCTGATGCGCATGAAGGAAGAAGAGTGGGACGCGATCATGGAAACCAATCTGAAGTCGGTGTTCCGCATGAGCCAGGCAGTGCTGCGCGCCATGATGAAAGCGCGCTACGGCCGCATCATCAGCATCGCATCAGTGGTTGGCACCATGGGCAATGCGGGCCAAACCAACTATGCCGCCGCCAAGGCAGGCATCATCGGTTTCTCCAAATCGCTGGCGCGCGAGGTGGGTAGCCGCAATATTACAGTCAATTGCGTGGCCCCGGGCTTCATCGATACCGACATGACACGCGCCCTCTCTGAAGAGCAGCGCAACGGGCTGCTTGCGCACATTCCGCTGGGTCGTCTTGGCCAGGTGGCAGACATTGCCGCTGCCGTGAGCTTCCTGGCTTCACCTCAGGCGGGTTATGTGACAGGTACGACACTGCACGTCAATGGCGGCATGTACATGGACTGACGCGGATTCCCATGCCATTGGTGTGGCGTGCAAAGTCTGTTAAAATACCGCGAATTTTTTGCAAGAAACCAACATCAACACAAAGGAAATAAAGATGAGCGACATCGAACAACGCGTTAAGAAAATTGTGGCCGAGCAACTGGGCGTGAATGAAGCAGAAGTCAAGATTGACTCTTCCTTCGTGGACGATCTGGGTGCGGATTCCCTCGACACCGTGGAACTGGTAATGGCGCTGGAAGAAGAGTTCGACTGCGAAATTCCTGACGAAGAAGCGGAAAAAATTACCACTGTGAAACAGGCTGTTGATTACATCAACGCTCATCCCAAGTAATTTCTGTTTTAACCCGGTAACGGAGTCACTTTGGCTAAACGCAGAGTAGTCATCACAGGCCTGGGCGCAGTATCCCCGGTCGGTATCGGTGTCGGCGAGACATGGAGCAACATCGTCGCCGGCAAATCCGGCATCGCCAGGATCACCCGCTTCGATGCTTCCGCTTTTGCTTCCCAGATCGCAGGCGAAGTGAAGAATTTCGATGTCACGCAGTTTCTTTCTGCCAAGGAAGCGCGCCGCATGGATATTTTTATCCATTACGGCATGGTGGCGGGTATGGAGGCGTTCAAGGATTCCGGTCTGGAAGTGACAGCGGAAAACGCTGACCGCATCGGGGTCAACATCGGTTCGGGCATCGGCGGTCTGCCGATGATCGAGGATACTCATAACACCTATCTGGAAGGCGGTCCGCGCAAGATTTCTCCGTTCTTCATTCCGGGCACCATTATCAACATGATTTCGGGCAACCTGTCGATCATGTTTGGACTGAAAGGCCCCAATATCGCCGTGGTAACTGCCTGCACTACCGGCTTGCACGCAATTGGTATTGGCGCACGCACCATTGCTTACGGCGATGCGGACGTGATGGTTTGCGGCGGGGCTGAATCCAGCGTATCTCCCCTGGCTGTCGGCGGATTTGCTTCCGCCAAGGCGTTGTCTTCGCGCAATGATGATCCCGAGACGGCAAGCCGCCCCTGGGACAAGGGGCGGGATGGCTTTGTGCTGGGCGAGGGTGCCGGTGTGCTGGTGCTGGAAGAGTATGAGCACGCCAAGGCACGTGGCGCCAGGATTTACGCTGAACTGGCGGGTTTCGGCATGAGTGGCGATGCCTACCACATGACAGCGCCGGATACCGACGGTCCGAAACGCTCCATGGTCAACGCTTTACGCGATGCGGGCGTCAATCCGGACGAAGTGAATTACGTCAATGCTCACGGCACTTCCACGCCGCTGGGTGACAAGAACGAAACCGAAGCTATCAAACTGGCTTTCGGCGCTGCTGCACACAAACTGGTGGTCAATTCCACCAAATCCATGACCGGTCATTTGCTGGGTGGCGCAGGCGGTCTGGAGTCGGTGCTGACTACGCTTGCCGTGCATCATCAGATATCGCCGCCCACCATCAACATTTTCGAGCAGGACCCCGAGTGCGATCTGGACTACTGTGCCAACACGGCACGGGAGATGAAGATCGACGTGGCGCTGAAGAATAACTTCGGCTTCGGCGGCACCAACGGTTCACTTGTGTTCCGTCGCGTTTAATACCTTCAGGTAAGCAGCGTGCCGGCTATTGCATTACCCGGCGCGTTGCCTGATCTGCTGGCGTTGCATGCACTGAATCGGCAGCGCTATCCCTATCTGTTGCAGAGTCTCGGTGGTAGTGGGTGCTGGGACATTCTGTTCGCTTTCCCGCAACAACATTACCCGCTTCATGCGGACGGCTCTGTTGACGCTTTTTTGCCAACTCTGGACAGCCTGTGGCGCAAAGCCGCAGAACAGATTGAGCCGGATGCTTCGGCATCACATCTGCCTTTTCGTGGCGGCTGGTTCCTGTTCTGTGGATATGAATTGCTTCAGGCAATTGAACCCTCCGTTCAGGTGAAGCTTGCGCACGATGGTTTTCCACTGGCCTGGCTGACACGTATTCCTGCCGCAGTGCTGGTGGATCGTGAAAACAGGCAGAGCTGGTGGGTAGCGGAGCCTGGGTATGAAAATCTATTAGCGTCATTTCAGGACGATCTTTTACACGCTGAAGTTTTTCAGCCGGCATCGATTGCGGTGGCCGAACTGCGTGAGGAAGACCCGAAGCAGTTTTTGCAGGGGGTGTCCCGAATCAAGCGCTATATCAGGGACGGGGATGTATTCCAGGTCAATCTGGCGCGGCGCTGGGAAGCCCGGCTGGAGCAGGGCGGTGCCGCTGACCTTTATGCCATTCTGCGTGAGCGCAATCCGGCGCCCTTTGCCGGGCTGGCCGATTTTGGCGACAGCCAGATCATCAGTTCATCGCCTGAGCGGCTGGCACGTATACAGGCTGGTGAGATCGAAACCCGTCCGATAGCAGGAACGCATCCCCGCGCCGCTTCTCCGGAAGAGGATGCCCAACTGCGCGAGGCGCTGATCACCAGTGCCAAGGAACGTGCCGAGCACATCATGCTGGTGGATCTTGAGCGCAACGATATGGGGCGCATCTGCCAGCCGGGTAGCGTGCAGGTGGATGATCTGATGGCAGTGCGAAGCTATGCTCACGTGCATCACATCGAATCCAGCGTGCGCGGACGCCTTTGCTCGGGCACAACGCCGGGGCAGGTGCTGCGCGCCCTGTTTCCGGGCGGCACCATTACCGGCTGTCCCAAGGTCCGTACCATGCAGATCATCGCCGAACTGGAAGCCAGCCCCCGCCAGGCTTACACTGGCAGCATGGGTTATGTGAATCACGATGGCAGCATGGACCTGAATATTCTTATTCGCACTTTCATGCTGCTCGGAAAACAACTCGGTTTCAAGGCAGGGGCGGGTATCGTTGCGGACTCCGAACCGGAGCGCGAACTGGCGGAAACGCGGGCCAAGGCGAAGGGGTTGTTACGTGCGCTGGCTCCCTGAAGATTTATTCAGCCATACGCCGATACCTTGAGCGTTGAGCTCAAAATCCATGCCCAGCAGCCTGCTGATTTCTTCCAGCGGTAAATTGCAGCCATGGGCCTGCAGGGCCTGAAGCATGATTTCTTCCACGCCAGCCTTGAGGCGCTCGTGGCGGTTTTTTCCCGCTTTATGTAGCCGGATTCCCAGTTCCACATAAGCCTCCAGCATGTGATGCAGATCAGCTGCAAGCCGTTCCAGCTGGGTGATGCGACTGTAGTGGGTAAGATAGATCTGAGCGGGTTCCAGGGCCATGATGCGGTCTATCGAAGCGTGCGCCGCATCGGGCTCGAACTGTACTGGCGTACACGTCGGGAAGATGAATTCACGCCCATCGACGTCGAATTCCCGGTAGGAAATGCCGAAAGTATCGCCACTGAAGACCGAATGGCTGCACTCGTCCCAGATGCAGAAGTGGTGGCGTGCATGGCCTGGGGTGTCGAGGAAAATCAGTTTGCGGCCGTTGAAATCAAGCTCGAAGTTATCAGGGGCCATTATCACGCGCTCCGGCGTTACCGGAATGATCTCTCCATAGGTCTGTCTGACCGTAGCCTCGCCATACACAGCAGAAGCACCCGCCACCAGATTTGTGGGGTCGATCATGTGGCGTGCGCCGCGCGGATGCACCACCAGCCGCGCATTGGGGAACTGCTGCATCATCAGGCCGGCAGCCCCGGCATGATCCAGATGCACATGGGTGACGATGACATAGGCCACGTCATGTGGTGAGAGCCCCTTGCTGTTTAACGTTTCCAGTAGGTAAGGAAAGGAATAATTGATGCCGGTGTCGATGATGGCGGCCTGGCCTCGTTCCACGATCAGGTGAATGGCAGCCAGCCGAGGACGCACGAAGCGCGAATCGATGGCCGTAATGCCATGATCGAAATCCTGATATTCGGTGTTCATAAGGGTATTCCAGATTCGGGATGCTGTGACGCTAGCAAACGGGGGAGTGCCTGTCCAGCTCAGTGTGTGTTGACCTTGCAGGCGCTGCAGTGCAAAGTGGCTGAATTATTAACAAGAAAGATAACAGCATGGTAAACATTCAGGCTCTTATTAATCCGCGGGTGCCGGATAGCGAAGCACTGCTCGAATTTGCCGAAGCGCTGACCGACCGGGCGCCGGATATCGAGCGCGATATGGCGCGCCTGGCGCAGGCGCCGACGGACCGGGTGGTGATCGCTGATATCTTTCGTGCCATGCATAACATCAAGGGCGATGCTGCCATGTGCAAGGTGGAAATGGCAGCCCTGATTGCCCATCCGATCGAGTCGCTGCTCACGCGCCTGCGTTCCGGGGAACTACGTTATTCAAGGATGATGGGGGAAGCTATCCTGCTGGCTGTGGACCGCCTGGAACTGGCTACCGAGGCTCTGGTGGCGAGGAAGCCGCTGAGTCATCTGAAACTGGTCGAGCTGGTGGAAGGGCTTGAAAAATTGTGCCTGGCGCAACAGTCGGAATTGGATCGCCTTGCAGCGCAGGTGATTCAGAGCGTGACTGGGTTTCGACCGCAGGAAACGCTCAAGGCAAAAATTGGAAAATCGTCGGCACAGCCCATGGCGCAGGATCATGTTGTCCCCGATTTGCATTTTTTCCGCTCCCTGGCCTTTCAATATGAAGCGCGTTCGCCATTGCTCCAGGGGCGGACCGGGCGCATTCTGGAACTGGCGATGGAGACCAACCGGGCGGCGGGGTCCCCGGTGGATGCAACGCAACTGGAAGCCGCGGTTTACATGCACGATGTCGGGATGATGTTCCTGCCGGAATCAATCTGGCTCAAAACGGGGAAGGTCAGCGAGGAAGAGCGCCATGCTCTGCAGGCGCATCCTGGCTTGGCTGCCGGTCTGGTCGAGCGTATGCAAGGCTGGAAGGCGGCGGCGGAAATGGTACTGCAGCATCACGAAATGCCGGACGGCGCGGGTTATCCGAACGGCAGCATGGACGATAAAATCTGTGGCGGAGCCAAAATTCTTGCCATTGTGGACGCGTTCGAAGCGGTTACCCTCAAGCATAATGTACGTGGCCACAAGCGCTCCATATTGAGGGCCATTGCCGAAGTGAATGCGTGTGACAAGCAGTTTGCTCCTGAGTGGATCGAGCCTTTCAATACCGTGGTCCGGCGTATGTTGGAACAGCAATAAGAGCGAATCATGACCATTATCAAACAGGAAGATTTCATATCCAGCATTGCAGACGCACTGCAATACATTTCCTATTATCACCCGATCGATTACATCCAGGCGCTGGGTGAAGCCTACGAGCGTGAGCAGTCTCCTGCCGCAAAAGATGCCATCGCCCAGATACTTACCAACTCGCGCATGAGCGCACAAGGGCGCCGACCCATCTGTCAGGACACGGGGATCGTGGTGGCTTTCGTCAAGGTGGGCATGGAGGTGCGCTGGGAAGCCGATATGGGCGTCAGCGACATGGTCAATGAGGGGGTGCATCGCGCCTACACCAACCCGGACAATATTCTGCGCGCTTCCGTGCTGGCTGACCCGGCAGGGGCACGCAGGAACACGCGCGACAACACCCCGGCGGTGATCCATTACGAGATCGTTCCCGGCGACAAGGTGGAAATCACCGTTGCGGCCAAGGGGGGCGGCTCGGAGAACAAATCAAAATTCACGATACTCAACCCTTCGGACAGCCTGGTGGACTGGGTGCTGAAAACCGTGCCCACCATGGGAGCGGGATGGTGCCCGCCGGGAATCTTGGGCATCGGCCTCGGCGGCACGGCGGAGAAAGCCATGCTGCTGGCCAAGGAAGCCCTGATGGAACCGGTGGACATCCACGAATTGCAGGCACGCGGCCCCAATAGCCGGGTCGAGGAGCTGCGTCTGGAACTGTACGAAAAGGTCAACGCCCTGGGTATCGGCGCGCAGGGACTGGGCGGCCTCACCACCGTGGTGGATATTAAAATCAGGGACTACCCGACCCATGCCGCCGGCCTGCCGGTAGGCATGATTCCCAACTGCGCCGCCACCCGCCACATTCATTTCACGCTCGACGGCAGCGGACCGGCAGTATTGACGCCGCCCTCCCTCGATGAATGGCCGAAAGTGGATTGGCAGCCTCACGCCGATGCGCGGCGCGTCAATCTCGACACGGTAACACGCGAGGAAATCGCCAGCTGGAAGCCGGGCGAAGCCCTGCTCCTGTCGGGCAAGCTGCTCACGGGGCGTGACGCCGCCCATAAACGCATTGCCGAACTGTTCTCCAAAGGCGAGGGGCTGCCGGCCGGCGTGGATTTCACCAATCGATTTATTTACTACGTCGGCCCGGTCGACCCGGTGCGCGACGAAGTGGTCGGTCCCGCCGGTCCCACCACGGCAACGCGCATGGACAAATTCACCGACATGATGCTGGATAAAACCGGCCTGGTCGGCATGATCGGCAAGGCCGAGCGTGGACCGGAGGCGATCGAGAGCATCCGCCGGCACAAGGCGGTCTATCTCATGGCGGTCGGCGGCGCTGCCTACCTGGTCGCCAAGGCGATCAAGTCAGCCAGGGTCATCGCCTTCGAGGATCTGGGCATGGAGGCGATCTACGAATTCGTGGTGCAGGACATGCCGGTGACGGTGGCAGTGGATGCGGGCGGCACATCCGTGCACACCACCGGCCCGGCCGAATGGCGGGGCAGGATAGGCCGGATTCCGGTGGTGCAGGGTTAAAGCGGAAAATTCTGGCAGGGGAATGAAACGCCCGGGGGGAAGCAGCATTTCATGCTTATCACTTTCCCCCGCGTATCAGTCGGCGAGCCAATAACAGGTCAGCGGAGGCAGGACGATTGTGTCGTTTTCCAGCGCGATGCGCGCACCAGAGCAGATGTCTTTCATGCCGTCCTGCATGAAGAAGCCATGCACCCTTAACGCACCCACTGAAAGCGCTTGCGTCTCGACATTGAAGTTGCCGACCACGAGTACTTTGTTGCGGCTGTTTTGCGGGTCGCTGCGGGAAAAGACCAGCAGATTGGGGTTGTCCACTGTCAGCAACTGGCGGTTGTCGAAGTCCGCGAAAGCCAGCGTTTCCTTGCGCAGTGCGATGATTTTTTTCAGTGTGCTGAATATGCGCTGTTCCACCGTGCCGTTCTCATGGCGTCTCGCCGCCTTGTTCCAGTCGAAGTGCGAACGATGCATCCAGCGGTTGTCGGCGCGTTTGGCGGGGTCGGCGAGATATTCCAGGCTGTTGAGGGTGCCGATCGCATCGCCGTAGTAAAGCAGCGGTATCCCGCCGAACGACAGAATCATGCTGTGCAGCAGCACGATAGTTTTGATCGCAGCCTCGATGGCTGCCTCATCTTCGCTTTCAAGCGCGCTCTCGAGGCCGACCAGCGAGGCGAGAGAGCCTGAAATGCGCGCATCCCCGGTTTTCGGATTCTCGCCGAAGGGCAGGCCCCTGGCGGGCGAACTGGGGAATTTGCCGGTGAAGTAATCGATCACGAAGCGCCGGTGCTGCGCCGGGTCATAGCCGGCCAGGCGGATGTCGCTGTCGTCGAACCCCAGGCCGATGTCGTCGTGGCAACGTACGTAGTTGAGCCAGGTTGCCCGTTCCAGCTTGTTGGGCAGGTTTTTGACGCCATGGTTGAGCACGCTCGCGTTCTTGGTTGCCACCGCATCCCAGAGCAGGGCCATGAAGGTGGCGTTGTAGGCGATCTCGCATTCCTTGGCATTGATCGCGTCTTCGCCGAAGTACTTGGAAATTTCTCCGGGAGCGACGATGGCTTCCGCGATAAACAGCACGCCCGGCGCGGTGACCTGGCAGCAATCCTTCATCAGTTGCAGCAGAAGATGGGCTTCGCGCTCGTTCTGGCATACGCTGCCCATCTTCTTCCACAGGAAGGCGACAGCATCCAGGCGCAGGATGTCCGCACCCTGGTTGGCCCAGAACAGGATGATGTCGATCATTTCGATCAGTACTGCCGGGTTG
This sequence comes from Gammaproteobacteria bacterium, assembly GCA_018824405.1. Taxonomy (GTDB): domain Bacteria; phylum Pseudomonadota; class Gammaproteobacteria; order Burkholderiales; family Sulfuricellaceae; genus Sulfurimicrobium. The sequence goes on from JAHJGO010000003.1 coordinate 62,114, forward strand.
CGGTAGTTCAGATCCCATTGATAGTTGTTGAACACCGTCATGACCCATTTGCCCATTTCTTCATCCCAGGTGAAGTTTCCGGGGGCGGTGGCCGGGAATATCTCCGGCATGGTCTGCTCGAAAATGTCAGGCATCTCGCGGTCGTCGAAGACGAAGTAGTAATCCTGGTATTTCTTTTCGCCTTTGCGTGCGCGCTGCGCCCATTCGTGCTCGTCCGAGGTGTGGTTGACCACCACATCGAGGGCCAGCAGCATGTCGCGCTTCTTGAGCGTGGTAGCCAGTGCTGCGACATCTTCCGTGGTGCCGAAACGCGGGTCGATGCGATAGAAGTCGCGCACCGCATAGCCGCCGTCGCTGTTGTCCGGCGGACAGTCGAGCATGGGCATGACATGCAGCATGTTGACGCCCAGTTCCTGCAGGTAGGGAAGGTTTTCGCGCAAGCCTTTCAGATCCCCGGCGAAGCGGTCGCAGTACAACGCCATGCCGACCCATTTCTGGCTCAGGAACCAGTTGTAGTCTTTTTCCCGTGCCAGGTCCGATCTCCGCAGGGAGGGCGTTCGTTCGATATAGCGCAGCGCGAGTGTCTCGACCAGGCTGACCATCTGTTCCTTGAAGTCGGGGCGGTCGCCATACAGCAGGTAGAACAGGGAATGAATGGCGTAAAAATTCGCACCAAGGCGGGTGTAGAAATGCCGCATGCGCATTTTCCCGATCTCGGGTTTCAGTTGGACCAGAATTTCATTCAGCAGCGAGTGGGAAACTTGTTCGTACATTAATTATTCTCTGGTTAAATCGTTCCGTTCAGACTTGTTCGCGCAGCCATGCATCAACATCTGGCTGGTAGTGTGCGATGCCCTCAAGGATGCCGGCACTGTAATTGCCATTCATGCCGAGGTAGCTACCCCGGGCGAGGTAAAGGGCATCCTTATGAGCCATGGCTGCCGCATTCTTGACTTCGCCGTCGGCATTGGCCACCAGCACGGCGGGAATGTCGCTCAGCAGGACGTCGAGGTCGTTGCCACTGTCGCCGGCAAAGACAGTGTTGTTGTGGCCGAAGCCTTTTTGTTGCATCAGAAAGTGGATGGCATGCAGTTTGTTGGCGCTGGCGGGCAGGATATCCAGCAAGCCGATCCTGGCCGGTTCGTCGATGCTCCAGATCAGATTCGCCCTGATATTTGCCTGCTTCAGTCGCGTTTCCATCTCTCCAATCAGGTTTTGAGCATCTGTTTCCAGCGGAATATAGAAGCTGAGTTTGTGGCGATTCTGCTTTTCCCTTTCCTGCAAGCTCAGTTCAGGAAAGCCGCTCAACAGTTTGTGCAGCTCGTCATGGCTCAGACCGCACCAGTCAGGCGCGATCTGCTCGTCCCATGCTTTCCATTGATGCCAGCCGGTCGCGTCGGTTTGGTAAATGGTTGATCCGACGTCTGCGATGGCGAAGTCCGGTTGCGGCAGGCCGAATTCTACTATGGCCTGCTTGATGAGGGCACGATGCCGGCCTGTTACATAGGCAAGGGTGACTTTATTGTTGCTCACCAGCCGTTTGAAGCGTTCCCTGGCCAATGGCGATTCGGGCTGCGGGCCATTCGGGATCAAGGTCCGGTCGAGGTCGGTGCAGAGCAGGAAACGCTTCATGTGGCGGCTTTCTTGTTCCCATTGTCAAAGAACCTGTAATGCTCCATCGCTTCAAGGATGCCGTCGGCATTGGGTTTCTCGGAAAAAAAGACATTTTCGACGTGGGTCAGTTCTGACAGTTCTTCGAGATGTCTGTTATCCACCACAGCGCCCAGGGTGTTGCCGCGCAGCATGTCCGCATCTGCACCGGTGACGCCGGCAACCAGCGTGTTTTCCAGCGGAAAACTCAGCTGGTCGGCGCACCAGCGCAGGGCCAGCCCCTTGGAGGCCCGGATGGGCAGCACATCCAGGAATTGGCCGAAGGAAAATACGGCGTTTACCGCCTGCTCGTTGCGCAGCAAGATCTGACGGATTTCGTGGATGTCAGCCACATTCGGGTCAATGTAATAGCTGATTTTGAAAGCGCTTTGATAGTTTTTCGGCTGCATCACGAGTCCCGGTATTTCCTTGAGGATGTCGCGCACGGCCTGCGGGTTCCACAGGTGGTTGATGTGGCGCTCCCAGACAGTGTCCTTGCTCAGGTGCGGTGCATAATGAATTTCGGTGCCCTGGCTGGAAATCAATACGTCCGGCTCGGGTATGTTGTTTTGACGTATTACCGTCAGTGCGTCGTCCAGGCGGCGCCCGGTGGCGATGCCAAAAATGGTTGATTTGCGATGCGCGTGCATTTTATGCAAAAACGCCTCAAGCGAAGCACGCTCGCCGATCAGGTTCAGGGCAAGACTGGTGAAGATCGCCCGGTTGCGGAATACACCCGCGCGCCGACTCAGATTCATTCTGGAAATCGGTTCTGTCTTTTCCACCAGAGGGCGGATTACCGATAGATATTTGCCTACGTGTGCCGGCCACGAATAATGACGGCGCACGCCTTCTATGCCGTTCTCTGCCAGACGTGCCCATTCCCGCTTGTTCGACAAGGTCTTGAGAATAATTTCTGCCATTGCCTCCCTGTCGAGCGGATCGATCAGGTGGCCGTTCTGGCAGTTTCTGATGATGTCGATCGGCCCGCCATCCTCCGTTGCCACGATGGGCAGGCCGGAGGCCGCCGCCTCGATCAGTGTGAGGCCGAATGGTTCGGTCAGGGCGGGGTTGACGAACACGCCTCGGGAACCGGCTGCAAGGCGATACAGCAGGGCGACTTCTTCAGACTTGTGGTGTTTCGGATAGGCGACTTTGCCGTACAGGTCATATTTGTCGATGGCCAGCAGGATTTCGTTCAGGACGGTTTTCGTCACGCTTTCCATATCCTGGATGTCGTCGCGGTTGCCTGCCACGATCACCAGATTGGCCGCCTCCTGCAATTGGGGTGATTCGCCATAGGCTTCAATCAGCGTAACGATGTTCTTTTTGGGGTCGGGGCGAGACAGCGCCAGAATGATCGGCTTTCTGGGATGAGTCAGAAAGCGCTTCAGCTGGTTTGCGATGTCACTGTCTTTTTCATTACCCTGCGGCGGAAAAAATTTCTCCATATCCGTGCCGGGCGGCACCACCCGCATGCGCTCGGGCTGGTAGAAGTCATAAAGGCCGTATTGCTGCTCGATTTCCTGCTGCGTGCTGGTGATGACGCGCTCGGCGACACCCAGCGTTGTTTCCTCCGCTTCGATGCGGCGGCTGATGTTGTAGGCTGTTTCGATCTCGCTACGCTTGATGCCGCTGGCCAGCAATTGCTTGCGCTTGGTGCGTCCCAGCGAATGGCCGGTATGCACCAGCGGAATCCCCAGTTGGTGCGAAAGCTGCGAGCCCACGTAACCGGCATCCGCATAATGGCTGTGGATGATATCCGGCGTGCGCCCCTGGTTTTTCAGATAAGCCAGTGCGTTGTCGGAAAAGCTTTCCAGCGAGTCCCACAACATCTCCTTGGGCAGATATTTTTGCTCCCCGCACCCGATACGCACGATGTCCACTTTTTCCGACAGGGCTTCCAGGGGTTCCGCGTACTCGGGCCCGACCTGGCTGTCGATGACGCGCCGGGTCAGTAGGATGACTTTTTCGACATCGTCACGCTCGCCCAGTGCACGGGCGAGTTCCACGACGTACTTGGTCTGGCCGCCGGTGTCCGCATCTCGCCCCAATTCGAGATCGTGGCCACGGATCAGGCCGTGCACGCTGATCAGGGCGATATACAAAGGTTTGCCGGGCTCCCGGACTTGGTTCTTCATTTGCTCCACTCCTCGGTGAATGGCTGGTAAAAATCAGCATGGTCAGGAATTGCTCCGCGGATCTCGCAAATCGCAGCGGCAAATGCATTGGCCCGGTCCAGCGTTGTGGGCATCGGCCAGCCCAGCAGCGTGCCAAGGATGAAAACCGAGGCAAAACCGTCTCCGGCGCCTACTGTGTCAACCAGGGTGATGGCCCTTTTTTTCTTGCTAGTCTCGGCAATTTTGCCGTCCCGGTTGATTTGCCAGGCGCCCGCATCTCCACATGTAACCAGTACCTGTGCAAGATCGAATTGGTCCAGCAATTCCCTGACCTGATCCTGTGAATTGCTTCCTGATAATACAAGCATCTCGGCCAATATATCCACTTCTTCAATGTTCAATTTAACGATGTCAGCGTTTTGCAGGGAGAGTCGGAGCGTCTTTTCGTCATACCAGGGAGCGCGCAGGTTGATATCCAGAAATCTTGCCGCATCGGTGCTGCGCAACAGGGTTTTCAATGCACGTTTGGAAACTTCATGCCGTTGCGCCAGGGTGCCAAAATAGACCAGCGCGGGATTGACAGAAAGCGAAGCCATGCGCACCACAGCCGGGTGTATGAAATCGTAGGCCTGCATGGGGAGAATCTCGAAACGGTGGCTGCCATTTTCAATATGTACTTGCACCCGCCCGGTCGGATGTTTCTTGTCGAGCTGGATGCCCAGAGTTTCCATGCCATTTTCAGACATTACGTTCAGCACCTTGTCGCGCAACGCATCATTGCCCAGGCGTGTAATCATGACTGGGTTTTGCCCGAACGCCTTGAGATGGCGCGCCACGTTGAATGGCGCGCCGCCCAGGACGGTTCGGTCGGGAAAAATGTCCGCCAGGACTTCGCCAAACAGCACGATGGTGTTCTGTTGGCTGGCAGGATGCAGCGCGGATGATCCGGGAAGAGTTTGCTGTGTCATTGACTTGGGTTTTCTCTCTGTATGGCCGGCTTGCAGATGTCACAATCTTCTGCAGGGTGCCGGAAAACAAGTGGACGAGTTGATTTTTGCACGAATGAGCGGAGCTTTGTCATAATGATTCGTACAAAATAAATTGGTATGAATATAATTGATGTAAACTGATAAAGCAAACTTGAAACCCGAGATGTTCACCGGCCCGCCTGATGAAGAGTCCGGGCTTTCTTGCTTGAGGATTCAACCAGAAGGTGCCGGAACACGAGGGAGAGATGCAACTTGAATCATCACAATGAAAAACAGCGTTCGCTTCAGGTGTTGAAAAAATTCCGGGTCATTTACGGCTCGATGCGCCAGCATTTTAGGGTGATTGAGCAGACCTGTGGTGTGACCGGGTCGCAACTGTGGGTCATGCAGGAAATTTCGCATTCATCCGGTATTGGTGTTTCGGATCTGGCGGAGCGCTTGTCTATCCATCAATCGACTTGTAGCCAGCTGGTTGAAAAACTGGTGGCTCGCAAACTGATCATCAAGGAGCGCAGCAAGGAAGATCAACGCCGGGTTGGATTGCGTCTCACCGAAGAAGCGGGCGAATTGATCAGGAATGCGCCAGGTCCGGCTGAAGGCATGTTGCCGGAGGCATTGAACGCGCTACCGGAAGAAACCATTCGGCTGCTCGATAGCTCCCTGGAAGAAGTGATTAAACAACTGCAAATCGATGACAATAGATTCGCCGATAAGCCTTTCTCGGATCAGTCATTATAGCTGGCTGAATATTTTCAGCCGGTTTCAGGGATCACTGGAACGTGATTCCTTCTTCGCCAAGGGTAAAGGTGCCGCCACTGGTTTGAGTGTTGACAAGGTGGATTTTTCCAGCAATCTCGATCTGGACGCCACTGAACACGGCTTTTTCCACCACCACCTTGGCGTCCACGGAAAGCACTAGCTCGAACTCGAATTGTTCTTTTTCTTCCTGCAGGGTTTCGATATCCAGCATCAGGGCCATTTGCGTGTTTTCTGCCTTGCTGAGCACCCCAGCCGGTGCGCGCTCCGGATGTTTTTTTATAAAATCCAGCAGTTTGACGACTTCAATCATTGCTGTGGCTTTTGTGTCCAGATTTTGTGTCGTGCGTTTCAATTTGTCATGCAGATAGGGATTGGTGCCAACCATCACCCGGGTCTTGACGCCGGATGCCGATCCTATCGAAGCGGCCTGAACCAGCAGGGTGGCTTCGGTCAGGCCGCCAATGATGCGGCCAGTACCCGTTCCCGGTGTGCCGACCATGATCTGGTTGATGGCCGCCAGTTCACTTTGCATCACCAGATTGGCCACCAGTATGCTGTCGCCGGTTTCAACGCTGGCATTTTCGATGAAGTGGGCCGAGCAGGAGCCATCGCAGCGTATGCGGGCAATGCCTTGTTTCTGCTTTTTGTCCGGGTGTTCATGGACCTCGCCGTGGCCGATGATGCCGCCCTTGACAATGATGTCTCCTCCCGCGTCGAGCGTGGCGGCTTCGACCGTGCCGCCGACATGGATGTCACCGGTGGCGCGAATGCTCATGCCGACATGCACATCGCCAGTAATTTCGATGGTGCCATCGAAATCTATATTGCCGGTAGACAAGTCGACCGACTGTAGCGTAACTGTCGATTCCACTATCATGCCGTGGCTGATTTCCACTGGTTGTCCTGAAGTCTCCGCAATCAGGAAAGCAGGGTCTTCCGGATCAACCATTGCACCTTTTAGCTGGGGGGCAAAGAGAACTTCCTTGCCGGGATTGGCCGGAATAAGCTGACCCAGCACATTTTCACCAGATTCACCCGGAGTGGGCGGGTGTTTCTGCATCAGGCGCTCACCCTGGCGAATCGTGACAATGCCGCCCAGATCCCGGTAATCGGCGATGTCATTCTCATCGAGATGGGGGTGGCGATCCTTGACCATGGGAATCAGGCATTGCAGGCGTCCGTCTTCGCCGTGCACGACCTCACGCCCTTGCGCGATCAGCGTTTTTTCCGCCGAACCGCTGGCCAGCAGATGGTCAATTTCTTCATCCAGAATGCCGGCAGTGATGGCCTTTTCCGACAGCGCAAGGTCAACCTGCTCCCGTGTCAAAGCTATGCCGCCGCAGGGGGGTGTTACGGTGATCCAGGCCGACATTTTGTCGGCTGCAATTTCGATAGCCGCGCTGGCATCGCGTACTTCGCCGATTTCAAGGCTGAACGGTGCGGTGGCCGTGGCATATTGCTTGATCAGCTGAGCCATGGCTGGCTCAAAGAGAAAGAGTTGCGCAAAGCCTGCCGCAGCAATTTTTTGCTGCAGCCAGTCCACATCGATAGGCGTCAGGTTTTCAGCCGGCGTAAAGTTTGCCAGCAGCTTGCGGCTGTCTTCCGTGATTGAAAGTGATAAAGCCTGGCTTTGCGTGTCCTGTGCTTCATCCATTCGGCATTCCCCTTGTTTTCTGAAAGGGTATCAGGTTTTTATTATAGCTTCCTGCTATTTGATCCGCAGCCTTACACACCCGAGCTGAAGAAGGTAATATTTCCTTTTATCACGCAAGCACGAGAGCAGGTAATGGGAATTCTGGTAAATATTGTTTGTGCAGACGAGGAAGAAGTCGAGGCCATCGGCGAGTCGCAGCATCCTGTCGTCGAGTGGAGCGGCATCGAGGCTCGAGATGTCGATACGGCAAAAATCGTAACTCTGCACTGCCTCCTGACCGGTGATGGGCTGGAGGATGCCTTTTATACTTACGAGCCGGTTTATGTGGCTGGCGATGAAGGCCCTATTGTCCTGCGGATTCCGGACGAAATCATGGAGAAGCTTGCCGGCCTCGATGAAGAGGCGATTGAGCGAGTGGGAGAGGAACTGGCTGCCACCGAGGAATTCGAGATGAGCGGCTGGCCCGCCGAAGAGGTTCAGTCCCTGGTGGAAGAGCTCTCAGAGCTGGCCCGGTTGGCCGATTCGCAGGGGCAGGCCATGTTCGTGTGGATGCACCCGCTGCTGACTTGAGAAATTCAGCAGCTTATACGCGTCGCTGTGTCTTCTTCCGCATCGCCGTCATACGCTGGCTCGATTGCCGGGCGAGTTGTTCGCGCCGCACCATCTCGTCGCGCATGCCCTGAAACTGTTCGCGAACTTCGCTGCTGACCAGGCTTGTTCCGAGCAAGGGTGGAATCGATATGGATGGGATAAGGGTCGCGTTATAGTTGACCCGTGTGTTCTGACCGTCGGCTTCCAGGTAGGTGACGCTGTCCATGCTTTTCATGCTGCCGCTGGTCCCGTGGGAAGTGACTTTCGCATAGGGAAACAGCTCCACGTTGCGCATGGACTCGAAAGGGAAGCTCCACACCCCCAGGCTGTAAGTTCCTTTCTGCGCTACCTTGAGATGGTTGCCCTTGCGTTCCATGATCTTGCTGCTGGATAGATTGGGAATAAATCCCGCCATACGGTCAAAATCGGTCATGACTTCCCAGGCCCGTCTGGGTTTTACCGCCACCCGCATGTCCACGGTGACGTGAAGCGTGTCGCCCTCACGTTCGGTGTGCACATTAATGTCCTGCTCGGACATGATGAAAGCCTGTGCGAGGCAAGGGCTGAATGCGACAAGCAAAAGAGCCAGACGGGCGCGCATGATGGGTAACCGGGCTACTTGACCCGCATCCCCGGCTCTGCGCCTTCGTCCGGGCTGAGGATGAATAGTCCCGGCGTGTCACCGGAAGCGGCCAGCACCATGCCTTCCGACAGGCCGAATTTCATCTTGCGCGGGGCGAGGTTGGCAACCATCACGGTCATGCGACCGATCAGTTTCTCCGGCGCATAGGCGGACTTGATGCCGGCGAACACATTGCGGGTTTTGCCTTCGCCGATATCCAGCGTGAGTTGCAGTAGTTTGTCCGCACCTTCGACATGTTCGGCATTGACGATTCTGGCGATGCGCAGGTCGATCTTGCTGAAATCGTCGATGGAAATGGTTTCGGCGATGGGGGCGATACTTGTGCCAGCTGGCTGGACTTCGTTGACCTGCTTTTCGGCGTGGCGCGCCTGCGAATGCGGCTCGGCGGCCGGTGCGAGTGTGGCTTTGTTGGCTTCGATCATGGCTTCCACCTGTTTTGGGTCGATCCGGGTCATGAGGTGCTCATAGGCGTTGATGGCGTCGGCAGGGTAGGTCTTGAGATCCTGCCAGCCCATTTTTCCTTCCAGATTCAGGAACTGTTCCACCTTTGCGGCGAGCTGCGGCAGTACCGGCTTGAGATAAATGGTGAGAATACGGAAAGCGTTCAGGCTTTCGCTGCATACCTGGTGCAGGCGTTTTTCCTGCTCCGGCTTCTTGGCCAGTTCCCAGGGTTTGTTCTGGTCGACGAACTGGTTCACCAGATCAGTGAGACGCATGATTTCGCGTATCGCCCGGCTGAAATCGCGCTCTGTATAGGCGCGTGCAATCATTTCTTCCGAGCCGAGCAGGATGATTTCGAGTTCCTCTTCCTCCGGTTGGCGGCGTTCTTCCTGTGCGATCAGGCGGCCTTCAAAGCGTTTGTGGATGAAGCCGGCGGCGCGGCTGGCGATGTTGACATATTTACCTACCAGGTCGCTGTTGACGCGGGCGGTGAAGTCTTCCAGGCTGAGGTCGATGTCTTCCATGCTGCCGTTGAGCTTGGCGGCGTAGTAATAGCGCAGGTATTCCGGGTTGAGGTGCTGCAGATAGCTCTCGGCGGTGATGAAAGTGCCGCGCGACTTGGACATTTTCTGACCGTTCACGGTGAGAAAGCCGTGAGCGAAAACGCTGGTGGGCGTGCGGTGGCCGGAAAATTTCAGCGTGGCTGGCCAGAACAGGGCGTGGAAGTAGAGAATGTCCTTGCCGATGAAGTGATACAGCTCGGTGCTGGAGCCCTCTTTCCAGAATTCGTCGAACATCGTTTCTGCTGATGGCTGACCGCTGACGGCTGAAAGCTTCTGGGCCAGATTCATGAAGCTGGCCATGTAACCGATCGGCGCATCCAGCCAGACATAGAAATATTTGCCTGGCGCATCCGGTATTTCGAAGCCGAAATAGGGCGCGTCGCGCGAAATATCCCAGTTGTTCAGGCCGGACTCGAACCATTCCTGCATCTTGTTCGAAGCTTCGGCCTGCAGGTGGCCCGGCGTCTGCGTCCACTTGGTGAGGAACGCCTTGCATTTGTCGTCGCCGAGCTTGAAGAAGTAGTGCTCGGATTCCTTGCGCACCGGTTTCGCGCCGGAAACGGCAGAAACCGGGTTGATCAGGTCAGTGGGCGAATAGGTGGCGCCGCAGACTTCGCAGGAATCGCCATACTGGTCCTGGGCATGGCACTTGGGGCATTCGCCCTTGATGAAGCGGTCCGGCAGGAACATTTCCTTTTCCGGGTCGTAGAACTGCTCGATGATTTTGGTATCGATCAGTTTGGCTTCGTCGCGCAGCTTGCGGTAAATCGACTGCGCGAGCGTCTTGTTTTCATCGGAGTTGGTCGAGTAGTAATTGTCGAATTCGATGTGAAAGCCGCTGAAATCGCTGGTGTGCTCGTTCCACACCCGGTCGATCAGCTGTTCCGGGCTGATGCCTTCTTTCTCCGCACGCAACATGATGGGCGTGCCGTGGGTGTCATCGGCACAGACATAGAAACATTGTGTGTCCGCTTGCATTTTATGAAAGCGTACCCAGATATCGGTCTGTATGTATTCCACCAGGTGCCCGAGGTGGATGCTGCCGTTGGCATAGGGCAGGGCGGACGTGACCAGGATTTTGCGTGTCATGGGAAGCTCGGAACGGAAAAATGAAATTGTAACAAAGTCGGCCACGTGGATAGTAGGCGTGCCACTTTTTATTGTTTAAACTTCGCTATTTTATCAGTAGCCCGAATTATTTTTAGGAGCAAGCATGGCTGTTTCAGAACTGCAAGTGCAAACCGCGCTGAAGGAATTGATCGATCCTCATACCAAGAAGGATTACATGTCCAGCAAATCCGCCAAGAACATCAAGGTGGACGGCAATAACGTGACCGTGGACTTGGTGCTGGGCTACCCCGCCAAGGGCGTGATGGGCGACATCCAGAAGCTGGTGACGGACAAGCTGAAAACCATTTCCGGCGTGGGTGACGTGACCGTCAACATGAGCCAGAAAATCGTTTCCCACGCCGTGCAGAAAGGCGTGAAGCTGATCCCCGGCGTGAAAAACGTGATTGCAGTGGCTTCCGGCAAGGGCGGCGTGGGCAAATCCACCACCGCGGTCAACCTGGCGCTGGCGCTGGCGGCTGAAGGTGCCTCTGTAGGCATCATGGATGCGGACATTTACGGCCCATCCCAGCCCACCATGCTGGGTATCGACGGTCGCCCTGATTCCACAGACGGGCAGAGCATGGAGCCAATGGTTGGCCACGGCATTCAGGCCATGTCCATCGGTTTTCTGGTGGACGTGGAGCAGCCCATGGTGTGGCGCGGCCCGATGGTCACCCAGGCGCTGGAACAGTTGCTGAACGATACCAAGTGGAAAGATCTCGACTACCTGGTGGTCGACCTGCCGCCGGGCACCGGCGACATCCAGCTGACCCTGGCGCAGCGCGTGCCGGTGACCGGTGCCGTGATCGTCACCACACCGCAGGACATCGCCCTGATCGATGCGCGCAAGGGCCTGAAGATGTTCGAGAAAGTCGGCATTCCCATCCTTGGTATCGTGGAAAACATGAGCCTGCATATCTGCTCCAACTGCGGTCACGAAGAGCGCATCTTCGGCACGGGCGGCGGCGAGAAAATGTGCAAGGATTACGAAGTGGAATTCCTCGGTTCGCTGCCGCTGGATATCCGCATCCGCGAAGAAACCGATTCCGGCAATCCGACCGTGGTGGCCGAGCCTGATTCGCGCATTTCCATGATCTACCGCGATATCGCCCGCAAGGTGGCGATCCGTGTGGCAGAACAGGCGCAGGACTTCAGCGCACGTTTCCCGAGCATCGTGATTCAGAACACCTGATCGACAAAGAGTGTCATGAAGACTAAAGCCGTTCCGGGTTGTTCCGGAACGGCTTTTTTTTTGTTCTTGGTGTTATGATCGAACCCTGATTTTTGTCGGGCTGCGGCCGTTTTGACTTCATTCCTTGATCTGAGCAAATTATTGAATCGCTTGCGCCCGTACGCCGGTGTTATCGCTGTTGCCTGCGCAGGATGCGTGCTGACTTTTCTGACCGTGCGTGGCGAAATCCGGCAAAGCGAAGAACAGTTGCGCGTGCAGTTTGAATGGCGGGCGCAAAATGAAGCTGTGCGCTTCCAGCGTAGCCTGGAACGCGTGGTTGAAGCAGTGGATTCCGTCGGAGGGTACATGGGTGCGTCCGAGCATGTGGATGATGCGGAGTTTGCCCTTTTTGCCAGCGATGCTTTACACAATCATGCGGAATTCCGTGCGCTGCAATGGCTGCCGTACATTACGGCGGACAAACGGCCGGCCTTTGAGGTTGAACTGGGTCGAGTCAGGCCGGGTGCACGCATCACAGAATTTCGCGATGGGGAAATGATTACGGCCGGCATGCGTGATGAATACATCCCCATTCGTTATACAGAACCCTTCAGCGGCAATGAAGCGGTTTTCGGCTTTGATGCCGCCACGCAGCCCAGTAATCTCAAGTCGTTGGCTCTGGCCAGGGATATGGGCACAATGTCCACCTCGGGTTTGATTTCCCTGGTGCAGGATAGCGGGCAACAGGCAGTCATTCTGTACCGTCCTGTCTATGGCCGTGGCATGCCAGTCGAAACCGTTGATCAGCGCCGGGATGCCCTGCTCGGATTCAGTGCTGGTGTTTTGCTGATCAAGGAAGTGCTGAACTGGTCCCTGCAAGGCACGCCGCCTACCGGCCTGGATATCCACATCCTTGACCTGTCCGCCACCGGCGAGGATCAATTACTGTATCGCCACGCCTCCCGCTCGCGTAGCGCTGATGAGCGCCCGCCCACGCTTGAAGAAGTCCGTGCAGGGCAGCACAAGACGGTTAATGTCAATGTCCCGGGCCGGGAATGGCAGCTGGTTTTCAATCCGGCGCCCGCATTGTAGAAAGAATTCGGCAATCCTCCCTATATTTCGACCCTGATTGGCGGTCTGCTTCTGACCGGTTTGTTTAGCATCTACCTGCTGCGCACTATTCAGTATGGCGCGCAGATGGATCTTGCCCAGCGCAGTTCCAGATTGGGCAGCTGGCACTTCAACGCCTTGACGCGGCGGACTGTCTGGTCGGCCCAGGAATACCGCTGTCTTGGTTTTGAGCCGGGCGGGTGTGTGCCGGGACTTGAGGCCTTTTTTGCCGCATTGCACCCTGAAGATCGCCCACTTTTTGAGGCGCAGCGCCAGGCCCTTATGGCTGGCGAGCGCAATGATATGGACCTGTTCCTGCGCGTGATTCATCCCGATGGCAGCGAGCACATTGTGCATGAGCGTGCCATGGTGACCCGCGATCCGCGCGGCAAGGTGCTGAATATCTCGGGTACGACGCAGGATGTGACCGAGCGCAAGCAGCAGGAAGAAAAGCTACGCTTGTCGGCTCGCCTGATGGATAGTTCGCAGGAGGCGATGGTCATCACCGATCCACGGGGCAAGATTCTAGATGTCAATCCGGCTTTCAGCGAGATTACCGGCTACAGGCGTGAAGAAGTCATCGGCGGCAATCCGCGCTTGTGGAAGTCCCAGCATCACGATGCCGATTTTTATCAGAGCTTGTGGGCTGCGCTTGGCGCGGATGGTTATTGGCGCGGAGAGATATGGAACCGGCGCAAGGACGGCGATGCGTTTCCGAGCTGGCAGACCATCAGCGCTGTGCACGATGACCAGGGACACACCACGCATTATGTGTCCGTATTTTCGGATATCAGCAGCCTGGTGCAGACACGTGAGCAACTCGCGTACCAGGCTTACCATGATCCTTTGACCGGTCTGCCGAACCGTCTGCTGTTCAACGACCGTCTGACTCATGCCCTGACCCGTGCTGAGCGCGATGGAGGCCAGGTGGCAGTGCTGTTTCTCGACCTCGATCGCTTCAAGCATGTCAACGACAGCCTTGGCCATCCTGCCGGCGATGCACTGCTGCGCGCAGTTGCACAACGTTTGAGCCAGTCTGGGCGCAAGGAAGATACCGTTTCTCGCATAGGTGGCGATGAATTCATCATGTTGATGGAGGAGCTGCGCGACCCGCAGGATGCCGCGCACCTTGCAGACAAACTTCTGCGTGTGCTGGCTGAACCCCATGTTATCCAGGGCCATGATCTCTATGTCTCCAGCAGTATCGGCATCAGCCTCTATCCGCGCGATGGAGGCAGTGCAGAAGTTCTGGTGCGCAATGCCGATACGGCGATGTATCAGGCAAAGTCTGCAGGGCGCAAGACCTATTCCTTCTACACTCAGGATCTGACAGTCAAGGCCACCGAGCGCCTGCAGATCGAATCCGACCTGCGCCGTGCTCTGGAGCAGCGTGAGCTGACTGTTTATTACCAGCCGCAGGTTGATCTTGAAAAGGGCCGCTTCATCGGCGCCGAGGCGCTGGTGCGCTGGAATCACCCCGTACTTGGCTTTCTGCCGCCGGACCGCTTCATCCCGGTTGCCGAGGATACCGGGCTGATCATCGAGCTCGGCGAGCAGGTGCTGCGCGAAGCCTGTCTCCAGGCGCGGCGCTGGCTCGAAGCGGGCATCGAACTTGAGACTGTTGGCGTGAATGTGGCCGGACCGCAGTTGCAGCGCAGCGATTTTGTCTCCACGGTACGCCGAGTGCTGGCAGAAACGGGATTGCCGGCCAAACATCTTGATCTGGAGGTGACGGAGACTTTCATCATGGAACATGCCGATGTAACCTTCGATCAGCTTCATGAACTGCGGGCGCTTGGCGTGACCCTGTCTATCGACGATTTCGGCACCGGTTACTCTTCACTAGCCTACCTGAAACGCCTGCCCATAGACAGACTCAAGCTGGACCGTGCCTTCATCAAGGATTTGCCGGATGACGAGGAGGATGCTGCCATTACGCGCGCGGTGGTCGCCCTGTCCGGCAGCCTGGGTCTGCGTCTTGTGGTCGAGGGGGTCGAAACTGCCGAGCAGATGGCATTCCTGAAAAATATGGGCTGTCGCGAGATACAGGGCTATTACTTCGGTCGCCCGGTGCCGGCAGCCGACTTCATCTGGCGCGCCGGGCTGGATTGATGGAGGGGCGAATTCCGGGCAGAAAAATTCCGGCTGTTAGGCTATACTTCGGCAATATTTTTTTCTGCAGGAATTTAATTCGATGAGCATCAAATCGGACAAGTGGATCCGCAGGATGGCGGAACAGACTGGCATGATAGAGCCTTTCGAGCCGGGCCAGGTACGTGAGCAGGACGGCCGCAAGATCGTTTCCTACGGTACTTCCAGCTACGGCTACGATATTCGCTGTTCCAACGAGTTCAAGCTGTTCACCAATATCAACAGCACTATCGTCGATCCGAAAAATTTCGACCCCAATTCCTTTGTCGAGGTGAATGCCGATTACTGCATTATCCCGCCCAATTCCTTCGCCCTGGCACGCACGGTCGAGTACTTTCGCATTCCGCGCAACGTGCTTACCATCTGCCTCGGCAAATCGACTTATGCCCGCTGCGGCATCATCGTCAATGTCACGCCTTTCGAGCCAGAATGGGAAGGTTATGTGACCCTGGAGTTTTCCAACACCACGCCGCTGCCGGCGAAGATTTACGCCAACGAGGGCGTGGCCCAGGTGCTGTTCTTCGAATCCGACGAGGTGTGCGAAACCTCTTACAAGGACCGTGGCGGCAAGTACCAGGGTCAGGTTGGCGTGACCTTGCCTAAAATTTAGATCAAGTTTAATATCTGCCCATGACGCCCAACCGGAACAGTTTTGTTCTTATCCTCCTGCTGACGCTGCTGCAGTGCTTTGCGCCCTTGCTGCACGCTCATACATTTGGGGTTGGTCAGGGTGGGGGAGTGCACCTATACGAAGTTTCCAAGCTGCATTCCGGTGATCAGCATGCAGCGCATACTCACGTAATTGGCGCGCATGGCGATGAATCTCCGGCTATCGGGATGGTGCAGGAGTATCGTCAGGACAGCGCGATTGTACTGTTCGACGCGGTGCAGCCGCTGCTTCTGCTGCAATCTCCGCAGATTTCTTCCCAACAAGCAAAACTCCCGCTCGATCCGATTTATGCTGCACCGCCAGGTGGCAGCAGCAGTCATTTTATTCCCTTTTCTCAAGCACCTCCTGCAGCTCAGATTTAATTCCGGTTTTGAACTATGGCTCATTTGCGCAGCCATAACCTAGCTCGTTTTTGAACTGAATTTCCCCGTACGTTCGTTCCGGGGAGGGAGTCTGTATGCAATTTAAGCGTTTTATTATCGCCCTGAACCTGTGCTGGGCGGGGCTGGCAGTTGCCGGCCAGGATGTGCCCATGACGGCCAAGCAATCCCAGGCACTGGGTATCGAAACTTCGCCTCTGGTTTCATCGGCCGTACTTGCGGGTAATGCACTGCCGGCCCAGGTGGTGATTCCCAATCATCAGGTCCGGGTCATCAGCGCACCTCTGCCGGGCATGGTCGAAAGCATGTCCGTGGCAGTCAATCAGGCCGTCAAGAAAGGCCAATCGCTGGCGCGTTTGCAGAGTCCGGGGCTGGCCGAATTGCAGCGCGATTTTCTGCAGGCTGCGCTGCAATCGCAACTGGCGCAAAATTCATTGAGCCGCGATGAAAAGCTGTTCAAGGACGGCATCGTGGCCGAAAGTCGCTATCTCGCGACCCGTAACAGCGCGCTGACCTCAGCCGCAGCCGCCAACGAGAAAAAACAGGCGCTTCATCTGGCGGGTATGGGCGATGCAGCAATCCAGAAACTCCAGTCCGGCCAGGCTATCGGTAGCGCGCTGGATGTCATCTCTCCTATCGACGGCGTGATTATGGAGCAGATGGTTGCTCCGGGGCAGCGCATGGAGGCGGCGGCCCCGCTGTTCAAGGTGGCCCGTCTTTCCCCGTTGTGGCTTGAAATTCAGACTCCGCTTGCCCAGGCAAGCACGTTGCAGGCAGGTGCCTCGGTGCGCGTGCCTGCATTGCAGGCCAGCGGCAAGGTGATTTCTATCGGACGGGGTGTTGCCGAGGCGAATCAGACCGTCATGGTGCGTGCCGAGATTACCGATGGCACGGCCAATCTTCGCCCCGGGCAGTATGTCGAAGCCGTGCTTGGCATGGTCACGGGAACGAAGCAATGGAGTGTAGCCAATGGGGCTTTGATGCGGGATGGGAACCAGACTTATGTCTTTGTGCAGACACCCTCCGGCTACCGCTTGCAGCTTGTTCAAGTGTTGGCTCAGACTCCGGCCTCCGCGACCATCGGTGGTGATTTCAAGGGCGAAGAGCGGGTGGTGATCAAGGGCACGGTCGCCCTCAAGGCAGCATGGCAAGGTTTGGGGGGTGAGTGATGCTCACCCGGATAATTGAATTTTCCCTGACCCAGCGTCTGCTGGTGGTGCTCCTGACCCTGCTGCTGATCGGCGGCGGTGTCTACGCCTACAAGAACCTGCCGATCGACGCCTTCCCCGATGTTTCCTCGACCCAGGTCAAGGTGATCATCAAGGCGCCGGGCATGACGCCGGAGGAAGTCGAGGCGCGCATTGCCGCGCCGATCGAGGTGGAACTGCTCGGTATCCCGAACAAGAAGATATTGCGCTCGGTATCGAAATACGCACTCACCGACATCACCCTGGATTTCGAGGAAGGCACCGACATCTACTGGGCGCGCAACCAGGTGGGCGAGCGTCTGGCCAATGTGATGAAAGACCTGCCAGCCAATATCAGCGGCGGTCTGGCGCCCATCACCACGCCGCTGGGCGAAATGCTGATGTTCACCATCGAAGGTGGCGATCTTTCCCTGGCGGAGCGGCGTTCGCTGCTGGACTGGGTGATTCGCCCGGCCTTGCGTACTCTCCCCGGCGTGGCGGATGTCAACGCGCTGGGCGGACTGGTGCGCAGCTTCGAGGTGGTGCCCGATAGCGCGGCGCTGCAGGCGCGCAATATCTCGCTGGAAACTTTGCAGGGAGCGCTGGAAAGCAATAACCGCAACGATGGCGCCGGGCGTCTGGGGGACGGCGAGGAAGTGCTGCTGGTGCGCGCCGAGGGTGCCATCCAGAAGCTGGAAGACGTCAGCGCCATTGTCGTCACCAGCCGTGGCGGCATGACGGTGCGCGTGGGCGATGTGGCGAAGGTGCGCATCGGGTCGCTGACCCGCTATGGCGCTGTCACCAAGGATGGCAAGGGCGAAGCGGTGGAAGGGCTGGTGCTGGGCCTGCGTGGTGCCAATGCGCAGCAGGTGGTGGACGGCGTGCGTGCCAAGCTCAAGGAACTGGCCCCGGCATTGCCCAAGGGCGTGACCACCCAGATGTTCTACGATCGCGGCAATCTGGTCGAGCGCGCTGTGGGCACCGTCACCAAGGCGCTGATGGAAGCCATCGTGCTGGTGGTGATCCTGCTGCTGCTGTTCCTCGGCAATCTGCGTGCCGCCCTGGTGGTGGCCGCGGTGCTGCCGCTGGCGGCATTGATTACCTTCATCCTGATGAGCCGCTTCGGCATGTCGGCCAACCTGATGAGCCTCGGTGGGCTGGCGATTGCCATCGGCATGCTGGTGGATGCGGCGGTGGTGGTGGTGGAGAACATCGTCTCCCATCTCGCTCACGACAATTCGGTTAAAAAACTGCCCTATCTGCATGTGGTCTATCGTGCCGTGCGCGAGGTCGCAGCGCCGGTGCTGTCGGGCATTCTGGTCATCATCGTGGTGTTCCTGCCCCTGCTCACGCTGCAAGGGCTGGAGGGCAAGCTGTTCATCCCGGTGGCGCTGACCATCGTGTTTGCCCTGTCGGGTTCGCTGCTGCTGTCGCTTACCGTGATCCCGGTGCTGGCTTCATTCATGCTCAAGCAGGCCAGCCATGAAGATCCCTGGCTGGTCCGGAAGTCCCTGGCGATCTACGAGCCGGCCCTGCGCTGGGCGCTGGTCAACCAGCGCAAGGTGGTGATTGCCGCGCTGGCGGCAATGGTCGTGACGGCTGGGGTTTACACCCAGATCGGCAAGACCTTCATGCCGACCATGGACGAGGGCGACCTGATCATCGGCGTGGAAAAATTGCCTTCCATCAGCCTGGAACAATCGGTGGCGCTGGATCTGCTCCTGCAGCAGGCCATCATGGCGCGGGTGCCGGAAGTTAAAGGGGTGGTGGCGCGGGTTGGGTCCGACGAACTCGGGCTCGATCCGATGGGCCTGAATCAGACCGATACTTTCCTGGTTCTCAAGCCACGCGAAGAATGGCGCAAGCCGGACAAGGAGTGGCTCATGGACGAACTGCGCGTGGTGCTGAAGGACTTCCCCGGCATTGCCTACAGTTTCACCCAGCCGATCGATATGCGGGTATCCGAAATGATCATCGGCGTGCGCGGCGATGTTGCGGTGAAGCTGTTTGGTCCGGATCTGGACGCGCTCAACCGCATGTCCGAGCAGATCGAAACAACGCTCAAGGGCGTGAAGGGCAGCGAAGACGTGTACCGGGTCATGAACGATGGCGTGCAGTACCTGAAAATCGAAATCGACCGGCTGGCAGCCGGACGCGTGGGGCTTTCCGTGGACAAGATCGAAAATGCCCTGCGCACCCAGCTGGAAGGCACGCAGGTGGGCACGGTGCTGGAAGGCAACCGGCGTACCCCGGTGCTGCTGCGCGGTGATGACGAGCTGCGCCTGTCGCCTGCCCGCTTTGCCGAAATCCGCCTCACGCTGGAGGATGGCCAAAGCATTCCGCTGTCTGCCGTAGCGCATCTGAAACGCGTTGGCGGCCCGGTCAAGATCGACCGCGAGAATGCCAGTCGCTATGTCGTGGTGCAGGCCAATGTGCGCGGTCGCGATCTGGTCGGCTTCGTGGAGGAGGCCAAGCAGGCAGTGGCCCAGCAGGTGAAGATGCCAACCGGCTACAGCACGGTCTGGGGCGGCCAGTTCGAGAACCAGCAGCGCGCGGCGGCCCGCCTTACCGTGGTGGTGCCGGTGGCGCTGGGGCTGATCTACATGCTGCTGTTTTCCACTTTCGGTTCCCTGCGGCAGGCGGCGCTGGTGTTTGCCAACATTCCGTTTGCCCTGATCGGCGGCGTGTTCGCATTGTGGCTGTCGCGTGAGTACCTTTCCGTGCCGGCTTCGGTCGGATTCATCGCCCTGCTGGGTATCGCGGTGCTCAATGGCGTGGTGATGGTGAGCTATTTCAACCAGCTGCGTGCGCAGGGTATGGCACTGGCCGAGGTGGTGGTGGAAGGCTCCAAGCGCCGGCTGAGGCCGGTGCTGATGACCGCCGGCATCACGGCCTTCGGCCTGGTCCCGCTGCTGTTTGCCAGCGGGCCGGGGTCGGAGATCCAGAAACCGCTGGCCATCGTGGTGATCGGCGGGCTGGTGACCTCCACCCTGCTGACCCTGATTCTGTTGCCGATGCTGTATCAGCGCTTCGGTTTTGACGCGGAGGACAAATAACATGAAACAGCTCGATTGTTGCCTGACCATCATTTTCCCCCGTGCTCTGGAGGAAAATCTGGTGGATAACCTCCTGACGCATCCTGACCTTGCGTCGGGTTTTACCACCAGCCATGTCGAGGGACATGGCGCTGGCGCGGCTTTTCACAGTGTGCAGGAGCAGGTGCGCGGTCGCGCCCACCGCTCGCAGATGCAGATTGTCATGAACCGGGAAGATGCGGCCACGCTGGTGGCGCATTTGAAAGCGGAACTGCCAAATCGCGAGGTGGCGTACTGGATTACGCCGGTAATGGAATTCGGGAGACTCGCATGAAATCAAGATGGATAGCCAGTGTAATGGCAGCCATGGTGGCGCAATCCGCCTGGGCTGCCGATTTTAAAGAGTATTCAGACCTGCCCCCGCAGGCCATGGTGCAGCAGGTGCTGCAAAGTCACCCTTCGGTCATGGCGGCCCGTTCCGGCATCAAGGCGGGCGAGGCTGCGCGCGACCGTTTGGAAGCGGGCAGTCATGAATTCAGTGTCACTGCAGGTGCGGCACGCAGGCGGGTGGTAGATAGCGGCGAACGACTGCGCGACTGGAGCGTGGGCCTCGAACGTGCTGTGCGCCTGCCACGCAAGGCCGAACTGGACAACGCGCTTGGCCAGCAGGGACTGGTGCTGACGCAGAATGCCTATGGCGATGCCATGCACGAGGCGGGACGCAGCCTGTTGTCGGGATGGTTCCTCTGGCTGCGTGAACGGGCTCAGAGCGAACAGTGGCAGCAGCAGGCGGAGGTGCTGAAGCAGCAGCATGATGTCGTGGCGCGTCGCGTCAAGGCAGGCGATGCCGCCCGGCTGGAGGAAGAGCTGGCCCAGGCCGCGATGATGCAGGCTGAAATTTCACTGCAACAGGCACGACTGCGTGCTGACAATGCCAGGGGCAATCTGTCCCGTTATTTCCCTACGCTGGCGTTACCGGCGCAGCCGGTCGCAGTGGAGAAGAGACAGCCCCTGAGTCAGGATCTTGCCTACTGGCTGGACCTGGGGTTGGATCACAATCATGAACTGATGCTTGCCCATGCAGCGTCGAAGGTGGCCCAGCTGACAGCTCAGCGCGCCGATGCCGAGCGCGTTCCCGATCCCAGCCTGGGGTTGCACTACCTTTCCGAGCGCAACGGCAGCGAGAACGTGACCGGCTTGTATGTCACCCTGCCTCTGCCAGGCGGAGCGCGCCGCGCAGCAAGTGCCGAATCGCAAGCCCACGCGGAAATGGCCGCCCAGCGTGAAGCGCTGGTGCAGCGCCGGATCGAGGCTGAGATCAGCGCCGCTTACAACAGCGCAAAAGCGTCTTACGCCAGTTGGCAGAGCGCCAGTGCCGCAAGCGAGCTGATACAGCGCAACGAGGCAAAAATGGCGCGCGCCTACGAACTTGGCGAGATGGGCTTGAATGACGTGCTGCTGGCCCGGCGGCAGGGCATGGAGTCACGTCTGGTCGCCACCCTGGCCCGCTTCGAGGCGGCTGAAACCTACTATCGCCTGCTGCTGGATACCCACCAGTTATGGCCACTGGGGAGTGAAGAAGGGGAGGGGCATCACTAGTCGGCACCTTCCCTGACAAGGGGGAGGGGTTGTGGATATTCCTGCTTATCTCCAGGCGCGGGTTAGCAGTTCATCCAGCGCTTCGGTGATAAGGTCTCCATCCTGAGCCAGCGAGCTTAGCTTTTCACCTAATTGATCTGTGGCTACAGACACGATTTCCAGGGGATGCAGAACGACTTCCACCCCCTCGATGGTGAATACCGGGTTCATGCTCGAATCGGTCATTGCGGCAGAGTTGCCGAGTTCGGAGCGGCGTACCAGGGGGATGACCACCCGGCGGCGGTATTTGTCGAACAGTGAGGACTGAACTACCACGACATAGGGGATGGCTTCCCGCTGTCGTCCGGTATTCCGGTGCACATCGAACTGAGCCATTTACAGGGTCGAGTGTTCGTCGGCAAACGAACCATGATGCGCGTTAAAGGCATTCCATGTTTCGGCTGCGCTGTCGGCCTGGCGCGTCCTAGCTTGCCGTGCTTCATTTTGTTTTGCTACATACTCGGCAAGCAAGGATTCAACAACTGCCGAAAGATTGTTTGTCATCCCTTTTGCCTGCGTGACCAGATCTTCGTTCAGCGTCAGATTGACTGGGCGTTTACGCGACTGATTGTTTGGTGTGGCTCTCATGAATTACCTCCTATGCGCATGATATGCGTATAGGAGGGATTTTGAAAGCCGTTGTCTTCACAGCCGTTGTCTTCACAGCCGTTGTCTTCACGCCACCGTCACATCCCGTGACAGGTACACATCCTGAATCGCATTCAGTAGCGTCACTCCATCCTCCATCGGCTTCTGGAAAGCCTTGCGCCCGGAGATCATGCCCATGCCGCCGGCGCGTTTGTTGATTACGGCGGTGCGCACTGCCTGGGCGAGGTCGTTTGCTCCGCCTGCTGCGCCGCCCGAGTTGATCATGCCGGCGCGGCCCAGGTAGCAGTTCGCCACCTGGTAGCGGGTGAGGTCGATGGGGTGTTCGCTGGTAAGTTCGCTGTAGACCTTGGGGTGGGTCTTGCCGAACTTGATTGCGGTGTAGCCGCCGTTGTTCTCGGCCTGTTTCTGCTTGATGATGTCGGCGCCGATGGTGGCGGCGAGGTGGTTGGCCTGACCGGAGAGATCGGCGCTGGTGTGGTAGTCCACGCCGTCCTTCTTGAAAGCCGGGTTGCGCAAATAGGCCCACAGCACCGTGGCCATGCCCAGTTCATGAGCATGCTGAAAAGCTTCCGAAATTTCCTGGATCTGGCGCCGCGATTCCTGCGATCCGTAATATACCATCGCGCCCACTGCCACCGCGCCCATGTCGAAGGCCTGATCGACGCTGGAGAATAACGTCTGGTCGTAGATAGTGGGGTAGGTGAGTATTTCGTTGTGGTTAATTTTGACGATGAAGGGAATCTTGTGCGCGTATTTGCGCGCCACCGAGCCGAGCACGCCGTAGGTCGAGGCGACTGCATTGGCGCCGCCCTCGATGGCCAGCTGGATGATGTTTTCAGGATCGAAGTAGATCGGGTTGGGGGCAAATGAGGCGCCGCCGGAATGCTCCACGCCCTGATCCACCGGCAGAACGGAAAGATAGCCGCTGCCAGCAAGCCGTCCGTGGCCGAAAAGGCACTGCAGAGCGCGCATGACGCCCGGTTTTACGTCCTTGCTGGCAACCACGCGATCCACGTAATCCGGCCCCGGCAGGTGCAGCATGGAAGCAGGAATGCCGCGGCACTGGTGGTTCAGCAGGCTCTCAGCTTCGGCGCCGAGCAGGGCGGTAATATCGGTCATGCTGTTCTCCTTCGCGTACGTTGGAAGGGGTTAAATATAGGCCCATGTCTGCTATCCTTCAAGCCAATTTGCATATTGCATGTACGGGTGGATGATGAGTTTGAATAATCTGGCAGATGGTGTCCGGCCACGCGAGGTATGGGCCTGGGCGATGTACGATTTCGCCAACTCCGGCTATACCACGGTGGTCATTACCGCCATTTTCAATGCCTATTTTGTGGCGGTGGTGGCTGAAGGCGAGGACTGGGGAACGCTGGCCTGGTCGGCGGCGCTGGCGGTGTCCTATTTCCTGGTCATGCTGACCGCCCCGGCGCTGGGCGCCTACGCCGATGCTTATGCCAGCAAGAAGCGCCTGCTGCTGGCCAGCACCATTGGCTGCGTGCTGTTTACCGCCGGGCTGGCGCTGGTGGGAAAGGGCGAACTTTATCTGGCCATTCCGCTGATCATTCTGAGTAATTTCTTTTTTGGGGTGGGGGAAAACCTGATTGCTGCTTTTCTTCCGGAACTGGCCAGGGGCGAGGCCATGGGCAAGGTTTCCGGCTGGGGCTGGAGTATCGGCTTTGTTGGCGGCCTGCTCAGTCTGGGTGCGTCGCTGGCCTATGTGACTTGGGCGGAAGGGCAGGGGCAGTCTGCAGCCCAGTTCGTGCCCGTCACCATGCTGATCACCGCCGGGCTATTTGCGCTGGCTGCGCTGCCCACTTTTCTGATGCTCCGGGAACGCGCCGTTCCCCAGCTCCATTTGCAGGGCCGCGGGGTGGTGAACGAGGCATTCACCAGGCTCGGCGAGACGCTGCATCATGCGCGCCGCTATCGTGATCTGGGGCATTTCCTGGTTTGCCTTGTGTTCTATCAGGCGGGCATCCAGGCAGTGATCGCGCTGGCCGCCATCTATGCCCAGCAGGCCATGCATTTCGGCACGCGCGAAACCATCATGCTGGTGCTGCTGGTGAATGTGACCGCGGCTGTGGGCGCCTTTGTGTTCGGCCAGATACAGGACCGTCTGGGCCACATCCGCACCATTGCGCTGACACTGCTGGGCTGGATCGCCATGATCCTGATTGCCTGGAGCGCCGATACGCCGGGTCAGTTCTGGATCGCCGCCAACATCACCGGCTTGTGCCTGGGTGCCTCCCAGTCGGCCGGGCGGGCGCTGGTCGGCTATATGAGTCCGCCTGCGCGCAGTGCGGAGTTTTTCGGTTTATGGGGTCTGGCGGTCAAGTTGTCCGCCATTCTCGGCCCACTCACCTACGGGCTGGTGAGCTGGCTATCTGGCGGGGATCATCGCCTCGCCATCCTGATGACGGGCAGCTATTTTCTAATCGGCCTGGTGCTGCTCAGGGGTGTGAATGCCGAACGCGGGCGGCATGCGGCTTTACTTGCGGAAGACTAAAGCATGGCACCGCGGATTGCATAGTAAAGCAGTGCGCCGAGCAGCGCCGAGGCGGGCACGGTAATGACCCAGGCGGCAGCGATCCGCAAGAGGTGCGAACGTTTGACCAGCTCGCCGCGATAAACCTTGCGCAAGCCCTTGCGTTCCTTGGAGGAAAATAGCTCCGGATTGGTGTGGGCCTTGGCTTCTTTATTAAGGGCTTCCAGCATTCGGCCTTTTTCGAGGATAGGTGCCTTGTCAAAGCGCTGCAGGTACGCTTCGATGGCGGCCTGGTCGACCTCCGGGTGATGCGACAGGATGTCATCGACCATGCGCGCGTAATTCGACTTGAGATATTCGCGCAGGAATCCGACGCCGAATATCCCGCCAACGGCGATGTGGGTTGAACTGACCGGCAGGCCGAACTGGCTGGCGATGATCACGGTGATGGTCGCCGCCAGGGCAACGCAGAAGGCGCGGGTCTGGTCCAGCTCGGTGATTTCTGTGCCCACGGTGCGGATCAGCTTGGGGCCGAACAGGGCCAGGCCGATGGAGATGCCGATCGCGCCCACCATCATGACCCAGAAAGGAATGGCCGACGAATCGCCGATGCTGGCATTGCCGTCCAGTACGTCAGCGATAGCCGCGAGCGGCCCGATAGCATTCGCCACGTCATTCGCGCCATGGGCGAAGCTCAGCAGGGCGGCCGCGAAAATAAGCGGGATGGTGAACATGCTGTTTACCCGCGCCTTGTCTGTCACTCCCGCTGCCGTCTGGATGCGGGATTGCCGATCGACACTCGGGCGCACCAGCAGGTAGACGACAAATGCGACAGCCAGGCCTGCCAGCGCGGCAGAAATAAAATTCACTTTTATCAGCGCACGGACGCCCTTTAGCATCAGATAGGTCGTGAAAGCCCAGGCCATAAAGGCGACCAGCAAGGGTACGGTGCGCCGCGCGGCGGCCATCATTTCTCTCTGGTAAGTGACCTGGCGCTTGATCAGGTAGAGGAAGGCGGCAGCGATAATGCCGCCCAGCAACGGGGAAATCACCCAGCTGGCGGTGATGGCGCCCATTTTTCCCCAGTTTGCGATGCCCCAGCCGCCGGCTGCAATGCCGGCACCCAGCACGCCGCCAACGATGGAATGGGTGGTTGAGACAGGCGCGCCGACAGCCGTGGCGATGTTGAGCCAGATCGCGCCGGCCAGCAGGGCCGCCATCATCAGCCAGACGAAGGCGTCGGCACTGGCGACTGCGTCCTGGCTGATGATGCCGCCGCGTATGGTCTGCACCACATCCCCGCCCGCGATCAGCGCACCGGCAGCTTCGCAGACCGCCGCAATGATAAGGGCGCCGGTCATGGTCAGCGCACGCGAGCCGACGGCCGGACCAACGTTGTTGGCGACATCGTTGGCGCCGATGTTCATGGCCATGTAGCCACCGATCATGGCCGCCATGATCAGCAGGAAGCTGCCGCCGCCTTGTGCCCAGGTGTAGAACATGATGCCGGTGATGAAGAGCAGGGCGATGCCAAACCGGAAACGTTCGCGTTGCCCCTTGCGCGTAGCTCGCTCGATTTTGTTGATGTCGGTGATTTTCATGATCGATGGTCTTGAGAATGGAAATTCATTTGTGCCAGGGGGAAGTGTCTTGGGGAATCCTCGTGCTTGTCAAACGCAATTGCGATGCTTCAGTCGCTTGAACCGGCTTCTTTTAGCTTGCGGTACAGGGTGCGCTCGCTCATTCCCAGCTTGTCGGCCAGAGCTTTGCGGTCGCCACTGAAATTTTTTGCTGCCCATGCGAGGTAGCGCCTTTCCATTAGTTCGAGAGAGATCAATTCTTCAAAGGGTGGAGCTGGAGAAACCCCGCTCTTGCCGCTTTTCATGTTGCCGAGGTGGATATGCTGGGGCAGGATGGTATTGCCATCCACCATGATCAGCGCACGCTCCAGAATGTTGCGCAATTCCCGAATATTCCCGGGAAAGTCGTGATGCATCAGGGCCGTCATGCTCTCTTCTGCGAGCGAGATTTTCCTTCCCGGTGCCAATCGCGATAGCAGGCGCTTTACCAATGTTGGCAGATCTTCGATTCGTTCCCGTAGCGGCGGCAACTCGATGGGAAAAACATTGAGACGGAAGTAAAGGTCCTGCCGGAAGCTGCCTTCCTGAACCATTTCAGCCAAATCGCGGTGAGTGGCGGCAATCAGCCGGAAATCCGCACTCAGCGGCTCCACGCCGCCGATGCGGCGGTAGGTGCCCGCTTCCAGCAGACGCAGCAGTTTGACCTGTAGCGACAGGGGGATATCGCCCACCTCGTCGAGGAAAAGCGTGCCGCCGTGCGCTGCTTCCACCAGACCGATCTTGCGTCCGATGGCGCCGGTGAAAGCGCCTTTTTCGTAGCCGAACATCTCGCTCTCGAACAGAGTTTCTGTCAGGCCGGAGCATTCCACCGCTACGAATGGAGCTGCCGCACGCGGGCTCATGTCGTGGATGGCTTGTGCCACCAGTTCTTTTCCGGTGCCGGACTCTCCCAGCAGCAGCACCGAGCTTTCTCTTGTGGCGACTCGCTTGGCCAGTTCCAGCATGCGATTGAACGAGCGGGAGTAACCTACCAGATTGCGGTCATGGGCGCCGTCATGGGCATGACGCAGGACGTGCATGGTTTCCATGAAGTAGGTCGTTTTCCCGGTCTTATCCTTGACCGGCACCATCTCCACTTCCACATGCTCCCTTCCCGCCGAAGTATGGTGCACGTGGAGTACTCGGTTGGGTTCGCCGCTTTCCATGGCGCCTTTTAGCGGGCAGTTCTCGCCTGCCTGGTCGCAGGGCTTGTCGTAATGGTGGGAAAGCTCGTAACAGAAACGCCCGTCAATTTTCCGTTCCGTGCCGAATTCGCGCCGGTAGGCTGCATTGGCGGCGAGGATGCGATAGTTCTCGTCCAGCAGAATTTTTGGTTCCGGGAAGCTGTCGAGTAGGGTGATCAGCTCGGAGGGGACTTTATTCATTGTGCGTATGCCACATATGGCAGTTAATATTGGCATATAGTGACAAAACTGACATTAAAAGTCCACTAGGCGTAGGATGAGTATTCTCTAATAAATATACCTAACGCAATGATATTTCAATTCTTTATTCGTCATTTTATAACTGGCACGGGGATTGCTTAGTAATAATCGCTGATTAACCGGGACGCAAGTAGTGTCGGTTAAACTCCTCCCTGATGGACACACCCCCGTCCGTCAGCCTGCCCTGTGGCGCCAAGCGCCACAGGATTTTTTTTGTAGTAGTCTGTCCGGCTTGATCAATCAAAGCGAAAAGGTTTTAGCTGGCAAGCCGCACAGCGGCGGCTCGCAAAATACTGATCATGCCCTTTTCCGATGAAATTTTCGGCGTAGTGAATCTATTTCTGCTTCTGCTTGGGTGCGGGTTATTCATTGCGGTTTTTCACGCCCTGATTCGCTGGAGCCTGCGTGCGCCCCGAGTGAAGGAACAATCAACACCAGAGACGGCAGGCCTGGCATTCAAGGAAATGCGAATTTCAAGCGCCAATGGCAAACGGCTTTTCGCCTGGTTTATTCCGGCGCCAGAGCCGGGTGCAGCGCCAGCGCTGGCAGTATTGCATGGGTGGGGAGGCAATGCAGAAACGATGCTTCCGCTTGCTGCACCCTTGCATCGAGCCGGCTACGCGCTGCTGTTTTTCGATGCCCGCAGTCATGGTCAGAGCGATCTGGACACTTTTTCTTCCATGCCCCGTTTTGCCGAGGATCTCGACCATGTTGCGGGATGGCTCAAATGTCAGCCGGGCGTGGACCCGCAGCGGGTAGGGCTGGTCGGCCATTCCGTGGGGGCGGCCGCAGCCCTGCTTGCCGCCTCGCGCCGGGACGATCTGGCGGCTGTGGTCAGCATCGCCGCCTTTGCGCATCCCGAGACGGTCATGCGCCGTTTGCTTGCCACATGGCGCGTGCCTTACATTCCTTTGGGCTGGTATATCCTGCGTTATGTTCAGCACGTGATCGGCTATCGTTTCGATGACATCGCGCCATTCAACACCATAGGGCGCGTACGCTGCCCGGTCTTGCTAGTTCATGGCGTTGAGGATGTGACTGTACCAGTGGCTGAAGCGCAGGCATTGCACGCTAGATGCAACCGGTCCGGCAGGCTGCTTCTGGTAAAGGGGAGTCATGATCTTTACGATGATCTGGAGCGCCAGATTGGCGAAATGATCGGTTTTCTTGATGAAGCCATGAAGACGTAAGTGATTCGACTGTTTAAAGAGCCATTCCGATGATTGAACTGCACCAGTTCCGGCCCTTCTGGGGCCTGCCCAATGCCAGCCCGTTCTGCATGAAGGTGGAAACCTATCTGCGTTTTCGCGCCATCCCTTACAAGGTGGTGCCCAGCGGGCCGCGCAAGTCGCCGACCGGCAGGATCCCCTTCATTGTGGAGGATGGCAGCAGCATTACCGACTCCGAAGCCATCATTGCTCACTTCGAGAAACGGCAACCGATGCATCTGGACGATGGTCTGAGCGAGAGCGAGCGTGCAACGGCTTTTTTCGTACGCGAACTGGTGGAGGAGCGGCTGTATTGGCAGGTCACCTACATGCGCTGGGGCGATCCGTCTGGCTGGGCGGCATTCAAGCCGGATCTGGTAAAGTTTCTTCCTCTGGGTATGCGCGGCCCGGTGCTGTTCATGCTGCGCAGGATGCTGCTACGTCAGATGGGCCAGCAGGGGCTTGTCCCTTCCGACCCGCAGGGTGCCTACGCCAGAGGGAAAAATGTGCTGGATGCATTGGCAAACCTGCTGGGCGACCAGCCATATTTTCTCGGCGCCGCGCCGCGCAGCCTGGATATGAGCCTGTATGCTTTCCTGGCCAATATTCTGGATCAGCCCCACAGCAATCCGCTCCAGGCCCACGGCAGGACACTCGCCAATCTGGTCGGCTACTGCGTGCGCATGAAGGCGCTGTGCTGGCAGGGCTGGCCTGACTGAACTTCTTGCCATAAGCGGGAATGAGTCGAACCGAAATAATGGAGCCAAGCATGATGCAGCGAAAACAGGCCGTTAAAATTCTTTTTGTGATTATCGGGCTCGGATTGATTTACTGGTTCGGCTTGCGAACCGATCCGGCGGTACAGGCCCTGAATCAGGCAATTCAGGGCAAGGGTAGCTCTGAGTTGCGAAACTATCCCTATGCGTTCAGGGTGTTGCGTCTGGATAAAGAGGTGGCGGTCATGGTCACGCCGCGCTCCCCGGAAGTGCCGGTCTATCGCATGATCGCTGCACTTTATCCAAACCTTGCGGGAAAGGCGCCAAATGATCCCGATTTCACCGCTGCGCAAAAGGAGCTGGCTCAGGTGCAGTCAGAAGCGCGCCAGATTGTGCTCGACCAGCCCGGTGTGTCCAGCGTGAAATGGGAACTGGATCGGAACTGGCTGATAGCGCATGGAATTTCACTCAATTGAAGCGCTGTTGATTCGGGCTTCAAACTCCCCATTTCATAACTGAAGCCGTTAATATTCAGGACTGCTCCAGAATTCATTGCGAGGCAAGCATGGCAGAAGAAGATTCACGCATCCGTTTTTTTCCAATTTCATTCTTTTCCATTGTCATGGGACTGACGGGCTTTGCCATTGCGGTCCAGCGTGCTGAGGAGGTGTTTGCTCTGCCTGTGGACATGGGGCAGGGGTTCGCCTGGTTTTCTGCCGTGGTCTTTGTGCTTCTGGCTGTCGCCTATGGCATCAAGCTGCAGCGTTTCCCGCAGGAAGTCGCAAAAGAACTTAGTCATCCTATCAAACTGAGTTTTTTCCCTACCATTTCCATCAGCCTGGTCCTGCTCAGTGTCGCATTTCGCACGGAAAGCCCGATGTTTTCATTCTGGCTGTTCGTTCTTGGCGCGCCATTGCAGTTGGCTTTCACGCTGTACGTGATGTCGCGCTGGATCAGCCATACTCATTTTGAAGTTCATCATTCCAACCCCTCGTGGTTCATTCCGGTGGTGGGAAATATTCTGGTGCCCATCGCAGCAACAGCTCATGGCCAGAGTGAAATTGGCTGGTTTTTCTTCAGCATCGGGGTGGTGTTCTGGCTGGTATTGCTGACTATCATCGTCAACCGGGTAATTTTTCATAACCCGCTTCCGGAAAAGCTTTTGCCCACTTTTTTCATCCTGATCGCGCCGCCGGCTGTGGGCTTTATCTCCTACGTCAAGCTGGCTGGCGGGCTGGATGGTTTCGCCCGGGTGCTGTTCTACACGGCGCTGTTCACTGTTCTGCTGCTGGCGGCCTTGCACAGTAAATTTCGCGGCATCCGGTTTTTCCTTTCGTGGTGGGCCTACTCTTTTCCCACCGCCGCTTTTGCCATTGCCTCAATGCTGATGTTCCAGCATACCGGCATGATTTTCTTCGGGCTGCTCTCTCAGGTCATGCTGGTGCTGCTTGCCGGTATCATCACCCTGCTGCTGGTGCGGACTGTCGCGGCCATGTTCAAGGGTGAAATCTGCGTTGACGACTAGGCGAGACAAGGCTTCATGATTTCCTGGCTTTACCCCGGTGATGCTTTTCCACCGGTTACTCGGGCGCTGCAGGAGCCCAATGGCCTGCTCGCCGCCGGTGGAGCGTTGTCGCCGCAGACCCTGGTCGAAGCCTATCGCCATGGCATCTTTCCCTGGTTCAATCCCGGCGAGCCGATTCTGTGGTGGAGCCCAGATCCGCGCATGGTGCTGTTTCCCGCCGAATTGAAAGTATCACGCTCCCTGCGCAAGACCCTCAAAAATCGTGCTTTCGAGGTGCGTGTGGATACAGCTTTTCTTGCTGTGATGAAAAATTGTGCCGCACCCCGCGATGGGCAATCCGGAACCTGGATCAGTGAGGAAATGATCGCAGCCTACAGCCAGCTGCATGAAATGGGCTTGGCCCATTCTGTCGAAACCTGGCGGGATGGCGAATTGATCGGCGGGTTGTATGGCATCGCGCTGGGAAAAATGTTCTATGGGGAATCGATGTTTTCTCACGCCTCGGATGCTTCCAAGATCGCTTTCGTTCATCTGGTGCGGCAATTGGAGTTGTGGGATTTCGGCATGATTGACTGTCAGATGAAGACCTCGCATCTGGCCAGCCTGGGGGCGCGCGAAATCCCCCGCGCAGTGTTTGTGCAGCGTCTCGGCCTGCTGATAGAATTACCCCATGTTCCAGGCCGCTGGCAATTCGACGATGACCTCCAGACGTAAAGACGCGAAGCGGTACCACGCCCATATTGTCAGAGTTCTTGGGCGGCGGGATTCATGAGTTCCCTGAGCGATTTCCCGCTGCGCCGTCTTCAGTTTTATCTTACGGCGCCTTATCCCTGCAGCTACCTTCCCGATCGGGAGGCGCGTTCCCAGGTGGTGACACCTAATGAACTGGTGGATGACGCCGCCTACAGCCAGCTGATCCAGGCCGGCTTTCGTCGCAGCGGGCTTTACACCTATCGTCCAGAGTGCGATCAGTGCCATGCCTGCGTGCCGGTGCGGCT
The DNA here is from genome assembly GCA_018824405.1 of Gammaproteobacteria bacterium. Lineage (GTDB taxonomy): Bacteria > Pseudomonadota > Gammaproteobacteria > Burkholderiales > Sulfuricellaceae > Sulfurimicrobium. Next base: position 94,584 of record JAHJGO010000003.1, read on the forward strand.
GGCGGTTGATGAATTCAAGCCCGGGCGTTCGCAGCGCCGTGCCTGGGTGCGTAACCAGCATCTTAAGGCCAACATACGCGAGCTGATCTTTGAGCCGGAACACTACAAGCTGTACCGCCACTATCAGGCGAGCCGCCATCCAGGCGGCGGCATGGATCAGGATGGTGAGGAGCAGTACCGCCAGTTTCTGTTGCAAAGCGGTGTGACCACCCTGCTGGTGGAGTTTAGTGATGAGACAGCGCTGCGCATGGTCAGTCTGATGGATGTGGTGGAGAATGGCCTGTCTTCCGTTTACACATTTTTCGATCCGGAACCTGCGCAAGCCGGTTACGGCACTTACAACATCCTGTGGCAGGTGGAATTATGCCGCCGGCTGGGCTTGCCTTATCTTTATCTGGGCTACTGGATTGCCGAGAGTGGCAAAATGGCTTACAAAGCTAATTTCCAGCCTTTGCAGGGACTGGTTAGCGGAACCTGGCAATTTCTGGCGAATGACTAAAAGGGCCTTGGCATGAGTGCACCTGAAAACACGCATTACGTTACACCGGAGCAGCTCTGTGTCGGTCTGTATGTCCATCTCGACCTGAGCTGGATGGATCACCCTTTTTCCTTCAGCAGTTTCAAGATCAAGAATGATGAGGAAGTAGAAACCATACGTCAGCTTGGTTTGTCGCGGATTCGCATCGAGCCGGGCAAAAGTGCCTGTAAACCTCTGCCTGTGGTCCCACTTGAAAAACCAGTTCTGCCCCCTGCCGTGGCCGTGGCTGAGCCCGTTGATCTCGAGATATCAAAGGATAGAAAGGAACGAATTGAGCGGCTGAATCGAATCAAGCGCGATATCGCCGAAGTTGAAAAAGAGTTTCAGCGGGCGGCCGATACGATCAGAAATTTGACTCACAATGTTTACTCGCGGCCTCTGGAAGCCCGGCAGGAAGCCGAGAAGCTGGTGGGGAAGATGGTGGAATGCATCATGTCCAAGGGCGATGTGATGATTCACGCAATGAGCGAAAAACTGGGCGAGGACATCTATTTTCATTCCCTCAACGTCACCGTGCTTTCCCTGATCCTTGCGAAGGAACTCGATATTGGAGAAGAGGAAAGCAGGCATCTTGGCATGGGTGCCGTATTCCACGATATTGGCAAGATCGAGATCCCGCCGAAGATACTTATGAAAACCGACCCGCTGACCAAGTCAGAACAGTCGTTTTTCGAGTTGCACTGCGAATATGGTCACGACATAGCCACCAAAATCGGTTTGTCGAAACAGGCCGCCGACATTGTGATGCAGCATCACGAATACGCCGATGGCAGCGGTTATCCGGGCAAGCTAACCGGCGATAAAATCTCCCCGCTGAGCAAAATCGTCAGCATCGTCAATGTTTACGACAATCTGTGCAATCCTCAAAGCATTAATGATGCGTTGACGCCGCACGAAGCCTTGTCGCAAATGTTCACGGTGAAGCGAAACAAGTTCGATGCGGTGGTACTGAAGGCTTTTATCCATTGCATGGGCGTCTTCCCCCCCCGGCAGCATCGTGCAGCTGTCCAACGAGATGCTGGGCATGGTGCTCTCGGTGAATTCGGCCAGGCCGCTCAAGCCCAACGTCCTGGTATATGATCCGGGCATTCCAAAGGATGAAGCGATGATCATCAGCCTTGAAAGTGAAACCGAACTCAATATCAGCAAGAGCATGAGGCCAGGCCAGTTGCCGCGCGAAGTGTATCAGTACCTGAATCCGCGCAAGCGTGTGACCTACTATTTTGACCCCAACAAGCAGCATGATCTTGCCTGAGGAGAGAGTCAGCCCCTCACGCCAGGATTTTGCCCTGGGCGTGTTCGACCATGATCATGAAGCAATCATGGTGGTGGACCCGCGTTCGCTCAGGGTTGTCGAGGCAAACCAGCAGGCATGCATCAGTCTGGGGTACGAACACCGGGATCTGATTCAGTTGCAGATTACCGACGTCGAGTCTTCCATACAGGACATGTTTTTCTGGGACAGTGTCCGTGCCGGGATATGTTCTGATATCGACGATATGGAAAGCCTTTACCGGCGCAGCAATGAGCTCTTTATCCCGGTGGAAAAATCCTTGCGCCGCGTTCAGATCAAGGATCAGGATTGGCTGCTTCTCCTGTTTCGCGACATCTCGGCCAAGAGAGCTCAGGAGGAGGCGCTGGAACACTCTTCCTCGCTGATTGCGGCAACACTTGAAGCGACGGCGGACGGTATTCTGGTGACACGGCCTGATGGCGGCATTAGTCACATGAACCAGAATTTTTCACACATGTGGAAAATTCCGCAGGATCTGCTGGTGCAGGGCGATGACCGGAAAATTCTGGATTTCATGGAGGATCAGGTGCAGGACGTGGAGCTGTACCGGCAGCGCCTGAGTAAAATCGTGGATAAAAAAGATGCCACGGAATTTGACACCATCGAGCTCAAGGACGGGCGTTTTCTGGAACGTTATCTGGTCCCGCTCATTATCAGCGGTAAATTGAGCGGGACGGTATTCAGTTTTCGCGACATTACGCAGCGCCGTCAGGCTGAGAAGGAGCTGCGTCGTGCCAAGGCCGATGCGGAGGCTGCCAGCCACGCCAAGAGCGATTTTCTGGCTGTGATGAGCCATGAGATTCGCACACCCATGAACGGCATTCTGGGTATGCTGGATCTGGCGCTGGATACCGATCTGACAATAGAACAGCGCGAATATCTGGATATTGTCAAATCATCAGCCGAATCACTGCTGACCATCATCAACGACATCCTCGATTTTTCAAAAATCGAGGCAGGGAAACTGGTGCTGGAAACCTTGCCTTTTGATCTGTCTGTTGAACTGAATAATGCGATGCGCTTGCTGTCATTCCGGGCAGAACAGAAAGGACTGCAACTAAATCTGGATATCCATCCTGGTGTGCCCATGCATGTTCTGGGGGATTCAGGAAGGCTGCGCCAGATCATTACCAACCTGGTGGGAAATGCCATCAAGTTCACCGAACATGGTGGCATCGAAGTGAACGTTGTTCCGAAAACCTCCGGCAGCAAGGGAGGGATGCTGCATTTTTCGGTAGCAGATAGCGGGATTGGGATTCCCCGTGGAAAGCAGGCTGCCATTTTTGAGGCCTTTACCCAGGCGGACGGCTCGATTTCGCGTAAGTTTGGCGGTACAGGGCTGGGTTTATCCATCGTGCAGCGGCTGGTCCACATGATGGACGGTAGCTTGTGGCTGGAGAGTGAAGCGGGTCAAGGCGCCACTTTTCACTTTACAGCGCATTTTGCACCTGCTCCAGCCGCGCTTGCCGAACCTGTCAGCAAACTGCCCAAGGCCGCTTCCCCGATGCAACTCGGCGGGCTGAACATCCTGCTGGTCGAGGACAATGTGATCAATCAGAAACTCGCTCAGACTCTGCTGGAGCAGGCAGGCTGCAAGGTCAGCGTTGCCGCAAACGGGATCGAGGCGATGGTCGTGCAAGCTGCTAAGCCTTTCGATCTGATCCTGATGGATATTCAGATGCCGCTCATGGGTGGCATCGAGGCGACGCAGGGTATTCGCAAACAGGAAAGCCAGAGTGGTGGGCATGTTCCGATTGTCGCCATGACGGCCAACGCCATTCAGGGTGATCGCGAACGCTGTCTCGAGGCGGGTATGGATGGCTATATCGCCAAGCCGCTGCACAAGGCTCAGATGTTCGCCACGATCATGGAAGTTTTGGGGAAAGCGCAGAATGTTTCGGTTTCTGCCGATAGCCCTGCCCAGTCCCTGGACAAATTCGATTATGCTCTGGCACTGGACGGCGCTGAGCGTGACGTGGTTGGAATCATTGGCCAGCTTTTTGTGGAATCCTGTGGGGATTATCTGGGACAGTTGAAAACGGCTATTGCCGAAGCTCAGGTGGATCAGCTCGGACTGGTGGCGCACACGCTCAAAGGACTGCTTGGGAATTTTGCAGCGGAACCTGCGGTCCAGCAAGCTGCCAGCCTGGAGGCCATGGCGAAGCAGTCTGACCTGGCACAGGCATCCTTTCATCTGGGCAAGCTGGAACAGGAGGTTGCCATTTTCCTGCCTTGTCTCAAGGCCTGGCTTGCAAGAGAGACGCATGCCTGAATCGACTTCCTCTTACAATTTTAGGGTTAATTGATATGCAGCAATACCTTGATCTCATGCGCCATGTCCAGGCGCATGGCAACCAGAAGTCCGATCGTACCGGCACTGGCACGGTGAGTGTGTTTGGCTACCAGATGCGCTTCGATCTGTCGCAGGGCTTTCCGCTGGTGACCACCAAAAAATGCCATCTCAAGTCCATCATTCACGAGTTGCTGTGGTTCCTGCAGGGCAGCACCAATATCAAATATCTCAAGGCTAACGGGGTTTCGATCTGGGACGAATGGGCAGACGAGAAAGGCAACCTGGGGCCGGTCTATGGCTACCAGTGGCGTTCCTGGCCCACGCCGGATGGGCGTCACATCGATCAGATTGCCCAGGTGGTTGAGCAGATCAGGAATAATCCGGACTCGCGCCGACTGATTGTCAGCGCCTGGAATGTGGCCGATGTGGACAAGATGAAGCTGCCGCCATGCCATGCTTTTTTCCAGTTTTACGTGGCAGATGGAAAATTGTCCTGCCAGCTCTATCAGCGCAGTGCAGATATTTTCCTCGGCGTGCCATTCAATATTGCTTCCTACGCACTGCTGACCATGATGGTGGCCCAGGTGTGCGGCCTCAAACCGGGTGATTTTGTACATACGCTGGGTGACGCGCATCTCTACCTCAATCACCTGGAACAGACCCGCGAGCAGCTTTCGCGCCAGCCACGTGCGCTGCCTCGAATGAAAATCAACCTTGAGGTTAAGGACATTTTTGACTTCAAATTCGAAGACTTCAATCTCGAAGGCTATGACCCCCATCCCGCAATCAGGGCGCCGGTGGCCGTCTAGGGTTGGCAAGGGATATAAATCGGACTAGAGTCCGGCATAAAATATAACGGGAGTGTGTTGATGAACTGGATTACGCATAGTATTCGCAACAAGTTGCTGCTGATTTCCGGAGGGGGAACCGTATTGCTGCTGGCAGCGGCCCTGCTTGGTATTGGCATGTCCTGGAACAGTATTCAGCTGTTCGAACACCAGGTTGAAGCCCGGCGCGCGGATCAGAATCAGATACTTCTGGCCCAGGTGGAGTTCAAAACCCAGGTTCAGGAATGGAAAAATATCCTGTTGCGTGGCAGTGATCCGGCATCACTGGAGAAATACTGGGGCCAGTTCGAAAAACATGAAGGCAAGGTGCGTGAAGAGGTCACGGCTTTGCTGAAAACGGTAGATGATCCGGCAGCAAAGGAGTCGCTTGGGCAATTTATGGCCGAACATCAAAAAATGGCCGAGGCTTACCGCAAAGGGCTGCAGGCCTTCAAGGATGCCAATTCTGACAGCAAGGCCGGAGACCTGGCGGTCAAGGGGGTGGATCGCGCGCCTAGCGACCTGTTGTCCAAGGCGATTGAGCAAATCTCAGTCAGCGCTGATCAAGCCTCGACACGAGCTGCTGCGAGTGCACGCTCGGGCATGAAGTGGAGCCTGGGGATGATGGGCGTGGCCATCATTATTGCGCTGGTGACTTTTTTGTGGATGGTGCAAAAAAACATTATCACCCCTGCAAAAAACCTGGTTGAGGATTTCGAATCCATTGCCAAGGGAGATTTTTCTCATTCCATTCGCCAGTCCACTCAGGATGAAATCGGTATCGTTGCTTCTGCGGCAGAGCGTTTGCGTACGGATGTTGCGAAGATTCTGGCTGATGTGGAACAGTCGACGGTGGACTTGCACGCGGCTGCCACCCGGCTTGCTGCTTCATCCATCCAGGTTGCTTCGGGTTCCCAGCAGCAAAGCGATGCAGCGGCCACAACTGCGGCTGCGGTGGAGGAGATGGCAGTCAGCATTGCATCGGTAGCGGAGAGTGCCGAAAACGTGAACCAGCTTTCCCGGCTGAGCCTGGAACGCACTGTAGTCGGTAATGAGAAGCTGTCGGAGCTGATTGGCGAGATCAGCGGAGTGGAGGATTCGGTGGATGAAATCGGCCGTTCCGTCACCGAGTTTGTGCATAGCACGGAAGCGATTACCAATATGACCCGGCAGGTCAAGGATATAGCCGACCAGACCAACCTGCTGGCGCTCAACGCCGCCATTGAGGCGGCACGTGCGGGCGAGCAGGGACGAGGCTTCGCCGTGGTGGCCGACGAAGTACGCAAGCTGGCTGAAAAATCAGCGCAATCCGCCAGCCAGATCGATCAGGTGACCCTGACCCTGAGCCAGCAGGCCGCTCTGGTAGAGCAAGCAATTCAACGCGGCCATGAATCGCTAACCGCCAGTCAGGATTTTCTCGAACATGTGGCGATGGCTCTGGGCGAAGCTAATCAGTCTGTCAGTGAAGCCAGCAGTGGCGTGGACTCAATCACGCTGTCGACGAACGAACAGAAGAGCGCCAGCAATGAAATAGCCCGTAATGTCGAGTGCATCGCGCAAATGGCTGAACAGAATGGCGAGGCGGTGCAGCAGAATACCGCCGAAATCAATAACATGGAGCGCATGGCAAGCAACTTGCATGCGGCGGTAAACAGATTCAAGTTATGAGCCAGACCCAGTTCTCCATCATTGCTGCCATGGCGAGCAATCGCGTCATCGGCATCGACAATACCCTGCCATGGCGCCTGCCGGCCGATCTGGCCCATTTCAAGGCGCTTACCCTGGGACACCACATCATCATGGGGCGCAAGACCTGGGAGTCGCTGGGGAGGCCCTTGCCGGGCCGGACTTCGGTGATTATCACGCGCGACCGGAATTTTTCTGTGCCCGATTGCGTGGTAGTGCATACTCTGACAGATGCCATGGCCGCCTGTGCGGGCGATGCAGAAGCCTTTTTTATCGGTGGTGCCGATATATACCGTCAGGCGCTTGAACTGGCAGGCCGGATGTACCTGACTGAAGTCAAAACCGAGGTGGCCGGGGATGCCTGGTTTCCTGAATTTGACCACGCCAGATGGGTGGAATCCAGCCGCAAGCATTGCAGCGCGGATGAAAAGAATGGTTTTGATTATGATTTTGTTGTTTACGATATACATAATAAATAAAGGGTTACATTGATATGATAAAGTTGATTCTCATATTATTTCTGGCTGTTCCGTCACTTGCGCTGGCGGGCGGAAAGGCCGAGTTGACCTGGTACGGCCATGCCGGATTCAAACTCGCCACACCTTCCGGCAAGGTGCTGCTGATCGACCCCTGGCTGACCAACCCTGCCAACAAGAACGGCAAGGAAGACCTGGCCAAACTCGACAAGGCGGATCTGATCCTGATCACCCACGGCCACTTCGATCACGTTGGCAACAGTGCAGAAATCGCCACCAAAACCGGCGCACGGCTGGTGACGACATTTGACCTGGGCAAGGCACTGGCGACCTATGGCGGTTATCCGGAAAAGCAGATGGGGTTCGACACCCAGGGTAATTTCGGCGGGGAGTTGAGCATGCTCGACGGTGAAGTGAAAATTGCCTTCATCCCTGCCATCCACAGTTCAACAGTGGTTGCACCGGAAGGCAGTTCAGACAAACATATTCACAACGGCGGAAACCCAGGCGGCTTCCTGATTACGGTGAAAAATGGTCCGGCGATTTACCATACCGGCGATACGGACGTGTTTGGCGATATGGCCCTGATCAGTCGTTTTCACAAGGTTGATGTCATGCTGGCCTGCATAGGCGGACATTTCACCATGGGTCCGGAACGTGCAGCCGAGGCGGTGAAACTGGTCAAGCCGGGCATGGTCGTGCCGATGCATTTCGGCACTTTCCCGGTACTGGATGGCAAGCCGGATGCTTTTGCGGCAGCCTTGAAGAAACAGGGCGTAAAAGTCAGGTTGAAGGAAATGAAAGTCGGCGAAACGCTGGCCTTATAGGCTTAATCTGACACGCATTGTCAGAATGTAACTTTTGCTATCGACCCTCAAGAGCCATTCAGCACCACGACCTCAATCATCCGGGTACGCCATTTATGACAGTCGCTCAAATGTTCGAGTCATGAAACCGTATCAAATTGCGCCCTGCCTTTTTGGCTTGATACATTGCCATATCGGCTTTCTTGAGAATTTCGCTATAGCTTGCTTCATAATTGAAAAACAAGGTCACGCCAACGCTCGCTGAGCAATGATGTTCCACTGTGGCATCAGCTTTTTCATTGTGCCTGATGGTCAGTAAATAGGGTTCAGATAACGCGGCACGGATTTTTTCCGCAATGATCCCGGCTTGGGAGGTCGATTCGGCTTTATCCGTACCCAGCCCGTTAAGCATCACAATAAATTCATCGCCACCGAAACGTGCCACTGTATCCATCTCGCGCACACATTTATTAAGGCGTTCCGCTGCCTTAATTAAAAGCTGGTCACCCGCAATATGTCCATGTGTATCATTAAGGGGCTTGAAGTTATCCAGATCAAGAAGCATCAGTGCGCCATAGCAAGCACTACGCTTACTGGCAGCCATAGCCTGACTCAGGCGATCGTTGAGCAAGTGCCGGTTCGGCAGCTGGGTCAACGGATCATAGAAAGCCATGTTCTTGATCACGTCTTCCTCAGCCTTGCGAGTGGATATGTCGGTGTGTGCTCCAACGTAGTGCGTAACTGCGCCATCCTCCGATTTCACCGCAGTGATGGCCAGCCATTTGGGGTAGATTTCACCGTTCTTTCGCCGGTCCCAGATTTCCCCATGCCAGCCCCCCGTGCGCTTGATGCTATCCCACATTGCAGCATAAAAGGCGGTATTGTGACGACCGGACTTGAACAGGCGAGGCGTCTGCCCAATAATTTCTTCAGCCATATATCCGGTGATTTCGGTGAGGGCGCGGTTGACCTGCAGAATCACACTATTGGCATCGGTGACCATCATGCCCTCCTGCGATTCAAAAGCTACGGCAGCTATGCGGAGAGACTCTTCCGCGTGTTTGCGCTTGGTGATGTCACGAGTGATGCCGACGAAGTGGGTCAACTGTCCTTGCTCATCATGCACAGGCGAGATCGTCAGCTCGTTCCAGAATGCGCTGCCGTCTTTGCGATAATGGAGAATGTCGCCGGAAAATTCCGTGCCATACTCAAAAGACATGCGTATCCGCTCGGCCTGATGTGGATCGGTAAGTGGCCCCACCAATAAGCAGTAATCCCGGCCAATGATTTCTGTGGTGCTGTAGCCAGTGATCGAGGCAAAGGCGTCATTCGCCGAGAGGATGAATTGGTCTGCTCCCCTGATGACCACGCCTTGAGAGACCGCTTTCAGGGCCGCATCGCTAACTCGAAGCTGCTCCTGGTCATGCTTGATTGATGTGATGTCAGTCACCAATCCAAACACACCCTGAACCTGGCCATCCACTTTGTGCGGAATGTATTGAGCCAAAACGTGCAGAACATTACCATCTGGCTTGGGTAATGTGCCTTCAAACGACTGGGGTTCACCACGCAACGCAGAGCGAATATAGGGTTCTCGAATCCGAAACAGTTCATCGCCCACCAGATCTTGAATCCGGATGCCCTGCATTTCTGCCTCCGAGCGTCCAAGTAATTTGGTGTATTCTTTGCTTGCAAAGGTGTAACGAAGCTCCGGTGTCCAGTGCCCCAACAGGGCGGGAATATGATCGGCCAGTGCCTTTACGAAATCATTGCTCTCCCGTTGCCCCGTCTCGGCTTGCTTGCGCTCAGTAATGTCTTCAGCAACTCCGGCGATCCAGCGAATATTCCCTGTTACATCACAGAGGGTAAAGGTGTGTGCTTTTATCCACCGTTCGGAGCCGTCAGGTCGGTGTATTCGATACTCCGGGAAGGCGATATCAGACGTGTCTCCGCTGCTGATTGCGCTCATCGCAGCAATGACCTGTTCGCGGTCTGCATCAACTACGGAATCCAGCCAATCAAGTGGCCTGGCATAGAGGCTATCGCAGGAACGGCCCCAGATTTCCACATACCCTGGGCTGATATAGATAATCTCTTGCCAATCTGTGGAAGCGATCCAGAAGACTTCCCGGAGGTGTTCCGTCAACTGTTGGAAAAGGCTTGCCATCTCCTCCTGTGTAAAATCCGTTCCCTTTCTCTTTGGGATGTTTGGCGTAATCAAAAGGTGTGGGGTCTTTTGGGTGATATTCATAATTTCTTCGAAAAAATTTATGAACTCGACCTTACGCCCATTTTGACCATTTTCAATCGGGGATTCCCCCATTTTTGCCAGTAGGGTTATTGCTACAACTGAATCCCAATGGCCGCATGTCATATCTTGCCGCCACTAGCCGGTGGATTGAGAAAGGCGGAAACTGGCACATTGCGGCCTTAATCCCGGTTTTAACCAACTCTGATAACGCCTGTCAGATGCTTTTGCATGCAAAACAAAACGGGGAGCGATATTCGCTCCCCGTTTTGTTTTGATCTTGCTTGAATCTTAACTTTTCAGCGCATCGCGTACCCGCTCCAGGCGTCCGCGCACTTCCTTGGCCAGTTCTTCGATGCCGGGCTTCTCCACCAGTTTCAGCACGGCGGATGGGTCCATGAATGCCACGGTGATCGATCCATTTTCTTCTTCGCGTACCACCACGTTGCAGGGCAGCAGCAGGCCGATATCCGGGTCGGCAGTGATGGCCTGATGTGCCAGCGGGGGATTGCAGGCTCCCAGGATGCGGTAGGGGCGGCCATCGATGTTGAGTTTGGCCTTCATGGTGGCCTTCACGTCGATGTCCGTGAGAACGCCAAATCCTTCAGTTTTCAGTGCCTCGGTCACTTTGCTTACGGCATCGTCGAATGAGCCTGATACTTGTGTGCTGAATCCGTACATGAGAGTCTCCGGGTAAATTAGAAAAGACTAATAATACAAAATTATTGAGTGCCGTGCTCGGTTTTTGTCTGCCAGTCCAGATAGACCTGGTCCGACCACAGCGAGGTAATCCAGACTGCCACGGCGCTGATTTCATGCTCGCTCAGCTTGCCTTGCCAGGCTGGCATGTTGCCGCGTCCGTCCGGGCTGCCGAGCCTGATGAACTGTTGAATCTGAGTGCTCGATAGACGCCACGTGCGACCATTGCCGTCGAGCGGAGGGGGCGGGAGTTTTCCATCCGGGCCAGGCTGTTGCCAGCCCGTCTTCCCTTCCCCTTTGTAGCCATGGCATGTGGCGCAATGGGAGTTGTAAATTAGCTCACCCATTGCCAGTGTTTTTTCATCGTAGTGGCGGGTTTTTTTGTCCTCGCGGCCCTGTGGGTGGTCGCTACATGCAGAAAGCAGCAGCGCGCTCAGCAGAGCGATGGATTTGATGTTCACGTTACTTCCTTCCGAAAAGAGTCCATTCCTTGATCAGGGCATATAAAGCAGGGATGACGATCAGCGTCAGTATGGTCGATGAGATCATGCCGCCCACCATGGGCGCTGCGATACGGCTCATCACCTCGGAGCCGGTGCCGCTGCTCCACATGATGGGCAAGAGGCCGGCCATGATGGCCACTACGGTCATCATCTTGGGGCGTACCCGCTCGACCGCGCCTTCCATCACCGCTGCATAGAGGTCAGCCGAAGCAAGTTGCCTGCCTTCGGCTTCCCTTTGGTTTTTAAGTTTGCTGAGCGCCTGGTCGAGGTAGATCAGCATCACCACCCCTGTTTCGGCCGCCACCCCGGCCAGGGCGATGAAGCCGACCGCCACCGCCACGGAAACGTTATAGTTCAGCGCCCACATCAGCCACACGCCTCCGACCAGCGCAAACGGCACGGACAGCATGACGATCAGGGTCTCGGTTAAACGGCGGAAATTGAGATAGAGCAGGGTGAAGATGATCGCCAGCGTGACCGGGATGACGACTTTCATCTTTTCCTTGGCGCGTTGCATGTATTCGAACTGGCCGCTCCAGGTCGCGTAGTAGCCGGGCGGGAACTTCACCTTGTCGCGCACCGCCTGCTGTGCCTCGGCCACATAGCTGCCGATGTCGCGGTTGCGGATGTCGACGTAGATATAAGCGGAGAGCAGGGCGTTTTCTGTGCGGATGGAAGGGGCGCCTTTCACGATTTTGACCGTGGCCAGTTGCCCCAGCGGGATCATGGCGGGCGGCCCGCCCATGCCCGTGTTTACAGGCACCAGGATCTGCGTGGCGATCTGCTGTGGCGTGCTGCGCAGTTCGCGTGGATAACGCACGCTGACGCCGAAACGCTCTCTGCCTTCGACCGTGGTGGTGACGGTTTCGCCGCCCAGTGCGGATGAGATGATTTCCTGAAAATCGCCTACCGCCAGTCCATAGCGGGCCAACTGGCTGCGATCCGGCTCGATGTCGAGATACAGGCCGCCGGTCAGGCGCTCGGCATAGGCGCTGGTGGTGCCCGGTATGACCTTGACCACGCTTTCGATTTCCTTGGCCAGTTTTTCCATCTCGCCCAGATTCTTGCCGAAGACCTTGATCCCGATGGGCGTGCGGATGCCGGTTGAGAGCATGTCGATGCGGGCCTTGATGGGCATGGTCCAGGAATTGGAAATGCCGGGTATCTGCAGGGCTGCATCGAGTTCCGCAATCAGCTTGTCGATGGTCATGCCGGGCCGCCATTCATCTTCCGGTTTGAGATTGATGACGGTTTCGAACATTTCCAGCGGGGCCGGGTCGGTGGCGGTGTTGGCGCGACCGGCCTTGCCATAGACCGATGCGACTTCAGGAAAGCCCTTGATGATCTTGTTCTGGGTTTGCAGGGTCTCGGCGGCTTTGGTCACCGACATGCCAGGCAGGCCGGTCGGCATGTAGAACAGGGTGCCTTCATTGAGCGTGGGCATGAATTCGCTGCCCAGCTTCGTGGCCGGATACAGGCTGATGCCCAGAACGGCAACGGCCAGCATAATGGTCAATTTTTTCCACTGCATCACCCAGGCAATAACGGGCCGATACAGCCAGATCAGAAAGCGGTTTACCGGGTTTTTCTGCTCGGGCATGATCTTGCCGCGCACGAAAATCATCATCAGCACCGGCACCAGCGTGACAGACAGCAGCGCGGCACCGGCCATGGCAAAGGTCTTGGTGAAGGCGAGCGGCGAGAACAGGCGGCCTTCCTGCGCCTCCAGCGTGAATACCGGCAGGAATGAGACGGTGATAATCAGGAGCGAAAAGAACAGTGCCGGGCCGACTTCCTTGCAGGCATCGATGATGGCGTTGGCGCGGGCCTCGAACCCTAACCCCTCCCCATCCCTCCCCTTGTGCGAGCATCCGCTGTGCGGATTGCCTGCTTGCCCCTTATCAGGGGAGGGGGCTCCAGCTCCTCCCCTGATAAGGGGAGGCCGGGAGGGGTTGCCTTCCAGCCGCTCCAGATGCTTGTGCGCGTTCTCGATCATGACAATGGCTGCGTCCACCATCGCGCCGATGGCAATGGCGATGCCGCCCAGACTCATGATGTTGGAGTTCATGCCCAGGAGGCGCATGGCGATGAAGGCGATCAGCACCCCGACCGGCAGCATGATGATGGCGACCAGCGCGCTGCGCACGTGCAGCAGGAAAACCACGCATACCAAAGCGACAATGAGGCTTTCCTCCAGCAGCGTGGTCTTGAGGTTGGCGATGGCGCGTTCGATCAGGTCGGAGCGGTCGTAGACCGTTTCGATCGTCACACCTTCCGGCAGCCCGCTGGATACTTCGGCGATCTTGCGCTTGATGTTGTGGATGACTTCCAGTGCATTCTGGCCGAAACGCGCCATGGCGATGCCGGATACCACTTCGCCTTCGCCGTTGAGTTCGGACAACCCGCGCCGTTCGTCCGGGCCGAGTTCCACACGGGCCACATCGCGCAGCAGAACGGGAATGCCGCTCTCGCTCTTGATGACCAGCATCTCGAGGTCTTTCTGGCCGCGCAGGTAGCCCTTGCCGCGCACCATGAATTCAGTTTCGGCCATTTCAATGACGCGTCCGCCCACATCGCGGTTGGAATCGCGGATGACCTTGCTGACTTCGGTGATGTGCACGCCGTAAGCCTGCAGTTTGCGCGGATCGACAACCACCTGGTACTGCTGGACGAAGCCGCCGATGCTGGCCACTTCTGCCACGCCCGGCGCCTTGCTGAGCTGATAGCGCAGATACCAGTCCTGCAGGGTGCGCAACTCGGCCAGGGTGCGGTTTTTGCCCAGCACCGCATACTGGTAAACCCATCCCACGCCGGTCGCATCCGGGCCGAGCCTTGGGGTAACGCCTTGCGGCAGGCTGCCGGAAAGCGAGGTGAGATATTCCAGCACCCGCGAGCGTGCCCAGTAGATGTCGGTGCCGTCCTCGAAAATGACGTAGACAAAGGACGCGCCAAAGAACGAGAAACCGCGCACTACCTTGGACTTCGGCACCGAGAGCATGGCCGTGGTGAGCGGATAGGTGACCTGGTCCTCCACGACTTGCGGTGCCTGACCTGAATACTCGGTATACAGGATGACCTGCACGTCGGACAGGTCGGGCAGGGCGTCCAGAGGTGTCTTGAGGACAGCGTAGATTCCGCCGCCGATAATGGCCGCGGTGGCCAGCAGCACCAGAAAGATATTCCGCGCCGACCATTCGATGATGCGATTGAGCATATTAGTGCTCCTTGCTGGCAGTATCGGCAGTCGCTTCGGGCTGGGACTGCTTGCTCACCAGGCTGCTGAAAGCGGCCTTGAGATTACTCTCAGAGTCGATCAGGAAATTGGCCGAGACCACGACTTTTTCGCCTTCACCCAAACCCTCCAGCACTTCTACATGATCACTGCTCTGGCTGCCGAGCTTGACGTCGCGCGGCTCGAAGCGGCCTTCGGCCAGTTCCACCAGCACGCTCTGGCGTTTGCCGCCGTAGATGACGGCGGAAGTGGGAATGGTCAGCACCTTGCCTTTGCTCGGTACGCTCAGTTCGATGTCGGCATACATGGCGGGCTTGAGCAGCATGCCGGGATTGTCCATTTCCAGGCGGACCGGCACGGTGCGCGTCTGGGCATTCAGGGTGGGGTAGACGTAGGTCAGCCTGGCCTCGAACTCCTTGCCGGGATAGGCGTTGAAACGGACCCTGGCCATCTGCCCCGATCTGACCATGGCCATGTCCTGCTCGAAGACGTCCGCCAGAACCCACACTGAAGAAAGATCGGCAATCTGGTAAAGCACGTCGCCCGGCATGAAGCGCATGCCTTGCACGGCTTTTTTCTCCATGATGATGCCGCTGGCCGGCGAGCGGTAGGTGAGGGTATGGCGTGCTTCCGGGTTCTGGCTAAGGGCTTTCAGTTGCTCAGCCGAGATGTCCCAGTTCTTCATGCGCGCCAGGCTGGCATCGGCGAGTTGCTTCATGCCCGACTTCGCCTCCGGGCTGGCGTTGGCCAGGGCTTGCTGACCCTGGAGGGCGATGGCGTATTCTCTCTGGGTGGAAACCAGTTCCGGGCTGTATACCTCGAGCAGGGGCTGACCGCGTTTCACCTGGGCGCCCGTGGTATTGACGTGCAGGCGCTCGATCCAGCCTTCGAATTTGGGCGAGATGGTGTAGGTCATGCGCTCATTGGCTTCGACCCGGCCGACGGCATGGACCATTCGGGACAATTCGCGCAGCGTCGCAGCCTCGGTGCGCACCCCCAGTTTCTGGATTTTATAGGTGCTGATTTTCACCTGTCCGGCTGTGCCAGGGTTGCCGCTTTCTTCATCCTCGTACACCGGGATGTAGTCCATCCCCATTTCGTCTTTTTTGGGGGCGGCAGAAGTATCGGGCTGGCCCATCGGGTTACGGTAGTAGAGAATCTTGCGTTCTTTCTTGGTTGGCTCCACTTCATCCTCGTAGACCGGAATGTAGTCCATGCCCATCTCATCCTTCTTGGGAACGGGCGAAGTATCGGGCTGCCCCATCGGATTGCGGTAATAGAGAACCTTGCGCTCCATCTTGACGGTATCTGGGGTGACAGAGGTTGTGCCGGTTTGTTTCATGCCCAGCCAGTAGCCTGCCCCAAGCGCAATGCTGGTCACGAGTGCCAGCAGCACAATGATTGTTCTGGTTTTCATAAATCTTCTCCCAACAGGCGTTCGATTTCGGCCAGGCGTTTTTGAGCTTCGCCCTGGGCCTTGAGTGCGTCCAGCCTGGCTTTGAGCATCAGGCGCTGGGCGTCCAGCAGGGTGGCGAAATTCACCTTGCCGTTTTCATATCCGGCCAGCGCGGCCTTGAAGCTCAGTTCTGCCTGCGGCAGCTGGCTGTTTTGTGCGAGATTCTCGATCCGGCGTGTGGCATCCAGCTCGGAAAGGTTTTCCGCCAGATCGGCAAGAAGCTGGTTCCGGGTGGCATCCCTGCGAGATTCGGCTGCTGCCAGCATGAACTGTGCCTCGCGCTCCTGTGAGCGGCGGCTGGACTGCTGCAACGGAATGTTGAACTCGACCATCATGCCCCACGCATCCACGCGATTGCCGGTTTGCAGCGGTGAAAGGCCGAGATTGAAATCCGGGTAGCGATTGCGGTAAACCAGTTCGCGGTTTTTCGTGGCAGCGTTGACGCGCGCCGCCTCGGTAGACAGTTGCGGATTACGGGCGTGCAGCTTGTCCTCTAGCGAGCTCTGGTCCTGTTTCAAGATGGCTGGAAGAGTACGTAGCATGACCGGGGCAGCCAGGGGTGCGGTGGCGGGACGGTAGAGCAGGGCATTCAGCCTGACCTTGCTGTGATGGACAGCATTTTCCAGTTCCACCAGGTCACTGCGAATCCCGGTCTGTTCGAGCTGCGCACGGATGACGTCCTGTTGCGGGACGAGGCCGCTGGCATAGCGCGCCTGGGCGATTTTTTCCAGGCTCTGTGTCAGGTCGAGCAATTCACGGGTCAGGATTTCAGCGCGGGAAAAGACATAATACTGGGCGTAGCTGGTCTTGATGCGTGCTGCCAGATCTTCCCAGCTTGTGTTGATGCGGCCCTGTGCCTGTTGCGCTTCGGCTTCGGCAAGCTCGCGCCTGAGGTCGCGTTTGCCCCAGAACGGCACTGCCTGAATCAGTGTGTATTTAGTGCTGCCAGCCGTGCCCGGCAGCAGATTGACGCTGGAAGCCGTTCCCTGCCGGGTGATGTCCTGTAGCTCGGTACGCAGCATGGGGTCCGGCAAGGCACCGGCGGAATTAATCCGTTCAGATGCAGCCTGTGCTTCATGCCGCATGGCAGCGAGCTCGGGATTAACGTCGCGGGCCAGCTTCAGCAGGCTTTCCACATTGGCGCCCGGCAAGGGTTCTGCAACTGCCGGCAATGCGAACAGCAGGGCGAGCAAAGCCGCTGTTACCGGCGTGATGATACGGCGTTTGGGTTTCATGGCCGTGGTTCTCCAGGAATGGAACCGCAGACAGCACCAGGCTGCCCGCGTGCCAGGTTTACTTGACAGCTTCGATGTGGGAAATCACATAGCCGACCTTGGGGTCCTTGGTGAGGCCAAAGGAAATGACCTGTCCGGGTTTTGCCTCGGACAGGATTTTCCGGTCGGCGACCTTGATGTCCATGGTCATGGCGGGCCATTTGAGAGCAGGAATCGCTTCGTGGGAAATATTCAGCGACCCGGTATCGTTGTTGATTTTGTTGACCGTGCCCTTGCCGTTGGCCACATCTGCAGCGTGCAGGGAGAAGGCCGCCAGCATGGCGAAGGCGGCGATGAAGGCGTTCAGCGCTTTTTTCATGATATGTTTTCCTTGATGAGATGCGTCATCCATGCAAATGGCACAGGGCGCAATTGCATGGTTTCAGTTTGAAACGGAAAGACTCAGGAAAAAAATGCGAGGGGGGGGCGTTGCAGTTGCTCAGGGAAGAGCGGGGAGAAGGCTGTTTTTAAGGGGTGTTGAAATAATTTGCTGCTCTCCGTGCCAAGCGCAAGCGGAAGCATGATCAGCGCGGGCTGGGCGATCAGATGGCAGGAGAAGCAGTTGTCGCAGGCCGTGCCACTGTCGACCATGGTATCTTCATGCTGTACGGAGGCTTTCTGCCCGTGGCATGCTTCATGTTCGCCCGCAGCCATCTGTATCGAGGCATCTTCATGCTGGTGCAGGCAAAAGGACATAGCCTCGCTGGCATAGCCCTGCAAGGGCAGCCACACGAGCATGAAAGCAAGCAGCAGTCGGGTGAAGAAAATTTTCATGAATCTGGGTAAGTCATGATGGAATGGTTCTCAATATACTTGTGACATGCCTGCAGCGCAACAAGTTCGACGATGTATGTCTGCACCTGCTTGACATGCATGATACGTACGGCACAATGTTCTGGAAAAGCCTGCAGGCAGCGAAAGGAATCCATGTTTGAAAAGCTGAAATCCATCTTCAATACGCAGCCATCCGAACCGGTCAGCGTCGAAGAAAAACCTGTTGTGCAGGAGCCTTTGCCTGAACTGCTTCCCGACGAGGGCAAACCAGATGCTTCGCCCTATGACGCAAAACGGGTGGACACGGGCGAGGCTGCCGCGCAGGAGGTGGTTACCAGTCTGCTCGATATTGAAACCAACGGACAACGCAATGACGCGGTGGCGCTACGGCTACGCTTCCTGCGGCGCGAACCGGTGCTGGATCGCTCAGAGCACCTGATCGGCTATGAACTGGCGTTGCGCAACCGGCACTCTCTGGCCGAAATAAAACCGGACGATACCGTGTTGTTGATGCATGACCAGATGCTCATCAAGAGCATTCTGGATCTGGGTGCTGAGCGCCTGCTGCAGGGCAAGATGGCCTTCATCAATATTTCTCCGGTTTTTCTCGATCACCCGCTACTGGAAAGATTGCCAGGTAAAAACGTGGTGCTTGTCCTGCAGCCGCAGGAAGAATTTGCTGAGCAGATTCTGGCACGTTGTCGTCAGCTAAAGGAGCGTGGCTTCAAATTTGCCGTGGATAACCCGCGCAATCGGCCCGAATATTTGCCTTGGTGCCAGATTGCCGATTACGTGCGATTCGATATCTCCCAAACTGATGCGCTTGAATTGAGCAAAGAGATCGTCGCTATCCTGAAAGTGTCAGTACGCCCGCTTATTGCTGTCGGTGTGAATTCGGAAGAACATCTGGAGGCCTGCCGCAAACTGGCATTCAACTATTTCGAGGGATATTACTTCACCAGGCCCCAACTCACAGCCCCTCATCGTCTGGACAATCATCGTCTCAAGGTGATCGAACTGCTTAATCTGGTGCGCAGTCACGCAGAGATCAAGGAACTCGAGGCGAGCGTCAAGCGCGATGCGGCCATAACCTTCAAGATACTGCGCTACATCAATTCGCCGGTGAACGGCTTTCGGCAGGAAATCCGTTCCATTGCTCATGCCATGACGCTGCTGGGTTACGACCAGCTCTATCGCTGGCTGACGCTGCTGCTGTTTACCAGCGAAAAAGCTGATCCCCGTAGCCAGGTGCTGCTTAAAAATGCGCTGGTACGGGCTCGAATGGTGGAATTGCTGGGCAAGGAAAAGATTTCCAGTGCGGAACAGGATGGCTTGTTCCTGGTGGGGATTCTTTCGCTGCTGGAAGCGCTGTTGAATATTCCAATGGAAAAAGCACTGGAAGGCTTTCACCTTCCGCAACAGGTCTCGCTGGCATTGCTGAAAGGAGAGGGCATATACGCACCCTATCTCGATCTGGCCATCGCATGCGAAGAATTCGAGCAGGAGCAGATCGAGTTGCTGGCGGCAGTCTGCGGCCTGGATGCAGCCAAGGTCAATGCCGCGCATGTGGACGCGTTGGTGTGGGCTGAAGACATTGAAAATTAAGTGCGTCGAAGTGATTTGACGTGCGTTTTAAGTTTGGATAAGATAGTAATCAATTACTACCTTCGGATTTTTCATGCAAGTCATCTCGAAACACCTGCCTGCGGGTGAGCGCCGGATTGTTACCGTTGAAACGGTGGTGGAACTGGCCGCAGAGCAGAACCCCAGCGACATTACCACCGCAGCCATCGCCAAGAAAATGAACCTTACCCAGGGCGCCTTGTTTCGTCATTTCCCCAGCAAGGATGCTATCTGGCAGGCGGTTATGGAGTGGGTGGCCGAGCAGCTGATGGCACGCGTTGACCAGGCCGCGGAGCCGGCTGCAAGTCCATTGGCTGCATTGGAGGCCGTATTCATGGCGCATATCGAATTCGTGTCAGCGCATCCCGGCGTGCCGCGTATGCTGTTTGGCGAATTGCAGCGTCCTGCGGATTCTCTGCCCAAGCGTGTGGCACGCACCCTGATCTGTCGATATGCCGAGCGCCTGTCGAGCCTGATCGAAGCCGGCAAAACGTGTGGCGAAATTGATAAGAAAGTGAATGTGGATGCTGCCTCCACGCTGTTCATAGGCATGATCCAGGGACTGGTCATGCAATCAATGCTGGAGGGAAACACCAAGCATATGCTGGCAGAAGCACCAAACGTATTTACAATCTATCGCCGAGGTATTGAGGTAGCACGATGAAAAGTTTATTAGCCAACCGGCGCAAGATTTCCCTGATTGTTTTCCTCGTTCTGCTGGTAACCCTTTTCGGCTATGTCGCCCTGCGCTCAGGGCCGTTGGCACCTGTTCCCGTCACGGTGCAGAGCGTACAGCAGGAATCCATATCGCCATCGCTGTTCGGAGTCGGCACGGTCGAGGCACGCTACGCCTACATGATCGGTCCGACAGTCTCCGGGCGCGTCAGGCAGGTCAGCGTGCAGGTGGGCGATCGGGTTCAGGCTGGCCAGATCGTGGCCGAAATGGACCCGGTGGATCTCGATGAGCGTGTAAGTTCGCAGCAAGCAGCGCTTGCCCGTGCCCAGGCTGCCGTGCTCGCATCCGAAGCCCAGGTGCGGGACACGACAGCGCGCAAGGCCTATGCCGAGGCCCAGGTGCGACGTTATGAACAATTATTGCTGAAGCGTTTTGTCAGTAATGAGGCGGTCGAAGCCAAACGCCAGGAGCGCCTTGTGACTGAAGCCGCCTTCGCCTCTGCCGGCGCCAACCGGGATGCAGCCCGGCAGGATATTGCGCGCATCCGCGCCGACCGGGATGGCATGATCCAGCAACGCGCCAACCTGCGCCTGCTAGCACCGGTGAGTGGCCTGGTGGTGGCGCGCAATGCCGAATCAGGCACCACCGTGGTAGCTGGGCAGGCAGTGGTGGAGGTGATCGATCCTGCAAGCCTGTGGGTCAATGTACGCTTTGATCAGTTGCGTGCATCCGGCCTGCGCGCTGCGCTGCCCGCTACCATCGTGCTGCGTTCACAGGCTCAGCAAAAAATGGCGGGCCGGGTGGAGCGAGTGGAGCCTCGCGCAGATGCAGTGACCGAAGAAGCCCTGGCCAAGGTGGTTTTCGATAACACACCTGAAACGCTCCCGCCAATTGGCGAACTGGCAGAAGTCACGGTGGCACAGCCCGAATTGCCCGCAACTCCGGTGGTGCCGAATGCCGCGCTCAAACATCAGAATGGAAAAACCGGTGTCTGGCTGGTGGAAAATGATGGACTCCGTTTTGTGACTGTACAGACGGGTGCCTCTGATCTCGATGGCCGGGTGCAGATCACGCAGGGACTCAAGGCCGGAGATCGCGTCGTGGTGTACAGCAAGCGCGACATTAATGCAGAGAGCCGCATCAAGATTGTCGATCATCTGGTTGCGCCATGATCAGCCTGGCAGGGCGCGACATCCTGCATGCCTGGGGCAAATTTGTGTTTACCGGCGTTGGGCTTGGATTGCTGATCGGAGTGACGCTTACCATGGCCGGGGTATATCGCGGCATGGTGGATGATGCCAAGGTGTTGCTTGGCAACAGTGGCGCGGATCTGTGGGTGGTGCAAAAGGATACCCTCGGCCCCTATGCCGAGCCGTCGAGCATTTACGACGATGTCTATCGCGGCATTCTCGGCATGCCCGGCGTGGAGCGTGCGGCCAATGTGACCTATCTCACCATGCAGGTGCGTTTGGGTGAGCGCGATGTCCGTGCCATGGCCGTCGGCATTGTTCCGGGCGGGCCGGGCGAGCCGGGCTACCTTGTTGCCGGGCGCCAGATTACCCGCGGACACTACGAGGCCGTAGCTGATATGGCATCAGGATTCAAACTCGGCGATCGCATCCAGATTCGCCGCAATCATTACACCGTGGTCGGCCTGACGCGGCGCATGGTGTCCTCGAGCGGCGACCCGATGGTATTCATCCCACTCAGAGACGCGCAGGAAGCCCAGTTCCTGAAGGACAACGATGTCATCGTCCAGCAACGCCGCCGTACGGCAGCCAACCCGGCATTCAACCGTCCCGGCGTGCCTGGCCTGCTGGACGCGGTGATCGCCTCGCAAAGCAACAATTCCTTCGTTAACGCGGTGCTGGTACAGACCAAGCCCGGCCATTCGGCAGAAGAGGTGGCCGAGCCCATCCGCCGCTGGAAACGTTTGCAGGTCTACACGCGTGTGCAGATGGAAGAAATTCTGGTAGCCAAGCTCATTGCCACCTCATCCAAGCAGATCGGCATGTTCCTGGTTATTCTCGCTATCGTCAGCGCGGCCATCGTGGCTTTCATCATTTACACCCTGACCCTGGGGAAGATTCGCGAAATCGCGGTGCTGAAATTGATCGGCACACGCAATCGCACCATCGCCGGCATGATCTTGCAACAGGCACTGGGTCTCGGCTTCATCGGCTTTGTTGTGGGCAAGATTTCTGCCACTCTCTGGGCACCGCTATTTCCAAAATATGTCCTGCTTGAACCCGGCGATGCGGCACGTGGCTTTGCCGCGGTGCTGATTATCTGCGCGCTGGCAAGCGTGCTGGCGATTCGTGCGGCACTCAAGGTTGATCCAGCGGAGGCGATCGGTGGCTGACAGGCTTAACAACGGCATCCATATCGAGGGGCTGACGAAGCGCTATGGCGCGGGCGATACAGCTGTCGACGCCCTCCGTGGTGTGGATATGCAGGTTGCACCCGGCGAGGTGGTGGGGCTGGTGGGGCCGTCCGGCTCCGGCAAGACGACTTTGCTCAAGTGCCTGGGTGCGGTGATCGAGCCCAGTAGCGGGAGCATGAAGCTGGGCAATGATGTTATTTACAAGGATGGCTGGAAGATCAAGGATTTGCGCGCTTTGCGCCGCGACAATATCGGCTTCGTGTTTCAGGCGCCGTATCTGATCCCTTTCCTCGATGTGACCGACAATGTCGCCCTGTTGCCCATGCTGGCCGGGCGCCCCAATGCAGAATCGCGCCAGCGCGCGCTCGAGCTGCTCGAAGCGCTGGATGTCGCGCATCGCGCCAAGGCCATGCCGTCGCAGCTCTCCGGGGGCGAGCAGCAGCGTGTTGCCATCGCCCGCGCACTGGTCAACCGCCCCCCTGTCATCCTTGCCGACGAACCCACCGCCCCGCTCGACAGCGAACGTGCGCTGGCCGTGATCCGCATCCTCAATAAGATGGCACAGCAATATCAAACCGCCATCATCGTCGTCACGCACGACGAGAAGATCATCCCGACCTTCCGGCGCATTTACCACATCCGCGATGGGCGTACGCATGAAGAGGCCGGCGAAGGGCGGACATTCGAATGAATTTTATCGATTTGAAATCTGGAAAATTGAACCCGTGAAAATGTCCTCTGCAGCAGTGTCAGCCCTTGTCGCTGCAATCGTCTTGAGCTCAGCAAGCTGTCGCGCTTTTGCAGAGAACCGTGCTCCAGCGGCAGAGCCCCTTGTGCTTCAGAAAGTCATGAAAGACCTGGGCAAGCACATGCAGACCATCACCGATGGGATTTCCCGTGAAGACTGGGCTCTGGTCGAGAAAACAGCCCCCTTGATTGGCGAACATCCTCAGCCTCCCATTATGGAGAAAACACGCATCATCGGCTTCATGGGCAGCAAAATGGGGAAATTCAAGGCCTATGATGGAGAAACCCATGAAGCTGCGCATGCGCTGGCTCAAGCAGCAAAAAATGGGGATGGGCGGGCGGTCATTAATGCCTTTCAGGCGCTCCAGACCAGCTGTTACAACTGTCATCAGGAGTTTCGCAAACCCTTTGTAAAACATTTTTACGGTACCCAGTAATTAAACGCGCTATTCTGTCCAACATTGCTCAAGGCTCTGAATCAGATCTGGGCGTGTTTATGCCGATAGGCAAACCAATTGGGGGTGGTGCTGTGAAAAGAAGTATTGGTAAAAAAATAGCATTTGGTTTTTCTGTGCTGTCTTTTGTGGGTTCAATTGCTACGATGGTGCTGTTTGCCTTTGTTTACCCCGTACGTGGTGGTTCCGACCCGGTGGTGGCAAGCCTGCTAGCCATCATCTTCTTCCTCGCCAGTTGCGGCGTGGTGCTGTTTTACATCGGCCAGCCGCCGCGTTATGAATTGCAGCCCTGGGAACCTGAGAAGTAAAACAATCCGGGTTGGCGCGCAAAATTCGGTTGGTGCCAGGCTTTTGATGTTGCCCCCGGACTTTTCTACTTTGTTGAGCATTCCTTCCGAAGCTTAAGGAATATTTGAACAAGTGTTCACTATAATTGCGAGATTGCTTCGTCACTTCATTTTTCGCAATGATTGCTTAATCAGCGCATTCTCTGAGTGCCTGAAGGTAAGGCTGGACGAAAACCGGGTTCACCCCTATAATTGCCGCCTTCCATCAGGAGAGGTGGATGAGTGGTTTAAGTCGCACGCCTGGAAAGCGTGTTTAGGATAATATCCTAACGCGGGTTCGAATCCCGCCCTCTCCGCCAATAACTTATTGATTTTATTGAATTACTAAAATCAATCGTGCCGTAAAATTGGCGCTAATTAGTCCTGTTTCGGCAACTTATTTTGCTGAACATTTCAACGGCTTTACCGCCTGCATTTGGTGTTGCTTCAGCTATCCATCTGCCGTAAACCCTGAAAATCATCGCAGTATCAGAGTGGCCCATCTGCTAGCCTGCACATTGTTGACGGTGATCTTCAGATAGGACTTGGCCATACTCGTTTCCTCGGCTCAAATGCGAGGCCTGTGGTAGCAGAGCCTCGATTCGTTGAAGTATTCGTTCCTCAATCGCCGTGTGCAGAACTCCGTTAGGCCCAACGTTTTAACTCAGCGGTCGGCAAAAAGCGCAGCTTTTTGACGGTCCGCCGGAATGATTTGTTGGGCGACATTCGCGGCTGCCCCCGCACTGCCTAGTTGAGCCTGACTTCACGCCCCCGATTCCACGGCATGTGCTTAAGCACGAGCGCTATACTGCAACGCCCGAAGAAGGTCACCATGATTGTTCCCAACAGAAGGATTATGTAGATGAATAACCGCACCTCGGGCCACAATCCAAAGAGCGTAAAGGCAAAATAGACAACCCGGATCTGGGTCGGAAATGCGGTCAGATTTTTCTCTTGCACTAGAAAGAAAATAACCTGCACCGCGCTAATACCCATCACTATGAAATAGCCTGGAATCCAGCCCGCGATAGCCGCAACAATGAAAGCCAGCGTTACCGCCCAAAACCACCAACGAATGTCTGTTGCGCTAATCTTTAGTTCCATGATGCCTCCCGAGTACAGTTATTGAAGTGTGACTAGGTTTTTGTTGCCCAACGTTCAAGCTCAGCCGACCACGTAAGCGGGCGAAGCCCGCTGTAGTGGGTCATATCCAGTCTGTATCGTCATCCTGACTCGCCTCGAGTTTGAACTCCGGTAAAAGTTTTTAACAAAACCGATGGCGCTTTGCTTGTTCGAACAACAAATGAAGAAACTGGTCTAAAAAGGACCGGTGCTCAAAACTGCCTCCCTGAATTTGAACCAGGAAAGTACCGGCACAAACAGCCGCAAATGTGCAAAATTCCGAAGGGCGCCATTCCACGTGATAGCGGGCGATATTGCTGCGAAAATGCCATCATCGAGCACCGCTAACATACTCACAATGTCGATTCGCGTACGCAATCGGTCGAAGCGATCCCGCGAATAGCTTGAAGAGGAGCGCAAGATGGGCGAATCTCACAATAATCTGCTGCGCCTCACGCCGATTTTTGTCCTGATCTGTCTGCTTGCGATATTTGGCCCGGTGGTGCTTGGTGCCGAGCATAAGGTGGCTGTTAGTGTTGAGAAAAGTGGCGAGGCTTTTATCGTGGATGCGACAGTGGATGTTGGAGTTTCTCAGGAAATTGCCTGGGAGGTCATGACTGATTTTGACCACATGACATCCATTCTGGAAAATCTGACAGCGAGCAAGATCATTTCGTGTCATGGAAATATATGGATTATCCAGCAGGAGGGCATCGCAAGATATGGTCTGCTGTCGTTTCCCTTCGAATCGAAGCGTGAAGTTCGTCTGGAGCCAATGAAACGCATTCAGGCGAGAACCCTCTCCGGCACGATGAAGCGGATGGACGACGAAGCGACGATAATCTCTGTGGGCCAGGGTGTGCAGATAAATTACCATGTTGAGATCGTGGTGGACTCACTATTGCTCCGCTTGTTCGGCCTGCCTTTTTTTCGCTATGAAGTCGAGAAACAGTTCCAGGATATGGCCAAGGAAATGACGCGACGTCGTGCGAACTTCGAGTCATTCGGAAAGCAGAAGCAGATGGCGCGTCAGGATTGCCAGCATGAAATGGGAACGTAGTTGCTGAATTTGGTGCTGCGATTGCCATTGGCACGCCCAGCCTGGACCCGTTGCTGCCGTTTGATTTTCCTGAAAGCTGCTGTTCGGAATTGCCTGATGAAACCGGGACGATTTATTCTGCGGATATCCGGATATCCAAAATGTTTGCCGCAGGAGACAATGACGAGATGACACTTGGAAGTATTCTTATGTTTCTGGCCCTGAATGGCATTTACGAACCTTCCGCCATCCAGCAGCTTGCGGACGGACGTTTCCTTGTTGTCGAGGATGAAAAGCAGCATCCATTCAATCTGGTTACGATCCGCCTCGATGGGGGCGTTAGCAGCACTCCGCTGAGTCCGGGGGCGATGGAAGCCGGCGTCTTGAAACTGGATGATCTTGAAGGGCTTGCTTCCGATCGGTCGGGGTATATTTACGCCATCACCTCGCATTCGCGCGATGGCGACGGCGATGAGAAGAAGGCTCGTAACAGACTGGTCAGGTTCCGCATCGAAGGCGGCCGCGTGGTTGCGCCAGTGTTGGCCGGAGGGCTGAAGTCTGCCTTGGTGGCGGCGCATCCGCTGCTGGCTTCCGCCGCCGAAATCCGGGACGTCAAGAGCAACGGCGGACTCAATATCGAGGCTCTGGAGATCAGTCCCGACCAGCAGCGTCTCTTGATTGGCTTTCGCAGTCCCTTGATCGACAAACGGGCCATCATCGCTTATGTTGAGAACCCCTCAGCTATCTTCGAAACAGGCGAACCGCCCCGTATCTCGGCTATCCTGGAAAAGCTGGATCTCGACGGGAACGGGATTCGCGGCATGGCCTACTTTCCATCTCTCGACGGCTATCTTGTTATCAGCGGCCCGGTCGCACGCGAGCGGGTTCAGTTCCAGCTCTGGTTCTGGAGTGGTCGGAGAGGTGATCCGGCACGACGTGTCAGCGTTCCCGGCTTGCAAGGCTTCGAGCATGCCGAAGGGATCAGCACCGCCGTAATAGATGGCCAGCAGCGAATCATTATCGTCAGCGATGACGGTGACAGGAAAGAAGGGCGCTTCGCCCGCTTTCTGCTGCTTGACCCCGAGCAGCTTCAGATTGCGCCATGATCCGTTTCTGAAAAATGCACATTCATTTCAAAATGTACTTGCCACCGGGCATATCGGCCTGCCTCAGCCAATCAGGTGCTTATTCGATTCGACACTTATTTGTACTGATAGCCGCCATCGCCCTTGTTGCAGCCTGTGGCAAAGTCGAAGAGGAAGTGCTTCTGCCAGGCAGCAGAGTGCTGGCGTTAGGAGACAGTCTTACCGCGGGGGTTGGCGTGACGCCTGACGAGGCGTGGCCCAGTTTGCTGGCGAACCGGACGGGGTGGGTTGTTATCAATGGCGGTGTAAGTGGCGATACAAGCGGTGCTGCATTGCAGCGTTTGCCGGAACTTCTTGAGGAACACAAGCCTGTTCTTGTTTTGGTGACACTGGGAGGAAACGACATGCTGCGCCACCTTCCCCAACAAGAAACCATCGCCAATCTGGGTCAGATACTTGCCCAGATAAAGGTACACGAGGCGAAGCCGGTTCTGCTGGCGACGCCGAAACCGAGTGTTGCGGGTGCTGTTCTGCGAAATCTGTCAGCGGCTGATTTCTACCGGGAAGTGGCTGATGAACACCAGGTTCAACTGATTGAAGACGCTGTCGCCGAAGTTCTTTCCGACCCGCAAATGAAAGGCGATCCCCTGCACCCAAATGCCAGGGGTCACGTACTATTGGCTGAAAAACTTATCGATTCCATGAAATCAATTGGATATGTTCGCTAGGGCTGTATTTTATCGAAGCTTGCTGGCTCGTTCAGTTCGGCCTGTTCCAGCAAAGCAGCACGCTGCTGACGCAGGGTCATATCCCTGGGATTGGCATCGATCGATTCTGAAATCGAGGTGATGGCGTCATACCAGATGCCTTCCTCGGCATAGATGAAAGGGATGCTCTGTTTGTCGGCCCTGGACAGTTTTTCCTGCAGTGCCGGGGAGGGGGCGTTTCGCTGAATGGTTCCGCTTGCGATAATGTCGTTGGAGCGGTGCAGCGGGTCCGCCACCAGTCCCACGAACCAGCGGTATTCGACGCCGGGCTTGAGCTTGATGCCGAGGTCTTTCAGGCGCAGGCACTGGATACCCGCCTGGATTGGTGTTTCAAGTTGCTTTTCCAGCAGCGGCTGGATCGACTGGTCGTTGATGACTGTGATTTCCAGCCGGGTTGCTACCGGCTTGGACAGGTACCAGTACAGGTTGGGTTGTTCCTGGGTGGTGTAACCGGTATGGTCTGGCGCGAGTACTGCTATCCGAGGTGCACCGGCGCTGTCGGCGCCGCGGCTGCCACCTCCCACGCGGCTGGCCGGTGCGCCGCGCAGGGGCGGTTTGTAGGTGGGGGTGGAGGTTGTGGCATCGGCTGCCACCGAAGCCGGGATCTGCAAGCCAAGAAGGAGGGCCAGGGCCCATGCGGAAAATTGCTTGATACTCACGATATTTCTCCTTGCTTCAGACGATCGATGACTTGATAAACAGTAACCATCTTATCTTTGCCCCTCAGGGCAACTTCGCCAACCGCCTCTGTGTGGTAGCGGCCTCCGAGCAAGCCGAGAGTGGGTTCCCCGATCAGGATGCGGCAGGGTCTGCCTGCAGCAGCGGGGGCGGTAAAGTCC
Source organism: Gammaproteobacteria bacterium (assembly GCA_018824405.1). GTDB lineage: Bacteria > Pseudomonadota > Gammaproteobacteria > Burkholderiales > Sulfuricellaceae > Sulfurimicrobium. The sequence continues at coordinate 123,752 of JAHJGO010000003.1, forward strand.
TTATTATAACTTTCCAGACGCGAAGCGACATTCACGCTGTCGCCGATGACAGTGTATTCCAGCCTGTCGCTCCCGCCCAGGCTGCCGGCAACCAGTGGCCCGGTGAAAATGCCGATGCGTACGCTGATCGGGGCAAGGCCGCGCGCGACCCAGAGCGTATTGAGGTGCTTGATTTCCTGTTCCATGGCGAGTGCGCACTCTATTGCATTGACCGCATCGGCAGCAATTTCTGGCTCGACATGGTGGGCTATGGGTGCGCCAAAAAGCACCATGATTGCATCTCCGATGTACTTGTTGATCACGCCATGATGGCGTGAAACAACGCTGGCCATGGCCTCCATGTATTCATCGAGCCATTCCATCAGTTGTTGGGGAGGGAGCTTTTCGGAAATGGCGGTGAAGCCATGGATATCCGAAAACAGCACGGTGGCGGTAATTTGCTGCGGCTTGGGACGATTCCCCTGCAGGAACTGGTCGCGTTGTTCCCACAGGGTTTGGGCGACATCACCGGAGACATGGCGGGAAAAAATTTGCATCAGCATTGCGCGCTGTCTTTTTTCCTGGTTCGACATGTAGGAGGCGGTGGACATGGCGGTGAGCAAAAAACCCAGCAGCGGCGGCACAACAGGGATCCACCAGGCTTGCAGGAAGGCGAGGTAGCAAACCGATCCAAGCAGGGAGATGCCGAGCAGCGAGGACAGGAGAAAAGTTCTTAAAGCCCGCGCCATAAAACCGACCAGGCCACCCAGCAGACACCACAGCCAGGTCCATGCGTATTCCTGGTTCTCGCGCAGCACCTTGATGGGCGCCTGGTCGGTGAGTGCGAAGCGAAGCAACTGGCTGATCATGTGGCCGAAAAGCTCCACGCCATAAATGCGTTGATCAATCTTCATGCCCTGGCTGAACGGGGTAAAAAAATAGTCGTTGATGCTTTTTGCCGTGGTGCCGACAATGACGATCTTGTCCTTGAAGTCTTCTGGCTTTGCCCTGCCATCCAGCAATTCGCTGATGGAAACCGTTTTAAAATGTGCCGGCATTCCGACGTAATCCAGCAGGAACTGGTAGCCAGCCGCATCTGCATTCACATATCCGCCATCGTTCTTTTCAAAGGGCGGCACAGTGGTGCGTGACAGACGCAGATATTCGGGGTGCCGGGGGTCGGCCTGCAGGCCGATTCCTGTCGGCTTGAGATAGCGCAGGGCGAGCAACAGGGGGAAGGAATAAGCGACATTCTGCCCGTCGTCCAGAAATAGCAGTCCGCGCCTGACAATGCCGCCGGGGTCGTCAATGAGGTCGTTGAAGCCCACTTGATCGCTGCCCTGGAGCGCCTTGGGCGGACCGATCGGGAGTGCGCCGGCGTCCGCATACTTGGTGACCCAGAAAATGTCAGGGTTATTCTGCAGGACTTGGGTCAGGCGCTCGCTTCCCGGCGGCACTGGAATGTCGCGGTACTTGTCGACGCCGATCACCCTGCTGCCATAAGCATCCAGTCGCTCAAGGATTTGTGCCAGCACATCGTCGGAAAGCGGGTATCCCCAGCGTTTCAGGTCTTCCTCAGTCTCCACCACCAGCAAAATGCGCGTGTCGATTGGAGCGGCGGGGCGCAGCCTGAGGTTCAGGTCATAGGCCATGAGTTCCAGCGGCTGGAAATTGCCCGTGGCTCGCAGGCCCAACAGCAAGAGAAATACCAGATTACCCAGGAGCAGACACACAACGATGGGCGAACGCAGCCTGCCGAGTAGATCGAGCATTTAGAGCCAGTTGCCGATCAGCAGGAAGGGTGACCAATAACTGGGGTGCCTGAAGCGTTTGTCGGTTAGCAGTTTGAGCTGGGCATTTTGCAGTGCGTTGGCCTTGGTCATGCCGGGTTCATGGAGTTGCTGGTAGAACTCGGATACCAGCATGGATGCGGACTGATCGTTGATGAACCACAGCGAAGCCAAAGCACTGCGAGCGCCCGCCTTGACCGCCACCCCGGCCAACCCAAGCGCCGCTCGATCATCGCCTGCAGCGGTCTGGCAGGCGCTCAGGGTCAGCAGCGAGATGGGCTGATCGCGATAACGGCTGGGCGAGATCAGTTTTTCCAGGTTGTCCATGGTGAGTTTTCCATCATAGGCGAGCAGGAAACTTTCCCTCACATCGCTCTGAAATTGGCCATGAGAAGCGATATGCACCACGCTGTAAGGCGTCTGATCGAGTTCTTGCTCAATATTGTCGACCACGTAATCCTGGTCCTTCAGGGTTTTGTTGTTGTATAGCTGGCCAATCGACTGCAACTCGGTTGCCACGTTAGGTAAATCCGAAAATCCCTGAACCGCCTGGGTAAGCCCGTTGAGCAGTGCGCGCGGCGATTTTGCCGCAGACTCTCTCTGGGTGTCGGTCAGCACAAGGCTTGGCGTGGTAGCGATCGCATAGTGGGCCACCAGGAATTCCTTGCCATCGTGTAGGGCGGCCATCGGGATGGTGCGCAGGGCGCCATCGGGAACAAAAATCAGGGTTTTGATTTCGCGAGCGGTAAATTCCGTCACCAGAGGACGGATGAGCCAATCATACAGTTCCTGGCTATAGGGCAGATATTCGCGCGTGGTGCGCTTTTCCAGTCTGGCGCGGAAATGCCTGATTGTTTCAATAGTCCGGGAGGAAGAAACGGGCGAGGTGAACTGAACGATGCCGTCGGAAAAGTCGACGAGCAACTCCAGTCGATCCGGCAACAGGATGGGATAGATCACCGCAACCCCTGCACCGATGACTGTCGTTTTTCCTGCCTTGCTTTGTTGTTGTGCGGCAACGCACCTGTCCTGAAAGTAATCCTGCAATTCGGCAGCCTTGGAAAGCTCTATGGTATTGCGCGCTTCCTTGAGCAGGCTTTGTTTCAGTTCCTGGTCCGTGGCAGCAGCGGCACGCTGGAGCAGCAGGTCTGCCAGGTCGAAATACAGGGGGCCGAGCACTTCCCGGAAGGAGGATTTTCCTGATGCGCTGACAACAGGCATGTCGGCTCGAATGGACTGGAGATGGTATACCGCCATGCGGTAATCAGAGATAGCGGCGTCGAATTTGCCCTGTTTTTTCTTCAGTCGTCCCTGCTGCCAGTACCAGCGGTACGCGATTTCAGGTGCGTTGATCTGTTGCAGCGCTGCAATGGCTCGCCGGCCAAGTTCCAGTGCTTCTTCATCACGCCCTTGTCGTGCATAAAGCTGGGCCAGATAACCCAGTGCGCGGGAGCGGGATCTGGCATCGCCGATGGCATCGGCTACTGCAAGTGCTTCGCTCAGAGCCTGGTGTGCAAGAGGTAAGGAATCCGGGGGAGACTGGCGGCTGTAGAACTGTCCCAGGGAGAGCAGCAGGAAGGCTTTGTCTTGGCTGTTTTTCAGGGCGGAAGCGAGGCCTTGCGCTTCTTTGGCATGCATGTGAGCGCGCTTGAAATCATTAGCCGAGGCTGCCGCGCGGGCGGCATTGCTCAAGGCCTGGGCATGCAGTAAGGGCTGGCCGGCTTGACGGCCATGCTCGGCAGCAAGTTCATAAGTGACCAGCGCTTCCTGATACTGCTCCTGGGCCGACTTCAGGTTACCGATGTTGTTATGGATCGAGGCCAGGAGGTCGTGGCGTACCGGTTTTTTTGCCAGCTCAAGGGCTGCGTCCAGATGTTTCTTCGCTTCGGCCTGCTTGTTCGTTGCCAGTGCAATGCTGCCCAAGCCGTTTAGAACCCCTGCCTGGGCAGCATTGTCTTGCATTCTTGAGGCCAGTTCCATGGCATCGCTCAGAGTCGTGGCCGCCTGTGGGTACATGCCCAGAGCGCGCAAGGCATCAGCTTTTTCCATGAGAGACTGGAGCCTGTCTGTGGGGCTGGCCAAACTGTTTGCGCTTTGGTCCCTTTCCTGCACGGCGTATTCAAGGTCTCCGCGCTGGTAAAGCGATGCGGTACCGGGTTCGTCGAGTATGGCGGCAACGGCTATGGTGGTGCTCAGTAGCCAAAGGATCAGGCCTGGGATCAGCGCCAAACGCGATAGGGGAAGCATTATGGTGAGTTCCTTCTCCAAGCTGGAAGTTGGATGGGACAAATTTACCCCAGGGCTGGTGCTTAATCAATGCAATCTGCTAAATTGACAGGGTAGCGTGTTACGTTGTTCTCCGTTTTAACTGTTCATGGGGGTCATGCGATGCGCGGATTATCCGGATTTTTCCGTTTCGCGTTTTTTCTGGGTGCGGTAATGTTCGCGCCAGGGGGAGCTTATGCCGGCATTACAGTGGACGGAACGCTGGGCCGCGAAGCCAGCCTGTCCGGCCCGGACTACTTAATTGCGGCCGAACTCGGTCGCATGTCGGGCAACAATCTTTTTCACAGTTTCGGGCTGTTCAACCTGAGCCAGGGCGAAAGCGCGATATTCAGCGGCCCCGCCAGCATCGTCAACATCATTGGCCGCGTTACCGGCGGGTCGGCTTCGAACATCGATGGTACTTTAGGCGCCACCATTTCCGCGGCAAATCTCTATCTGATCAATCCTGCCGGCCTGATTTTTGGCCCACATGCCACGCTGGATATTGGTGGTTCCTTTTATGCAAGCAGCGCGAGCTACGTCAAACTGTCTGACGGCAGCCGCTTCGATGCGCTTGCGACCTCACCTGGCGTGCTGAGCGCAGCTTCTCCAGTGGCTTTCGGTTTCCTTGAAAACAATTCTGGCGCCATTGCGGTGAATGGCAGTCGGCTCCAAGTGGGAAACGGGCAACAACTCGTCCTGGCTGGCAGGGGCATTCGCATCGAAGGCAGGGAAAACGGCTTTCTGAGCGCTCCATCCGGCTGGTTGGGGATTTACAGTGTAGAGGGGAACGGCGAAATTGGGCTGAACGGGAGTATCCAAGGACAGAGCCCCTATCCGGCTCTGGGGCGGATAGAAATTACCGACGGCGCGCGGGTGACGGCCGGCGGCAGCGGCGGCCGCATGGTGATTAGGGGCGGACGGTTGCTGGTGGAGAATGCACTGCTCCTGTCCCAGAACAACGGCGGCACCGGCGGTCTCGACATCGAGGCTAGGGAGGTGGAACTGGACGGTGCGTTGCTGCAAAGTGCCACTGATGGCACTGCACACGCCGGAACCATCAGCATCAAGGCGGATCGCCTCAACGCTGTCAACGGCAGTATCATCGACACCAGTACTTTTGCCCAAGGCGATGGGGGGGTGATCAAGCTGGCGCTGAGGGAGCTGGGGCTGCACAGCGGCAGCCGCATCGTCAACTCGGCGTTCACGGACGCTTCCGGACACGGCGGCGCGACTTCCATCCTCGTCGCCGACACGCTGCGGGTGGAAGGGAGGGACGCTTCCGGAAATGCCAGCGGGATTTTCAACTACACCAGCGGCAGCGGCAATGCAGGCGAGTTGCGCATCGATGCCGGGAGCGTGCGTATCTCCGACGCATCCATCCAGTCGGCCAGCTACGGTAGTGGCCAAGCCGGGGCGGTGCGTATCCGGAGCGGCGACATCATCCTCGATGGCGATGGCATGATCCATGTCAGTGGTCAAAGCATGGGCGATGCAGGGATAATCGAAATCGACGCGGATCGTATCGAATTGCGCCAAGGAGGCTGGATCAGCGCTGAATCGGTTGGTGGTGGACGCGCTGGCACAATAAGGGTTTCAACCGGCACACTGGATATGAGCGATGGCGGAAAAATCAGTGCACGGGCATATTATTCGGCCACTCAAGGGGGGGATATTTCGGTCAGCGCCAGGGATTATGTGCATATAACCGGGCGGTCCGAGTCGCTTAGTTCTAGCCCGGGTTCCGACGAGGTATCCACGGGCATACTGAGCTTTAACGGGAACATTTCGGTTGTCGCGCCGGAAATCGTTCTGGCTGACAGCGCCGGCATCAGCACCCGCACCTGGAACGACCTGCGCTCCGGCAACCTGAGCGTTGAAACCGGTCGCCTGCTGCTGCTCCATGGCGGCCATCTCAGCGCGGAGGCCATCGGCAGCAGCGCCTACTATGGCGGAGCGGGCAACGTCACCGTGCACGCCGGGGAGTCCATTCTCGTCTCGGGCATGGCGGGCTCCAGACGAAGTGGAATCCAGAGCGGCACCCGCAGCAGCGGCGACGCCGGAACCGTCACCATCGACACCCCCTTGCTGCGTATCAGCGATGACGGCATGGTCAGTACCAGCACCGGCGTGTTCGGCGAGGGCGGTGCGGGTGAAATCGTCATTAATGCCGGTGCGGTGGAGGTGTTTTCCAGCGGCAGGATATTGAGTTCATCGAGCGGTTATGGCGGCGGCGGAAACATCACCGTCAATGCGAGCCAAGTGCTGCTCGACCAAGGGGCGATTTCGGCGTTTGGTACCAGCGATGGCGTGGCGGGACGCATCAGCATACATGCACCGCTGGTTACCATGAAGGATGGGCTGATCAATACGGAAAGCGGGGGACGCTCCAGGGCGGGCGACATCCTGCTGGAAGCGGATGCGCTTGCCCTTTCCGACGGCAGTCGCATCAAGTCGGATAGTAATGGTAGCGGGGATGCCGGCCATATCATGTTGAGCATCAAGGGGCTGTTTCAGGTCGATGACAGCACGGTGACCACCGGCGCCGAGCGTGCAGGCGGCGGCAATATCGACATCCTGGCCGGCTCTGTCACCCTGCGCAACGAGAGTGCGATCACTGCTTCGGTAGGCGGTGGATCAAGCGATGGCGGCAATGTCGCCATCACGACGGATGGTTTTGCCGCGGTTGGCAACAGCGATATTACAGCGCGAGCAGATCTGGGACATGGGGGGCGGATTGCCGTTGGCAGCAAGGTGTTTTTGCGCACTCCGGATGTGGACCTCGATGCCTCTTCCAACGTGTCTGGCAATGAGGGCGTGGTGGAAATCAACGCGCCGAAACTGGATATCAGCGGCAATCTGCTTGTTTTGCCATCGAACTACCTGGACGTAAGTGGCCTGATGGACAACCCCTGCATGGGGCGCTACGTAAATGCCAGTAGTTTCCTGGTGCGGAGCCGCGGAGGAATTCCGCCGGAACCGGATGGTTGGCTGCCCGGTCCGTTGCTGTTTGAGCCGTATTCGCCGGTAAATAAATCATTGTTGCACCTCAATCAGCTCAGACTGCCCGGAGACAAAGTGGGCTGCAGCCAGTCTCCATTGATGCGGAAAGACGTCCGTTTATGAACAAAAAATCCAGAATTCGCATGGCGGCATGGCAAACCTTGCTGAGCTTGGTCACGATCTGCTGCTCCCCGGTAATGGCGCAGAGTGTGGAACAGGTGGAGCGGGGCGGTGTCGACCGTCCGAAATTGCCGGAGTATCAGCAACCCGAAGCGCCTGGTTTTGTATTGCCGCCTTTAGCTCCAATGCGGGAGCAGGGCAAGCCCAGCGAAGGAGCCAGCGTGATGGTGCGCGGCATCACGCTGGAAGGGTATTCCCCTGAGTTTGCGGATGATCTGCGCCAGATCGTGAGCGCCTATGAGCATCGTGTGTTGAGCTCGGATGATTTGCAGCGGCTGCGCCACGAACTGACACTGTATTATGTCGAACGCGGCTACATCAATTCGGGTGCGGTGTTGCCGGATCAGGAAGTGACGGATGGCACGGTCGCTATCCGCATCATTGAAGGCCGCTTGAACCAGATCGAGGTTTCCGGCAATGTGCGCCTGAAACCCGGTTATATCAGCCAGCGTATCGAACTCGGTGCCGCTCCCCCGCTCAACGTCAACGAACTGCAGCAGCGCCTGCAACTCTTGCAGCAGGGAGGCCTCATCGAGCGCGTGAATGCAGAACTGCTGCCCGGTGTTGTGCTTGGCGAGAGCGCGCTCAAGGTGGCGGTTAAGGAAGCGCTGCCTTACCAGATCGTTGCTTCCTTCAGCAACCACCGGTCGCCCAGCGTGGGCGCCTATCGTCCCGAGCTCTACGGCGTTCACCATAATGTCAGCGGGCGTGGCGACACAATCGAGGGGCGCTATGGTTTTTCCTCGGGCCTCGACGATTACCTGCTGGGATATGCGCTGCCGCTTAATGCTCGCGACACGACTCTGTCGCTGCGCTACTCAAAGAGTGATTCTTCGGTGGTGGAAGAGCCTTTTGCCAATCTGGATATCCAGAGCCAGACCATTACCAAATCCATTGGTCTAAGCCATCCACTGAGGAAAACTTTGGCCGAAACCCTGGCTCTTGATTTAACTTATGAACGCCGTGCCAGCAACACAAGCCTGCTTGGCGTGCCATTTTCCTTTTCCGCAGGAATACCCGATGGCAAAAGCGAGGAGGATGTATGGAGATTCTCACAGAGCTGGCTGTCGCGCAGTCCTGATCAGGTTGTCGCTTTGCGTTCCACTATCAGCAGCGGCTCAACCAATGCCTTGCCCAGGTCAGGGAACATCGGTCCAGAAAAGCATTTCCTTACCTGGTTAGGCCAGTTTCAGTGGGCCAGACGCATGGCGAACCACACGCAGCTAATCGCCCGTCTTGATGTGCAGGCAACCGGAAGCGCGCTGCTGCCCATGGATAAATTTGGACTGGGCGGCGCCAATAGCGTGCGCGGTTACCGGGAGAACCAGTTGTTACGGGACAAGGGCTACGTGGCTTCAGTGGAATACCGAATTCCGGTCCTTGCTGACGAAAACGGAGTGAGTCAGTGGCAGATTGCGCCATTCGTCGATTACGGGCGTGGCTGGAACGCTGATGGCAGCATTGCAATTCCGGACAGTATTTTTAGTGGAGGGGTTGGCCTGCTGTGGAATCAGGATCGCAGGGTTCAGGCGCAGCTCTACGTGGCCAGGGCATTTCGCAAAGTGGACAACGCTGGCCATGATTTGCAGGATTCGGGCATTCACTTCCTGATCAGCTACCAGTTTTTATGATGGCCTGAGAGGCGGCAGAGAAATCCAGCTGGGATTGACATCCCTCAGGATGGATGCGTTCCTGTGATGGAGCAATCCTTTGTTTTCAAACTATGTTTTATGGTTTGAATGTCGATTGCTTTCTGGCGGGAAGTAACTCGAATATTCAGAGATTTATTTGTAATTGAATTGCAGTAATTCCGATCTGGCCAGTGTCCCCCTCAACGGGCAAGCGCATAAACAACTGCGTCTTGGGGTGGAGCAGGTGCAGATCCCATTCCCAGCCTGCCTCCGTAGTGAGGTTTCCAGCACAAATACGGAGGAAAATGGCCGTTCAACGGGCACGGAATTACCGTGTCTGACCGCATCTCTCTTAATTGACAAATATCTGGAACGGTTATTGCTATAATCCCGTGGGATAGTGTTGAAAGTTGCTAAATTATAGGGATGTTTAAATGAAAAAGATTTTTTTACACTCGTGTATCGGCTTGATGTTTATTTCCCCTGTAAATCCTCTATATGCCCAGAATCTGAAAGACGTTTCGAATAGCGTCCTGCTTAACAACCCGGAAGTTTTATCCAGATGGCATGCTTTTTTGGCTGCAAAAGGCGAGCGTGATGCCTCTTTTGGTGGTTTTTTGCCTCGTGTTGATCTGACTGTGGGTGTTGGCAAGGAGAAAAAAGATGATTTGCAGCAACAGTTGGATTACAACCGCAATTCCACTTCGGTTGCGCTCTCTCAGATGCTTTATGATGGGTTCTCAACAAGCAATGATGTCAAGCGTCTGGACCATGCCATACTTGTGCGAGCGTTCGAATTAAGGGATTCGGCCGAAAATGCAGCTCTCGAAAGTGTAAGGGCATATTACGATGTTTTACGATATCGCAAGTTGATTACCCTGGCGGAGGACAATTATGTTCGCCATCGCACAGTCTTCGAGCAGATTCAGGGTAAGGTACAAGTGGGAGCTGGGCGCAGAGTGGACCTTGAACAGGTATCCGGTCGTCTTGCTCTGGCCGAGTCCAATTTGCTGATCGAAACAGCGAATCTGCACGATGTTTCAGCACGATTCCAAAGAATAGTTGGCCAAATTCCTTCAAAAGAGATGGAAGAACACCCAGGCTTGTTTAATGGGATTCCAAAGGACGCTGTAACAGCGATCAAGACTGCTCAGTTCAACAATCCCTCCTTACGCGCTGCAATAGAAAATGTGCGTTCAGCAAATTATGCGGTTGCTGTACGCCGTGCACAATTTCAGCCACGCGTGGATATGCGTGTAAGGCGCGACCATGGACGTGAACTGGATGGAGTTGCCGGTCGGACTGGCACTTCTGTGGCGGAAGTGACGCTCAACTGGAACCTGTTCAATGGATTGTCAGATGTGTCGAGAAGTCGACAGTATATCGAGCAAGCTGAAGTTGCCAAGGGTCTACGTGACAAGGCCTGCCGTGACATCCGTCAGACAATGGAAATTGCCTTCAATGATGTACAGAAATACAAGGAGCAGTTGTCTTATCTCGATCAGCATCAGTTGTCTATTGAAAAGGCGCGTGATGCCTATCGTCAGCAATTCGACATTGGCCAGCGCACCTTGCTGGATTTGCTTGATTCAGAAAATGAGCTGTATCAGGCCAAGCGTGCATACACCAATGCAGGGCATGACTTGCTAATCGCATCTGCGCGGGCTCAGGCAAGTATGGGTCACTTGCTGTCAGCCTTGGGAATTTCGGCGGATCATCAGGAGAAGCTTCCCGATTTTGATAAGTGGGAAAGCGCTGAAGAAGCGGCAACACAGTGTCCGGCTGATCCGGTAATGGTGCACATAACTGATAAGGAATCACTTAAAGCACGTGCAGTGGAGCTCATGAAAGAGATTGAAGTGGCCTCACCTCAAACTGGCCAAGCTGTTCAGACTTCTTCCGCAGAGGGCAAGGTCAGGGAAGCTCTTGATAACTGGCGGATGGCCTGGGCACTACGTGACTTGTCAGCCTATTTTGCATCTTACGCTCCGGAATTTTCTGCTGGTGGTGGGGTGAGTTATGAGTCCTGGCAAGATAAACGCAGGGAGGTCATTGGCAAGGCAAAGGAAATTACACTGGAAGTGGATGACGTGAAAATTAACTTCCTCGGCGAGACAAATGCTGAGACAAGCTTTCGACAGGCCTATCGTTCTAAAAACTATCAGGATGTTGTGTACAAGAAAATATCCTGGCAAAAGCAAGGTGAACGCTGGGTTATCGTGAGTGAGATCAATATCCCGTCTTTGCCGAAATAAAAAGTTTGACAGGCCGGAGAAGTATGGTTTTTATGCCTTCAAATAATGACAGGGATTTACATGAGTTCTGAAGAAAAGCTCGATGCAGCTCAGGATGGTTCGTCTTTTTCGGGTGAACGTGTACAGGAAGATCTGGTTCATCCAGATCCTCTGCTGGATTGTCTTGTCGAGCTAAGCCGTATTCACGGCCGCCCCAATACCAAGGCGGCCTTGTCTGCCGGACTGCCTATACCCAAGACTGGCTTGACTCCGTCCCTGTTTTCCAGGCCGGCGGCACGCGCGGGATTCGCCAGCAAGGTGGTACGCCGACCCTTGGAGAAGATCGATCAGGCTTTGTTTCCTGTGATTCTCCTGTTGCATGGTAATGAGGCGTGCCTTTTACTAGGCTGGAATGAAAAGGGTGATACCGCCCGTTTGCTTTTCCCTGATACCGGCCAGGGGTCGGTGAATCTCTCCCGTGACGAGTTGCAGCAGCGTTATACCGGGATCGTTATTTTTGCCCGTCCTCATTTCCGTTTTGATAAGCGCACTCCGGAAGTCAAACGTGCCAGGGAGGGGCACTGGTTCTGGAGTGCAATTGCCGAGCAATGGCTGGCCTATCGCGACATTCTTTCGGCCGCCGCGCTGATCAATATATTCGCGCTGGCAATGCCGTTGTTTACCATGAATGTCTATGATCGCGTGGTTCCCAACTTTGCAGTGGAAACGTTGTGGATGCTGTCAGCAAGTCTGGTGCTGGTGCTTGGACTGGATTATGTGCTCAGACTGCTGCGTGGCTATTTCATTGATCTGGCCAGTGCACGCATCGATCTGAAGCTGTCTGCCATGATCATGGAGCGTGTGCTGGGAATGCGATTGTCCGACCGTCCTGCCTCGGTTGGTTCGTTTGCGGCTACCCTGCGTTCCTTTGAATCTGTGCGTGATGTGATTGCGTCCGCAACCGTGACCGCACTGATAGATCTTCCTTTCGCGCTTTTATTTCTGCTGGTCATGGCATGGATTGCCTGGCCGCTGGTTTTTGTTCCCCTCCTGGGTGTAATTTCAGTTGTGATCTACAGCTATGTCATCCAGCACAAGATGCATGAGCTGTCCGAAACGACCTTTCGCGCTGCCGCCCTGCGCAATGCTACCCTGGTTGAGAGCCTGACAGCGCTGGAGGCCATCAAGTCGCATGGCGCCGAAGGTCAGATGCAGATCAAATGGGAAAATACTGCTGCCTTTCTTTCGCGCGTCAACTCCCAGATGCGTCTGCTGTCCGCTTCGGCAATCAATGGGGCTGCGACACTGCAGCAACTTGTCAATGTGACGGTAATTGTTGGTGGCGTATACCTGATTCATGCAGGTCTTTTGACACAGGGTGGGCTGATCGCCTGTACCATGCTGGCGTCACGAGCCATCGCGCCGCTGGGCCAGTTGGTCGGTGTACTGATGCAATTCCAGGGCGCACAGACAGCGCTCGAGTCGCTGGACAAAACCATGCAGATGCCAACCGAACGCGCGGGAGAAACAGCATTCATCCACCGGCCAGAAATTCGAGGTGAAATCGAATTCCGTGATGTGCGCTTCTCTTATCCCGGACATACGGTTTCTGCACTGAACGGGGTCTCGTTTCATATCAAACCCGGAGAACATGTTGTTGTTTTGGGCCGTGTAGGTTCCGGAAAGACAACCCTGCAAAAATTGATGCTGGGTTTGTATACCCCATCTGAAGGTACGGTGCGGATCGATGGCGTTGATCTCCGTCAGCTCGATCCGGCGGATTTGCGTCGAAATATCGGCTATGTCGAGCAGGATGCCATGCTGTTTTTCGGAACCTTACGCGAAAATATCGCAATTGGTGCGCCTTATGCTGATGATCAGGCAATCGTGGCGGCAGCAGAAGTGGGGGGGTTGACGGAATATGTAAATCGTCATCCGCAAGGCTTCGACATGCTGATTGGCGAGCGTGGCGAAACGCTCTCTGGCGGCCAGCGCCAGGGTGTGGCCATTGCACGCGCAGTTCTTCTGGAGCCACCAATTCTGGTGCTGGATGAGCCAACCAGTTCCATGGACTTTACCTCTGAAACCCATTTCAAGGATCGTATCCGGCATTTTGCAAAACACAAGACCGTGGTGGTCGTAACCCACCGAACCAGCTTGCTGGAACTGGCCGATCGCATTCTGGTGATCGATGATGGCCGGGTTGTGGCGGATGGTCCGCGGGACAAGATCATTGCTGATCTTCAGGCCGGGCATGTCGGGAGAGCATCATGAAGCCGGTCTGGATGAATATGGCGCTGCGATTGCGGCAATGGCTGGAAAATATCCGGCTGAAAGTGCAGCCATTCGTTGACAGGCGGCTTGCCGGGGTCATGAAGGAACCGGTAGGTCTGAACGAAAAAGATTTTGTTGCAGATGCCGACTATTTCATGATTCAGCAAGAGCCGCTGCGCGCACGTGTACTGGTGCGCAGCCTGGCTGTAATTCTGATTCTTTTTGTCATGTGGGCCGCAGTTACGGAAGTAGACGAAATGTCAAAAGGGGAGGGCAAGGTCGTTCCTTCCCAGCAGCTGCAGGTATTGCAAAGCCTGGATGGGGGAATTGTCTCTGAGATTGCCGTTCGCGAGGGCGATATCGTCAAGGCCGGTCAGGTTCTTCTACGAATTGATCCGACGCGGTTTGCCTCTTCTGTTGGTGAGAGCCGATCGCAGTATCTTTCCCTGCTCGCAAAATCAGCACGTTTGCGCGCTTTGGCCGAAAATAAACCATTTATTCCTCCCGAGGAGGTCGTTCAAGAAGACCAGAAAACGGCTGATGAAGAACGTCGCCTGTATGAATCCGCGCAGACGAACATGGAGGCGCAGTTAGGTGTTGCTCGGCAGCAAATGGCCCAGCGCCAGCACGAGTTGAGCGAGGCGCAGGCCAAATATGTTCAGGCGAACCAGGCGCACGAATTGTCAAAAAAAGAACAAGCAGTAACAACAAAATTACTAAAAATCGGGGCGGTTTCAGAAGTGGAGCTATTGCGGCTCGAGCGCGATGTTTCCCGTTTTCGGGGTGAAAGAGATATGGCTTCAGCCCAGATATTACGAAGCCAGTCGGCCATTTCAGAAGCTGTACGCAAGATTCAGGAAATCGAATTGAATTTTCGCAATGAGCAGCGCACCGAACTGGCAGATACTCAGGCCAAGCTCAATGCCATTACGGCAGGCAGTGCCGGGCTGGCAGACAAGGTAAAGCACTCGGTTATTCGTGCGCCAATGCGCGGTACAGTGAAGCGTCTGTTGGTCAACACGGTGGGTGGCGTCGTTCAGGCTGGCAAGGATGCAGTCGAGATCGTGCCGCTGGAAGACAACCTGCTGCTTGAAGCCAAGGTCATTCCGCGTGATATCGCTTTTCTGCGTCCAGGCCAGAAGGCGCTGGTCAAATTTACGGCCTATGATTTTTCGATCTATGGCGGGCTGGAAGCCACGCTGGAGCAGATCGGCGCTGATACAGTAACGGATGAGCGTGGCAACACCTTCTACATCGTCCGGGTCAGGACGCACAAATCCAGGCTGGGCAACGATCTGCCCATTATTCCCGGGATGGTGGCCGAGGTGGATATCATCACGGGCCAGAAAAGTATCCTTTCCTATCTGCTGAAACCTGTAATCAGGGCCAAGCAGGCGGCCTTTACCGAGCGTTGAAGCCATTGATTACTGAAAATCACACCCAGCAGGCTGATGCGAAACATCTTTTCTCCTCTCCCAATGGAGAGAGCCTGCCGCGCTGGAGGGAAGCTTTTCCCTCCATGCAAATGATCCGGGCAGATGTACGGGTGCCACACACCGGTGCTGAGTTAGTCTGGGTCAGAATTGGGGCAGATGTAGATGTGGCAGGCCATTTGGCGCATGTTCGCCAAAGTGTGGGGGATGGCAGATTTATTGTTTTGAGTGACCAGCCTGCAGATGAGCAGGCGCTGAACGCCTTTTCCGCTGGTGCAAAAGCATACTGCAATACGCATGCAGATGTAGAGATTTTGCGGCAGGTAGCCAATGTCGTATTGCAAGGCGGATTGTGGATTGGAGAGTCTCTGCTGCAGCGGATCATTACTGCAAGCGCACACGCGCTGCCTCCTGTCGATGAAAAATCATCGGCATCCGGGATGAGCTCTCTGAGCAAGCGCGAGCAGGAGGTTGCCCTTTTGATTGCGCAGGGTCAAAGCAATAAAGACATTGCACGGAATCTCGATATCACGCTGAGAACGGTCAAAGCTCATGTCAGCGCAATTCTGGAAAAGCTGCAAGTCCGTGACAGATTGCAGATTGCATTGAAGATCAACCGCCCGTAGCAACGGGATTGTCGGTACAGGCCAAACTGTACCAAGGTCCAATAGCCGGCTGGAAAAAGCCGGAGTAAATTCCCACCATCGTCATTTTCCCTCCAGAGTTCTCGCCATGGCCCAGACAGCAAATATTATCGGCACCGTTTCCCTGATCGAAGGTCAGGCTTTTGCAAAATCCAGAGACGGATCGCAGCGCGAACTCAGAGTAGGTGACCCTGTGTATGAGGGAGAAGTTATCATCACCGCGCCGGGTAGTCGGATCGAGCTGGCGTTTGCCGATGGAAATACCTATCTGCTGCGCGGAAACGAAACGCTGACGCTGGATGCAAGCGTATTCGATGCCGCATCTACAGGTGCAAAAGAAGCTGCATTGCTGACAGGAGACGATGAATTAAAATCCATCGCCCGTGCCATTGCTGAAGGAAATAGTCTTGACCAGCTGCTGGAAGAGACGGCAGCCGGTCTCACTGGTAGCGGCGGCGATAGTGGCCATAGTTTCGTTCAATTGGCACGGGTTCTGGAAGTAGTGGACCCACTTTCCTTCAAATTTGATTCAACAGTTCAGACATTGGCAACCGAGCCGCAAAGTGTGTCTGTCAATGACGTACCCACCGCAGTGAATGATAGTTTTCAGGGTACGGAAGATACGCCATTGAATGGATCGCTCGCTGCCAATGACACGCCGTCACGCGATAGCGGCAATATCTGGTCGCTCGAGACTGGTGCGGAGCATGGAGTCGTGGTTGTCCGGCCTGACGGATCCTTTGTTTACACCCCAAATGCCAACTATAACGGCCAGGATGGATTCAGCTACAGGATCACCGATGCCAATGGCGATGTAAGCACTGCCACAGTTACTATTGACGTGGCGTCAGTTAATGATGAACCGTTGGCGCGTAACGACCTTGGCAGCATGAAACAGGATACGCCCCTCAGTTTTTCAGCAGGCACGCTGCTGGGAAATGACAGTGATCCGGATGGCGATGCCCTCACCATCACATCTGCTGATGGCGGTGTGCATGGGCAAGTTGTTCTCAATGGTGATGGCTCCATCACATTCATACCTGAAGCGGGTTATTACGGTCCCGCCAGCTTCAACTATTCCATCACTGATGGTCATGGTGGCACCTCGACTGCAACAGTCAACCTGACAGTCGATCAGACAAGCAAGACCACTCCGCCGGTCGTCAACCATGCTCCTACCGCAAATCCGGACGTTCTTTCAACCAACGAAGACACGCCCATTACCATTGCTGTACGCGGCAACGACACCGATCCGGATGGCGATATTCTTACTGTCACTGCTGTAACCAATGGCGCCAATGGCAGCGTAACCATCGATCCGGTTAGCGGCAACCCGGTCTATACGCCAGATGCGAACTGGCACGGAACCGATACATTCAGCTACACCATTACTGACCCGAGCGGGGCCACCAGTACGGCGACAG
>JAHJGO010000013.1 GCA_018824405.1 Gammaproteobacteria bacterium
AAATTTGGTATCGTTCGTCTTGGGTCAGATGTGTGTAGTTCATTGGGCAACTTCGACTTGGCGGTTGATGAGCAAAATGCTTCCGTATTCTGACCCATCTCCTCGTTAATCAAAATTGCACTTCAAACTTGAATCCGCGGGGGATAATGCTTGATCAGGAAGCACCTTAATGAGGAGCCCCGCCATGAGCCATAAGCATAGCAGCCTGCTGCGCGCCATTTTTCACGATCCGGTCAGCGGCAACATCCACTGGCGCGAAATCGAGTCCCTGTTGCGTCATCTGGGCGCCAGCATCACCCCCGCGCACGGCGCGCGTTTTCACGTGACACTCAACGGTTGCGAGGAATTCGTGCATCACCCCCACCAAAGCAATGTCTGCGACAGAACGATGATCAAGCATCTGCGCGAATTTCTCTCCCGCGCCGGAGTTTCGCCGTCCAGCTACGAAAACGCCGAATAGGTCTGACGGTCATGGCAAATGTCGCCCATGACCAGAGTTGCGAAGATTTTAACAGTCTGACCTTCGGCATTGCACCGGTGTGGTGATGAACTGGGAAACCTTCTCCCATGAGGCTGACATCGGCGTGCGCGGTTTGGGCGCCACCCTGGCGGAGGCCTTCGCTGGCGCGGCCATGGCCATGACGGCTGCGATCTGCGATCCGGAGCGGGTTGCGGCGCAACAGTCAGTGAGCATCGAATGTGCAGCACCAGATGAGGAGCTGCTGCTGGTGGATTGGCTCAATGCACTGGTCTATGAAATGGCCACGCGACATATGCTGTTTTCCCGCTTCGAGGTGAGCATCGAGAACCAGCACTTGCGTGCCACCGTCTGGGGCGAGCCGGTGGATGTCGTCCGGCACCAGCCCGCAGCCGAGGTCAAGGGCGCAACTTACTGCGAACTGGCGGTGCGTCAGCGCCCAGACGGCCAATGGCTCGCGCAGTGCATCGTGGACGTGTGAGGCGGCTTATGGATATTCGTCAATTGAAGCAGCAGAGCGAGTTCGAGTGGATGCTGCCAGCCACTGACCGCATGCGCGTGCCGGGCGTGATCTTTGCCTCGCGACAACTGGTCGAGGCCATGGACGAGAAGGTGCGCGAGCAGATCAGCAATGTCGCCAGCCTGCCGGGCATCGTGGCGGCCTCGTACGCCATGCCGGATGCCCACTGGGGCTATGGTTTTCCCATCGGCGGCGTGGTATCGGCCGGCGGTGTCGGCTTCGATATTTCGTGTGGCGTGCGTACCCTGCATACAGGTCTCAAGCTGGCCGATATCGAAGCGCACAAGGCGCGGCTCGCTGACGTGCTGTTTGCGCGTATTCCTGCCGGTGTCGGCAGCACCGGGGCCAGTTATGCACTCGTCAAAGGGTGACATAACTTGGCTTCAAAAAATACTGGCCCCACCACAGTTGCTTGCATTTTCGGCTATGTTCCAGCTATGTGGGGTAGTCGTAGTATTGATGCAATCTGCCTCGGTCGGCGCGATGCCGCCGCCGGCATAGGTCGAGAAGCGGAACGCGCCGCTCTGGGGATAACCGTCATCAATTTTGCGGTCTACCTCGGCTAGGACCCTGACCGGAATCTGGTTGCCAGTTTTTAGATTGAGTTGAACGGTGGCAGTGACAGGATCGCTGTAGACGTCATCGTAAATAAGCTGCAAGTAGCGCGCGTATGAATTTTTTGGAGTGGTCGTATCATTGACCATGGAAGGAGAATAAACGTAGCTGCCGTTAATGAAACCCGCATGGCTTAGATGATCCCACACCATAATTGCCTCCTCGGCGTGTATTCGACCGTCGTTATTGCCATTGGCGTTGGGTGCAACGCCCTGGATGTTGACCGATGCTGAGGCATAGTCTCCCGGCAACTTCCGGTAGCGGTCCAGGAAGCCGAGGTAGGCAACCTTGATGCCCTCCTGCTGAGAAATTAAGTTCTTTACTTGCGCAGTGGTGATCAGTTCCTGTCCTTTTAGCGCGCCACCCAGCAGCAAACCAATAATCACCAGCACAATAGATGTTTCGAGCAGTGAAAAGCCTTGTTGTGTGCTTTTTAATTTGAATGGGTATAAAACCACTTGAGGTTCAGACTCGCATATTACTGGGGCAACCCCCATTAGGCAGCTTGTTCGCGATAGTGTTTCTTAAGATTTCTTTCTGTAAAAAGATACGTGAAATTGCACGTAATTATATCCCGTTATTTTTTTGCCATGGGCAGCTTTTGTTACACAGCAGATGCTTCACCCCATTATCAGTTTGATTTATTATTTATGCGGGCACCACTTTTTCCAAGAAATCTTGTTTCCCATCGACGATGCGTCAGGAAATCGGCAATATGCTGGTCAAAAAATGAACCTTGATGGAACTTGCTAATCAAAAAATGCAATCGAATGATGGGGTAACAAGCAAATGTATCTCGACAGGGTTTGCACCTTTCACACCGGCGTCAGCCTCGAAGTCTCCACTGAGTCGATTCGGGCCATGATTGAGGACGCGACTGAGAGGGAACGTTTTTTTGAACTTGTTCAGATTAAACGGCCCGAGGATCTTTATCCTCATTTATCCGTGATCGTTCTCCACGGTGCGGATGGGCTAATGGTGAGGCGAAGCCGCTGGGCGCGCGAAATCAGGCAGGATGTTCTTGCGGGCACGCCGGTTTCCTATGAATGTTTCAGGAAATTGTTCTGGCGCGACATCGATGAAGTGGATTCCGACGGCGACGAGTGGCATCGTTATTTTGGCGGAGAAGGTTTCTCTGACGAGATTGCAGGCTTGCTCGACAAGGTGCGGGCAGCTCAAAGAGCTTTGCAACGAAGCAATGACGTCCTGATCCGCATGAACTGGGATTTTTTGAGCCGAGCAATTTTTCCCAAAGATAAACCGGCTTTCTAGCCCTGCCCCCATGTTCTGAGCTGCCCGCTTGCGACGACATATTGTTGGCGGCCGCTGAAACGCTGCAATGCGGATTGTGTAGCGGGCTAACCTCCGGCCCGTTTGGCAACCCAGCCTTGTTGTTTGAGCGTTTCCATTACCCGCTCACAATGGTCGCCCTGTATCTCGATTGTCCCATCCTTGACTGTTCCGCCGGAACCGCATGCTGCTTTGATCTGTTTGCCAAGTTGCGCAAGGGCGGTTGCGTCCAGTGCCAGCCCCTTGATCAGGGTTACACCTTTGCCTTTGCGGCCTTTGGTTTCTCGGGAGACGCGTACGATGCCGTCAGACACGGGCGTCGATGATTTTGGGCTGCAAATACACGCGGCAACGGGTTTCCTGCATGCGGGGCACATTCTGCCGTGCTCGGTGGAATAGACCAGTCCGCCGCTTGCCTGGATTTTTTTTATCACGCTTCGCTGTCTTCTTGACGACTGGAAGATGGCTCCTTGCTGGATGCCTGTTTTATTTCTTTGGCGAATTGGTGTTCGCTGAGCATGGCGCTGCGGGTTTCCGGTGTTTCCAGACTGATATGACCCAGTGCGCCGGTACGGTAGTCGGTGAGCAGGGCGAGCGAGGCTTTTTCCAGATCCGGGTATCCACCCTTGAGTCGGTAGCCGCGCCGTTTGGCAACGGCTTCAATCACGCTTATGCCATCCATGCCTTCCACGTCGCAGCCGTAGCGGGCGGTGAGCAGGGCGGGGTAACGCGCGAGCAGGATGCTGGCGAGAAATTCGGCAACTTCCTCGTCGATCACAGCATTGCGGCCGATGGCATGGCTGGCGGCCAGCATGTAGCCGTCGCTGTCGTGTTCGATCCGCGGCCACATCAGGCCAGGCGTGTCAGTGATCGTCATCCGGTCGTTCAGGTCGAAGCACTGCTGGCTTTTGGTGACGGCTGGTTCATCCCCGACCGCAGCTACCCGCCGCTTCAGCAGCGCATTCATCAGGGTGGACTTGCCGACGTTGGGGATGCCCATGATCATCATGCGCAGGGGTTTGATTCTGGAGTCGCGATGCGGGGCGAGCACCTGGCATATTCCGGGCACTTTGGTAACATCGGATGGTTTCTTGCAGGACAGGGCGACGGCCTTGACGCCTTTCTGCTGGTTGTAGAAATTGATCCAGGCCTGAGTGACGACAGGGTCGGCCAGGTCGGCCTTGTTGAGGATTTTCAGGCAGGGGCGCTGGCGGTGCAGGCGCAGTTCCTTGATCATCGGGTTGCAACTCGCCTCGGGCAGGCGGGCATCCAGTACCTCGATAATGAGGTCGGTTGACTCCATTGTTTCAGCGGCTTTTTTGCGCGCTGAAACCATGTGGCCGGGAAACCAGTTAATGGACATTCTTAATCTGCTATTTAATCAAACGCTTATTCTACCCTTCTGCGCCTGCGGCGTCATGTTCGCTTTGTGTCGAAGACAGGAGCTGGCCAGAATGGATGAATTATCTGTATCAGGCCTGGCTGCTTTGTTCATTCCTCATTCCCCTGCAGGGCCATATTTTCCAGATGTTGCAGTACGTTGGAACTTGCTTGTTCCATTTTCCCGGCCTGGATCAGGGCTTCTTCAAGATTCCCGCTCAGGAAGTTTTCAACTGCAGCTTTGCCGTAAGCATGGACATCCTTGTGAGGAGATTCGACGTCTTTATAAGATGGCAGGCTGGAAAAATTCCCTTTCCCATCACCTTCGTAGTACCACTTTCCAAGCCTGCACGCCGTATGACTGGCAAAGTCATCCACAGTCTTTTGGGATAAACCCATGAGTACTTTGTAAATTTCCATCTTGTATATCAGGTGGTCAACCTTGGCCACTTCGATAAATGTACGCAGGGCGCTACTGCGGATGGTGGAGCGTGTACGGTTGGAAATGTCCAGCAGGCTTTGCATGCTTGAGCGCGAGTCGTGCGAGTCCTGTGCGTATCTGGCTACGGTTTCGGGTGTGATTTCGATCTTCGACTGGGCGCTGGTGGTTTCCTGCTGGATTGCATTGACCAGTGTGGATATCTCGGCAGTGGCATTGGTGGTGCGTTCTGCCAGTTTGCGCACCTCGTCTGCCACTACCGCGAAGCCGCGTCCTTGTTCTCCGGCGCGCGCCGCCTCGATGGCGGCATTGAGCGCCAGCAGATTGGTCTGGTCGGCAATTTCCTTGATCAGTTTGACGATGCCGCCGATTTGGTCGGCACTCGCGCTAAGGTTGTCAACCGTGCTGGCTACATCCTTTGTTTTATTCGCCATGTCGTCAACATTGGCGGATATTTTCTGGACAGAAGACAAGTTGGTACTCGTTGCCTGTGCCGTCTGGTCGGATGATTCGGCTTCCTCTTTCATGGAAACAGAAAGATGGGCCATGGATTTCTGGGATTCGGCCAGACTCTGGCTGAATGCCAGAAAATTCTGGAACAGCCCGTTGTAAAACATTGACTCGTTGCTTTGTACCCTCAATGAGGCCTCCAGTGCGTTCTTTTCCTCTTTTAATTGTTGAACCTCGTTTTGGCGAGATGAGATTTCAGACTGAAGCTTTGCCTTGAGTTCGCTCACTTCATTTTTTAACTGACTGTTACCAAACATGGTTTCCCCCCTTGTTTACGCTTGCCCAGCCCGGTTCGATATTCGGGATTGCATTATCTGCAGACCTGAGTTTCGGGCGGCCTATTTTTTTCCCAGCAAGCTCTGCACGGTCTGCATGATATCTGCCGGCAGCACCACGGTTTTGCTGTTGGGGGACGAAGCCAGTTCACGCATGGCCTGAATGTATTTTTCACCGAGCAGGTAATAAGCAGGAAATTCCCGGTCCGGGATCGATTCGGTCACCCGCTTGATGGCTTCCGCCGCGCCTTGCGCCAACACGATCTGCGCCTGGGCGTCGCGTTTGGCGGATTCCAGGCGGGCTTCGGCCTCCAGGATGGCGGCCTGCTTGTCTCCCTCTGCCTTGGTGACGGTAGCTTTGCGCTCTCTTTCTGCTGCGGCCTGACGCTCCATGGAGTCCTGCATGGAGCGAGAGGGTTTGACGTCCTGTATTTCCACCGATTTCAGCGTCAACCCCCAGTCCGATACGTCATCTGAAATGGATTCCTTGAGGCGAACCTTGATTTGCTCGCGCGATGACAGCGCCTGGTCCAGTTCCATTTCACCAACGATGGAGCGCAAGGTGGTCTGAATCATGTTGACGATTGCCATCTCGAAGCTGGTAACGCCGTATACGGCGTTCTGGGTATCCGTCACCTTGACGAAAGCGATGGCATTGACGACCAGCACCGCGTTGTCCTTGGTGATGACTTCCTGCTGGGGAATGTCGAGAATCAGGTCCTTGGTGGGCACCTTGTACCCGACGCGGTCGATGTAGGGAATGATGATGTGCAGGCCGGGCAGCATGGTGGTGTGGTACTTGCCGAGGCGCTCCACCACCCATTCCTCGCCCTGCGGCACGATGCGTACGCCCTTGGCCACGGTGACTGCGACAAAGATAAAAAATACAAATGCCAGAAAGGTGAGTTCCATTGCCTATGCTCCTATTTTTTTTCAACTTTGAGAGTTTGTCCCATGACATCGACGATGCGTGCCCGTTCCCCGGAGGAAATGGTTTCATCGGCGATGACTGGCCAGGTGTCCGAGCCAAGAATGGGTTTCTGGAAACGGATCTGGCCTTTGTTCAGTTCGGTGACTTCCTTGATGATCATGCCGGTTTCTCCCAGAAAGGCTTCCTTGGAGAGGCCGGATTTGGTGCGATCCGGATTCCTGAAGTAGCGCATCCACAGAAACACCATGGCGCCGGAAGCGATGGACCAGACGGTGAACTGGGCCGCCAGTGGGAGTGGCATCAGCAGCACGAGAATGCCCACAAGCAGCGCGCCCAGGCCGAACCAGATGATGAAGAAGGAGGGAATGGCCAGTTCCAGCAGAATCAGCAGCAAGCCGCCCGCAATCCAGTGCCACCATGCGATTTCCATTGCATCCTCCGGTAGAATATCGCTACACATTAACAAAAAACAGGCCTTATGCCCACTTATGCTATCGGCGACCTGCAGGGTTGCCACGCCGCGCTGGAAAAGATGCTTGAATACATCGAATTCGACGCAAAAAAGGACCGTATCTGGCTGGTCGGCGACCTGATCAATCGCGGTGCCGGGTCAGCCGCCATCCTGCGCTGGGCGATGGGGCTGGGCGATGCGTTGGTCACGGTGCTGGGCAATCACGATCTGCATACCCTGGCTGTGGCGGAGGGGTTCGTGCCGCTGCACCGTAGCGATACCATTCAGGATATCTTGCAGGCGCCAGATCGAGACGAGCTGTTGCACTGGCTGCGCCAGCAGCCGCTGGCTTACCGGGAGAACGATTATTTTCTGGTGCATGCCGGTCTTTTGCCGCAATGGACACCGGAGCAGGCGCTGGCGCTGGCGGGTGAGGTCGAATCGGTGTTGCGCGGAGAAAACTACCGGGATTTCCTTGAGCACATGTACGGCAACGAGCCGCGCCGCTGGCGCAATGACTTGCGTGGCATGAAGCGCCTGCGCCTGATTACCAATGCCATGAGCCGTTTGCGTTTCTGCACTTCGGACGGAACGATCGATTTTTCGCACAAGGGGCCGCTCGGCAGCCAGCCTGCAGAACTGCTGCCATGGTTCGATGTGCCGGGGCGCGCCAGCCAGGGGGTGACAGTCCTTTTCGGACACTGGTCCGCGCTGGGGCTGATGCAGCAGCCCAATCTGGTGGCGCTCGATAGCGGATGTCTGTGGGGCGGGGAGCTCAGTGCGCTACGTCTGGAGGACCGTCAGGTGTTTCAGATTTCCTGTGCGGGTTTGCCAGATTCAAAGTGCTGGAAATAGCGGCTTCCGAGCGTCGTGCCAGCTCCCGGCGGGTTTTTCCGGTACAGGAAATAGGTTCGAGAAACTGTAACTCGGCCCGAATTTCGTGCTGGGCCAGGATGTTGCGCATGGAATCCATCATTGTCATATCGTCGAAGTAGGCGGCCCGGGTGTTGATGCTGCCGTCGCTGTTGAGATAGCGGAGCGCTGCCGGGCGCAATTCCGCGCCCGCATCGATTGCCGGTTGCAGCAGGGATGCGAGGAAAGGCCTGAGGTGGGTGCCATCTGAGGTGGTGCCTTCCGGGAAAAATGCCACGCAGTCGCCCTGGCTCAGGGCTGTCGTGATGGCATGGTTGATGCGTGCGGTATCTCGCCGTTTTCCCCGCTCCAGAAAAAGCGTGCCGGTTTTTGCCGCGAACCACCCTAAGACAGGCCAGTTGCGCACTTCGGCTTTGGACACGAAACGCACCGGCCTCGCTGCATTGAGGAGGTAAATATCGAGCCATGAGACGTGATTGGCAACCACCATTACGTTGTGGCTGGTTTCGTTCAGTGGTGTGCCATGGATTGTAAGGCGAATTCCCAGCAAGGCCAGAAGGCTGCGCGACCATTCCCGTGCGAGCACCAGGCGCAGGTGGGGCGAACTCCACGGCAGCACGATGGCGGCGGTCAGCAGTCCGCGCAGAATGTGCATCACGAGCCGGGCAGTGCGCCACACGCGCACCAGACGGGAGGTGGGTCTGATCACTCCAGCTGGGTGCCGAACTGCTCGCGGAAGAGGCTGGCAATTTCATCGCGAGAGTGAACGTGGTTCTGTCCGCCGCGGCTGGCAATCTTGAGCGCGCCCATGAGCGCTGCCAGACGTCCGGTGGTTTCCCAGTCCATGCCGTTGACGATGCCGTAGAGCAGGCCCGCGCGGAAGGCGTCGCCGCAGCCGGTCGGGTCGATTACCTGTTCGGCCTGCACGCAGGGGATGTTTAGCAGTTTGCCGGCGCTGTAGATCATCGAGCCTTTGGCGCCCAGGGTTACGATCAGGGCGCGCACGTTCTGGGCCAGTTGCTCCAGGCTCTTGCCGGTGCGCTCCTGCAGCAGCTTGGCTTCGTAGTCGTTGAGGGCGACGTAATCCGCCAGGGCGACGAAATTCATCAGTTCGTCGCCATTGAACATGGGCAAGCCCTGGCCCGGATCAAAGACAAAAGGCACGCCTTTTTCATGGAATTCGCGCGCATGCTGCAGCATGCCATCGCGACCGTCCGGGGCGACGATGCCGAGCGCGACGTTGCTGGCATCATGCACGTGGTTTTGGTGCGAAAAGCTCATCGCGCCAGGGTGGAAAGCAGTGATCTGGTTGTCGTCCAGATCGGTGGTGATGAAGGCTTGTGCAGTATAGGAGCCGGGGGCGCGGCGCACGTGGGTCTGTGTCAGTCCCAGACCTTCCAGGCGCTGGGCATAAGGTTCGAAATCGTCGCCTACGGTGGCCATGATGAGCGGTTTGCCGTTCAGCAGTTTGAGGTTGTAGGCGATGTTGCCGGCGCAGCCGCCGAATTCGCGCCGCATTTCCGGTACCAGGAAGGCGACGTTGAGGATGTGGATCTGCTCCGGCAGGATATGGTTCTTGAACTGGTCGGGAAACACCATGATGCTGTCGTAGGCAAGCGAGCCGCAAATCAATGTGTTCATTTTTTTGTCTTCTTTCAAGTTTCAAGGGCAATTCGGAGCAAGCCTTCCAGCACCAGCTGATCGGCTTTCTGAACGGGAATATTGAGTAAAGGCAGCAGGATATCTGCATCCCCACCGCTGATCAAACACAGGGAACGCGTAGCAAGTTGCCTGAACCCGCGTTCAACCGCGCCGGCAATGGCATTTGCCGCGCCACTCATCATGGCATCAGCAGTGCTACAGGGGAAGGGGCAGATTTTGCCATCCAGGCGTTCCAGCCCGGCAGTGCTTTGTGCCAGGGCATCCTGCATCAGGCCGAGTCCGGGCACGATCATGCCGCCGCGAAATTGACCCTGGCCAGAAAGGGTGTCAATCGTCACCGCGGTTCCAGCCTGGACTACCAGCAGATCCCGGCCGGGATGCAGGTGATGTGCCGCAATCAGTGCCGCCCAGCGGTCGCTGCCGAGGCGTTCCGCTTCGTTGTAACCGTTGCTGATACCGCACTGGGACGGTTGCGCCCGGACGTATAGAGGCTGAATGCCCCAGTGCTGGATGGCGCTGGCGATGGCCTGCTCGATTGAAGTGCCGGCGACGTTCGAGACCACGATTTTGTTCGGGGCACTTAACTCTGCCCATTGCGCTTGCAACTGCGGATTCGCCGTCGGCGTCCAGCCCTGCTCCTGCCACGCACCGCGCGCATGGCAAGCCCATTTGATGCGGGTGTTGCCGGCATCCACGGCGAGAATGCTCATGCATCGCTCCGCATGCTGATTTCACCAGAGGTGAAGCGCCGCTCTCCATCCGCGCCGCGCACCAGCAGGGCGCCGTCTTCCGCCACGCCCGTTACTATGCCGTGATGTGTGCTGCCATCGGGTAGCAGCATGCACACCGGCTTGTCCTGATAAAAATGATGGCGGCGCCATTCCTCGCGCAGCTTGCCGAATCCTTCTGCCTCGAATTGCAATAGCACATCACCAAGATGCTTCAGGATCAGCGCCAGCAGATGGTTACGGTTGGGCAGGTTGGTTTGAATCGAGGCGATGTCGGTTGCCGCCTGATCAATATTCGCTCTGGCCGGTGCGGCAAGTTTCAGGTTGAGGCCGATGCCGATCACAGCCGCGCTGGGGCCGAGCATGTCGCCTTGCAGTTCGATCAGGATGCCGGCCAGTTTCTGCTGTTGATGCAGCACGTCGTTCGGCCACTTTAGGTAGGTGTCGCGAATGCCGGCCTGTTCCAGTGCGCGCATCAGTGCAACCCCCACGGCAAGGCTGAGGCCGGACAGAAAGCTTGCGCCTTGGCTGAAGCGCCACAGCAGGGAAAAAGTCAGGCTGCCGCCCAGGCTGGTGTGCCATGTCCGACCACGCCGACCGCGGCCATGCGTTTGCAGTTCCACCGCAAGGCAACTGCCGTGAGCCGCACCCAGCGCGGCTTTTTGCATCAGAATGCTGTTGCTGGAGTCCGCGATGTCCACCACTTCGAGCTGGATAAGGCGGATATTGTCACCGAGTGCGGCATGGATTTCATCGCGATTCAACCATTGGACAGTTTCGGCGAGGCGATATCCGCGCCCCGCCAGGCGAAAAATCTGGATGCCATGCTGATCCAGGTCCTGCAGAGCCTGCCAGACTGAACCACGCGAGACACCAAGCTGGCGCGCAATCGCTTCTCCCGAGCTGAATTCGTTGCTGGAAAGATGCCGCAATACGGAGAAGGTGAGTGATTTCACGCGCGACCCTAAGGCTTACAGGGTGCCGGAGTCTTCCGCGAACAGGCCGTCAAGTCCTTTTCTGACCAGTGCCAGGGCGCTGGGCACCTCGATTTCAACGACCTGATCTATGGTCCAGGAATGATCACGTTTGGGCATCTGTTCGAGAATCTTGCTGCCGAGAAAACGGCGGCAGGCATAGTTGGGTTCGCCGTCCTCGTAATCGAAGGTTGCATATTCGGCCAGGCGTTCCACCAGCAGGTTGATGAAGCGTTTTTGATAATTGTCCGGCGATGGGCCCATGTGGGCAATCTGATTGTCCTCGATGATTTCCGCCAGGCGCTTGACCATGATGTTAATGAGCTCGTTGCGGTACTCATCTTCCACGCGCTGGTAGACGAAGCGGTCGGTGTACTGGACGAGGAAGGCAAGGTATTCGGAAATCATCGCGAAACCCTGCTCCTTGGAGCTGATCTCGAAATGAGCCTGTTGCATGTGGGTGGCTTTTTCTTCTGCGACCCGAAAAATCAGTGATGCAATCACAGTTGCCACCTGAAACGGGCTCTTGGGTGCGCCTTGGGTGTGCCATTTGCTTTTGACTCGAATTACCATGCTTGATTATTCTCCAGTTTCGACAGGCCTGCCGGGGTCGGTAATCCACTCGCTCCAAGAGCCGGGATAAAGCCGTGCGCCCTTGAGACCAGCATGCTCCATGGCAATCACGCTGTGACAGGCGGTGACACCTGAGCCGCACATATGCACTACGCGCTGCGGATCGACGCCGTTCAGAAGGTCGAGATAGGCTTCCTGGAGTTCTTCTGCCGACATATAGGTGCCGCCCATGTCGAGGTTGTCTTCGAAAGGGTAATTGATGCTGCCCGGAATGTGTCCGGGTACTTTGTCCAGCACCTCACGCTCACCGCTGAAACGTTCTTCAGCGCGTGCGTCAATGATCAGGCACTTGTCGCTGAGCAATGCCTCCTCGATGCACTGTGCATCCACCCACATGCTGTTGTCGATATTCGCATTGAATTGCGTGGGAGTGATTACGGAGGTGTCGGCAGTCATCGGGTGTCCGTCGCGAATCCAGCGTTGAATCCCGCCGTCGAGCAAGGCGATTGATTCATGCCCAAGCCAGCGCAAATCCCACCACATACGGCATGCCATGGAGCCAAAACTGTCGTCGTAAACCACGATCTGCTTGCTGTTATCCACTCCCCACTGACCCAGTTTCTGTGCCAGCAACTGGGGGTCGGGCAAGGGATGGCGGCCGCTGGTGGCGGTCACTGCAGAGGAGAGATCGTCATTGAGGTGTGCATAACGCGCACCGGGAATATGTGCTGTCTGGTAGGCTCGACGGCCTGAATCAGGGTCGCTCAGGGTGAAGCGGCAATCGAAAATGATCCAGTCCGGATCATCCAGATGTTGCGCCAGTTGGGCTGCACTGACGAGGGTAGTGAATTTCATGAAGGGGATTCCTGATTCCGGATTCCGTAGTTTAATCCGAAACCCGGAATCCGGAGATTTACAGCTTTATGTTAGTAACCGCCTTTTCCGAACGGCTTCGGCAGGCCGGCCACTTTGGCGGACTGACGGTTCGGCTGCATCGGGAACAGGACGTACAAGTGTTTTTTCCAGTCGGTACCGGGGTGATCGGCATCAAAGTCCTTGCACATATTACGGAAATTCGGGGTCTGACCTTCTTCCTTGTACTTGGTGCGCATGTAGTTGACCACCGTCCAGTGTTCATCAGTCAGCTTGAGGCCTTCGGCTTCCGCAATAACTTCTACCACTTCATCGCTATAATCCGGCTCCAGCAGAAAGCCGTCATCATCTACTTCCAGTTCGGTGCCATTTACGACGTAACCCATGGTTTTCTCCTTGTCTAAAGGTCGTTGATTAAAACAATTGCACTCAAGTGAGCGCGGTAATGGATTTGTGAGGGATAAAAATACCGCAGCCAATTTTGCGATATTTCCCCAGTCCCTGTTGTTGTACCAAGAACGAATGCTCCACCGGCAGGCCATGCAGCATCAGGCTGAAGCCGCTCACCACGCCATCCTGCGTTCTTATGGCCTGGCGCTTGCCGCAAATGAAGCGAGAATCGATTTTCATTTCATCCAGGAGGCGGATAATATCATTTGTAAAGTCTAATTCGTCCTCGCTGCCAGTTGCAACGCAATGCGCAAACAATGGAGTATGGCGTGAAAGCGGGCGTATTTTTCCTGGACCTATTTCAAGCTTGTTGCCGCCAATTACAATAGTTTGGCCGGAAAGTTGAAGTAACTCCGGAACGCGCACCGAGGCTACGCGGATAGTCAGCTTGGTGCGCCGATTCAGTATCAGTTCACCATGGCCCGTATCCGCTCCGGGTATGGCGTGTATCCCGCCAAGTGGCTCGTCAGGAAACCATGGTAGCAAACGAGCAAGTTCTGTGAAAAGGTAATAGCCATGATCGATTGGCAATAAAGTGCCTTTGACGTCGAACTGAACGTCAGTTACCAGCAACTCGTCAATATCTTGAGGATCCTGTTTGTAGCTTAGCCAGCCGATTTTGATGCTCCTTGCTCTTGTGTTTTTGCCCAGTCGGTCAGTGCCTTGCCCCAGTGCTGAGCAGTTTCGCGGTCGATTTCAAAAATGGTGAATCGTTTGATCTCGCGAATCCGCAGGCGCAATGTGCTGAAGCCAGCTTCGTGATTAATCTGTTGCAGTTCGATTTCCTGCCTGTAGGGAGTAGACAGGAATTTGTCCAAACTAATGAAATCATCCATAATGAAATTCTTGATTCTCTAAATTTTTAAGATTGTAACGAAATATCGGTACTGCACCCGATACTGCAAGGTGCATACTCCATATCGGTAATGTTTCTATACGCCATATGGGGTATGCGGGTACTCCCTGTTAAGCAGAAGGGTAGCCGCGAAGAATGATGGAAAATAAAAGTGTAACGGTTGTAGTATGCACGTATCTGCTGGAGGTCAAACGCACTGGTGGTGGTTGTAAGCCGCAAGTGCGTGGACGCAGTTCAAAGAATCACACAAAAGTTGTAGCATATTTGAGTTGGCTGCTGCCGGGGAAAGCCGGCATGGCTGGACGTTACTTTTTTTTGGAGAAAATCTATGGCTAAGAAATTGCACGATACGCCGTTGCTGGATCAGCTTGAGAGCGGCCCGTGGCCGAGTTTTGTGACTGGTCTGAAGCGCGAAGCTGCTAAGAAAGACATCATGGTTGATCTGCTGGGTCAGCTGGAAGAGTCTTACAAGACCAAAAAAGGTTTCTGGAAGGGCGGTACGGTTGGTGTGTTCGGTTATGGCGGCGGTGTGATTCCGCGTTTTACCGAATTGAAGGGTGCTGACGAGAAGCCACTGTTCCCGGACGCGGCCGAATTCCATACCCTGCGTATTCAGCCCCCGGCTGGCATGCACTACGATACCGCTACCCTGCGCAAATTTGCAGACATCTGGGACAAATACGGTTCTGGTTTGATTGGTTTGCATGGACAATCTGGCGACATCATGTTGCAGGGCTGTTCCACTGCCAACGTCCAGCCAGCCTGGGAAGAAATCAATGCCATGGGCTTTGATATGGGTGGTGCGGGCCCTGCGCTGCGTACCTCCATGTCCTGCGTTGGCGCTGCGCGCTGCGAAATGTCTTGCTACGACGAAGCCCGTGCCCTGCGCACCATCATTAATGCAAATATTGATGATATGCACCGCCCTGCGCTGCCTTACAAGTTCAAGTTCAAGTTCTCTGGTTGCCCTAACGATTGCGTGAACTCTATTCAACGTTCTGACATGGCTACCATCGGCACCTGGCGTGATAACATTCAGGTTAACGAGCAGCAGGCGCGTGACTATATGAAGGGTCACGGAATGGATAAGCTGGTTAACGATGTGATCAGCAAGTGCCCGACCCGTGCAATTACCCTGCGTAACAAGGCTGACGCTGTTTCTGGCGACAGTGTTTCCACCGTGGCGGTTGATGATCAGCACGTAATGCAGATCGAGAACCACGACTGCGTGCGCTGCATGCACTGTCTGAACGTTATGCCCGGCGCACTGTTACCAGGCAAGGATAAGGGCGTGACTATTCTGGTTGGCGGTAAGAGCGTGCTGAAAATTGGCGCCACCATGGGTACTGTGATCATTCCATTCATGAAGCTGGAATCTGACGAAGACTTCGAAAAGATCAATGACTTGTCCCGTAATATTATCGACTTCTTCGCTGAAAATGCGCTTGAGCATGAGCGTACTGGTGAAATGATCGATCGTATCGGCCTGGTGAATTTCCTCGAAGGTCTGGATATCGATGTAGACCCGAATATGATTAATCACCCACGTGCCAACCCATATGTACGTATGGACGATTGGGATGAGGAAGTCGAGAAAGCGAACGAGCGCAAGGCTGCAGCCTGATCCTGCGTCGAAATTTGTTAATCTAGTTAATATTTGGAGAATTAATAATGGCTGAATTGCGTGCACCTGATGAGTGCGGCGTACCGGATCCGATGCCCTTCATGCATCCTGCGTTAAGGGAAAACTATGGCAAGTGGGTTTTCCATTCGCATCCAAAACCTGGTGTTCTGTATCACCGTGCAGAAAATGGTACTGAAGTTTGGACCGTGAAGTTTGGAACGGCGCGTCAACTGGATGGCTACACTATCCGCCTGATTTGCGACTTGGCTGACAAACATGCTGATGGTCACATGCGCTTCACTGCACGAAGCAACGTGGAGTTCATGCTTACAGACGAGAGCAAAATTGAACCGCTGATCAAAGAATTGAATAGTCATGGCTTCCCAGTGGGTGGTACTGCCAATTCTGTGTCCATGATTTCGCATACTCAGGGCTTCCTGCATTGCGATATTCCTGGAACAGATGCTTCAGGCGTGGTCAAGGCGCTGATGGATGAGCTGCACGAAGAGTTCATCAAGTGTGAAATGCCAAACCGTGTCAAGTTGTCCACTTCCTGCTGTGAAATCAACTGCGGCGGTCAGGCAGACATAGCAATCATCATGCAGCATACAAAACCACCAAAGATTAACCATGATCTGGTGGCTAACGTCTGCGAGCGGCCAACCGTTGTTGCACGTTGCCCGGTAGCTGCGATTCGCCCGGCTCTGGTGAATGGCAAGCCGTCTCTGGAAGTGGATGAAAAGAAGTGCATTTGCTGCGGCGCCTGCTTCCCGCCTTGCCCTCCTATGCAGATCAACGATCCGGAGCATTCCAAGATTGCGATTTGGGTGGGCGGCAAGAACTCCAATGCGCGCTCAAAGCCGACCTTCCACAAGCTGGTTGCTTCCGGACTGCCAAATAATCTTCCGCGCTGGCCTGAAGTTGCTGCCGTTGTTAAGAAAATTCTGTCTGTCTACAAGGCCGATGCACAGCCTTGGGAGCGTATTGGTGACTGGATCGACCGCATCGGTTGGCCGCGTTTCTTTGAAAAGACTGGTCTGCCATTCACCAAGTATCACATTGATGACTGGCGCGGTGCTCGCGCTACCCTGAATGCCTCGACTCACATCAGGTTCTAATTGGGAATCCTCCTCGTTGCTGCCTTCTGGTGACGACGAGGTTTGTTCCTATTTTATTATTTATTGATACAGGATATTCAGGGATGAAATTCGGAATTCTGATAAATGAGGGACCCTACAATCACCAGGCCGCAGACACTGCATATCAGTTTTGCAAGGCTGCGCTGGATAAGGGTCATGAGATCGACCGCGTGTTTTTTTACCACGATGGTGTAAATAACGCGACCAAACTCACTGAGCCGCCTCAGGATGATCGCCACATTGTAAATCGCTGGAGCAAGCTTGCTGAAGAGCATGGCGTTGACTTGGTGGTTTGTGTTGCAGCTGGTCTGCGTCGCGGTATTGTCGACGACAATCTTGCTGCTGGATTCAGGATATCGGGTTTGGGGCAGCTGGTTGAATCCGGCATTCGTTCGGACCGTGTCGTGACATTTGGCGACTAAAAGAGGGAGTGATTCATGACTGAAAGTACGGGAGGTATCGAAATGGAAGAAGACATGTCCGGTACCGTAAAGAAATTTGCCTTCATCAATCGCAAGGCTCCCTACGGCACGATTTATGCGCTGGAATCCCTTGAGGTGGTGTTGATCAGTGCCGCATTTGATCAGGACGTCAGCCTGGTGTTTGCTGATGACGGCGTGTACCAGCTCAAAAAAGGACAAGCAACCAAGGCAGTGGGTATGAAAAACTTTTCTCCCACTTATCGTGCGCTTGAGGGTTACGATATTGAAAAGCTTTACGTCGAGAAATCCTCTCTGGACGAGCGGGGGCTGACACCGGACGATTTGATCGTTGATGTGGAAGTCCTGGATTCGGCCGAAATGGCCGCATTGCTCGAAGAGCAAGATGTTGTTATGAGTTTCTAAAGAAGGGGATGCAGATGTTGCATATCGTGAATAAGTCGCCGCTGGAGAGAAATGCTCTTGAAAGCGCCTTGCGTATGGTCAAGCCTGGCAGCACCATACTTCTGATTGAAGATGCAGTGTATGCCGTGACAAAAGGCAACAAGGTTGAAGGTACGGTTAAAGAGGCTATGAAAACCTGTACTGTAAGTGCCTTGTGGCCAGATCTGGAAGCGCGTGGCATGCAGGACACTGTAATCGACGGTGTAAAGCAGGTTGACTATAGTGGGTTTGTGGACCTCGTTGCGGACAACAGTTCCGTAATGTCCTGGTTGTAATTTTAGTTTTTTGATCTAAGGAGAAATACATGGGCTTCGAAATCAACGGCAAGACCTACGAGACGGACGAAGAAGGCTACCTGGTAAACCTGGCTGAGTGGGATGAAGAAGCAGCCAAATACCTGGCGGTTGAAGAAAAGGTAGAAATGACTGAATCGCACTGGGAGGTGATTAACTTCCTGCGCGAGTACTACAACGATTACCAGATTGCTCCAGCTGTTCGCGTGCTGACCAAGGCAATTGGCAAGAAGTTGGGGCCTGAAAAGGGTAACAGCAAATACCTGTATGAACTGTTCCCTTATGGTCCGGCAAAGCAAGCTTGTAAAATTGCTGGCCTGCCAAAGCCGACCGGCTGTATCTAAGTATTAAAGCAAGGCGAGCTTGGGAGGTGCTGTGCTGTAACTACGGCAGGCATTCCCAACGCTCCCAAGAATAATGACAACAAGCGTTGCTTGTTGATTGATCTACTCCAGGGGATGTACATGTCGTTTTTGACCGTACTGTTTGCGGGCTTATTTTACGCAGCCACCGCGATATTTGTGGTCGGGTTGACACTTAAGATACGCACCTATGCTCGCACGCCAGCGCCTTTGAAGATTCCAACTACGCCTGCGCCCACTACCAAGTCAGGAGTGGTTCTGCGTATGACGCGTGAAGTTGTCTTGTTTGAAAGTTTATTCAAGTCGAACAAATGGATTTGGATGTTCGGCTATCTCTTTCACGGGGCACTCCTGCTGGTGACACTTCGACACCTTCGCTATTTTACAGAGCCGGTATGGGCGCCGATTGAAATGATCCAGCCTTTCGGTATGTATGCAGGTTTTGCCATGGTTGCCGGTTTGGGTGGTCTTTGGGCAAGGCGTTTTCTGGTTGACCGTGTGCGTTACATTTCCACTCCATCGGATCATTTGATTCTGATGCTCTTGATTGCGATAGGGTTAAGTGGTCTTGGAATGACCTTTGTGGCGCATACAGATATTGTCGCAGTAAAGGCATTTATTCTGGGATTGATGGTGTTTGATCTGCAACCTCTTCCAGCTGACCCTGTATTGCTCGTGCATCTGACTTTAGTTGCCTTGCTGATGATCATTTTTCCGATCAGTAAATTGTTGCATGCGCCGGGTATTTTCTTCAGCCCGACTCGCAATCAGACGGATGACTCACGTGACCGCCGCCATATTTCACCATGGGCAGCAAAATTGGAATCCGATGCACAAACTAAGTCAAATGCGTAATTCGCAAGTGGCGCGGTTTGCTAGAAATAAGCATTAACTAAAAAGTAAGCGGGAGGAATAGTGGCAGCTCCAAAATTTGATGTGCCAAAGCTGACGGGATTTATAGATGTGCCTTCTGTCAAAGAAGGTGCGTCTGCACATATCAAATCATTTCCTGCTTCTGATGTCATTCAGGAAGGTATTGGTTTTCCTGGGCCATTGCCGGATGGGTGGCACGATATCGCAATTGCCAAAATGGGTGATCTGCTCAGCAGGTATCGTTCGCTCCAGGTTTTTATGGACGCATGTGTGCATTGTGGTGCCTGTACAGACAAATGCCATTATTTTATTGGTACCGCCGATCCGAAGAATATGCCGGTGGCGCGCCAGGAATTGATGCGTAGTGTTTACCGCCGACATTTTACTTTTGCCGGGAAATATTTTCCCTCACTGGTCGGTGCGAAGGATCTGACGGAGGAAACATTGCAGGACTGGTACAGTTATTATTACCAGTGCTCGGAATGCCGCCGTTGCTCAGTTTATTGCCCTTATGGTATTGATACCGCTGAAGTCACTATGGCTGGCCGTGAGATACTGGATGCGGTTGGTATCGGCCAGAAATACACCAATGAAATTATTGGTAAAATGCACAAAATTGGTAACAATCTGGGTTTGCCCGGGCCTGCGCTGGCAGATACGCTGGAAGGTCTGGAGGAAGATATTCTCGACGCAACAGGTGTTCCAGTTAAATTGCCGCTAGACATGGAAGGCGCCGAGATCATGCTGGTGACTCCATCAGCTGACTTTTTCGCCGAGCCTCATGTGGAAAGCCTCATTGGATATGCGAAAGTATTTCACGCCGCTGGAATCAGTTGGACGTTGAGTTCAAAAGCTTCTGAAGCAGGTAATTTTGGACTGTTCATTGGTAGTTACGAAAATATGCAACGCGGTGCGATGCGTATTCGGGATGCTGCCCTGGATCTTGGCGTGAAGCGGATTGTAGTCGGAGAGTGTGGTCACGCCTGGCGTGTGGCATACAGTTTCTGGAATACCTTGACCGGTGTTGGTCATGGTGGCGAAGATCCTTTTGCAAGGCAATTGCAGCAACAGCTTGATCCAAAATACCCAGCGCCGCAACATATTTGCGAATTTACCTATGACCTGATTCAGCAGGGCAAGTTGAAATTCGACAAATCATTAAACGATCATCGCACTATTACGTTCCATGATTCCTGTAACGTTGCTCGCGGTTCACGTATGAGTGACATGCCCGGTGGGCAGTTTGTCATTCCACGCGAAATTATCAAGGCTGTAGCCAATAATTTTTACGACATGCAGGCTGAAACCATTCATGAAGCTACCTTCTGCTGCGGGGGTGGTGGTGGACTGCTGACTGACGATCTGATGGAGCTTCGCGTCAAGGGTGCGCTGCCAAGAATGGAAGCTTTTAATAATGTGGTGAAGGATAAGCAGGTCAACTTCCTGGCTTTGATCTGCGCAATCTGCAAGTCGCAGTTTAGCAAGGTGATACCGTATTACGGTTTTGATATGAGCATGGTGGGTGGTGTGCACCAATTGGTAGCCACGGCCATTTTGCTGGAAGCACCCGAAGAGACAGAACAAGAGTCTGAAGCTGAAGAGTCAGAAGCATAATTTTTTAGTAAAGTGCTGGCGTCATTTAGAACGCCAGCCATTCAATATTTGTAGATTAGGAGATTGCATACATGTCCGCCTCATCCGAAGAAATGAAAGATTCGAAACTGAACTACCGCCGTTATAAGGATGGCGATACCAACTGGCGTCAATGGCAGGACAAGATTTTTGAAGCTAGCTGGACGCACAAGTGTCCTGAATATGTGCTCTCAACTCCTCCATGCCAGGGTAGTTGCCCTGCCGGTGAAGATATTCGCGGATATCTGGATATTGTGCGTGGCATGGAAAAGCCGCCAGTCAAGGATATGCCTTGGCAGCAATATGCATTTCAGCGCATTACTTCCGCCAATCCTTTTCCTTCTGTCATGGGTCGTGTTTGCCCTGCACCTTGCGAAAGCGGTTGTAACCGCAACCAGGTCGATGATTTCGTGGGCATCAATTCGGTTGAACACTTTGTGGGTGACTACGGAATTGCAAACAAATTAGCTTTGCCACAGGCTGGAGCCAGCACTGGCAAGAAAGTTGCCTTGATTGGTGGCGGCCCCGCTTCCCTGTCAGCAGCATACCAGCTGCGCTTGAAAGGCCACGCTTGTACCATTTTTGATGACCATGCGATGCTGGGCGGCATGATGCGCTACGGCATTCCTGGCTTCCGTACTCCGCGTGATGTGCTCGATGCTGAAATTCAGCGCATTCTGGATCTGGGTGTGGACGTTAAACTCAATACCCGTATCGGTGTTGACGTTACGCTTGAGCAACTGGAAAAAGAATATGATGCAATCTTCCTGGGCATGGGGGCTCAGTCTGGCCGTATGCTACCAGTGCCGGGCTTTGATGCCGCCAACTGTGTAAACGCAATGGCATTTCTCCGCGCGTTTAACGATGGACGTCTGCAGCACGTAGGCAAGCGTGTAGTGGTTATCGGTGGTGGTGATACATCCATCGACGTGGCTACGGTTGCTCGTCGCCTGGGTAACATTACTGTCGCGACCGAGAAAGAGCGGCCAGAGCACATTATCGCCGGTCAGGTTGCACATGATGTGGCTGCTGTATCGGCACGTGAGGGCGCTGAAGTAGTTCTGGTTTCCCGCGCCACTATCGACAAAATGAATGCAAACAAGCATGAAATCGAACAGGCTCTGGCTGAAGGTATCGAAATTATCGGTGGCGTGACACCGATTTCGGTTATCAAAGGTGCTGATGGCCGTGCTACTGCCTTACGCGTAGCCGAGTTCGAAATGGTCAAAGGTGAAACAGTCATCAAGGCAGGCTCTGAGAAAGAA
Source organism: Gammaproteobacteria bacterium (assembly GCA_018824405.1). GTDB lineage: Bacteria > Pseudomonadota > Gammaproteobacteria > Burkholderiales > Sulfuricellaceae > Sulfurimicrobium. The sequence goes on from JAHJGO010000013.1 coordinate 21,951, forward strand.
ATTCCTGCCGACCTGATCGTTTCCGCAATTGGTCAGGCTGTTGATTTCACCGGTTTTGATGGCTTCGACAATGGCAAGGGCCTGATCAACGCAAATAAGAGTTATGAGGTCCCCAACAAAAAAGGTTACTTTGTTGGTGGCGACGTGATCCGTCCTCACCTGCTGACAACTGCAATTGGTCATGGATCCATCGCGGCTGAAAGTATCGACGTGTACCTCAAAGGCGAAGAACAGGAAAAGCGTCCAAAAATTGACGTTCATCACTGGGATATGGTGCGCAAGCTGATCGAAACTGAGCATGCGCCTGTTGGCTACAAGTCGCTATCCAAAGAAGAGGTGATCAAGACGGAAACATTCGCCAAGGATATTGACTTGGGTGTGCGAGGTAGTGACAGTGCAAAGTTTGCAGTTCATAACTTTGAAGACCGTTCGAGCAAGTATGTGATTCCATCCAACGAGTTGTTCCTTGGGCACTTCCCCTACGTGGCACGCAACGTGCGTGAACACATTACGTTGAATGCTCAGCAGGCACTGGGTCACTTCGAAGAGCGCCTGATGAAGCTGGACGACAAGCAGGTGGTGGCTGAAGCCAAGCGTTGCATGAGCTGCGGTTTGTGCTTCGAGTGCGATAACTGCGTGGTTTACTGCCCGCAAACTGCAGTATTCAAGGTCAAGCGTAGCGAATCCACGACAGGTCGTTATGTGGATACTGACTACAGCAAGTGCATTGGCTGCCACATCTGTGCAGACGTATGCCCGACTGGTTACATCAAAATGGGTATGGGTGATTAATCTATGTTCAGCCTGGCAAAACTGCGCGAAATGCTGACCTCCAAGCGGGGCGCCGTTCTGGCTGCTCTGCTGGCAGTCAGTGCCGTTGCCGTGGCCTCGAGTGATGCTCATGAGTCGTCATCCGAAGGCCGAGTGGCAAAGCCCGTACACGCAGAGGGCAAAGGTGATAAGTGCGTCAGAGAAGTGTCCTATATGCGGCGTCATCATATGGATGAGCTCAAGCACCAGCGCAAAGAGACCATGCGCAAGGGCGTTCGTACCACTGAGTTCAGTCTGCAAGGCTGCGTAGACTGTCACGCCGACAAGAAAACCAGTAGCGTGGTGGGTAAGGAAGGGTTCTGTCAGAGCTGTCACACATATGCTGCGGTAAAGCTTGATTGCTTTGAATGCCATGCCAGTAAACCCAAAGCTGCGACGGCATTTAATTCCAAGGCTGGTCAGGGCGTAAAGGTCAGTGGCGACATGGGCATGGCGCCTAAAATGCACATTGATTTGCAGACGGATACAGTTGAACCAATTTCCACAGGTGGCAATTAAATGAGTAACAACATGGACAAAACCCCTGAAAACAAGTCGCACGACAGCAGTCGTCGACAGTTTGTCGGTTATGGTGCTGCCATGGCAGGTCTGGCAATAGCACCGGGCGTGACTTTATTTGATCTGGCACATGGGCGTGCGCCTGAAGAGGCTGCATCCAGCAAGGTACGCTGGGGTATGCTGATCGACAGCGGCAAATGCGCCACTGGTTGTGATGATTGCGTATCCGCCTGCGGCAAAGAAAATGGTTTTTCCGGCACCCGAGAAACCGATTCACAGTGGATTCGGAAAGTCGAAATCAAGGATCTGCGTAGCGGTCAATCGCATAGTCTGCCCATGATGTGTCAGCATTGCGAGCATCCACCTTGCGTAGATGTATGTCCAACTGGAGCATCTTTCAAGCGTGCGGATGGGATCGTCCTGGTTGACCGTCATATCTGCATCGGTTGCCGATATTGCATGATGGCATGTCCATACAAAGCTCGTTCCTTTGTTCATGAAGAGCTGCATGATCAGAATCCAGATGTCCCGCGCGGCAAGGGTTGTGTGGAATCATGTACGTTATGTGTTCATCGTGTAGATAAGGGTGGCCAGCCAGCATGTGCCGATGCTTGTTCTGAAGCAGGGCATAACGCAATCCTGTTTGGTGATCTGAACGATCCAAACAGTGAAATTTCCAAACGTGTTACGACGCTCGCGACGACCCAGGTTCGTGCTGATCTGGGACTTAATGTTGGCGTACGTTATCAGGGACTCTAAGCGACATGAATATTGAAGCTTTTCGAAAAATAGAAGAGCGTGCGTTTTATGCGCTCGCGGGGTTGCTTGGTCTGGTTGTCCTGATTGGGCTGGGTGCTGCTCATTACATGGAAACACACGGACACGTTGTGACCGGGATGAATAACCAGATCGTATGGGGCCTGCCTCATGTGTTTGCCATATTCATGATTGTGGCAGCATCTGGCGTGCTGAACGTGGCTTCGATCGGCTCTGTGTTTGGGAAGCCGATATACAAAGCACGTGCGCCACTTTCCGCCCTTCTCGCCATTGCTTTGCTGGCTGGCGGGTTGACTGTGCTGATGCTGGACTTGGGGCGCCCGGACCGTCTGATCGTGGCAATGACTCATTTCAACTTCAAGTCGATTTTTGCGCTTAATGTGATTTTATATACCGGCTTCTTTGCCATCGTTGCAATATATATCTGGACCATGATGGAACGGAAAATGTATGCATATTCTAAATATGTGGGGTTTTCTGCCTTTATTTGGCGCCTTGCTCTAACCACGGCTACCGGTTCTATCTTTGGTTTTCTTGTGGCGCGCCAGGCTTACAACACGGCTATTCTTGCGCCGATGTTTATTATCATGTCGTTTGCTTACGGTCTGGCAGTTTTCATTCTGGTTCAGTCTTTCATGTATGCTTGGAATGGGATGAAGCTTGACCCCGCAATTCTTCGCCGTATGAAGAACTTGCTGGCAACATTTGCTGGTGCGGTACTCTATTTCACCATCGTCTATCACCTGACCAATCTTTATTTCGCCAAGCAAGCTGCATTTGAGCGCTTCATATTGATTGATGGTGGCGTATTTACTACGCTATTCTGGGTGGGGCAAATATTGGTTGGCGCTCTGATTCCGATTGGCATGCTGTTGCATCCGACCATGGGAAGCAAAAGTAAAACTGTGCTTTGGGCATCAGCGCTGATTATCCTTGGAGGATTTGCCCAGTTGTATGTCGTCGTTATTGGTGGGCAGGCGTTCCCTCTGGAAATGTTCCCCGGCATGCAGGAGTCCAGTTCTTTCTTTGATGGTGCAATTCATCACTACAGCCCAACATTGCCCGAGTTTCTGTTGGGAGTTGGCGGTTTGGGAATCGCATTCCTGATTACAACCATTGCGGTACGTGTGTTGAATTTCTTGCCTCGGGATCACTCCCATCCTGTCGCACAGGATGCTCTGACAGACTAACAAGCCAGTTTTCGGTCTAACCCGAAGTATGCCGAAGGTAGAGTGCTATATGGATAGCCTCGTTTTTTCCATCGGCTACTTCGGGTTTATTATTTTTGAACCTAGTTGAATTCATGCCACGTTTGCTAATTTCTGCAGCACACAAATCATCTGGCAAAACCACTGTCAGTATAGGTTTGTGCTCCGCTCTAACCCAGCGGGGCCTCAAAATACAGCCTTTTAAAAAGGGGCCTGATTATATTGATCCGATGTGGTTAGGTGCAGCTTCGGGTAGATCATGCCGCAATTTGGATTTTTACCTGATGGGCCGGGATGAAATCATCGCTTCAGTGCAACAACATGCTGCCGGTGCCGATCTGAGTCTGATCGAAGGAAATAAGGGTCTTTATGATGGATTAGACCTGGATGGCAGCAACAGTAACGCTGCTCTGGCAGAATTGCTGCATGCGCCAGTGGTTCTGGTTATAGATGCGCGAGGCATGACTCGCGGCATTGCACCGTTGATTCTCGGCTATCAGGCATTTGACAGGAACATTCGCATTGCCGGGGTTATTCTCAACAATCTGGGTGGCGCAAGGCACGAAGGAAAATTGCGCGCAGTGATTGAGCACTATACCGATGTGTCTGTTCTTGGCGCGGTGCATCATGATCCTCGCTTACAAATTACCGAACGGCATTTGGGCTTGATGCCCAGCAATGAGTCTACCGAAGCCTTACAGCATATCTTGCAGATTGGACAAGTTGTTGGCAGTCAAGTTGATCTGGATACGCTGATCCGTATTGCAAATAGTGCGACAACAGAAGACCCGGTTGCAATTATGCCTGAAGCAACCACTAACATTGTCTTGAACAAGCCTCCAACACTGAGGATAGGCGTTGCCAGGGATCAGGCTTTTGGTTTTTATTACGAGGATGATCTGCAGGCAATGCGTGCGGAGGGAGCAGAAATCGTTATTGTCGATACCCTTAGTGATGCAAAATTGCCGGGGCAGTTGGATGGACTGTTTATAGGGGGGGGGTTCCCCGAGCTATTCATGGATCAACTTGAACAGAACTCCAGTTTGCGTCAGGATATCCACGATGCAATTGAATCTGGCTTGCCAACCTACGCTGAATGCGGTGGGTTAATGTATCTGGCGCGAAGTTTGTCGTGGCAAGGGAAAACTCGCAAAATGGCTGGAGTAATTCCTGGTGACGTGGTGATGCACGGAAAACCTGTGGGGCGAGGGTACGTGCGCGTGCGCTCGACAGGGCAATGCCCATGGCCAGGCGAGGAGTCAGGCAAGGAACTGCTGGCACATGAATTTCACTATTCAAGCCTGGAAAATCTTGAATCTGGCCTTAAATATGCTTTTGATGTTAAACGTGGTCATGGGATTGATGGCAAACGTGACGGCATTGTGTACAAGAATCTACTCGCGTGTTATACGCATTTCCGCTCCCTCCATGGCTACAACTGGGCGAAACGCTTCATGGAGTTTGTCCGACAAGAAAAGAGCGCGAGACAGCAGTAAGATGTGGATTGAATAATTCAAGGAGAATCGTATGGTTAAGATAACCGCTGAAGCAGCAGAGCAAATAAAAAATGCAGCAACGCAGGCCGGCGCTGAAGGTATGGCGTTGCGAATCGCAGCTAAGCGTGATTTTGATGGCTCGATCCAGTATGGAATGGGTTTCGACGAGCAGGCCGATGGCGATATGCTGGTTGAAGAGGAAGGGCTTAAATTACTTGTGGCTACGCAAAGTCAAGAGCTGCTTGGTGGCGCAGTACTCGATTTTGTCGAGATGAGTCCTGGTAATTTTCAATTTATTTTTGTAAATCCCAACGATACTGCCGGTTCCTCCTGCAGTAGTTCCAGTGGTGGTGGTAGCAGTAGCGGTGGTGGCTGCGGTGGTTGTGGTGGTGGCTGTCACTAATTCTGCCCTGCGATGAGCAAATTCGATCTCATCGTAATTGGCAGCGGACCAGGCGGATATAAAGCTGCGATCACTGCAGCCCACCTGGGTGCACGTGTCGCTTTGGTCGAAAAGGGTTTGTCAGGCGGCACCTGCCTTAATCAAGGGTGTATTCCAAAGAAGACCCTGATCCACCTTGCACTGCTGATCGAGGATGTACATGAGCTTCAGGGGCGTGGTCTTGTAGGCAAGATAAGTGGCGATTTTGTTAGTGCCATGGCGCATAAGAATGCTGTTGTTGCAGGTATCCGGGACAATTTTAGCGTATGGCTCAAACGTCTTGGTGTACAGGTTTTTCATGGTGAAGCGAAAATTCTTCCCGGTCGTGAAGTGCAGCTGACAACTTGTGGTGCAGTTGCTGACGTTGCCGGAAACCAAAGCTTGGATCCTGGCGTGGTGGCTGCGGAAAAAGTCATAAAGATTACGGGTGATAAAATTATTATCGCCACAGGTGCGGTGCCACGCGAACTTGAAAGCTGCCCGACAGATGGGCGACGTGTGCTTAATTCGCGCGACTTCATGTTCAAGCTAAACCAGTTACCCGAGTCAGTGTTATGCGTGGGCGGAGGTGCAATCGGAGTGGAGCTGGGTTTCGTATTCCATCAATTCGGTGCGCGCGTATGTATCGTCGAACAGGGTTCGCGTCTGCTTGATCAGCCACAAATTTCTGAGCGTGCGAGCAACCTGCTGGAGCGAAAATTCAAGCGCATTGGCATTGAGGTCAGGAAGCGTATTTCTGTAATCGCCACTCAGCATGTATCGGATGGCGTTGAAGTCACTTTCAGTGATGGCCAGCGCGAAACTTATCACAAGGTGCTGGTGGCGGTAGGACGCAAGCCGGCAAGTGCCGGACTAGGGCTTGAAGAAGCCGGAGTCAAAGTTGATGCAGTAGGATTTATTGAGGTTTCAGAATACCTCGAAACCAGTGTGCCAGGCATTTACGCAATTGGTGACGTCAAGGAAGGCCCCATGACCGCGAATGCCGCTTTGCATGACGCCAAGGTGGCTGCAACCAATGCGATTAATGGTAACGTTTTTCACCCTAACTACCACAAGGTGCCGGTAGTAATCAATTCAGCATTTGAAATTGCTGCTGTGGGTTTGACTGAGGAGCAGGCAGAAGCCGCAGGATTTACGCCTGATGTTGCTCGAGCGAGTTTTGGCGGTTCCGGCAAGGCCCGCGCGCACCATGATTTCGAAGGTTTTATCGAGGTGGTGCATGATGAGGAGTCAGGCCAGCTACTTGGGGGGTGCATCGTAGGACCAGAGGCGGGGGAGCAGATTCACATGATGACTGCAGCCTGTCAGTCCGATCGTGGTCTGTGGTTTTTCAAGGATCTGAGTTATAGCCACCCATCCTGGTGCGAGGAACTGGAAACTGCAATCGACCCCTATACCTCAGCCTATTCACGCGCTCACGGCGATGTGGTGCCAGGGATATATGCAAACTCAGGCGGGAGAAAAAAATGATGTCTACTGCTCACCGGATTTTTGTTCCAGTGAGCGGGTATGTTCATCCAATGTCTGCTCCACGCGTTTAGCCTTTTCCAGAGCCTGACGTTCAGTGGGGAAAAGAACTGGGGCCGGAGTTTGTGGCACGGGTGCCTGATAAGGCTTTTTCTCTTCACCACAGGCAGCAAGGAAAAGGCACAATAATATCAATATCCAGAATGATTTCATGGAAAAACTCTGTGTTGTTATGTTGAATACCATTTTCGCTTGTCATGTGTCATGAATCAAGCCTTAGGAGTCGCAATGCCGCGCAACAAAAAATCCCCTGAAAAAGTAGTCCAGACAGGTCTGCGTATCAAGGGAAAAAGGAAAATTAAGCGCTTGGATCTTGCTCAGTTCATGGGGCACCAATATCTGTGTCAATCCTTGACCGTGCCAGAGATCAAGAGACTTCTTAAGTATCTGACGTTACGCCAATTCAATGAAGGCGACATCCTGGCGGATATTGGCGAAGTTGGCGAGGCGTTGTATTTGGTCGTGCAGGGTGAAATAGCGCTTGTGGTTGCAGAAAAGAAAAAGGAATATGAAATCGTACGTGAGGGTCCGGGTGAAATGCTTGGCATCATGTCATTTTTTGATCGTAAGCCACGCTCGGTGAGACTGGTTGCCCGGGCTCCGGACACTCAGGTGTTGCGTCTTTCGCGGGCCATGTACAAGCGCATGAAAGTGGAGCATCCTTTCATCGCCATCAACCTTGTGGAACATGCCCTGATCAATCTTGATTGTCTGTTCCGCAAAGTCAGTAATGATTTTGCCCAGTTTGCTCATCATTTGTATGGTACGGGTAAATAAGCCTAGTCTAGAAGTCCCTGTTGTGTCAGAAAGCTGTGCAGGATTTCGATTCTGACCTGGCTGTCGTTCATCTCAAGCATGTTTTGCCGAGCTGAAAGTTTCAACGGGAGCAGTTCCGCAAGACGATAGCTAACCCAGACGGCATCTTCATAGTTCAGAGTTGGGGCGAAGCGTTCCACACCAAGATGCTCGATCAGGCGGTGTAACAATGTGGCACATGCCTGGTGATTTGGGGGCAGGGGGTGCGGGGGTTCGGGTGCAATATGTACGGCTCTGGCCATGATCAGCCCATTGGATTCGATGCGCTTATCCTCTATGTGAAAGCGTTGAATCCCAAGTGCCTGAATGTTCAGCACGCCCAGTTGCGGCATATCCCATTCTTTAATTTCCGATAAACACCCAGTTGTTACATGTTGTGCAGGTTTCCCCGTTTCTTCGCCATCGAGAATCAGGCAAATGCCAAAGGGCTTGCTATCTCTGATGCAAGCACTAACCATATCCATGTACCGCGGTTCAAAAACCTTGAGCGGAAGCTTTCCCCCGGGGAAAAGCACGGTTTTGAGAGGAAAAACCGGGATTTCGAACGGCTCAAGGTGTTTCGCCTGGTTCAGAAAATCAAATACACGTTGTTTTATATCGAGCGACATGAGGCGTTGTTTAGTCTGTCGGTTTTCCCCATCGCGCCATGAGCTGATGGGGTACGCCAAGATGGTCGAGGATGCGTGCCACCACGAAATCAACCAAGTCTTGCACGCTGGCGGGGTGGTGATAAAAACCCGGATTGGCAGGAAGGATGACAACGCCGAGGCGTGCCAGTTTGAGCATGTTTTCGAGGTGAATGGCTGAAAACGGAGTTTCTCTCGGGACTAGAATCAGCTTGCGCTGCTCTTTGAGACTGACATCAGCGGCCCGTTCAATCAGGCTGTCGCTCATGCCTGCAGCAATGGCCGCCAGGGTGCCCATGGTGCAGGGACACACCACCATGGCATCGGCCACGCTGGTGCCGGATGCGATAGGTGCAAACCACTCCTCGCGCCCAAAAACATGGAGTTGCCCGGGCAAGTGGCGGTGCGTTTCGCGCAATTGTTGCTGAGCCTCCCGGCTGCTGGAGGGGAGGGCAATGTCCATTTCCTGCTTGGCCACGATTTGTGAGGCCTGTGAGTACAGCAGGTAGACAGTTTTGTCTGCTGCCAGCAGGGATTCCAGCAGGCGCATTGCATAGGGCATGCCTGAAGCGCCGGTGAGTGCAAGAGTGATTGTCTGTGCAGGATTCATAGCTTGTAATTAAAGCACGAGAGGGCCTAATTCACCACTGGAGGCGTTTGAGATTCGGGAATGACAGGCTCAACTTCATGACCAGATTGCTGCGTTTTTTGTGTATCGGAGCTGGGTGGGATGACCGGTACTTCCAGGGAAGTGGCAGATTTGTTTTTTCCGCTTTCGTTCTTTATAGTTTCTTCCTCTGCTTTTTTCTTTCGTGCTGCTTCCTGTTTTTGCCGCACCAGTTCGCATACCGTTTTTTCAAACACGTCCCCCACAGTGTCGGGAATAATCGGGGCTGATTCGCCTTCGTGGCTGGCGATATATTCAATTGTGCTGCCATCTGCTGCATATAGCAGATAACTGATCAGCTTCAGCGTGTGTTCGGCGCAGTGGATGCGTTCGCGATATAGGCCACTTACTGCTGCCTGATTTTTTACGGTTGCTGGCGTTCTGAAAGCCACTTTCTTCCAGTAAGTAATTTCGTCGCCGTTGATGTAAAGCTTGGAGCGGTCGTAAAAATACTGGTCGCCCTCTGCCAGCGGCCTGACTCTGATCCATTCTGCCGCAAAAGCGGGCAGGCTAAGCAGGAGCAGAATAATCAGGCCAAGCGCCTTCATGTGCGCACCGGCTGTGGTTCATGGAGTGGATTATCAAGGAGACGGGCAGTGACCATGCCATTGATGATGCCAAAGAAAAGTGCGGCGGCAGCAAAAACCGGAGCCAGATAAAGCACGCCAGCATGTGGAATGAGCCAGAAATAAACGACACAAAGTTGTGCGGCAATATGAGCAAAGGCAGCCATAATACTGTGCGTGACCGGGCCAAAGACGCTGGATGGGAGCCTGCATGCGACTCCCAGCGCGATCAGGCTGATCAGTGCACCCGAAAAACTCAGGAAGAAACCGGGGCTGAGGAAAGTGCCGAGCAGCAAGCTCCCGGCCACAACGCGCAGCAGGGTAACCCAGGCTGCAGCACGCCAGCCAAAACGCTGTAAAACCAGCAGTGTGATGATGTTGGCCAGACCGGGTTTGACGCCGGGCAGTGGTGAGGGTAGCGCGGCTTCTGCCAGCGATAGTCCAATTGCGAAGGCGGCTAGTCGCGCAAGGCGGTGATCGTCCGGACTTGCCGGGAGATTAATAACTGAGCGAGTCATAAGATCTGGCTGCGCCAAGCAATTCCACGCTGACCTGGTTGGGCAGGCACAGAGCAGCCTCCCCGGCGCGTGAAAGCCAGCCCTGTTGAACACAATACTGACGTGGGCTGGGGTCTCGGGCGACACGGACACGATGATTATTAACTGTAACCAGGGTAGTGCCCAGGGGGCCGCTGATTTCAAAATCCCGATTCCGTGTCAAATCCGTCTCAGTCACGATCTTTCCTCCGCTACGGATGATCAGGCTGGTTCCCCTGTCTCCCCCCCACAATGTCAGGAACAGGTAAATGATCAGCAGCATGCCTGCCAGCACGGTCAGCCAATCCCCAGTCTTGAAGCCCAGGTTCATGACAGCTCTCGATGTCTGATCAGCACTTGATAGTTTTTGTCAAACTGGGCTGCCAGAGTTTCTGCAAAAAACACCGAACGGTGTTGTCCGCCGGTGCATCCCAGGGCAATGGTCAGGTAGTTTCGATTATCGCGAATGAAACAGGGCAACCAGTCAGCAACGAAGCGGCCGATGTCACCCAGCATTTTCTGCACCAAGGGGTCTTTTTGCAAAAAAGCGCAGACAGCCTGATCCTTGCCAGTCAGTGGGCGCAGAGCCGGGTCGTAATGTGGATTGGGCAGGCACCTGACATCGAACACAAAATCTGCGTCGAGTGGAATGCCATGCTTGAAGCCGAAGGACTGGAACAGCAAGGTCAGGCGGGAGCGGTCGAGTGAGATGAAATCCTTGATCCAGGCTCGCAGGGTGTTGGGTGATATTGCGCTGGTATCCATGCGGTGGCCGAGATCGCTGACCGCTTCCAGTTGCTCCTGTTCGAGTTCGATGCATTCTGTGAGCGTGCGGCCCTGATCGCTCAGGGGGTGGCGACGCCGGGTTTCGCTGAAGCGTTTGACCAGTTCGTCGGTTTTGGCTTCCAGGAACAGCACGCGTACGTCCAACCCTTCCTGACGTAATGTCTCGATGATCTGCGGTAGCTGATTCAGATCACTGCTGCTGCGCGAGTCGATACTGATTGCAGCCTGTGTAATGCCACGCCCGAGCAGGTAGTGAGCCGTCTGACTGAGCAGCGGCAGAGGGAGATTGTCGACACAAAAATAACTGCTGTCTTCCAGAACATTGAGGGCGATACTTTTACCCGAACCGGACAGGCCGCTGACCAGGATGAGTTGCATGATCGTCAGTTGGCGTACTTGTCTTCAGCCATCATGCGATCATGGCGTTCGATGAACTGTTGGGTGCTGTTGATTCCGCGCAGTTGCAGAATATGATTGCGTGCAGCAACTTCGACCAGCACTGCAATGTTGCGACCAGCTGCCACCGGGATGCGGACTTCCGGGATGGCGGTGTCGAGAATCTGCTGTGAGAAGGCATTGATCTGCAAGCGATCCTGGGACATGGTTTTTTCAGTCAGTTTTTCCAGATGTACAATTAGCCGGAGATTCTTTTTCAACTTGATCGAGTCTTCCCCGAACAATGCGCGGATATTGAGCACGCCGAGGCCGCGAACTTCGAGAAAGTCCTGCAGCATTTCCGGGCAGCGTCCTTCCAGTGTGTCGGGTGATATCTGGTAGAACTCCACCACATCGTCTGCCACCAGGCGGTGGCCGCGCGTTATCAGTTCAAGCGCAAGTTCGCTTTTACCCACCGCACTGTCGCCGGTAATCAGTACGCCCATGCCCTGCACTTCCATGAATACACCATGACGCACTGTCGACTCTGCCAGTACCTGCGCCAGGTAATGGCGCAGTATGTTCATCATGTCAGGACTCTGTTCATGTGAGGTGAACAGTGGCGTCAGTGTTCGTTCGGCAGCCTCCTTGAGCAACTGGGGTACGGTTTCCCCGTTGGCGATAATGATCGCGGCCAGTTCGGTGCTGAACAGATTGTTGACGGACTGATTCAGCGCTTCTGGTGTCAGGCTGCGCAGGTAGTCCATTTCTGCGCACCCTAATACCTGTACCCGGTTTGGATGCACAAAATTAAGGTAGCCAATCAGTGCCAGTGAAAGTTTCTGTACCGTGTCGCTGGTCAGCAGTTTGGCTCCGCCACCCTTGCCTGCAACCCACGTCAGGCCGAGCTTTTCTCCCTTGTCCGAAAAAAGCTGATTAACGCTGATTTGCGGCATGGGGCGCCCAGGTGGTGAGAAGGCGGTGCAGTACCTCGCGGTCTCGGCTGGTATTCAGTTGTTCACGCAAGTGGTGGTCGCTGAACATGTGAGCCAGCTCGCCCAGAATCTGGAGGTGCATATCGGTGGCCTGTTCCGGTACCAGCAACACGAATAGCAGCGACACTGGCGCACCATCCGGCGCATCGAAGGGGATCGGCTCTTTCAGGTGTATGAATACACCCAGCGTATCCTGCAAGCCCTTGATCCGTCCGTGCGGGATGGCGATGCCATGACCGAGGCCGGTAGAGCCCAGCTTCTCTCGCGCGAACAGGCTGTCGAATATCTTGCTGCGGCCGAGATGCAGGTGTTGCTCCAGCATTTCTCCGACGTGTTCAAAAGCCCGTTTTTTGCTTCCCACATCGAGTTCCGCAATGACATTTTCGAGTGGGAGAATTTTAGCGATGAGCTCCATGGTCTATACCTCGGACATCAAATGGCAGTTTCTATTCTTCGACTACCTGGTGTTTTACATCACTGTGATGGGCGCCATTCTTTTCCTTGTGCTTGAGGATCTGGCGGTCCAGCTTGTCTACCAGGGAATCAATCGCAGCATACATGTCGGCATCTTCGGACTGTACAAATACGTCGTTTCCACGCATGTGGACGCTAACTTCTGCTTTTTGAACAAGTTTTTCGACAGACAGGATAACCTTGACGTCAATGACCTGATCGAAGTGACGGGTGATTTTGTCCAGTTTGCTGGTGACGTAGTCGTGAATGGCTGGGGTTACATCTACGTGGTGGCCGGTGATAGTCAGGTTCATGATTCATACTCCTTGTTATAGTAAATCTGATGGTTAAAGAGACTTGCGCAGTGTTACCGCGGGGATCTGTAAGGCCTCACGATATTTGGCCACGGTACGGCGGGCGACAACGATACCCTGTTGCGACAGAATTTCGGTAATCTGGGTATCGCTGAGTGGTTTCTTGCTATTTTCCGCCGCCACCAGTTGCTTGATCAGGGCGCGGATGGCGGTGGCTGAGCAGGCACCGCCGGTTTCGGTTGCCACATGGCTGCCGAAGAAATATTTTAATTCGAAAATGCCTCTCGGTGTGAGCATGTACTTCTGTGTGGTTACACGAGAAATTGTGGACTCATGCAAGCCGACTTCGTCAGCGATTTCGCGCAGCACCAATGGCCGCATGGCGACTTCGCCGTGTTCGAAAAAGTGCTTCTGTCGGTCGACGATGGCCTGCGACACGCGCAGAATTGTATCAAAGCGCTGTTCAATGTTCTTGACCATCCAGCGCGCCTCCTGCAACTGGCTGGCAAGCTGCTGCCCACCTTCCTCCCGGTTGCGGCTCAGAATGTCTGCATACATGCGGTTGACGCGCAACTTGGGCATGGCTTCCCGGTTCAGGCTGGCGATCCACATGCCCTTGATCTTTTTTACGATGACGTCGGCCACGACGTAACGTGTGTCAGAGGTGGCGAAATCCGACCCTGGACGGGGATTGAGGTGGGTGATGAGATGCTGCGCACCACGCAGGCCGTCATCATCGCACTGCAGCAATTTTTTCAGCTTGTTGTAATCCCGGCTCGCCAGTTGCTCCAGATGTTGTCGTGCAATTCTCAGGGCGATATTGCGATAAGGGGTGTCTGTCGGCGTGGCTTCAAGTTGCAGTGCCAGGCATTCGCCCAGGTTGCGGGCGCCGACACCAAGCGGCTCGAAATTCTGCAGGTGTTTCAGCGCGGTGTCGATCTCCAGCGGGTCGATCTCCAGCTCCGGTGGCAACATCTCGGCAATCTCGTCCAGACTCTGTGTCAAATAGCCATCATCGCTGAGCGCATCAATCATCAGGGAAACAATGGTTCGGTCGCGCAGCGGAAGCTGGGTGAGGTTGAGTTGCCAGTTAAGGTGGTCGCGCAAACTGATGGTGCCTGCATCCTGCTGCGGATAATCCGGCTCGTCATTGTCATCGCGCATCCCGTGAGAGGGAGCGGCTTCGTTCCAGATGTCATGGTCATCGTTGAAGCTGTCTTCATGCTGCGACGACGTGTTGTTCTCTTCTGCTGGAGTTGCAGCGGTCTCCTGCCCAGTCGAGCCAAAAGAGCCGGGTTCTTCCGTGCTGGCGGTATTGGAATTCGGTTCCACACGCTCCAGCAGGGGGTTGTTCTCGATGAATTGCTCCAGCTCCTGGTTGAGCTCCAGTGAGGATAGCTGCAGCAATCGTATGGACTGCTGCAGCTGAGGGGTCAGGGCCAGGTGTTGGGAGAGCTTGAGCTGGAGGCTTTGTTTCATGGGCAATTGGATTCCTGAGAGCGGAAGCTCAGGGCCGTGTCATAGGCGGAAGTGCTCGCCAAGATATACTTTTCTCACGGCTTCATTATAAACGATTTCCTCCGGTTTGCCGCTGGCCAGCACCAGGCCATCATTAATGATGTAGGCGTGATCGCAGATGCCGAGTGTTTCGCGTACGTTGTGATCGGTGATGAGTACGCCGATATCGCGCTCAGAGAGAAAGCGGATGATTTTCTGGATTTCCAGCACGGCGATGGGATCAACACCGGCAAAAGGTTCATCCAGCAAGATAAAGCGCGGGTTCGATGCCAGTGCACGGGCAATTTCCACACGCCGCCGTTCACCGCCAGACAGACTCAGGGCGGGATTGTCGCGCAGATGGTGGACATGCAATTCATGCAGCAATTCATCTGTCTGCCGCTCCACTTCCTCGCTGCTCAAGCCGCGCAATTCAAGAATGGCCGCCACATTTTCCGCCACCGTCAGTTTGCGAAAAATCGAGGCTTCCTGAGGCAGGTAACTGAGTCCAAGGCGGGCGCGGCGGTGAATCGGCATGCGGCTCAGCTCATGACCATCCAGCTGAATGCTGCCGCCATCGAGGGGAACCAGCCCCACCATCATATAGAAGCTGGTGGTCTTGCCCGCGCCATTCGGACCCAGCAGTCCCACCACTTCGCCGCTGCGAACACCGAGGGAGACGTCCTTGACGACGACGCGGGATTTGTAGCGTTTTTTCAGGCCGCTAACCGTGAGTTCGCTCATTGAATGCTTATTCTGATCTTGGATTGGCAATGTTTTCCGCACCACGTAGCGGGAGCGGGGCGGGGTTGACAGCGTCTGCGCCCGCCTTGGGCTTAGGCTGGATCACGGCGCGTACGCGACCTTTCTCCTTGCCCGGCGCTGCCGCTTCCTTGCCGCCGCCGATGACCTGGAAAAATTCTGTTTTGGCATCGTAGGAGATGTAATTGCCGCGTACTTCGTCCTGGTTGCGTTTCATCCGGGCCTGGGTGAATAGCTCAGCCTTTTCGGCACGGGAGTCATATTCGATGCGTAGCCCGTAACCTTCGATATATTCATTCGTGCCTTCGCGCTTCTGGCGGAAGCTGGCTGGATTGCCATAGGCGGTGGCAAGCTGCATGCCCGATGCGTCTTCCTTGACCACCAGTTTGTCCGCACGGATCAGGAGAGTGCCTTGGGTCAGTTGTACATTGCCTTGATAAATACTGACCTTGTTGATGTCGTCAAGGTTGACGGTGTCCGCTTCCAGATTTATGGGTTTGTTGCGATCTGCCTGCTCAGTATGGCCTGTGGCTGGAAGAAGCAGGAAAAACAGGCAGCCATAGGCAACTGCAAGTTTAGATCTTGGGTTTTTCATAATGCCCTTTCACGCGGGAAAGCAGTTTGATCGCCTGGGTGCGGCTGTTGAATTCCATTCCCGTGGCGGTGATGAGTGCGGCCGGGGTTTTAATCGTAACCATCTTGTGGGTGCGGGCGATTTCCTGGTCCGGCGTAATATGCAGGTAGTCCGTGTTGATCGTCAACCAGCCCTTCCCTGCGCCCGCCTCCCGTTGGACTTCGACTTCACGGGTAAAGTAGACTTCTTCTCCATTGCTTGAAACCAGCCCCTGCTGTGCCTGGATGTGCACTGGTGGCTTCTGCTCGTTCATGGCAATAAAATGTGGGCGGGTCAGATGAGAAGTGTCGTCATCCGGGAAGTGCTCCAGTTTGACCGCAGCCAGGGTGTGCAGCGGCAGGCCGTCCGGCCCCAGGCTCCGGGCGAAGAAGTTTTCCACCCAATAGTCCGGGTCGTGGCGCGTGCTGCCGTCACGCTTTTCCAGTGGCTCCTGAACCGTGCTGTTGAGCCAGAAAGTGAGTAAAGCGAGTAAGGCCAGCAGCGCAAGGGGGAGCCAGAGCGAGAGGCGTTCGCTTATTTGAGATAAACGGATAGCTGAGCCTCCAGGGTGTCCTGCGCCTGCATGATCAGTTCGCACACTTCACGTGCAGCGCCTCGCCCTCCCTCCTTGAGCGTGACGTAATGGGCGTGTTGCTTCACCCGCTCCGGAGCCTGGGGTACCGTAAGCGCCAATCCGCAGCGGCGCATGGCGGGCAGGTCCACCACGTCATCGCCCATGAATGCGCATTGCTCGAAGCGGATGGCCAGCTTCTCCGTGAGGTGCTGAAACGCTTCCAGCTTGTCGTGTACGCCCTGATAAAGGTGGGTAATGCCAAGATTCTGGGCACGGTGAGTCACGACTTTCGAAGTGCGTCCGGTGATGATGGCGATTTCCACCCCACTGTTTTTAAGCATCTTGATGCCATGGCCATCGAGGGAGTGGAATGCCTTGTATTCCTGGCCGTCATCGCCGAGAAAAAGACTGCCGTCGGTGAGCACGCCATCCACATCGAAAATCATTAATTTGATGTTGCGTGCCAGTTCGTAAACTGCTTGCATCGTGATATCCCTTAAACCACGCCTGCGCGCAGCAGGTCGTGCATGTTGAAGGCGCCCACCAGTCGGCCCGATTCGTCGGCGACCAGCAGGCCGTTGATTTTGCGTTGTTCCATGAATTGCACCGCTTCCGCCGCCAGCCGGTTTGGCAGGATGGTAAGCGGCTGAATGGTCATGACCTCGCGGATGGGGGTTGTGCGGATATCCAGCGGAGAATCGAGGTGGCGGCGCAGATCGCCATCCGTAAACAGGCCCAGTATGTGGTTGCTGGCATCCACTACCGCGGTCATGCCCAAGCCCTTTTTGGTCATTTCCAGCAGTGCTTCACTCAGGCTGGCATCGGCATGCACTTTTGGCAAGGCTTCGCCCTGATGCATCACGTCCTGCACATGCACCAGCAGGCGGCGGCCGAGTGCGCCGCCGGGGTGGGAACGGGCAAAATCTTCCTTGCCGAAACCGCGCGCATCCAGCAGCGCCACCGCCAGTGCATCTCCCAGTGCCAGCGCAGCAGTGGTGCTGGCGGTCGGGGCAAGTCCCAGCGGGCAGGCTTCCTGCGTCACGCTGGCATCGAGATGGAGATCGGCTTCGCGCGCCATGGTGGACTGGGGGTTGCCGGTCATGGTGATGAGTTTGGCGCCCAGGCGCTTGATCAGCGGCACGATGGCCACCAGTTCCGGGCTTTCGCCGGAATTGGACAGGGCGATGACCACGTCCTCGGGGGTGATCATGCCCATATCGCCGTGACTGGCTTCGCCGGGGTGTACGAAGAAGGACGGTGTGCCGGTGCTGGCGAGGGTGGAAGCGATTTTGCCCGCGACATGGCCCGATTTGCCCATGCCGCTGACGATGATGCGCCCTTTGCAGGCCAGGCAGAATTCGACCGCGTAAGTGAAGTTATGATCGAGGCGTGCGCTTAGTGCATGGATGGCATCGGCTTCTATGCTCAGAACCTGGCGTGCCAGGTCCAGAATTTTTTCGGGTGTTGTCATCAGGATTGGCCGGAGAGCGTGGCTCAACCGGCATATAAATAAAGTCGTGATAGTATAAGGCCGAACGCACATGGGATAAAGCTGTGCCGCTTTTTGAGGACCGATAGTTTCATGCCGCATGACGCTCCAAATACCCTTCAGGCTGTACTGGTACTGCTCGGCGCTGCTGTCTTTGCGGTAGCCCTGTTTCGCAGCCTGCGCCTCCCGCCACTGCTGGCTTATCTGCTGGTTGGCATGTTGGCAGGCCCTCATGCTCTCGGATGGATTTCCGATACGGAAGAAACCCGCTATCTGGCAGAATTCGGCGTGGTATTCCTGATGTTCAGCATCGGCCTCGAGTTCAGCCTGCCGCAACTCAAAGCCATGCGCGGTGTGGTGTTTGGCCTGGGTGGCGCGCAGGTGATGGTGACCCTGGGGCTGGTGGTGGCAGCGGCCATGCTGTTCGGGCTTTCCTGGCAGGCGGGCGTGGCGCTGGGTGGCGTGCTGGCCTTGTCATCCACAGCCATCGTCAGCAAGATGATGGCCGAGCGTCTCGAGCTCCAGTCGCGCCATGGGCGGCTGGTGATCGGCGTGCTGCTGTTCCAGGATCTGGCGGTGGTTCCCCTGATGATTCTGATTCCGGCCCTGGCCGTCAGCGGCGGAGATCTGGCTGGGGCAGTCGGCGCGGCCTTTCTCAAGGCGCTTGTGCTGCTGATCGGTCTGCTTTATTTCGGGCAGCGCCTGATGCGCCGCTGGTTCCACTGGGTGGCGCGGCACAAATCGCCTGAACTGTTTATGCTCAATGTCTTGCTGGTGACACTCGGTCTGGCTTATCTGACTGGCCTGGCCGGGCTTTCCCTCGCGCTGGGGGCGTTTCTGGCGGGGATGCTGATTTCCGAAACGGAATACCGCTACCAGGTGGAAGCGGACATTCAGCCTTTCCGAGATGTCCTGCTGGGGCTGTTCTTCGTCACGGTCGGGATGCTGCTGGATATGACGGTTGTCGTGGCGAATCTGGGATGGGTGGTGCTTGCGCTGTTGATTCTGGTCGTGGGAAAAGGGGCAGTCGTTACCCTGCTGAGCCGTCTCTTTGGTCACGACATCAGTGTGTCGCTCAGGACCGGGCTGTTTCTGGCCCAGGCAGGAGAATTCGGCTTTGTCCTGATGACGCTTGCCAATACTGGCGGACTGGTGCCTCCGCAAGTCGCGCAGGTTATCCTGGCGGCGATGCTGCTTTCCATGGTTACAGCGCCTTTTCTTCTGCAACATAGCGCCGCGATCGTGACGCGCCTGTGCCGCAACGACTGGAATTACCGCGCACTGGAACTGCATGAAATCGTGGTCAAGAGCGCTGGCAAAGAAGGTCATGTGATTGTTTGCGGCTACGGGCGCAGCGGCCAGAACCTGTCGCGTTTCCTTGAACTTGAAGGCATTACCTTCTTCGCACTGGATCTTGACCCGCAGCGCGTGCGAGCTGCCGCTGCCGCGGGCGAGAACGTGGTTTATGGGGATGCGTGCCGGCGAGAAGTGCTGATGGCAGCTGGCTTGCAGCGTGCGCGGGCGGTAGTGGTGTCCTACGCCGACACGGCTTCCGCTCTCAAGGTGCTGCATCAGGTGCACGAGTTGCGTCCCGATTTGCCGGTGGTGGTGCGCACCCTGGACGATTCCGATCTGGAACGGCTGCAACAGGCTGGTGCAGCGGAAGTGGTGCCGGAAGTGCTGGAAGGTTCCCTGATGCTGGCTTCTCATGCGCTGATGCTGCTTGGTGTGCCACTTGCTCACGTATTGCGGCGCATTCGTGAAGTGCGTTCGCAGCGCTATGGCCTGTTTCGCGGCGTTTTCCGCAGCGATGCCGAGGCCGGTCTGGAAGAGCATGAACAACCCCGCCTCGCCTCGGTGGCGCTGGGCGACAAGGCCGCCGCAATCGGCAAAACTCTGGCCGAACTCGATCTGGAGAGTCTGCTGGTGGAAGTCACTGCGATACGCAGAAGGGGTATCCGTGGCGTGGAGCCTTCGCCTGAAATGATGCTCATGGCGGGGGATGTGGTGGTGCTTCTGGGTGTGGCGGAAAACCTGCTGCAGGCGGAAGAGAAGCTGTTGCAGGGTTGAAGCGCAAAAAAGCCCGCGCAAGGCGGGCTTTATTATTGCAATGGGGCGTATTAGAAGATACTAGCGCCACCACAGTTATTTGATTCTCCGGCAATGTTCCATTGCGCCGGGGTGGCGCCTGCTGCGGCAACCACGCAGTCAGCTGCTGTTGGCGCGGTGCCCGCAGGGCCGGCGTAGGTGGAGAACTGGAATGCGCCGGAGTAAGGCAGTCCGTCATCGATTTTACGGTCCACTTCAGCCAGGATGTTGACCGGTACCTGATTGCCGGTTTTCAGATTGTGGCGGCTGGAGCCCGTTCCGTCCCCATAATTATTGTCATAAATCAGTTGCAGAAAGCCGGCGTAGGGATTTTTCGGGGTGGTAGCGTCATTTACTGCGCCAGCGGCATAGATATAACTGCCATTGATGAAGCCCGCTCTGCTGAGATGATCCCATGCCATGATCGCTTCGTCACCCGCTATCTGACCGTTGCCGTCACCATTAACTCCGGCTGCGACACCCTTGATATTGGGATTTGCCGCCAAATAGTCCCCCGGCAGCGCACGGTAGCGATCCAGAAAGCCAAAATAGGCCGCTTTGATTCCATCCTGCTGGGAAATCATGTTTCTTACACGCGCGCTGGTGATCAGCTCCTGACCTTTGAGTACGCCGCCCAGCAGCAGGCCGATAATGACCAGCACGATGGCGATCTCGATCAATGTGAAACCGCTTTGTTGAGTTTTCATTTTTGTGTTCCTGGCTTGACTGGATGTCTTGATGTTTTTAACACTGCACTTTTCGTGCCAGCCAGATTGATGGCCGATGGCGTGATTCTAGCGGGAAAAGCAGAATTGTGGTGTTGAATCTTCGACGTCCATGTTGGCGGATCGTCAGCTCCGCTGATTTCATCATTCTTGTGCGCGATTGGAGCGGTGTTAGAATTGGCGTCGGCATATTGATGATTCCTCCGATTCGTCGCGTTACTTCTGAAAGAGGCGCCCATGAGCGGCAAATTTTCCACTACTGTGCAGCAATTCGCCGCCAGTCGCCCGCACTGGTTGCTGGCTGGCATGCTCTTGTCCCTGCATTTTTCGCTTGCCTGGGGGGTGGGTGCGTGGTGGTCTAACGCTGCCCTGTTGGTGCATCTTGGGCTGTTTCTCCTGTGGCAACCGATGTGGCGCAGCGAACGCAGGCTTTCCCTGAGTCATGTTGTGCTGGTACTGCTGGGTGGGGGTGCATTGCTTCTGTTCTGGCATAGCTGGTGGGCGGCCACCTTGTGGCTGGGTATTCTGGTTGGACTGATCGGCGGCGATGTGGTGGGTATGACGGAGCGGCGGCAACGCTTAGGGCACTTGTTTTCCCTGCTTTACCTGCTTTCCATGCTTTTGTTATGGGTGGTCCCGCACCTGTTTGGCGAGTCTCAGATCAATGCAGCCCTGCTCCTGTTGGTTCGCTATGGTCTTGTTGTGGTACCGATTATGGTTGCTGTGTCGGGAGCACGACAGAAGGCCAAGCCATTTTATGCGGTAGATTTTTTCTATGGTCTGATGCTGTCCCTGCTGGTCGTGGTGCTGGTGCTGGGCAGTTTCGCTGTCAAGATGATCAGCCAGAGCAACTATCCCATGGCCCTGGCGCAGACGCTGCTGGCAATTGCCGGTGTATTGTTTGCCCTGAGCTGGCTTTGGAATCCGCATGGCGGGTTTGCCGGCGGCGGCCAGTTGATGTCACGATATCTTTTGAGCGTGGGTTTGCCTTTTGAGCGCTGGCTGCGCAATCTCGCGGCTCTGGCAGAACAGGAACGCGATGCGGGGGGCTTTCTGCGGCTGGCACTGGAAGATATAGCTGCCTTGCCTTGGGTAACAGGCGGGCGCTGGCAGGCTTCTGGCGGCGGGGGGGAGTTTGGCGCGGTTTCGAAGCACTCCGTGGACTTCACTTTCCATCAGGTTCACCTGGTGCTTTATACCCGCTGGGCCCTGAGTCCTGCCCTAATTCTCCACATCAAGTTATTGACTCAGTTGCTGGGGCATTTCTATGAGGCCAAGCAGCGCGAACAGGAGCAGAAATACAATGCCTATACCCAGGCAATCTACGAAACCGGGGCGCGGTTGACCCATGACGTAAAAAATCTTTTGCAATCCCTGAAAACCCTGAGTGCCGCGGTGGAAAGTAGTGACGCCGGGCAGGCTCAGGCGCTGCAAGCGCTGATGCAGCGCCAGTTGCCGCAGATCGTGCAGCGTCTGCAATTGACGCTGGACAAGCTCAAATCGCCCAATGTCAACGTAACTCAGGCGATGGAGAGCGTTTCTGCCCGCGCGTGGTGGGAAGCGCTACAGCAACGCTACACCGGGGAAACGCTTGAATTCGCAGAATATGGCATGACCAAGGGGTCGCATGTGCATCTTCCCGGGGAGATATTCGATAGCGTTGCGGACAATTTACTGCAGAATGCGCTGGAGAAACGCAAAGTGGAGCGCAATCTGGCGATCCGGGTCGGATTTTCCTGTGAGGGCGGTGGTCGTTTCACCGTTTGCGATGATGGTTCTGCGCTGGACGACGACCTGGCAAGTCAAATATTCACAGCGCCTGTGAAATCTGACAATGGCCTGGGCGTCGGCCTGTATCAGGCGGAGCGCCTGGCGCGCCAGGGGGGGTGCAGGATGACCATGACCAGCAATCAGGCTGGCCGAGTGTGCTTTGAGCTCATCGGTTCGTCCTGACTTGGCTTAAAAAATATCAGTCGTTTTCCCGGTCAGTCTTCCGCCATTCTCGGGTGGCGCATCTGCCAGCGTTCGATGCCGCCTTCAATCAGGGAATAGACTGCCGGAACGACAACCAGGGTCAGCAGCGTGGATGTGACCATGCCGCCGATCACCGCCACAGCCAGCGGGCCGTTGGTTTCCGCGCCCGCACCCAGCCCCAGCGCTGCCGGCAGCAGGGCCAGGATAACGGTGAGCGAAGTCATCAGCACCGGGCGCATGCGGATCGGGCATGCTTCGCGCAGCGCATCATCAATTTTTTTGCCTTCACTCCTTTGCTGGTTGGTCAGGTCCACCAGCAGGATGGAGTTTTTCGCCACTAATCCGATCAGCAGCACCAGCCCGATCATGGAATAGATGTTTAGAGTGTGGTTGAACAACCACAAGGCCATCACTCCGCCAATGATGGCCAGCGGCTGCGCTACCATGATGATGAAGGGCTGGATGAAGGAGTTGAACTGGCTGGCGAGCACCATGTAGAGCAGGATCAGCGCCAGGGTGAAGGCGAAAATCATGTAGCCGACGGTTTTGCCGAACTCCTCGGCCTGCCCCACCATTTTGACGCTATAGCCGATGGGCAGCAGATCCCTGGCAGCGGCTTGCACGATCCCGACGGCCTCACCCAGGGGGATGGTAGGCGTGGCGAAAAACTGGCCGGCATACTGCAAATCCATGCGCCCGATGGTGGCGGCTCCCAGGGTTTGCTTGAAACTCGCTACCGTGTCCAGCCGCACCAGTTTGCCGCCTGCACTGCGCAGGTAAACCTTGGAGAGATCCGAGGGCTGGCTGAATTCACCCGTCTTGCCCTTGAGCCGGACGTAGTAGCGTTCTCCATCGCCCGGCACGTCGTTGTAGCGCGCCACGTCGATGCCCCCGGTGAGCATGTTCACCGCTGTGGCCGCATCGCTGGCGGAAATGCCCAGGCTGGCCGCGCGGGGGCGGTCGAGTTGCATGACCAGTTGCGGCAGATCGAGCTGCAGATTCATGTCGATACGACCCAGCGCCTGCTCGGCGGAAAGTTTTTCCAGCAGCTGCTTCGAATATCGGGCCACTTCCTGCAGATTCGGGCCGGAAACCACGAATTGCAAGGGTTCGCCCCTCTGCCCCCCGACAATCGGCACGGCAGCCGCGAAGGCCTTCACGCCGGGAATCTGCGCCAGTTCCTTGCGTAAAATGGGCATCAATTCATATTGCTTGAGCTTGCGATCTTCGCGATTGACCATGCGCACAGAGGCAAAGGCTTCATTCACCTGGCCCGCCTGGCCCAGGCCGATCGCGGCAAAATAGCTGGCAATTTCCGGGTGCTTTGCGAGCACCTTTTCCACTTCCCTGAGGCGGCTGTCGGTGTAGTCGATGCTCGAACCCAGCGGTGTTTTTACCAGCACCATGAAACGCCCCTCGTCTTCTTCCGGGACAAAAGTCTTGCCTACGTTGGCAAAGAACCAGCCGGACGAAACGACGATGATGATGGTCAACAGCACGATCTTCCAGCGATGGGCCAGGGCATGGCCGAGCATGGCGCGGTAGAAGCGATCCATGGCATTAAAGATACTATCGAGAGCGTAATACAGCTTGCCATGCTGTTTTTCCACCTTGAGATAGCGCGAGCACAGCATTGGCGTCAGCGTCAGCGAAACGAACAGCGAGACCAGTACACCGAAAGTCACCACCACCGCAAAAGATTTGAAAAACTGACCAATAATCCCGCCCAGGAACATGACCGGGGCAAAAATGGATACCAGGGCGAGGGTGGCAGCCAGTACGGCGAACACCACTTCCCGGCTGCCTGAAAGCGCTGCTGTGACCGGGTCTTTGTCGATGGTTTCGCGGTGGCGGAAGATGTTTTCCAGCACCACGATGGCGTCGTCCACCACCACGCCGATCAGCAGCAGCAAGGCGAGCATGGTGAGCGAATTGAAGGTGAAGCCAGCGAAATACATTACCGAGATTGCTCCCAGCAGAGAAACCGGAATGGCCACGGCAATGATCAGTGTCGAGCGCAGGCTCTTGAGGAAAATCAGCACGATCAGGGAAGCCAGCAGGGTACCTTCGATCAGGTGTTCCTGCAGGGACTTGACCATCTCCTTGATGAAAATGGCGTCGTTGGTTGCCAGCTTGATGGTCATGCCGGGCGGCAGCTGCGGAATGATTTCGTTGTCGAGACGTTGTTGCACTGCATCAATTACCGCCACGGTATTGCCGTTGGCAACCTTGACGATGCCGATGCCCACAGTGGGCTTTCCGTTGAAACGGGCCATCTGGCGATAATCGGTCAGACCATCCTCGATTTCAGCTACCTGTTTCAGGCGAATCGGCGCGCCATCGCGGTAGGCGACGACCATCTCGCCCAGCTCTGAAGGCTGGTGGTACTCCAGATCCAGTTTGAGCAGATACTCGGTTTTGGCACCGGTCACGAAACCGCCGGGCATCTGGATATGCTCGCGGCCAAAAGCCGCAACGAGATCCTGGGCGGTCACGTTCAGCGCCGCCAGCTGGGCCGGAAGGATGTTGACCCGGATGGTGCGGTCGCGGCGCCCGCCAAGGCGCACTTCACCCACCCCATCGATGGTTTCCAGGCGTTTCTTGATAATGTTGCGGGCATACTGGTTGAGTTGCTGCTGGGTGCGGTCGCCCTGCAATGCCACCCACATGATGGGACTTGTATTGGTTTCCACCTTGGCCACGACCGGCGGGTCGGCATCCTTGGGCAGATTTTTCAGTACCTGGTTGATTTTGGCCTGAACTTCGTTGAAAGCAATGTCCACGTCCTTGTTCAGGCTGAAGGTGATGGCGACGATAGAGACGCCGGGCGAGGAGGTGGAGTTGATATGCTCGATGCCCGGAATGCTGTTGACCGCCGTTTCGATCAGATTGGTGATGGAAGCGTCGATAATTTCAGGATTGGCACCTTTTTGCGTGGTGGAAATCGACACGATGGGGAATTCGATATGGGGGAAACGGTCTATCCCCAGGCGCTGGTAACTGATAATGCCGAACAGCACCAGCACCGCCGACATCATGTAGGCGAACACATGGCGCTTGATGGAAAGTTCCGGTAGCGTCATTTGGCTTGCTCCGCAGTGCCAGTGCCCTTCTGTTCGACTGGTTTGACCACTATCTTGGCCTGGTCAGTGAGGTAGCCCGCGCCATCCACAGCGATTTGTTCGCCGGCATTCAGGCCTTCGAGAATCTCGACATAGCCTGATTGCCTGACGCCGGTCTTGACCTTGCGCTGGAGCGCCTTGCCGCTTTCGGCAATATAGACAACCGTGCCAGCCGGACGCAGAACAACGCTTTGTTCGGGAACCGTGATCGCGCCTGGATGGGTTTCGATTACCACTTCGCCGTTGACCGAGGCGCCAGGTTGCCAGTTTCCTGGATTAACGACTTCAACTATGGCGTCGAAAGAACGGCTGCTTGCACCAACCATGGGGCGGAGTTGAGTGATGGTGCCGTTTACGTTTTGTCCCGGTGCAGTAGGGGTGGAAAGTGTCACTACCTGACCCACCTTGATCCGTTCGGCGACGGTCTCCGGGAAGGGCAGGCGAATTCGCAGGGCTTCGCTGGTGGAGAGCTGAAACATGGGCTTGCCGAGCTCAATCCAGTCGCCGATAGAAACAAAACGGTTATCTACGCGGCCATCCAGCGGAGAGGTAACGCGGGTGCGGGATAAATTTTTGTTGGCGCGGGTCAGCTGTTCGCGGGACGAAATATTCTGTGCCTCGATTTCCTCCACTTTGCTCGGGGAGATAAATCCCTTGCCGGCCAGTTCACGATAACGCTCGGTGAGTTTCTGCTGGGAGACAGCCTGCGCTTCGAGGCGCCTGGCATCGGCAGCATAGTCGCTGGCATCGATCTCCGCCAGCAATTGGCCCTTCTTGACCGCATCGCCGATTTCCACATGCACTTTAAGAATGCGCCCGCCAACCTCAGCCCCGATTTTGGGCGCAGTGGCGCTTTCTGCTTCTCCGGTCGAGTGTTCCAGCACAGGGACGTCGCGTGCGACTGCCTGGGTGGTGGTGATGATGGCGGGCGGAGGACCGGATTTCTTCTCTTCAGGCTTTTTTGCGCAGGCCGGTAAAATGAGCGTGGCGCACAGGCAGGCCGCAAATACATGGCGGAGATGGGCGGAATTTTTCATCATGGTTCCTGTTCGGTGTCCCTGGAGGTGTTGCAGCAAACTTGAGGAGCCAGTATGCCATGTAGCGGGGAGGGAATGCGTCTCTCTTGTTCGGAAGCAGCGCGGCGAGACGGTTCGGGAGTCATGAGCATGGCAGGGGGCAGGGTATTGCAAGGACAAAAAAACCGGCGCAAGGCCGGTTTTTCGGGTTCAGCCAGTTTTTAAATGAACAGACTGATGTCTGCTTCGCCGCCGTACTCGAAGTAGGTGGCTGCGCCAACATATTCGATACCGTCGATGAAATCGCTATGCTCAAAGCCGAACAATTCAACGGTCATCTGGCACGCCAGAAACTTGACTTCAGCTTCCTGGCACAGTTCACGCAATTCTGCGATGGAGGCCACGCCGTTGTTGGCAATGGTTTTTTTCATCAATGCAGTGGCAACGTCTTCATACCAGGGAATGCCTGCCTGAATAATGTTCGGGATGTTCCAGCTGATATCCTGGAACCATTTCGGCCCGAACGGCATCTTCATGGGCATGCCAGGGTTGCCCAGAGGGCTGACCTTGAGGCAGGAAAGATCCTTGCGCAGGCATTGCAGGCCGTAGAAGGTGAAGAAAATCGTCGCCTCGTAGCCTAGCGCAGCCGCCGTGGAAGCGAGAATAAAGGGTGGGTAGGCCCAGTCCAGTGTTCCCTTGGTGGCGATAATCGTTAGTTTCTTTTGGTCATCCATCTCTTCTAAACCCCTCGTTGCTGTCTATTTTTGAGTATTAGCGGACGCATGTTTCTGTTCAATTATATTTTTATTACTTCTTCTTCATGAAGAAAGTATATTCGCCGCCAGCTTCGGTAGAGGACATCAATTCATTGCCGGTCTGCTTGGCAAATGCCTGGAAGTCTTTTACGGAACCTGGATCGGTGGACAGGATTTTCAGAACTTGACCGGAACCGATTTCGGCCAGGGCTTTCTTTGCGCGCAAAATCGGCAGTGGGCAGTTCAGACCGCGAGCGTCCAGTTCTTTATCAGCATTCATGTAGATCTCCTTAAGCAGGTTAATTGTTGCCAACGAAAAAAGGGGATTATTTATAGTTTGCGAGATTATTGCAACCTAAAATTTAGGCGGGGACGGCCAACATCTGGCCAGATCGCATCCAGGCCATGATTCCACCCTGCAGGTTCATCACGTTGCTGAAGCCTTGTTGTGACATGAATGCGGTCACCTGGCCCGAGCGTGCGCCGCTCTGACAGTAAAATACGGTCGGTGTCTGCGCGCAAAATTCGTTGGCCTTGATCGGGATGAGGTGCATCGGAATATGTTCGGCGCCTTCAATATAACCGCGCGCAACTTCGCCTTCTGAACGGACGTCGATCAGTTTGATCTTGCCTTCAGATTTCAGTTTCTCAAGACCGCTAATATCGATTTCCGGAATGCCGAACATGATTTCTCCTTGCGTTAAACCAGGTTGAATTTTAGAGTCTGCTAATATACCAAATTCTGATTTTAATGCAACCTGTTAATTAAGCAGGATGTTTTTATCTGTTTAGCAGCGCTGTGCGCCATGATACAGATTAACCACGTGACGAGCCTCCGCAAAAAACAGCCAGCGTTCAACCACCAGGCCGAGCAGGGCGCTGATTGTTGCTATCACCATGCCACCCTGGGTGGGGTTGCCGATCAGAATCATCAGCGGGTAAACAAAAGCAATCAGAAAAAAGATGGCTTTAAGGATCAGGCGGTATTTGCGCGCCACCTGAAAGCCGAATTCCTGGGTCAGAAAGGTGCCGTGGGTATGCCCCTGATCAAGCAGCTTGACCTTGGCGCGGTTGAAGCCAGTCGCTGTGTTGATGGTGGATGAAATGTGCGGGGCAACGATCCAGAAATAATAGATCGCCTTGAGAAAAGCTGCGACGGCCAGCAGAGCGATTGCAAGGAACACGAACAGGCCCTGGTTTTCCTGCGGGAGAAAGGCAAGCAGCAGCAGGACGCCAGAGAAGTGCCCCAAAGCCAGGTAGTTGGCGGGTGTCAGGGGCGTATTCCATTGGCGGATGGTTTTCAGGCAGGCGTAAATCATGCCGGTACTGAAGATGGCCGCCCATGACAGCAACAGCGCCACGATGCCGAACACATAACGCACCGGCAGCCAGCTTTCAGGCGCCAGCCAGGCGAGGCCGAGGTAAATGCTGGCAAAGGGGAAAAACAGCAGCCCGAACACACCTTCGCGCGACAGCCAGGAAGTGCGGAAGCGCATCACGGCACGCCAGGAATTCTTGGGATTGGCAAGGTGGAACACGGACGACAGAAACCCGCCCCCGACCAGAAAAATGGCCAGGATACCCGGCATGAGAAGCGCCTGTGAACTCAGGCCGCCGCCCAATTTGAACAGATCCGCCAGTACCAGCAGGGCAAACAGACCCAAGCCGGCGCCAGAGCTGACGGTGAAGAAAATAACGCTGAATGCTGGATGCATTTTTAAACTCCGTGAATCGTGAAAAGTGAAGTGTGAAGTGGCGTGAAATGCGTATGGCGTGGCATGCGTTTCACTTTTTACACTTCACCTCTTCACTACCTTGTTGACGAAAGTCTTCAGTTTTTCCTTGAAGCCGGGCTTGCCCAGGTTTTCAATCGGGATCGGCTTGGCCTTGCGTGGCGGCAGGTAATGGTTGGTCGGGTTGTAGCCGAGTTCGGGCATCAGCTGGTAACCGCTACGCTCGCGCACCGTGCGGCTGACTGCCGATTCGGGATCGTCAAAATCTCCGAACATGCGGGCATGGGCCGGGCAGGTCAGCACACAGGCAGGCTGGCGGTCTTCCACGGCCAGATTCTGGTCGTAAATACGGTCAGCGCACAGCGTGCACTTCTTCATCGTGCCGGTGGCGCGATCCAGTTCGCGGGCGCCATACGGGCAGGCCCAGGAGCAGAAATTGCAGCCCATGCACTTGTCCTGGTCCACCAGTACGATGCCGTCCTCCGCCCGCTTGTATGAAGCGCCGGTCGGGCAAACCGTGACGCAAGCCGCGTCCTCGCAGTGCATGCACGACATGGGGAAGTTGATGGTCTTGCTGACCGGGTATTCGCCCACTTCGTAGCTGCGGATACGGTTGAACCACACCCCGGACGGCTCCGCGCCATAGGGCTCATAGTCAGTCAGCGCACCGGTCATGCCGGAAGCGTTCCACTGCTTGCAGGCAATGGCGCAGGCGTGACAGCCGACGCAAACGTCAAGATCAATTACTAAGCCTAATCTCATTGTTTCTTATCCTTTTGCGCCAAGTCTATTTGCGGTCGGTTTTTGCGTCGTAGCGCAGGATGTCCGGACGCTCGCCGCTATCCCCTGGCAGCGGTTTGATCGCCGGAAATTCAGGCCAGCTGCCTTCTTCGCCGGGAGCCGCTTTCCACAGCTTGACGCGCAGGTCGAACCACGCCGCCTGGCCCGTGACCGGGTCGGAGTTGGTAAGGCGGCGCTCACCCTGTTTGGGCGGCAGCAACTCGGAAATCAGATGATTGAGCAGGAAGCCTTTCTTTGCTTCGGACGCATCCGGCTTCAGACCCCAGGCGCCGCCCTGCTTGCCGATGGCATTCCAGGTCCAGATGGTGTTTTCCTGGCAGCCTTCCATGGTCTTCATCTGGCAGCGGATCTTGCCGGTGAGCGATTCCACCCAGATCCAGTCGAAGTCCTTGAGGCCCATGCGTTCCGCTTGCCCGGCGTTCATGAACATATAGTTCTGAGCCTGGATCTGGCGCAGCCACACGTTCTGCGAATCCCACGAGTGGTACATGAACATGGGGCGCTGGGTGATGGCGTGGAAAGGGTACTCTTCCTTGTCGGTGCGTTCGCTTTCCAGCGGCTCGTACCACATCGGCAGCGGGTCGAAGTATTTTGCCAGGCGCTCGCGGTCGGTCTGGTTGTGCGGCTGCGGGCCGTCGTACAGGCCTTGTCCGGCAAGGCGAAATTTCTGCAGCGGCTCGGAGTAGATCTGCATCACGATTGGTTCGGCCTTGCCGATGAAGCCCACATCCGCGGCCACTTCCAGGTAATCCTTGTTGGCATAGCGCATGTACTTCATGTTGTCGGGCCAGTGGTGGGCGAAGAACGACTGGTTCTCGATGTACTTTTCCCACTGGTTGGGGTTGGGCTCGCCCTTCAGTGACTTGTCGCCATCCTTGCCGCGCCAGCCGGCCAGGAAGCCGATGCCGGGGGAGCGCTCGTAATTGACGATAAAGTCCTTGTAGCCGGTGAACTTGCGTGCACCGTCCGGCTTGGTAAAGGCCGGGAATTTCAGGCGCGAGGCCAGTTCCACCAGCACTTCCTGCCACGGGCGCACATCGCGTCCGGTTTCGACCAGCGGATGACGGATGGCGTCTGCAGCCGCATCGGGCTCTGAAATCGGGCGGTCCAGCAGTGAAATCGTGTCGAAGCGCTCCAGATAGGTGGTATCCGGCAGCACCAGGTCGGCAAAATTCACCATTTCCGAGTGGAAGGCGTCCGCCACCACCAGGAACGGGATCTTGTACATCATGCCGGGTTCGTCCGGGTCCAGCTCGGTCAGCATCTGCTGCACGTTCTTGGTGTTCATGGTCGAGTTCCATGCCATGTTGGCCATGAACAGGATCAGCGTGTCAAGCGCATAGGGGTCATGGTTGGTGGCGTTGGTGATTACCATATGCATCAGGCCGTGGCTCGACATCGGACTTTCCCACGAGTAGGCCTTGTCGATGCGCACCGGATTGCCTTCGCCGTCGATCACCAGATCTTCCGGACGCGTGGGGAAGCCCAGCGGCGGACGGGACAGCGCGGTATTCGGCGCATGGATCAGGTCGAGATTGTTTTCCGGCAGCTGGTGCGGCGGAATCGGCTTCGGATAGGGCGCACGAGCGCGGAAATTGCCGGGGCCGTCGAGCGCACCCAGCAGAATCTGGATCATGTGGATCGCGCGGCAGGTATGGAAGCCGTTGGAGTGCGCGGCAATGCCGCGCATGGCGTACATCGCCACCGGGCGGCCGATCACCTTGTCGTGCTTGCGTCCGTAAATGTCTGTCCACTCGATGTCCAGTTCCACCGTTTCCTTGAAGGCAACGTGCGCCATTTCCAGAGCCATGCGCTCGATGGCTTCGGCGGATACGCCGCATTCATGTGCCACGTTGGCCGGAGAATAACGTTCATCGAGGTAACGCTCCGCAGTCACAGACATGACGGTCTTGACCTGGCGGCCATCGGGCGCGGTGAACTCGCCGAACAGAGCCGGGGCGATGTCTGCATCCGCGCCGCTGACGAAGGTCTGTTTTTCCAGATCCCACACCAGCGGATTGTTGGCTGCATCGCGCAGGAACAGGCCGTCACCGACCTTGCCCGGCGTTTGCACCACCAGCCAGGGAGAGTTGGTGTAGCGGATCAGGAATTCGTAGTCGAACAGCTCGCGCGACAGCAGCACGTGCACGATGGACATGGCGAGCAGGCCGTCGGTGCCGGGGCGGATCGGTATCCATTCGTCGGCAATGGCGGAGTAGCCGGTGCGTACCGGGTTGACCGAAACGAATTTGCCACCGTGACGCTTGAGTTTTTCCAGGCCGATCTTGATCGGGTTGGAGGAGTGGTCTTCCGCCACGCCCCACATGATGAAATACTTGGCGTAATCCCAGTCCGGCGCGCCGAATTCCCAGAAGGAGAAGCCGATTGAATACAGCCCGGCCACCGCCATGTTGACTGAGCAGAAACCGCCGTGGGCCGCCCAGTTTGGGGTGCCGAACTGCTGCGCCCACAGGCCGGTCAATGCCTGCATCTGGTCACGACCGGTGAAGAAGGCCAGTTTGGTGGGGTCAGTTTCGCGAATCCGCTTCAGGCGGAAAGTCAGCAGGCCCAATGCCTGTTCCCACTCGATTTCCTCGAATTCACCCGAGCCACGAGGCGAACCGGCTTTACGAATAAGCGGTTTCTTGAGCTTGGCGGCGGAGTACTGTTTCATGATGCCTGCGGAGCCCTTGGCACACAGTACCCCCTGGTTGGTGGGGTGGTTGCGGTTGCCCTGGATAAAGCGCACCTTGTTTTCTTCCAGGGTGACCTTGATGCCGCAACGGCAGGCGCACATATAACAGGTGGTGTATTTGACTTCCTGTTTGTCGTGATCCTCAAACTGCACTTGAGCGTTCATTAAGAGCCTTTTTCAGTCGTTAGCGAGCCCTAAAACGGCAGGGCCTCATAGCTTCCACAGGGTTTGGACGGCGCTTCCGTCTATTAATAAAACAGTGTTTTCTAATTTAGTGGATCAAACTCTTTCCCTCGCCGGTTATACCACCGGACGCAGTCTCTTCCATAATTTTTGGGAAACCAGGCGGGTTGAATTTGATTGTAGCCCTATGGCAGAGCCACAGAGCGGGCAGAAAGGGCATGGCACAGTCCTGCTTGATCGTTGCAATTTATCAAGAAAACCAGTATTTGCTCAACTGGAAATTTTTAATCAGCTAATAAATAGACCTGATCTAAATCTATTCGATCTTGATCAGCGCTTGCATACAGGCCCATCTGATGGATTTTCCACGCTTTTGGCAATCGCGTTGACCAGTTCCTGCATTTCTTCAAGAGTAAACGCGGTAAGCAGTCGATTGGCCAGGGCGGGTTCGAGTTTGATCATGCAGGGGCGTCCATCGGAAAGCGTGACGCGAACCCCGGCAGCCTGGTGGGTTGCTGTACCGTCAGCGGCATCCACCCGGTCGGCCTGTTCTTCCATCAATTCATCGTAATAGGCATCCAGTTGGTCGGAAACCACATCATCCATGTCTTCTGGCGCGGCAGCCAGCAGCCCCATCTCGTCCGCAGGCAAAGTGCAGTCGACGCCACGCTCGTGTGCATAAGCAACAAAACGCTGGCGTAGTTCCTCATCAAAAAACATGTACTCAAACATGGCGCAGCCCTTCTATTTGGGTTTGCAGGCCACCAGAACCACCCGATTGCGGCCGTCATGCTTGGCGCGGTAGAGGGCTTTGTCGGCCGCGTTATTGATGGCTTCCGGCGTGGCGAAGTCAGGATACGAAGCAACGCCACAGCTGAACGTGACGGAAAATTCAGCATTCTCGCCATGCTGGCGGATTTCTGCAAGATCCTTGCGGATGCCGTCCAGAGTGCGCACTGCATCGGGTCCGCTGGTATCTGTAAGAATGACGGCGAACTCCTCTCCTCCATAGCGGCCGATGACGTCCACTTTGCGCAGGCGCTGCTGCAATAGCCGCGCCAGGCTTTTAAGCACTTTGTCGCCAACGGGATGGCCGTAAGTGTCGTTGACGTTTTTGAAATGGTCGAGATCGATCATGGCAAAGGACAGCGGGCGCTCCTGGCGTTTCGCGCGTTCGATTTCGATGCTCAGCTGCTCCTTGATTTTAGTGTGGTTCAGCAGGCCGGTCAGACTATCCCGAATCATGAAATTGCGTAGCACACGATAGCGTTCGATACGGCTGCCGACAGAGGAAATCAGGTGATCCGCTTGAATCGGCTTGACCAGAAAATCGTCTCCACCATGGCTCATGGCGACAAGTTGCCTGTCCTTGTCGGTTTCTCCGGAAAGAAAAACGATCGGTACGCTGTCATGGATCTCCTGCTGCCGCAGCACCTGTGCGACTTCTTCGCCATTGGCCCCAGGCATGTTGATGTCCATCAGGATCAGTTCCGGGCTGAAATCATCAAGGGCTTCCATCACCTGCATCGGGTCGGTTACCCGGCGTGTGACCATGCCTGCCTGCCCCAGCGTTTTGGCGTAGACCTCTGCCAGAGTGGCCGAGTTCTCAACGACAAGAACCCTGAATGGTTCTGGCTGTGCGTTTGATGTCAACAGATCGAGCTTGTCGATTAGTCCGCCGATATCGACGGGCTTGCCGAAATAGGCCATGCCTCCTGCCCGTATGGCTTCCAGGCGTGTCAGAAAATCCTTGCGCGAAGAAATGAAAATCAGGGCTGGCAGGGCATATCCCTCCTGACGCAGGGTAAGCATGGATTCGATGCCGGCTTTTTCACCCTCGGCAAAGGAAATGTCCGCAATGATAGCGGCAGGCATTTTTTGCTGGATATGCTCCCGCGCATTCTCCGTGTGGGAGAAAATGTGCACGGTATAACCGAAATGATTGATCTGGGTAGCCAGATGCTCGGCGAGCAGGGTGTCGTCCTCAATCAGATAAATCAGGCGGGCGTCGTCCGGCTTGAGTTGTTCCTGGGATGGCGTGTTTTCAGTGCCAAAGGTATTGATCATCTCTGCGCTGGGTGGCAACTTGGCGCTTTCATGGACCTGCTGTAGCAGTTTACTGATATGAGAATATTGCGCTTCGCCAGGGGCGGTGCCTGTATCTAGCAGAGATTGTAGTGCCTGCTCCAGCAGGCGCGCTGCGCGGCTTAATTCGATGAAGCCGAAGGTGGCGCCCGAACCGGTAAAGCTGTGAGCTTGCCGGTGCAAGTCGGATAACAGGCTGAGGTTGCCGCCCTCGATTTTGTTCCAGGTGGTCTCGAGTTGCTTGAGTTTGTCCGGTAGCTGATGCGCAAATTCGTTCTGCAGCAACTGCAGGCCTTGAACAATGCCGGGTTCGGTGTTGGTCATGGCGCGAGGGATTGGTTTGCGTCTGGTTCCGCATAACGTTCGCGGATTTCCAGGATAGTGGGAAGGATGGCCTGGCACAATTGCGTCAGCCTGGGGTCAAAATGCCTGCCGCTGTTTTCGCTGATATAGCTGACTGCATCTTTCACTGGCCAGGCTTTCTTGTAGGGGCGGGCAGTGGTGAGTGCGTCGAATACGTCGCATATGGCGACCACGCGCCCTTCCAGCGGGATTTCCTCGCCCTTTAGCCCGTTAGGATAGCCAGAACCGTCCCATTTCTCGTGATGGGTAAGGGCGATTTCACTGGCCATGCTCATGAGTTCGGATGGGTGGCCAGAGAGAATTTCCGCCCCGATCGCTGAGTGGGTTTTCATGATTGCCCATTCGTCATGGTCAAGCTTTCCCGGCTTGAGCAGGATGCTGTCGGGAATGCCGATCTTGCCGATATCGTGCATCGGGCTGGCATTGAGCAGCAGTTCGGCATGCCCCTCGCTCATGCCCGCTGCAAGCCCCAGCAGTTGAGAGTACTTGCTCATGCGTATGATGTGCAGGCCGGTTTCGTTATCCCGGTATTCCGCTGCCCGGCCGAGACGACGGATGATTTCGAAGCGCGTGTCCGCAAGTTCCTGAGTGCGCTCTCGAACTTTTTCCTCGAGAATTCTGTTCTGGTCGCGAATCTGGTTATGCATCAGGCGCACTTCCAGCATGTTGCGAATGCGGTTTAATGCTTCCAGCCGGTCAAATGGCTTGGTGATGAAGTCGCGTGCACCGGACTCCAGCGCCTGCAACCGGGTTTTCATGTCGGGTTGGGCGGTCAGTACCAGTACCGGCACATAGTTGTCGGGTTCTATTTCTTTGAGCTGTTGCATCACTTCGAAGCCGGTGAGATAGGGCATGTTGAGATCCAGCAGGATCAGATCGAAATGATGCTCGCTATAGAGTCTGGCCACTTGGCGCGGATCAGTGGTGGAATAGACATTGTTGTAGCCATCGGCACGCAGCATTTTTTCCATCAGGACGACGTTCGGCGTTTGGTCGTCCACGATCAGGATTTTTGCTGTTTTGAGGCTATCCATAAGTGGTGTTTCACCTGCAGGATCAGGAAGAACTCTTATTCTGAATGACTTTGTTGCCTGCGGCGAGTTATTTGTCAATTTCAATTGACAGGGGTCGCAGGGTTCTGAGTGCTGCCTGCAAGGCAAGTCTGTTGCTGTCAGTACTGAGGGCTAGTCAAGGTTGCTTTCGACCTAGAAGGTGCTGCCCCGTCAGGGCTTGCTTTCCATGCCGATGGCGCCATCCCCATCAACTCGATCATGTGGCATGCGGTGACGAGGCCGATACTCGTGCCTTCTTGGATATCGGCCGGGATTTCAGTCATGCGCACGTGCCCACACGGCGCTGACGGAGGCAGCCAGTGTCATCGGGTCGAAAGGTTTGGGAATTACATCCAGCGCGCCCAAGGCCTTGTATTCCAGAATCTCGGCAGGTTGTACCTTGGCTGTCATGAATATCACTGGAGTGGCACTGAGGCCGGGTATTTCGCGCAACTTCCCGAGTGTGCTCGGGCCATCCATGCCGGGCATCATCACATCCATCAGTATGAGTTGAGGTGCCCATGACGGCGCTTTGTCGAGCGCTTCCTGCCCACTGCTGCAGATTTCAACAGTAAAGCCTCCGATGGACTCCAGTGCCAGCTTGGCGACGGCCTGAATGTCGGGTTCGTCTTCAACGTATAGGATGCGTTTAAGGTCCATGCTCATATGAGATTTCACTCCCAGTGAATTTGAATTCTTTCATCTTGCCACAAAAATTATTTTTTCGGCTGCACCAGGTTACGAATGGTCTCCAGCAGCTTTTCGTTGCTGGTGCGCGATTTCACCAGAACCGCGCTGATTTTTCCTGCCTTGTTGGTACTTAATTCCTGCGCCGAAAAGATCAGTGTGGGTACGGCCGGCGTACAGGCTGACAGTTGCGGCAGTAGCTCCAGCCCGGATCCGTCCGGCAGGCCGATATCCAGGATTGCCAGGTCAAAGTGTTGGCGGGCTAGCAGGTCTCTTGCCTGAGCCAGGTTTTCGGCGGCAACGATGTGCGCCTGGCCGCTTAACAGCGTGGCGGTGACCTGGCGGATATCCGCATCGTCCTCGACGTGCAGAATGTTCGGCAATTCGTTCTCAGTGCGCGTTGCGCTGTGCAATGCGGCCAGCAGGCGCTGTGGCTCGATCGGCTTGCTGATCCAGTCGCTCACGGCAAAGCTGACGCTATCAAGTAGGTATTTGCCTTCGCTGGCCTTGGCGGATACCACCACGATGGGCAAGGCGCACGTGGCTTCCTGCGCGCGTAGTTCGCGGATGAGTGCGAGGCCGTCCTGTCCTGGTATGGACAGATCCAGGGTCATGGCGTCGTACTGGTTCTGGCTGAGCATTGTTTTGGCCTCGGACGCGTCGTGTGCCTGATCACAGGCAAAGCCGCCGCTTTCCAGCATGATGCGCAGCAGGCTCGCGATATCCTGGTCATCCTCGCAAATCAGGATGTGTGTTTTGTGATTGACAACGCCTGCGCCTGACTGGGCGTTGAGCCTCTGCTGCAAGGGAAGATCGAAAAAGAATGTGGTTCCGGTGCCGGGTGTGCTTTCGAAATCAATGAAGCCATGCATTTTTTCTATCAAGGCCTTGCTGATGCTGAGCCCCAGACCGGTGCCCCCTTTCTGCCGTGTATCGGAGGAATCCGCCTGGGCAAATTTCTGGAAAATGCGCTCATGGAACTCGGGCGGGATGCCGGGGCCATGGTCTTGTACCGCCACCCTGACCCATTCCGGTTGAGGCTGGCTCACTGTCACACTGACGGTTTCGCCGTGAGGGGAGAATTTTGCTGCGTTGGAAAGCAGGTTGGCCATCACCTGCAGCAGGCGGTCGCTGTCGACTTTGACCACTGCGCCTGGCAGGTTCTGAACCAGATTGAAGCGCACTCCCAGTTGTGCCCCATAAGCGTGGTTGTCGGCCAGGGACCGTTCCAGCAGCGGCATCAATTCATGATTCTGGTTGTAAAATTCAAGCTTGCCGGATTCGATTTTCTCCACGTCGAGAATGTCGTTGATCAGCCGCACCAGGCGCTCGGAGTTGTTATAGGCGATATCCACCAGTGTTTTGGCCTGGGCAGGAATATCGCCTGCCACGCCGCCAGCAATCAGGCCTAGCGAACCGCGGATGGAAGTCAGCGGTGTGCGCAACTCGTGGCTGACGGTGGAAACGAATTCGTTCTTCATGCGCTCGATTTGCTTGCGCTCGGTGATGTCCTGGCCGATGCCGAGAAAGCCGCTGATTCTGCCTTCCTGGTCGCGCAGGGCCGTGATCGAGAGCATGACCGGGAAGCGGCTGCCATCCTTGTGGATATAGGACCATTCATTTTCGTCAGTGCTGCCCAAGCGGGCCTTGGCAACAAATGCTTCGAAACCGGGCTCGATTTCCTTTTCCAGTTCACGCGTCAATTCATTGGCGCGCCTTTCCACTTCCTGTGGATCATGAAGAATGGCAGGAGTCAGCTTGCCAATCATTTCCTCTGCCGAGTAACCCAGCATGCGCTCGGCAGCAGCGTTGAAGGTCAGTATCATTCCATCGGGGTCGGTGGAGATGATGGTGTAATTGGCGCTGTTGAGAATCGCATGCTGCAGAGTGGTGGTTTCCAGCAGCGCAGCTTCGGCATGCTTGCGTTCGGTGATGTCGCGCACGATGCCGGTGAACATGCGCTGGCCATTCAGCACCATTTCGGTAACGGCCAGGTCCATGGGGAAATGGCTACCATCCTTGCGGAGCCCGGTGACTTCGCGCCCGATGCCGATAATTTTGCGTTGTCCGGTGCTGGTGTAGTTGTGAAGGTAGCCGTCATGGGCGCTGTGATAGGGTTCGGGCATCAGTATTTTGATGTTTTCCCCGATGACCTCATTTGCCGCATAGCCAAAGATGTTTTCAGCCGCGGGACTGAAACTTGCGACAATACCCAACTCATTGATCGTTATAATGCCGTCCAGCACGCTATTCAGAATGGCGCGGGTGCGAGTGTCGCTGCTATGCAATTCCTGGGTGATGTCTTCTGCCATTTTCTGGGCGCGGGTCCGGCTGTTGGTCAGCGAGCGAATGATGCCGAAGGTCAGCAGCGTGACGCTCAGGCCGGCAAACAGAACCAGAAGAGGGAGAGATTCGCGCGCGCCAGCTTTGCTCCTGCCACCCTGATATTCCAACACCCATTGGCGGCCGCCGGTCTCAATCGTGCTGATGTACTTGAGACGCGGGTCGAGTGAGAGTTTTGTCGATTTTTCCTTGCTGTCAAAAATCGTGACGCCTGCTGTGTCAGGCTTTGCGCCTACCATGCCGCCATCAATGACTTTCAATTGGTGCTGGGCCAGCAGGTCGGTCACAAAGACTCCCTTCATCAGGTCGTTTATGACAAAGGCGGCATAGATTACGCCGGTGAATACCGCGCGGCGCTGTTCCACAGTCTGGATGGGCTGCCCGCTCTGATAAAGCGGCAACATGAGGATGAAGCCAGGGGTGCGTGTTTCATCCTGCACCAGAATGATGCGCCCGGTGGCGGCGGCTTCGCCGCTGTCTCGTGCCCTTTGCAGAGCGGCAAAACGTTCTGTTTCGCTGCCGAAGTCAAAACCGAAGGCTTTTTCATTGCCGGCCATGGGTTGCAAAAAAGTGATCGGATAATACTCGGGGCGATCTCCAGCCGGGCGGATGGCGTAATGGGGGTGGCCATTCGGGTCAGTTGAGCGATCATTTCTGATGCTTTCTTCGTGCTGCACTTTGTTATATGTTGCAACGCGCGGAGCAAAGCCGATTACGCGAAAGCCATGAAAGCGCTGTTGCAGATCAAGTTTCATGATGTAGCGGCGGAACTCCGCGCGGCCTACGTCTTCAGAACCATCGAAGTATCCCTGCAGACCGCGCAGCACCTCGGTGTAAGAATCAAGGCGGTGGCGCAGACTCTGGGTGGCGGACTGCATGCGGTATTCGAAAGTGGTTCTGGTTTCCTGTGCCAGGGATTGATTGGCATAACGCCAGCCCAGTAGCGTGGCAACCAATCCCAGCAGCAGGATTCCGAATGAAATGAAGTTGACTGACCGCGTCACTTGTCTTCCCTGATCCAGTGCCCGGATTTGCCGCCCTCCTTTTCCAGCAGGCGAATGGCGTCAATCTGCATGCCGCGGTCTACTGCCTTGCACATGTCGTAAATGGTCAGCAGGGCGACACTCACAGCGGTCAGCGCTTCCATTTCGACCCCGGTGCGCCCCAGTGTTTCAGCGGTAATCACACATTCGATCGATGAATTGGCCTGATCAATGTTGAATTCGGCTGCCACCCGGGTGAGTGCCAGCGGATGGCAGAGGGGGATCAGGTCTGCAGTGCGTTTCGATCCCTGAATGGCGGCAATGCGTGCTATGCCGAGGACATCGCCTTTTTTTGCATTGCCGGCAAGAATGAGCTGCAGGGTTTCAGGCTGCATCCGGATATGGCCCGCAGCCCGGGCAATGCGCCGGGTTTCGTCCTTGGCGCCCACATCTACCATGTGAGCCTGGCCTTGCGCGTCGAAATGTGTCAGTGGATTCACCGCTTTTCCTTATGAACTTATTACCGCGAACGGCTATCATAGCACCATGAAATTGATTTATTTGTTGCCGTTTCTGGTGGGCTTGATGCCCCATGCACTGGCCAGTGAATTACCCGATCTGGGCGAATCTTCTCAGGCCGTATTTTCTTCCCAGCAGGAGC
Source organism: Gammaproteobacteria bacterium (assembly GCA_018824405.1). Classification (GTDB taxonomy): domain Bacteria; phylum Pseudomonadota; class Gammaproteobacteria; order Burkholderiales; family Sulfuricellaceae; genus Sulfurimicrobium. The sequence goes on from JAHJGO010000013.1 coordinate 63,065, forward strand.
GTCGCATCGGTGAATCCATCATGATGGATATCCGTCGCAGCCGCGACATGATGGGCGATGCCGAAGTGACGGATTATCTCAATGCGCTGGGTGCGCGCCTGGTCGCCAATAGTCAGGAGTCTTCTCGCAGCTTCGAGTTTTTTGTCATCCGCGACAGTACTTTGAATGCTTTCGCACTCCCCGGTGGATTCATCGGCGTTCACACCGGCCTGATCTTGTCTGCGCAGAGCGAATCCGAGCTGGCCAGCGTGCTGGCGCATGAGATTTCCCATGTTACCCAGCGCCACCTGGCGCGGGTGATCGCGGGGACGCAGAAAAACACCTTGACCTCTCTGGCCGCCCTGGCGGTCGCCATTCTGGCGGCTCGTTCCAATCCCCAGGTAGTAAATGCAGCCTTGGCGACGGCGCAGGCAACAGGTATCCAGAGTCAACTCGATTACACGCGCGAGCATGAGCGGGAGGCGGATCGCATCGGTCTGCAGGTTCTGGGTGCATCTGGATTTGACCCGCACGGCATGGCCGATTTTTTCGGACGCATGCAGAAATACGGCCGCCTGTATGAAAATAACGCACCGGTGTATTTGCGTACTCACCCACTGACCACCGAACGCATCGCTGATGTACAGAACCGGGTGGATGCGCTGCCTTACCGCCAGGTGCCGGACAGTCTGGATTTCCAGCTGGTGCGGGCAAAGCTGGAAGCCGAAGAAGGCTCGGTCCAGAATGCGGTCAAAGTGTTTGAGGCCGCGCTGGCGGAAAAAAAATACACTAACAAAGCCGCGCAGCATTATGGCTTTGCCAGTGCGCTGCTGCGCAGCAAGGACTACAGCCGGGCGGAGCGAGAGTTGGCGCTGGCTCGCAAGTCGGGGGCACATCCCATGTTTGACGTGCTGGCGCTGCAGATCAAACTTGCGGCGAGGCAGCCGGGGGCCGCGCTCGATGTCTGCCGCGGCGGTTTGAAGCATTTTCCCAATCACCGTGCCTTGATCCATGGTTGCGCTGAAACCATGCTGCAGGCCGGTGCGGCCGCGGAGGCCTTAAGTCTGGTGAGCGCGGCTTTGAAAGGGCGTGATAACGATGTTCACCTGCATATGCTCCAGGCCCAGGCCTATGCTGCCTTGGGAAAGATTGTGCCGCAGCATCGTGCGCTTGCGGAAGCTTATGTCCTGCAGGGCAATCTGACCGAAGCGGTTGTGCAGTTGCAGATTGCGCTTAAAACCCGGGATGGCGATTTCTATCAGCTTTCCATGGCGGAGGCGCGTCTGCGCCAGTTGCGCGCGCTGGAAAAGGAGATGCGCAAGCCGCCTCAGCAGCCTTGAGCAGCAGCCAGCTTGATATAGCGCTGGTGCAAATGTTCCACTTGCGATCTCAGTGCAGACCGACTGCCGTGATTGTCCACGACGTCGTCTGCCTGGCGCAGCCGTTCCTGAGGCGCGAGTTGATGGGCCATGATGGCGCGGACCTCAGCTTTGTTCAGGCCATTGCGCGCTATGACCCGCTCCACTTGTTGCGTTTCGCTGCAATCCACGACCAGTACCCGTTGAACCATCTCCCGATAAGTGCCGTTTTCAAGTAGCAGCGGTACGGCAACAATGACATAGGGGGATTGTGCGAGCGCAAGACGGCGTCTGACTTCATCGCGGATCATGGGATGGAGAATGGCTTCCAGTTTTTTCTTTGCCTCGGGGGTCGAAAAAATGAGATGTCGCAGGCGGGAACGGTTCAGTTCGCCATCCGGTAGCAGGAAATCCGTGCCAAATGTATTTGCAATGACAGCCAGGGAGGGTTCGCCGGCAGAGGTGAGCTGCCTTGCGATCAGGTCGGTGTCGATAATAGAAATACCCTGCTCGGTAAACAGATCGGCTACCGCACTCTTGCCACAGCCGACACCGCCGGTCAGTCCTATGACTAGCACACTTAGAGTGCGACGCCGAGATAGGCTTGTGTAATGGATTGCCCCCAGAACAGGGCAATCAAGCCGCCACCAGCGAGATAGGGGCCGAAGGGAATAGGTATCTGGCGGCCGCGACCGGCGAACAGGATGAGCGTGATGCCTACCACTGCACCCACTAGAGAGGACAGCAGAATGGTGAGTGGCAGCACCTGCCAGCCAAGCCATGCGCCGATGGCAGCAAGCAGCTTGAAATCACCAAAACCCATGCCTTCCTTGCCGGTGGTAAGTTTGAACAGCCAGTAAACGCTCCACAGGATGAGATAACCCGCCACTGCACCGATGACTGCTGACTGGAGGCTGGTAAAGGTGCCGCTAAAATTGACCAGCAGTCCCAGCCACAGCAGAGGTTGCGTGATGCTGTCAGGCAGCAGTTGAGTGTCGAAATCGATGAAGGTCAGTGCAATCAACGCCCAGATGAATACTAGAGAAGTCAGTGCAGCGGCACCAAAGCCAAAATGCCAGGCGGCAAAAACACTGAGCCCACCGGTCAGCGCTTCCACGATCGGGTAGCGTGGGCTGATGCGGGTTTTGCACTGGGCGCAGCGACCGCGTAGCACCAGGTAGCTCAGCACAGGAATGTTTTCAATTGCCCGGATCTGGTGTCCGCAGGACGGGCAGGCAGAACGTGGGACAAGTAGGTTGTAGCGTGATCCAGTTTGTGCCGGAGATGTTTGGGCTGGATCTGGATCTGCATCCAGTGATGCGCACTGTTCGCGCCACTCCTGCTCCATCATCCTGGGCAGGCGATGGATGACGACATTCAGAAAGCTGCCAACCATCAGGCCCAGCAGGCCGCACAGGGTAATGAAAACCATGGGAGTGGTTTGGAGGAGTTGCAACAGATCCATCAAGGGGGTTCCTGAATTGTGAGGTCTGGCTTCGCCCCTTTATTGGGAGCGAAGCCAGTTTATTTAGATCGCCGCGCCCATTTTGAAGATCGGCAGGTACATGGCGACCACCAGGCCGCCAATGAGAGTGCCGAGCACGACCATGATGAGCGGTTCCATCAGGCTGGCGAGCGCATCCACGGCATCATCTACTTCCGCTTCATAAAAATCGGCCACCTTGCTCAGCATTGCGTCCAGAGAGCCGGATTCTTCGCCAATGGATACCATCTGTAGCACCATATTGGGGAACAGGGTGGTGTTTTGCATGGCTACCGTGAGACTGGTGCCGGTGCTGACTTCACCCTGAATTTTTTTGGTGGCGTTGTAGTAAACGATGTTGCCAGCCGCGCCTGCCACGGAATCCATGGCTTCCACCAGCGGTACGCCAGCTGCGAACATGGTGGCAAGGGTGCGGCTCCAGCGTGCGATGGTGGCTTTTTCGATCACTGGGCCAAACACCGGGATTTTGAGAAACAGTCGATCCATCACTTCCTGCATTCTGCGCGATCGTTTCCAGGTATAGAAGAAGAACCAGAAGCCGCCGCCTATGCCGCCAAAAATCAGGTACCAATAGGAAACAAAAAAATCGGATACAGCCATAACGAACAGGGTGGGAGCTGGCAAATCAGCGCCAAAACTGGTGAAGAGAGTTTTGAACGCAGGCACCACGAAAATCATGATCACTGCAGTGATCACAAATGCCACCACCACGATCGAGATCGGGTAGAACAGTGCCGCCTTGATCTTGCCCTTGATGGCCTGTATTTTTTCCTTATAGGTGGCAAGACGATCGAGAATGGTGTCGAGAATACCGGCTTGCTCACCGGCATTGATCAGGTTGCAGTAAAGCGCATCAAAATGCAGAGGATATTTCTTGAACGCCTGGCTCATGCTGCTGCCGGTGGAGATGTCGGATTTGATATCGAGCAGCAGCTTTTGTACTGCCGGGTTGCTGTGGCCTTTACCCACGATGTCGAAGGACTGCAGCAATGGCACGCCAGCTCTCATCATGGTGGAAAGCTGGCGGGTAAAGAGGGTGATGTCTTTGTCAGTGATCCTGCCGCCTCGCGTGCGTTGCTTCTTGACCCGCAGGACGTTCAGACCCTGACGGCGCAGCGTGGCTTTAACGACGGTTTCGCTTGCCGCCACCATGTCGCCTTTGATGGTCTTGCCTTTCTTGTCCTTGGCTTCCCAACTGAAGTTGTATTCTTTTACAGCTATTCTTTTCGCGACTGCCATGGGTGCATTCCTGTTTCGTTGGTCACGCTTATTCGTTGGTCACGGCTTCAATTTCTTCCAGCGAGGTCAGTCCGGCTCTGACCTTGCGCAGCCCGGCCTGGCGTAAATCCTGTACGCCTTCGCGGCGCGCCTGATCGGCAATGTCATGAGCGGTGCCGTTTTTCATGATGAGCCGGCTCATGTCATCGGTGATCGGCATGACCTGGTAAATACCGACACGGCCCTTGTAGCCTGAACCTTTGCATCTGTCACAGCCAACGTGGCCATAGGGTTGCCAACTGCCATCCAGTTCTTCCTCGCGAAAGCCTGCCCGTAGCAAAGCTTCACGGGGAATGTCGATGGGTTTTTTGCAACTGCATAAACGACGCGCCAGTCGCTGTGCGGTGATCATAATTACCGATGAGGCGATATTGAAAGGCGCCACACCCATGTTCATGAGTCGCGTCAGAGTGGCTGGCGCGTCGTTGGTGTGCAGGGTGGACAGAACCATGTGGCCGGTTTGTGCCGCCTTGATGGCGATGTCGGCCGTTTCCAGGTCGCGGATCTCGCCCACCATGATCACGTCCGGATCCTGGCGCAGGAAGGATTTGAGCGCGGCGGCAAAAGTCAGCCCTGCCTTGTCGTTGACATTGACCTGGTTGACGCCGGGCAGGTTGATTTCGGCCGGGTCTTCAGCCGTGGAGATGTTGACGCCCGGTTTGTTGAGAATGTTAAGACAGGTATAAAGAGACACGGTTTTGCCGCTACCAGTCGGGCCGGTAACCAGCACCATGCCATAGGGGCGTTCGACAGCATTGAGCAGGGCTTCCTTCTGATCCGGATCGTAGCCCAAGGCGTCAATCCCCAGGGTGGCGCTGGAAGGGTCGAGAATACGCATCACAATCTTTTCGCCATACAGCGTAGGCAGAGTGCTGACACGGAAATCGATAGCGCGGCTCTTGGATAGCACCAGTTTCATCCGCCCATCCTGGGGGACGCGCTTTTCTGCGATATCCAGTTTGGAAATCACCTTGATGCGCGAGGAGATTTTGTCCTTGATGGCAAGAGGTGGTTGCGCGACTTCGAATAATATGCCGTCGGTGCGGTAGCGAATGCGATAAAACTTTTCATAGGGCTCAAAGTGAATATCTGATGCGCCGCCATTGATCGCATCCATGAGGATTTTATGAAGGTATTTGACTACGGGAGCATCGTCGATCTCTGTGCTGGCGCTTTCGTCCTGTTTTGCAAGCGTCTCGTCATCGGTGAATTCGAGATCGCCCATGTCTTCGACATCCAGGCTTTTCATTGAGGTGTCGCTGGATTCGACAAATTTCTCAATCAGTTTGCCGAGCTTGTTATCCTCCACCACCACCTGTTCGACAGTATGGTTGGTTTGAAAGCGGACATCATTGAGCGTCTGCAGATTGGTGGGGTCGGATGTGGCGATAAACAGGTGGGTGCCGCGCTGGTGCAGGGCGAGTATGCGCCGGCTTTGAACAATCGAGGGGTCCAGCACGCCCTTGGGCAGATGCTCGACGTCAACCGCGCTCAGGTCGAGCAAGGGGAAGCCGAAATTTTGTGAGGCGAATTCGGCCACCTGCAGCGCATTCAGTTTATTGCTTTGAATCAACTGGCTGACAAAGCTGACCTTGGATGCTGCGGCCTGTGCCTGGATCGCATCGGCGTCGGCATCAAGCAACAGGCGTTCTTGAACCAGAGCGCGAGCCAGACCGCTTAATCCTGTTGGAACCGTCGCTGCGACCATCTTAAGTTCTTTGCCCCATCTGTGGAATGATTTTCAAATGATGCCCTCTGCATGTTTTTTTGTAAAGGAGGGCGTCGCTACTGCTCGGGCGTGGTGGCAGGAGGGAAGATTCTGACGCCTTTTATTGAGCGGTCCTGGGTTTGCATGATTTCCAGGGTTACACCAACAATTTTCAGGCTGATGCCAGCCTCCGGGATATCTTCCAGATGCTCGAGAATCAGGCCGTTCAGGGTTTTTGGACCATTCAGCGGAAATTGCAATCCCAGCTTGCGATTCAGGTCGCGCAGCTGACTGCTGCCATCCACCAGCCAGCTGCCGTCATCCTGGCAGCGGTAGGTGCTGCCTTGTGCCGGTGCATGGGTGGTGAATTCACCCACAATTTCTTCAAGAATATCTTCCAGGCTGACCAATCCGAGCAATTCACCATATTCGTCGACGACCATCCCCATGCGGCGATGATTTTCCTGGAAATGTTGCAATTGGGTGAACAGGGCGGTGCTGGCGGGGATGAAATAGGGTTCACGCATGATGTCGCGCAACGCATCGGCATCAATCTCGCCGATTTGGGACTGGTGCAGCACTTTACGTGCATGAACCAGGCCGATGATATTGTCCGGTTGCCCCTGATAAATCGGGATGCGGGTATGGTGGCTGGTGGAAAGCTGGTGGCGGATTTCTTCCGCCGGCGCATCAATGTCGATGGCCTCGATCTGGTTGCGCGGCGTCATGACATCATCCACGGTAATGTTTTCCAGCTCGAACAGGTTGATCAGGATGCTCTGGTGTTTTTGCGGGATATAGTGCCCAGCCTCCAGAACCATGGTGCGTAACTCCTCCAGGCTCAGGCTGCTGGCTGCTCCAGATCCCGGTTTCAGGCGCAGGATCCACAATAATGCCTGCACGAACAGGTTGACGAACCATACGACAGGGTAAAACAGCTTCAGCAGGGGGGTCAGCACGAAGCTCAGAGGCAGCGCGATCCGTTCCGGATGGGCTGCTCCCATGACCTTGGGCGTGATCTCGCTAAATACCAGGATGGCGAAAGTGACCGCCAGCGTGCCTATGGACAGGGCGAGTTCTCCCTCGCCGAGAAGGCGGACGGTAATGATGGTCACCAGGGTGGCGCATGCCGCATTGACCAGGTTGTTGCCCAGCAGGATCACGCCAAGCAGTTTGTCGGTTCTGGCCAGCAGTTGAGTGGTGAGTTTTGCGCCACGGTTGCCGGACTGGGCGAGATGCTTCAGGCGATAACGGTTGAGCGCCATCATGCTGGTTTCGGAGATGGAAAAAAATCCTGACAGGATCAGTAAAACAATAAGCACGCCTAGCAGCACGCTGATGGGGGTGTCGTCCAAGGGACGGAATCCTTATGCGATGAAAAACTGGCGTAGTTTTGAGGCCTTGAGCATTGCTTTATTCAACGACCAAGAATGATTTCGAGCACGAACTTGCTGCCGATATAAGCCAGAAGCAGAGCCATGAATCCGCTCAGAGTCCAGCGTATGGCTATGCGTCCGCGCCAGCCATAACGCAGACGACCACCCAGCAGAGCGGCATAAATCCCCCAGGATATGATGGCAAATATGGTTTTGTGACTGAGTTGCAGCGCCTTGCCAAACAACTCCTCCGAAAACAGCATGCCGCTGAGCAGGGTCAGGGTGAGCAGGGTAAAGCCAGCCCACAGGATGCGGAATAATAGATGTTCCATGGTGAGCAGCGGAGGGAGTCTTTGCAGCAAGGTCGAGAGGGGCGAAAGTGCCTTGGAGTGAAGGCGCCGCTCAGCCACCGCCATCAAAAGTGCATGCATGGCTGCGATGGTAAACAGGCTGTAGGCAAGAATGGCGATGAATAAATGTACCTTGAACAGGGCCTCTTCTGTATGCAGCAGCGTATGGGTGGCGGGAAAGAGTGAGGGGGCGGCAAGGCTGATTGCAGCAAAGGGCAGCACAAATCCCTGCAAGCCTTCCAGATTGTTACGCAGGCTACCCAGCCAGTAAACCAGTACCGTGAGCCAGGCAATGGCGGAGACGGCTTGCCCGACACCAAGCTTGATGCCGTCCGGCTGAACGATCAGTTGCAAAAGTAGCCATATGTGGAGCAGCAGTGGCACCAGGATGGCGGGTTTTTCCCACGCCTGGGGTGCTGTGGCAGTGTTTTTTTCCAGCCAGAGCCCACGCCAGGAATAGGCGCCAAGTCCGGCGTAGAGAAATGCAGTCAGGAAAAGAGGTAATAAATCCGGCATGGTTTGAGATAAAATTCAATTTTTCCGATTCTACACCAACCGCTTCCATCGGCAACAAGATGAGCACTAGGAATTCAAATGTTTGACAACCTCTCGCAGCGCCTTTCCGGCGTCATCAAAAATCTGCGCGGTCAGGCGCGCCTGACTGAAACCAATATCCAGGATGCTTTGCGTGAAGTGCGCATGGCTTTGCTGGAGGCGGATGTGGCATTACCGGTGGTGAAGGATTTCATTGCCAATGTAAAGGAACGTGCGCTTGGCCAGGAGGTTCTATCCAGCCTGACGCCGGGCCAGGCAGTGGTGCAGGTGGTTTATGAAGAACTGACTCGCCTGATGGGCGAGCACAACGCTACGCTCGATCTGGCGGCGCGTCCGCCTGCGGTGATTTTGCTGGCAGGTTTGCAGGGTGCGGGTAAAACCACCACTGCAGGCAAACTGGCGAAGTTTTTGCGCGAGCAGATGAAGAAGAAAGTATTGCTGACCAGTTGCGACGTATATCGTCCGGCAGCGATCGAGCAGTTGAAAACCCTGGCACAGCAACTGGAAACGGACTTCTTCCCTTCTCAAATCGGGCAGCAGCCAGAGCATATCGCCCTGTCGGCAGTGGATTTTGCACGCAAACATTTTCATGATGTCGTGATTGTCGATACGGCTGGTCGCCTGGCGATTGATGAAGCCATGATGGATGAGATCAAGCGCCTGCACTCGGCGCTCGATCCGGTCGAGACGCTGTTCGTGGTGGATGCAATGCAGGGTCAGGATGCGGTGAACACCGCCCGAGCCTTCAGCGAAGCGCTGCCTCTCACTGGCGTCATTCTGACCAAACTGGATGGCGATGCGCGGGGTGGCGCGGCGCTCTCGGTGCGGCAGGTCACCGGCAAGCCGATCAAGTTTGTCGGCGTAGGCGAGAAATCGAATGGTCTTGAGGCCTTCTATCCGGACCGCATGGCTTCCCGTGTGCTGGGCATGGGCGACGTTCTGTCGCTGATCGAGGACGCGCAGCGCGGCGTGGATCAGGACGAGGCGCAAAAGCTGGCGAAGAAGCTTAAGTCCGGCAAGAGTTTCGATCTCGAGGACTTCAAGCAGCAGATGCAGCAAATGAAAAAAATGGGCGGCATGGCTGCCCTGATGGACAAACTGCCCGGACAGGTGGGGCAGATGGCAGGCGACGCCCAGGTCAGCGACAAGATGGTTGCTCGTCTGGAGGGTATTATCAATTCCATGACCCCGCAGGAGAGGCGCAAGCCGGAGCTTATCAAGGCTTCGCGTAAACGGCGCATTGCTGCGGGAGCAGGGGTTCAGGTGCAGGACGTGAACCGACTGTTAAGCCAGTTCGAGCAAACCCAGAAAATGATGAAAATGTTTTCCAAGGGCGGGGGAATGGCGAAAATGATGCGCGGCATGAAGGGCGTGCTCCCCGGAATGCGATAACATCCTTGCAATCCTGTGCTGAAATGTCGTAAAATCGCGCTCTTTTTCAAGAATTTAAGCAGGCTGAAACTATGGTTATCATTCGACTCTCCCGTGGTGGCGCCAAAAAGCGCCCATTCTACAACCTGGTAGTGGCTGATTCTCGCGAACGTCGCGACGGTCGTTTCATCGAGCGCGTGGGTTTCTACAACCCGCTGGCGCCTGAAGGCCAGGAAAGCATGCGCGTCAACTCCGAGCGCGTGGCCTATTGGCAAAGCAAGGGCGCACAGTTGAGCGACGCAGTGGCGAAGCTGGTCAAGCGCGCCGCTGTCGCAGCAGCTTAATAACGGTTTCTGCCGCAGCCGAAGTAACTGGTGTCACAACAACCCGATCACCTGGTTGTCATGGGGCACATTGGTGTCCCGTTCGGAGTGCGTGGCTGGGTCAAGATCTACGCGCATACCGAATACAGTGACAGCCTGCTCGATTACCCCACATGGTGGCTGGGCAGAAATGGCCAGTGGCGCGAGATCAAGGTGCTGGACTCCGAGGTGCACAGCAAATCGCTGGTGGTGCATCTTGCCGGTTGCGATGACCGGGACGCGGCGGTTGCGTTGCGCGGCAGTGAAATTGCGGTGCCTCGCGATGCGCTGCCAGAGCCGGCGGAGAACGAATATTACTGGTCTGACCTGATCGGTCTGAGCGTGCTCAACACCGAGCAGCAGGTCTTGGGCAAAGTCAGCGAACTGCTGGAAACAGGCGCCAATGATGTGCTGGTGGTGCAGGGTGAACGGGAAGTATTGATTCCCTTCGTTCCTCATGTGGTACATGAGGTGGATCTGAAGGCTGGCACAATCCGGGTGGATTGGGGCCTGGATTGGTGAATCCTTACCAGTTCGACGTCGTTACCCTGTTTCCTCCGATGTTTGAAGCCGTCACTGCGAGTGGCATCACGCGGCGGGCGCAGGAACAGTCAAGCTACCAGTTGCGGCTGTGGAATCCGCGCGATTTCACCAGCAACAATTACCGCACGGTGGACGACCGCCCTTATGGCGGCGGCCCCGGCATGGTGATGCTGGCGGATCCGCTGGAACAGGCCGTCACGGCGGCTCGGCAGGCGCAAAGCGCGGCGGGTATGGATAAACCACTCGTGGTTTATCTCTCGCCTCAGGGGCGTTTGCTTGACCATGCTCTGGTGATGGATCTGGTAAGCACGGGCGGGCTGATTTTACTCGCCGGACGTTACGAAGGGGTGGACGAACGTCTCTTGCAGCGCCAGGTGGATGAAGAGATTTCCATCGGCGACTATGTGCTTTCCGGGGGGGAACTCCCGGCCATGGTGCTGATGGATTGCATTATCCGGCAATTGCCGGGGGTGCTGGGCGATGCGGAATCGGCCGAGCAGGATTCGTTTGTGAATGGCCTGCTGGATTTTCCGCACTATACCCGGCCCGAAGTTTATCAGGGCGAGCGTGTCCCGGAGGTGTTGCTGTCCGGTAACCACGCCCTGATACAGAAGTGGCGGCTGAAACAGGCGCTTGGACGCACCTGGCAACGCCGCCCGGATTTGCTGGCAAAACGCCAGTTGACCAAAGAGGAGTCTCGGCTGCTGACGGAGTATCAGCAGGAACAAGACGCCGTAAAATAAAAGGAAGCAAACATGAATATCATCGAACAACTGGAACAGGAAGAAATCGCCCGCCTGGGTAAAACCATTCCTGCTTTTGCCCCCGGCGACACCATCGTCGTTCAGGTCAAAGTGAAGGAAGGCACACGCGAGCGTCTGCAGGCTTACGAAGGCGTGGTCATCGGCAAGCGTAACCGTGGCCTGAATTCTTCCTTCATCGTGCGCAAGATCTCTTCCGGTGAAGGCGTGGAGCGTACTTTCCAGACTTATTCCCCACTGGTGGCTAGCATCGAAGTGAAGCGCCGCGGTGATGTGCGTCGCGCCAAGCTGTACTACCTGCGCGACCGCTCCGGCAAGTCTGCTCGTATCAAGGAAAAGCTGCCTAACCGCAAGTAAGCGGCAGCAGCTTTCCCCCCCGCTGGTTTTCCTCCTGCCCGGCCTGCTCCGGGCGGCAGGGAAGCCGCACAATTTATCCGGATACATTAGAATGGCGCGATGCGCTATTTTTTTCGCCCTTCTTTTTCAACGCTATCCTTTTCTGATTTGCTCCGCGGCCCTGTCATTGCGAGCGCAATGGCATTCAATCAACGCGCCCTTAACGTGAAACTTGTGCTGCGAGGCAACATCACTCTCACCCCACAATCCCCCTTTAGCCCCCCCTTGTCAGGGAGGAGCGGATTGGCTCCTCCCCTGACAAGGCGTGGTTGGGAGGGGTTGGAGAGCCTGGCGGGAAGAGGTCATGGTGAGGAGGGTTTTGTCATGACAGCCTGGATGCAGGAGCCGCAGCCTTGAAAATGTACCATGCACGGCTGGCCATGCCTTTCGGCGTGCTGGGTATCCTGACCGAGAGCGAGTGTCTTACGGGAATCGATTTCCTGCCTGACGAAACCTTGCCCTTGCCGGCGCAAACACCTCTGGCGCAGGAGATTTGCGCCCAGTTGCAGGCCTATCTCGCCGAGCCGAATTTCCGCTTCGACCTCCCGCTTCTGCCCCAAGGTACGCCTTATCAGCACAGGGTCTGGCAGGCGCTGCTGGAAATCCCATCTGGCAGGACTGAAAGTTATGGTGCCTTGGCGAAGCATCTCGGCTCCGCCGCGCGTGCAGTGGGCCAGGCCTGCGGCGCCAATCCCATTCCAGTGATTATTCCCTGCCACCGCGTACTGGCCAAAGCGGGTCTGGGCGGCTTCATGAATCACACGACTGGCAGTCCGCTACAGGTCAAGCGCTGGTTGCTGGAGCATGAGCATGCCCTCAGACCTGCTGGATGAATTTTGTGACGCGCTGTGGCTCGAAGAGGGCCTGGCGCGCAACACGCTGGAAAGCTACCGGCGCGATCTGGATCAGTTTGCCGCGTGGCTTGGACGTGAACGACATCTGAACCTGCTCGATGCGGGACAGGCTGATTTGCTGGCCTACCTTTCGCAGCGCTTCTCTGCACACGTCAAGGCGGCGACAAGCAGTCGCCTGCTCTCCAGTCTGCGGCGCTTTTACCGCTATCAGTTGCGCCAGGGAAAAATCCAGAAGGATCCCACGCTGCAGATTGAAATGCCAAAACTGCCCCGAATCCTGCCAAAATCACTGAGCGAAGCGGATGTGGAAGCGCTGCTGAATGCACCCTGTGTCGGCGAATCGCTCGGACTGCGCGACCGCGCCATGCTGGAAATTCTCTATGCTACCGGGCTGCGTGTATCCGAACTGGTGACCTTGCCGTTACAGGGGCTTAGTTTGGAGATGGGCGTGGTGCGGGTAATGGGGAAGGGTTCCAAGGAGCGTCTGGTGCCATTGGGTGCAGAAGCGGTGGACTGGCTGCAACGCTATCTGGCTGAGGCTCGGCCTGATTTGTTGGCCGGGAAACCCAGCTCTGCGGTGTTCGTCACCCAGCGCGGTGGCGCCATGACACGCCAGGCATTCTGGTATCTCATCAAACGCTATGCTGCCCAGGCAGGCTTGGCCAGCGCACTCTCGCCGCATACTCTGCGCCATGCTTTCGCAACCCATTTGCTCAACCACGGCGCCGATTTGAGAGTGGTGCAGATGCTGCTAGGGCACTCGGATATTTCCACGACCCAGATTTATACCCATGTTGCGCGGGAGCGGTTGAAGCAGCTGCATGCCGTACACCATCCGCGCGGGTAATGCCAAAATGCTGGCATTCAAAACCTCAAATCAGGCACCCTCCGGAGCTCCTGGTTACCATGGCAAATAAATGACTCCCATCGAGACCTCGATTCAGGCCGCTCTGGCGCGGCATCCAGAGATCCGTCTTGCCATTCTTTTCGGCTCTTTGGCTACAGGCGAGGCGCGCCCTGACAGCGATGTTGACTTGGCGTTGATGCGGAGCGGCAGTTTGATGGGGCGTCAAAAATGTTGTTGATGGCAGAAATCGCAGAATGTACCGGCCACCCCGTTGATCTTGTCGACCCCAGGATCACAGGCGAGCCTCTGCTCGGCCAAATTCTCAAGTACGGGAAGCGGATTCTGGGAAAAGACAGTGCCTATGCCGAACTTATCAAGCGACACGTGTTTGATGAGGCGGCATTTTATGCCTTGCTATCGTGGAATTCTCAGGGAAAGGCGGAATGCATGGATAGGGAAGTGATTGAGCAGAAGCTGGGGTCTCTTCGTCGTTGTCTCCAGCGAACCCAGCAATAATGCCCTGCATCTGCCGAAGTGCTGGCCGGGGATTTTGACCTACAAGACATTGTGGCTCTCAGTCTGACACGAGCCATCCAGCTTTGCGTGGATATCGGTGCGTATCTTATCGCCGGAACGGATGCCTTGCCCCCTGTCACCATGGAACAAACCTTTGATGTACTCGCCGAGCTTGGCTACTTTCACCCCGAACTGGTTCTCCACATGAAGAATGCGGTGGGTTTTCGCAATGTCTCTGTTCACAATTATGAAGCAATCAACTGGCAAATCGTTTATGCCATCGCAACCCGCCACCTAAGTGATTTCAGGGATTTCGCACAGGAAGTCGTCCATAACCGGATTCTGAATATCGAGCCCATGAGGTGGCCTGCAGCCGGCATTCTGGTATCAAGCGCTATGCTGCACAGGCGGGTTTGGCCAGCACGCTCCCATGCGCCATGCCTTTGCTACCCTCCTGCTCAACCACGGAGCTGACCTGAGAGTGGTGCAGATGCTGCTGGGGCATTCGGATATTTCCACGACCCAGATTTACACCCATATGGCGCGGGAGCGCTTGAAGCAGCTGCATGCCGAACATCATCCGCGCGGGTGAAGGGCCGCGGTTTGCCGGTCAGAAAATGGAAGAGTCGCCGCGATTGTGCTTGTCGAGACTGATCATTCCCACTTTTATGGAAGCCTTCTACAACCGGAAATGGTTACCTCGACCCTTTGTTACAATTGGCCCCAGGTGTTACTGCTCAATGGGGCGCATATATGCTGATGTTGCACCAGGAAGCACTCGCAAGCGCCAGCCCCGCTTGTGCTCAAGTGGCACTTTCTCTGATAGATTCAGCCTTTCATTTGGATCCGCGCTGAGATTAAAAACCTTTTCTTTACCGGTTTTTGTGTTAATCCAGTATTTAAAAAGTGATTTTCTATCTTGATAGTCAATCAGGCCAACATCCCAGCCTTGTTGGAAATAAGACAAATCCCGAATCCCTGTTTCTTGTAATGGGGAGCCCGCCCAGGTTTTTGGACGGGGTATGTCAAGTTCAGCCAGTATGGTGGGCGCGATGTCAACTTGGGAATTGGTTGGTTTCTGGTTGATGTGTTTAAGTGGCTTGTGGCCAAATGGAATCATGATGAAGGGGATACGCAGAAGTTCCTCTTGCACACTATTCGCGTGCATGTAAAGCCCATGTTCGCCCAGTGCCTCGCCATGATCTGCCGTAATCACGACGATGGTGTTTTGCATATAACCCTTTTGTACAAGCTTGTTAAGAACATCGTTAATCACGGCATCGGCATTATAAACTCCGTTGTCATAGAAATTAATGGCCTTCTGGTCAAGTTCTTTATTGGACTTGTGAGCGCGATTCTCAGGTCGAAGATAATTCGCGGCGGGGGTGTATTGAATTCTACTTTCCTGGTTTTTACGCAGGATATGGGAAGACATCAGGTGAAACTGGATCATCACAGGCGTGCCATTCCATGTTGGGAACTTGTCCAGGTAGTCAAGCACGAGTTGATCGTCATTCATGTAGTAATTGCGTGCAGATGCGCCATCGTAATAGCTGTCCACCTTGCCGTAAATTTTCCTTAATCCATAGAAATTCGTATGGTCGCCACTCAGGATCATGTGAACGGCATAGCCATGAATTTTCAGTACTTCCTGCAAAGTGATGGGTCGGTAGGAAAATTGATGAACAAATTTCGAACTGGCGAGGCTCAGCAATCCGCATGCAGAGTCACCGCAAGTTGAGTGCAAGGAAACGGACTTGCTCATGGGAACTCGTTTGCTTAGATTGGGAGTCGTGTCGCGGTCATACCCCAACATCCCCATATGATCCGGACGCAGTGCGTCAACCACGATCAGAATCACATTTTTGCGATCAGCCTGCAGGTTGGGGGAGTAGGCTGTGCGAGTTTCATCTTCTAGTTGATCCTGCCTTGCAGCGCCAAGTTTGTCGATGGAGTTTCCCATTAAGCTCCAGGCTGACTGCGTGGGGAAAAGTGTCAGGCTTACCGGTTCCCCCTCCGTGACCCACGGATGTATCGTGAAATTATTAACTTGGACAAAGCACAACAGACACCCGGAAAATACAAGAACCCCCTGAAACTTTCTAGACGTGATCGACGAGAAACGCGGCGTCCAGTCAAACTTCCCGAGATAAAACCAGGTGGCTGCAAGCAAGGACATGTAGGCCAGAGCGATGCCTGATGCCGCTATGAAAAGAGGAATTTCGAGCGCATCAAGAAGTTGCGGAATCTGTGAGGAATAGCTCGTGATCAAATCCCATGAAATCACCCGTCCCCATGACTGAATGCCAATTAACACTAGACAATAGTAAACAATCATGATGGCCAGCATGGCCGAGGTCAGCAGTGATGATGCCAGCTGCGCCCAGGCCTGCGCCGGAATCATCCAGAACATTGCCAGTCTGAGCGTAACCAGAGTCAGGAACGCCAAACCTACAAGATAGAAATGCGGCAACACGCCAACGCTTGGCGCAGAGAACAGGGTGACGTAGGCAAACAGAAAAGCTGCGGGCAGCGCAAACCAGGCGGCGATGTCTAGACCGATACGGGGAAAAATGTACCTGGTATGCATGTTTTAGGTATTACGAATAACAACCAGTTTGGATAATCCGAGGAAATTGACTTTTCTTACCGAGAGAACTTCCCAGTCATGCTTGAGAATTTGTTCGGAAAAGCAGAAATCCGAGCGAAATCCGATTCTGTTTGCCATTGATCTCACCGTGCGCTCTAGAAGCCACCAGAAGCGGCTGCCACTGAAATGGTTGAGAATCAATATGGTCCCGTCTTTCCGGCATACTCGCCGAATCTCGGACACAAGCCGCTCCGGATTGGGTGTCACGGAAAGGACGTAAGGAATGGTGATGCATTCAAAGTAATCATCGGGGAAATCCAGTGCCTCGGCATCCATGGCTTCTAGGCGGATTTCGCGCTCGATAAGCAGAGCCGCGCGTTGCCGGGCTATTTCAAGCATTTCCTGGGAAATGTCAATGCCAACAATGCTTGATGAGGCCGGGTAACGTTCCAGTGTCAAACCGGTGCCAACTCCCACCTCCAGCACCGAGGCGGGCATTACGGAGTTGACGGTTTCAGTAAGCGCGCGTCTGCCCGGCTCGAGTACGGCTCCAAAGAGAAGGTCATAAAGCGGCGCATAAAAGCGATAGGTACGGATAACGTTGTCTTGGGAGATCGGTTTCATTTGTTGTGCCGGGAAGAAAACAGAAAAAACCCCGGTCAGAGCCGGGGTTTTGAAGGGGATATCGATGTGCTGTAAACACACCGATTGCCTAATATGCCTAATTACGCACGGCACTCCGATGGGACGTATTTCACATCGCTTGCGTTGGTGCAATCCCATTCGACACCGCCGGTGGTGGCGTTAACCGTGGGTACGAGATCGACAGTGACGGTCACTGCGTTGATTCCGGTGGCGACAGAAGCGCTAATGGTACCTGCGAGGCAGGAGATCGTGCTCAGTCCAGTTGTACCAACGCTGACGCCTGCACAGTTGTCGGCTGCGCCATTGGCGATATTTTCGGATACCGTGGCTTTGGCAGAACTTGCAAGGCCAAGACCTTCAGTCACTTTTGCGCGGATCGTGTAGTCAGTATAAGCAGGTAGTGCGATCGCGGCCAGAATGCCGATAATGGCGATAACGATCATCAGTTCGATCAGGGTAAAACCTTGTTGTACTTTTTTCATGATATTTTTCCTCGAGTTGTTTTAGATAAACAAAACACAGAAGTGTTTGTAGAGGAGTAGAGCACGATGCGTGCCAGCTACGTTTGATCCATTAGGAATGGCAGTGTGGCTATAGGGTTTTGTTTTAGTATGAATAAGGGTGGTTTCGTTTTTACCATGTAATTATTTTAAGATGATGTTCGCATGGGGGGGCAGGATGTGACGTTTTGCGTCACATGGGCGGGCGCTGGGAAGGGGGTAGACTCGATCCCCGCCGGGCATCTTTGTTGCCAGGTTTTACAGCAGAAATTAGGTTTTTACTTCCCGGTCAAGGCGGCGAGGTTGAAAATCTGTGGAATGCGTTGCAGCCAGGAATCATCCATTTGGAGCTTCTTCAGGCATGCGGCAAGGTGTCCGGGGTGGGCCATCATCGCGATGGCATTGTTAAAGGCTTTGCCCGCACTTTCGCCGTAGGCATTTCTGACCTTTTTCCATGCACTTTCAGGAATGGGGCCCCAGTTCTGGATCATGAGTGCCAAGTCGATTATGTCCCGGCTGGCGGTCGAGATGTCTGTATATCGATCGGTATTCGCCAGCAATTTCTCAGCGTACATGTCCGTCCGGCATAACACCGGGATGCCCCAGAGCGAATTCATTTCTCCTGATAAAGGGATGCGGTCTTCGCGAATGATTTCAAATTTTATGGGTGTATTGTCAATTTCAACAAAGGTGCGAATGCCGTAACGGTCTGCCTTTAAATCACGGAGTTGTTTTGGCGCCTCCGTAAAGAAACCGGCCAGGCCCCGGTCATAGGCAATGTTTCTCAGAACGCGGTAACCCTCTGCTGATGCGCAGATCAGGTCAACATCAACAGACTCCCGATATTCATCGAGCAAAAGCACAATGGCCGTGCCGCCGCCAAAGTAGCACTCTGTTTGCTCAAGTAATGTGCCGTCGAGGGCCTGCATAAGCTTGAAAACACGCTGGTGATGCGCTCGCTTACACATTCAGGACGCCATGCCCATATTGCCGAATGAGGCGCTGCAGAAGTTGGCGCTCGGGCTCATCCATTTGTTCGGGGGCCACGAAACGCCAGTTCGCTTCATAAAGTGCAAGTGCCTCTTGTTCTTCGACAAGATCATCCTCGCAACGATTCCACGCGATAAGGTGCAGTTGAGGATAGTCGGCCAAGGCAATCATGGGCTAAATGTAAGGCGGTTTCCTTAAGGCGTCAATCGTGCGCCGCATAGAGTACCCTCCTTCCTGCCTCCCCATGTCGCCCGCAAGACCGCAGGGGGCTTCACCGTAGTTGTATTCCACTGAAGCGGAACAACGCACGCGAAGGAGTGTCCCCGCCGAGAGTGGCAGCAAGCTGCTCACTCTGGCGAGACAGGGGAGGGTCACCCCCCCGCCATGTGCGTTACGGGCCGAAAAACGCCTTGACCTTGTCCATCCACGATTTGGCGCGCGGATTGTGGCGGTCGCCATCGGCCAGGTTGAGATCTTCAAGTTCGCGTAGCAATTCCTTTTGCCGCTCGGTCAGGCTGACCGGCGTTTCCACGATGACGTGGCACATCAGGTCGCCGTGATGCTGGCTGCGCACGCCCTTGATGCCTTTGCCGCGCAGGCGGAATACCTTGCCGCTCTGGGTTTCGGCGGGAATCTTGATCTTGGCGTGGCCGTCCAGGGTGGGGATGTCGATTTCTCCGCCCAGCGCGGCAACAGTGAAGCTGATCGGCATTTCGCAGTGCAGGTCGTCGTGGTCGCGCTGGAACACGCCGTGCGCCTTGATCTGGATGACGACGTAGAGGTCGCCTGGTGGGCCGCCGTTGACGCCGTCCTCACCCTCGCCGGAGAGGCGGATGCGGTCTCCTTCGTCCACGCCGGATGGAATCTTGACTACCAGCGTCTTGTGCTGCTTGACGCGCCCGGAGCCCTGACAGGTTCCGCAGGGACTTTGCACCATCTTGCCGCTGCCGTGGCAGCGCGGGCAGGTTTGCTGGATCGAGAAGAAGCCCTGCTGCATCCTGACCTGGCCATGGCCGCCGCAGGTGGTGCAGGTGGTCGGCTGGGTACCGGGCTTGGCGCCGCTGCCTTTACAGGTGTCGCAGTTCTCCATGGTGGGGATGCGGATCTTGGTTTCCGCGCCTCGCGCTGCATCTTCCAGAGAGATTTCCAGGTTGTAGCGCAGGTCGGCGCCGCGATAGACGTTGGAGCGTCCGCCGCGCCCGCCGCCACCACCGCCAAAGATGTCGCCAAAGATGTCGCCGAAAGCATCGGCGAAACCGCCCATGCCCGCCCCGCCCGCGCCACCCATGCCGGCCTGCGGGTCCACTCCGGCATGGCCGTACTGGTCATAAGCACCGCGCTTGCCGCTGTCCGAGAGTATCTCGTAGGCTTCCTTGGCTTCCTTGAAGTGTTCTTCCGCCTTGGGGTTGTCCGGATTGCGGTCCGGATGGTATTTCATTGCCAGCTTGCGGTAGGCTTTCTTGATCTCATCATCCGAGGCGTCGCGGTTGACGCCGAGGATTTCGTAATAGTCGCGTTTTGACATTTGTTGTGATGGGGAATGGGGAATGGGGAATGGGGAAAACCCCCATCACCCATCACTCATTACCCATTTCCCTCACTTTTTCTCGTCCTTGACTTCTTCGAACTCGGCGTCCACCACGTTGTCGTCTTCAGGCTTGTGTTCGCCGCCTGCGGCCTGGCCCGGTTGCTGTTCGGCATACATCTTTTCAGCCAGCTTGTGCGAGGCTTCGGCAAGCGCCTTGGTCTTGGCTTCGATCGTGTCCTTATCGTTGCCTTTAAGTGCCTCTTCCGCATCCTTCAGGGCTGCTTCGATCGCGGCTTTCTCGTCGGCGCTGATCTTGTCGCCGTATTCGCCCAGCGATTTCTTCACAGAGTGAATCATGGAGTCGCACTGGTTGCGGGTGTTGACCAGTTCCACGGTCTTGCGGTCGTCCTCGGCGTGGGCCTCGGCGTCCTGCTCCATGCGGCGGATTTCCTCATCGGAAAGGCCGGAGCTGGCCTGGATCTTGATCTTGTTTTCCTTGCCGGTGGCCTTGTCCTTGGCAGATACGTGCAGGATGCCGTTAGCGTCGATGTCGAATGTGACCTCGATCTGCGGCATACCGCGCGGTGCAGGCGGGATGTCGGAGAGGTTGAACTGGCCCAGGCTCTTGTTGCCGGAAGCCACATCGCGCTCACCCTGCAGCACATGGATGGTCACGGCATTCTGGTTGTCGTCGGCGGTGGAAAACACCTGCGAGGCCTTGGTCGGGATGGTGGTGTTTTTCTGGATCAGCTTGGTCATCACGCCGCCCATGGTCTCGATGCCCAGAGACAATGGGGTCACGTCGAGCAGCAGCACGTCCTTGACTTCGCCCTGCAGCACGCCGCCCTGGATGGATGCGCCGACAGCCACGGCTTCGTCCGGGTTCACGTCCTTGCGCGGCTCCTTGCCGAAGAATTCCTTGACCTTCTCCTGCACCAGCGGCATGCGGCTCTGGCCGCCGACCAGGATGATGTCCTCGATATCGGTGATCTTGACGCCGGCATCCTTGATGGCTTGTTTGCAAGGCGCGATGGTGCGTTCGATCAGGTCTTCCACCAGCGATTCGAATTTTGCACGGGTGATCTTGACCACCAGATGCTTCGGCCCGCTCGCATCGGCGGTGATGTAAGGCAGGTTGACTTCCGTCTGCTGGCTGGAGGACAGTTCGATCTTGGCCTTCTCTGCGGCTTCCTTCAGGCGTTGCTTGGCCAGCAGGTCGTTGCGCAGGTCGATGCCCTGTTCTTTCTTGAATTCGTCGGCCAGGTAGTCGATGACGCGGTTGTCGAAATCTTCGCCGCCGAGGAAGGTGTCGCCGTTGGTGGAGAGCACTTCGAACTGGTGCTCGCCGTCGATTTCGGCGATCTCGATGATGGAGATGTCGAACGTGCCGCCGCCCAGGTCATATACCGCGATTTTGCGGTCGCCTTCCTTCTTGTCCATGCCGAAAGCCAGCGCGGCCGCGGTCGGCTCGTTGATGATGCGCTTGACTTCCAGACCGGCGATGCGGCCGGCGTCCTTGGTGGCTTGGCGCTGGCTGTCGTTGAAGTAGGCTGGCACGGTGATGACGGCTTCGGTCACTTCTTCGCCCAGATAATCCTCGGCGGTTTTCTTCATCTTGCGCAGCACTTGCGCGGAAACTTCCGGCGGGGCCATTTTCTTGCCGCGCACTTCCACCCAGGCATCGCCGTTGTCGGCCTTGACGATGGAGTAGGGCATCAGGCCGATGTCCTTCTGCACTTCTTTCTCATCGAAGCGGCGTCCGATCAGGCGCTTGACCGCATACAGGGTGTTCTTGGGGTTGGTCACTGCCTGACGCTTGGCGGGCGCGCCAGCCAGAATTTCGCCGTCTTCGGCGTAAGCTACTATTGAGGGCGTGGTGCGCGTGCCTTCGGAGTTTTCGATTACCTTGGGCTGGCCGCCTTCCATGACGGATACGCAGGAGTTGGTGGTGCCCAGGTCAATACCGATGATTTTTCCCATGATTATTCCTTAATTTAATTAAGCAAATTCAAAATTCGTTGTGGTGTGCTGCTTAGTCATTGCGAGCAAAGCGAAGCAATCTCGCTTCTGTTTAAGTACAGATTGCTTCGTCGCTTTGCTCCTCGTTTACGATTCCACACGAACTTCAGTTCGTAGTGGATCGGAATCCCCTTGTGGGGCAATGACCGTGTACCTAAAAAAACCCTTGCTGCTAAAGTGGGGTTGAGTGCGCGACTTTCAAGCGTCTTATTCGCTTCAGGCTTCGCGGTTTTTCGCAACCATCACCAGCGCCGGGCGCAGGATGCGGTCGTGCAACTGGTAGCCTTTCTGCAATACCGTGACCACCGTATTGGGTTCGGCGTCGCTATCCACCATGCTGATGGCCTGATGCTTGTGCGGGTCGAATTTCTCGCCGGCCGGGTTGAGTTCCGCGATGCTGGATTTTTCAAAGGCGGAAACCAGCTGCTTCAGGGTCAGCTCTACGCCGCTCTTGAGGCTCTCGATAGTGGCCGTTTCCACTGCCAGGGCCGCTTCCAGACTGTCTTTCACAGCCAGCAGTTCGTTGGAAAAGGTTTCCACAGCGTATTTGTGCGCATTGGTGACATCGGCTTGCGAACGCTTGCGGATGTTCTCGGCATCGGCCTTGGCACGCAGCCAGGCATCGTGGTGTTCCTGGGCGGCGAGTTCGGCCTGCTTCAGAAGCTCTTCCATGCTGGGCATGGTTTCCACGAGATTGTCGGCATCCGGGGTTTGCGTGATTCCGTCTTTCTGTTCCAGTTCGGGTGTGTTGTGTTCGTCTTGCATCAACGGGCTCCTTGGTCAACTGGGAGCGATATGGGAACGGACTTTCCCATTTCAAGCGTAGGGATAAAAGAAATTACCAAGGAAGCGGTGTTGGATAACGCGAAATATCAAGCAAATCCAACAGCTTGATCATTGAAATTCAATTTCGGAATGGATGGGAGATTTTATTTCAATCGCAAGTGCCCTGGTTTTCTTGTTTCAGTAAGGCTGTGTTTCATGGGGCGGTCCGGCTATTGCCATGGGCGCGATTGCAATCCATGTTTACAGGCATGAGGAGCAACAGAATTTTCCTGATGCTGAAGCCAGGCATTAAGGATTTCCGCTGGAAAATCCAAGCGGAATTGGGTTGCTCCACGATAGACTCAAGGCGGATTTTTCTGTCTGGCGCAGCAGTATTTGGCCAATGCTTTTGGCTGACATCGGGGGAAAGAAGTAATAGCCCTGCACTTCGTGGCACTGGTAAGAACGCAGAAAAATGAGCTGTTTTTCATTTTCCACGCCTTCTGCCACCACCCGAACGCCGAGGTTCTGCGCCATGGCGATCACCGCGCGTGTAATGGCCGCATCGCTGGAATTGGTGGTGATGCCGCCGACAAAGGAGCGATCAATTTTGATGCTGTGGATGGGGAAGTACCTGAGGTAGCTGAGGGAAGAATAACCGGTGCCGAAATCATCGATGGCAAGCCTGACGCCCATGTTTTTGAGGACTTTCAGGGTTTCGATGGCTGCATCGATGTCGTGCAGGGCAATGGTTTCGGTCAGTTCCAGTTCTAGCCAGCGCGGCGCCAGGCCGCTTTTCTCCAGGACTCCATGCACCAGTTGGTCGAGCCCGGGCTTGCTGAATTGCTGCGCCGACAGATTGACCGCCATGCGCAGGCTGGTGTGTCCCTGTTTGTGCCAGGTGCTGTTCTGGGTGCAGGCGGTATGCAGCACCCACTCGCTGATGGGATGGATGAGTCCGGTTTCTTCCGCCAGCGGAATGAATTCCGTGGGTGAGATTGTGCCCAGTTCTGGATGGTTCCAGCGCAGCAGGGCTTCAACGCCGCGCACTTCGCCGTTGTCAAGGTCGATTTGCGGCTGATAGAGCAAAACCAGCTGTTCTTTTTCCAGTGCGTGGTGCAAGGCACGCTCCAGTACGGCACGGCGAGTCGAGCGGCGGCTCTGGTGCCGTTCCGGGTCGAAAAACAGATGGCTGTCACGTCCGTGGTCCTTGATCTGATCCATCGCAGTCTTGGCGTTGGCGATCAGCTCGCAGACGGATTTTCCCTGGCCCGGATAGTGGCTGATGCCGATACTGGCGGTGATGAAGGCTTCTTCTCCTTCGATCAGGAAAGGCGCGGAAAGGCTCTGATTGATGCGTTCAGCCAGGGCGGAAACCGCTTGGCCGTCGGCAGGGATTTCCACGGCCAGAGCAAAGGAGTCACCGCCCAGGCGGGCCAAGGCGCAATGCCCGGTCAGGAATGCTGCAAGGCGCCTGGAGCTGGCTTGCAGCACCAGATCTCCGGCTGCATAGCCGTATGTATCGTTGATCTGCTTGAAACGATCTAGCCCGATAACCATAACGGCGAGTTCTTGTGACTTGTGTTCGGCGCGAGACAGGCATAACTCAAGCTGATTTCTGAACAGCGCGTAGTTGGGCAGGCTGGTCAATGCGTCGAGAAATGCGGGCGCATCAGGCAGGTTCAAATCAGGCAGCTGCTCCGGTTGAGCTTCAATGCTGGCGGCGGTGTTGTTTAGAAATTGCATCGAGTGGCTCAGTAATCGGACAAGGCTATCCCGAACGTAAGGATAGGGGTTTGTCCCCGGCAGTGCTGCCGGAGTAGTCCGAAAGGATTGCAGGGATTATCTGTCTGAGTATAGGAATAATCCTGCATGGTTTAGTCGAAAAGTTGATGTTCGAGGGCGTAACGAATCAATTCGGCATTGTTCGTCATGCCCATTTTTTCCAGCAGGCGTGTGCGATAGGTGCTGATGGTCTTGATGCTGAGTGAAAGCGTCTGGGCAATTTCGGTGAGGGATTTGCCTGCCACGATATGACGGAAAACCAGATGTTCCCGGTCGGATAGCAGAGTGTGCAGTTGCTGTCTGTTGCCATAAAGCGAATGCAGCAGGTGGTCTGCCAGGGTGCGGCTGGCGTACCTGCCGCCAGCTGCAGCTTTGCGAATGGCGATGAGCAGCTCATCGGCGTCGGTGTCCTTGGAAAGGTATCCGGCTGCACCGAGTTTGATGGCCCGTATCGCATATTGCTCCTCGGGATACATGCTGAGAATGAGTACCGGCAGATCGGTTTTTTCCAACTTGATCTGTTTCAGTACGTCCAGCCCGGATTTCCCCGGCAGGTTGATATCCAGCACCACCACATCCCAGTCTTGGTTGCGCATCAGCTCGAGTGCTTCATGGCCGCTGCCAGCCTCGGCGCCGACCCGGATGTCAGGAGTGTCGGCTAAGATACGCTTCAAACCGGCGCGAAAAATATTGTGATCATCGGCGATGAGGAGATTGATCATGGTGTCGTGTTATCCACAAGGGAGGAAGGGACATGCAGATAGACGGTAGTGCCATGACCTGGCGTGCTGCTGATGCTCAGTTCGCCCCCCAGTTGCTTGGCGCGTTCCTGCATGCCGAGGATGCCGTAGGATTGGAAAGATGGAATCCGTTCCGGATCCATTCCGTTGCCATTATCGCTGATGGAGATGGTCAGGCCGTCAGGAGCAAGCATAAGCCCAATTTCCACAGAACTTGCAGCGGCATGGCGTACAACATTGGTGAGAGATTCCTGAAAAATGCGGAAAATGGCAGTGGCGTGCTGGTCGTCCAGCACTACTTCCTGTAGTGGCGGGGTGAAGCTGTAGGCGATTCCCCGTTGGCCAAGTAGTGTTGCAGAATGTTCCTCGATTGCCGCTGCCAGGCCCAGATTGTCCAGTGCCGCAGGGCGCAGGTCTGCTGCGACGCGTCGTGCGGTATGCAGCGCTTCCATGGTCAGCTGCGACATGGCTTGAGTGCGTTCCAGCAATACCGGATCGTGCATGCGTTTGGCCAGCCAGCCCAGATCCATCTTCAAGGTGCTGAGGATGCCGCCCAGTTCGTCGTGAATTTCCCGCGCGATCTTGGTGCGCTCGTCCTCCCGTGCGCTTTGGACGTGACCGGACAGTTTTTCCAGCAATTCCCGTGCATGTTGGCTTTCATCCTCACGCTGCTTGGACAGGGTGATGTTGAGAATAATGCCGTCCCAAATGGTGGCGCCGTCTGCCAAGGTGCGTGGCACGGCTCGCAGGTTAATCCATTTGACGTCCCCCGGAGGAACGATGACACGGCCTTCCCAGTTCCAGTGCGTGTGTTTCTGAGCGGAAAGACGCATCGCGGCAAAGAAAGATTCATGGTCGTCGGGGTGCAGGTTGCTGACGCAGGGAAGCCAGGGAATGTCAGAAACCGGGCACGGTTCGCCGCATACGGCGGTCACCGCCTTGCTGGTAAATAGCGACTTGAGGCTGCCATCGGTACATTGCTGCAGTTGGAATACCAGGGCAGGGACGTTGGCAGTGATGGCCTCGATCCGTAATCCATCATCGTGCAATGAGATATCCTGCATGCTGATCGGCGCGCCCTTAAACCTTGAAGCGGCTAACCATGTTTTGCAGGTCTTCCGCCAGTTGCTCCAGATGTTGCGCGGCGTTGGCGGTCTGACCCACGGCCAGACTGTTTTCTGCGGCCATGGCGGCGATGGCCTCGACATTGGCGCTCACTTCATTGCTGGCGGTGCGCTGGTGTTCTGTAATGATGGCCACATCGGCGACCTTGCTGCCGACACTATTGACCGCACTATTGGCCTCGGATAAAACCACGGCCACGGTTTCCATCGAATCCTGGCTGGAAAGCAGGTGGGACAGACCCCTCTCGATGGCTTTGTCCACCACGACGGATTGTTGGGCAAGTGACTGGGTGACGGTATCAATCTGGCTGGCAGAGTGAGAGGATTTTTCAGCAAGTTTTCGCACTTCATCGGCGACCACGGCAAAGCCGCGCCCCTGTTCTCCGGCGCGCGCAGCCTCGATTGCGGCGTTGAGTGCGAGCAGATTTGTCTGCTCGGCAATGTCCTTCACCTGCCTGGTCATGGCGTGAATGGAGGTGGTGCTGCGAGTGAACTCATTCACAGCGGCAGCGATTTCCTTGACTGCGGATTCGACCTGGTCGATTTCGCCCACCAGCACGGAAATGCTTTCATTGCCCTGGTGTGAACGTTCCAGGCTTTGCTCCGAAAGCTGTTGCACTTCGTCCGTGCTTTGCGCCACCGTGGAAATGCTGGCAGCCATTTCCTCCACGGCTGCGGCCGTGGCGGCGGATTTATCGCGTTGCTGCGCGGATCCGTCTGCTACCTGCTGCGCACCCAGCGCGAGTTGTCGTGCCGCTGCGGAAACCTGAAGTGCCAAGTGATCGACTTCGCGTACCAAGTGGCTGAATTTTTCCATGACCTGATTGAACAGGCCGGATGCCTCACCGATTTCGTCTGTGCTGCGTACTTTCAGGCGACGCGTCAAATCACCTTCGCCTTCGGCAATGTCATGCAGGCCGTGGGTCATTTCCTCCAGTGGCTTGGTGACGAAATGGCGAATGAAAAGATAGATAAAAGCCAGTAGCGGCAGACTGATCAACACAGCGGCAAAGAAAATCTTGGTTCTGAAATCCGCCACGGACTGGTTGACCTTGTCGAGGGAGATTTTCATGCTGACTGCGCCGAGTACTGTGCCTTCAGGCACGGTATGGCACATCAGACAATCCTTGCCAAGGTAGTTCTTGGCTGCGGTGACGGGAATCACGGCGCGCAGGCTTTCCTTGTCTTGGCCATTGTCCTCTAGAACCTGAAAGTAGGGCTTTGCACTTTGCAGGACCTGCATTTCCAGCTCGTCAGCACCACCTTCCTCTGCGCTTCCCTGGCCGAACTGTTTGGTGACCGCCTCGCCCCGCAGCACTTTCAGGGAGGTAATGTTGTCGGCCTGCTTGACCTGGTCGAGGAACACCGCGCGTTGCGCGATGGTGCCGGTAAGCATCATGCCGGTCAGGCTGGACATGGTCATCTGATGAATGGCGAGAGAGAAGCCCTTGGCTTCCTCAATGGCGGTTGCGCGCTGCGAATTTGAGGCCCAGAAAATCATCCCGCCCCAAGCCAGCACCAGCATCAGCCAGATTACGCCCACCAGACGGATCCATATTTTAAGGTTCTTTATATTGCCGATGCTTGCGCCGAACATGGTCAATGATCCTCGAAGGAGTCAGGGAAAAGCAGATTAAGCCGGGTACTATAACAGCCCTTCAGGTGGAATGGGGGGGTGGCAGAAAGACGCACGAGACCTGTGGCACGCCTGTCCGGAAGTTCAGATGGCGAGATCGATTTGCTGCAGGCTGCCGACGGAGCCGTTTTCTCTGAGGTAGATGCCGGTAGCGCGGACCTGACCGTCAAGGCGGTTGCTGGCATCCTTTAAACTGAATTCAGTTGACGCATTGCCCAGAAACAGCGCCCCCACGCCGGCTGCTTTCAGAGAGGCGAGCTGGTCTTTGCCCTCGGCATCCTTGCTCCAGATCTTGAGCTGTGCGAACACGGCATCGTTCTCGTCAATCCACTGGTTGCCGTCCTGATCGTAGGCGGCCAGTTCGCTGAAGCCGTTGCCGCTGGCCGCACCGAACAGTTCGCTGCCATTGTTGATCCTGCCGTCCTGGTTCTTGTCGAGCGCCAGAAATCCGCTGCCGGGGGCGACGAAGGAAATCTGCTCGGCGCTACCGTCGGCATCGAGGTCGAAACTGAATTTGGCGGCGGTCAATTGAGCTGCGCTGCCGCTGAAGTTGATCACCAGCGGATCTTTTACCTGTCGCGCCGCGTCGCCCAGACGCACGCTGACGTCGCTTTGCTCCAGATGCTCGCGGCTCATGGAGAGTTGCAGATTGAATGCAATTTCCCTGCCATCGGCGGTTTTAACGATGCCCTGGGCCTGGAAGCGGGTCTGCTCGGCTTCGTAATGGGTTTCGTGGCGTTCATATTCGATGCCGTAACCTGAAGGCCGTGATGCGGGTTGTTCCCCGTTTGCCCTGGTGTCCTGCGGTTGATCCGGCTGCGGCGTGTTGATGGCCTGCAGGTCTTTTAGCGACATGATGCGAATTTTTCTGCCGGTCATGGCTTCCACCATGCCGATCAGCAGTTGCATGCGCGGGTCGTTTTCCAGTGCATCCTGCGTCTCCGAAACCGCATCCGATTTCTGTGCCGCCTTGCCTTGTGCGGAAATGGAAACCGTCTCAGCTGCCGGGCGGTTAATTGGCCTGCCGCGCCCTTCGAAATCCGGGCGCTCCGAGCCTACCCAGGCGCGTAAAGATTCACGCAGCGAGTGTTGTTCCACGCTGGCGTGCTGGCTGCTTAGTAAAATTTCCGAGCTTGCGATTTTCATGATCAATCCCTTTAAAGAAAGCGCAAGTTTCCTGCTTTTTTTTGGGATTGTTGGATGGGAAAGCTTGCCTCTGTCTTAGCGGCAAGGAAAAGAAAAACTTGAGGATCTAATCCTTTGCACCCATGGCTATCGCCCGGGCTTTGCTTTCCTGTTCGGAGGCCGGGTTGGGCGTCTCCCGCAGCCAGCCTTGCAGGTGCTTGAGGGCAATGTCGCAGAGGGCGCGGATCCAGTCGTCGCGCTCGTTGAGACAGGGGATGTAATGAAATTCCTGGCCACCGGCATTGAGGAAATCCGCCTTGCATTCCATGGCGATTTCTTCCAGGGTTTCCAGGCAGTCGGCGGCAAAACCAGGGCAGATCACGTCCACCCGTTTGACACCTTTCTTGCCCAGCATTTGCAGGGTGGGCGCCGTGTAGGGCTGTATCCATTCGGCGCGGCCGAAGCGCGACTGGAAGGTGATCAGGAACTGGCCGGATTTGAGGCCCAGTGCTTCAGCCAGCAGGCGCCCGGTTTTGTGGCATTCGCAGTGGTAGGGGTCGCCCTTGTCCAGCGTGTACCTGGGCACGCCGTGAAAGCTCATGATCAATTGGTCCGGGCGGCCATGCTGCTGCCAGTGGTCGCGCACGCTGTTGGCCAGTGCGTCTATATAGCCCGGGTGATCGTGGTAGTGCTTCACGGTCCGCAATTCCGGCATGTTGCGGCTCTGCTGCAGCGTCTCGAACACCGCGTCCAGCGCGGATGCCGTGCTGCTGGCCGCATATTGCGGATACAGCGGCAGGGCAAGAATGCGCTCGCAGCCCTGTTTTCGGAGCGAGGCAATGGCGGATGGCACGGAAGGGTTGCCGTAGCGCATGGCGAATTCGATCGCCAGCGGCGCCTTTGTGCGTTCGCCCAGATAGCCTTGCAGCATTTTCGCCTGCTTCTTGGTGTGGGCGAGCAGGGGTGAGCCTTCTGCCGTCCATATCTGGGCGTACTTCTGTGCCGATTTTCCGGGGCGGGTGTTGAGAATGATGCCGTTGAGAATCAGCCACCACAGCAAACGCGGAATCTCGACCACGCGCGGGTCGCTCAGGAACTGCTTGAGATAGGGCCGCAGCGCCTGCCGGGTAGGTGCGTCCGGAGTGCCGAGATTGATCAGCAGGATGCCGGTTTTGCCTGGAATGCCGTGTGTGTGTGGCGGCTCTGGAAGGAAGGGCATTTTTTCTCAGTGATAGGAAAGCGCGCTGCCAAGCAGCTTGGCGGTGACATCCACGATCGGGATGATGCGTTCGTAGGCCATTCGGGTCGGGCCAATGACGCCCAGGGTGCCGACCACCTGACCATCCACTTCATAGGGAGCTGTGACGACGCTGCATTCATCGAGCGGGACGTGGCCGGATTCTCCGCCGATGAATATCTGCACGCCCTGTGCGCCCTGGCTGACATCCAGCAACTGGATCAGCGTGGTTTTCTGCTCGAAGGCATCAAACAGCTTGCGCAAGGAGGTCATGTTGGAAGACAGGTCTTCCACATGCAGCAGGTTTTTTTCGCCTGACAGGACGTAGCCCTCGCTGGGTTGCAGCGCCTGGCTGCTGGCATCGAGGGCCGCAGACATGAGCGTGGTCATGTTGAGGTGCAGGCGTTTCAGCTCTTCCTGCATGCGGGTGCGAGCGGCTTCCAGCGTGCAGCCGGCATAATTCTGGTTGAAGAAATTGGCCGCCTGGGTAAGTTCGGATGCGGAATAGGGTTTGTCGGTCAGGAGGATGCGGTTCTGAACATTGTCGTCGGTAGTGACGATAATAAGCAGAATACGTTTCTCCGACAGCGGCAGAAACTCCAGGTGGCGGAAAGTCGGTGAGTGGCGCTTGGGTGTCATCACGATACCCGCGAACTGGGTCAGGTCCGATAATAGTCGCGAGGCCGAACCGATAAGCTGTTGCTTGTCTGCCGGATGCAGCTGATTTTCAAGTTGGTGCATTTGGACTGCATCAAGAGGCTGGATTTTGAGCAGGGTGTCGACAAAGAAGCGGTAGCCGCGCGGCGTCGGTATCCTTCCTGCGGAAGTGTGCGGGCTGATGATGAAGCCCATTTCTTCCAGGTCCGCCATGGCGTTGCGGATGGTGGCGGCGGAGAGATCGAGGCCGGAATATTTGGACAGCGTGCGCGAGCCGACCGGTTGACCTTCCGCGATATAGCGTTCGATCAGGGTCTTGAGCAGGAGTTGTGAGCGTTCGTTCAGCATTGCCTCATTCTACTGATGACCTTATCTTCCAGGCAAGGCTATAATTCATGCCATGAAAACTCCCTTCAAGACTGTTGCCCTGATAGGCAAATACAATAGTGCCGAGCTTAGTGAGCCGTTGTTGCGTCTGGCGTCTTTCCTCAAGCAGCGCAATCTTGAGGTATTGCTGGCGCAACAGACTGCTGAGCGCATCGGGTCGGTTCCTTATGCTGCAGTGAGCATGGCGGAGATCGGCGCGCGCGCCGATCTGGCCGTGGTCATGGGGGGGGATGGCACGATGCTGAATGTTGCGCGCGAGATGATCGAATTCGATGTGCCGCTGGTGGGGGTGAATCAGGGGCGTCTGGGTTTCCTCACGGACGTTTCCATTGAAGACATGCTGGAAACCATGGATGAGATTCTCGAGGGCGAATATGCCGCCGAGGAGCGTTTCCTGCTCCATACGGCCGTGCGTCGCCAGGGACAGATCATTTCCCAGGCCTATGCTTTTAATGATGTGGTGGTGAGCAAGGGGGTGTCCGGGCGTCTGATCGAGCTGGAAGTGTTCATTGATGGGCAGTTTGTCTATAGCCAGCGCTCCGATGGTCTGGTGGTGGCCACGCCAACCGGGTCTACAGCTTATGCCTTGTCCGCCGGCGGACCCATTCTGCACCCCACGCTGGAGGCGATGGTGTTGGTGCCGATTTGTCCGCACACTTTGAGCAACCGGCCGATTGCGGTCAATAGCCACAGTGTGATGGAAATTCTGGTGCTGCACGCAGTTGATGTGAGTGTTAACTTCGATGGGCAGAGTCACATGGATTTGCAGCAGAACGATTGGGTGGTGGTGCGCCGCTCCGAGAATAATATCCGTCTGCTCCATCCCCTGGGGCATAGTTATTACGATACTTTGCGCCAGAAATTGCGCTGGGGCGAGAAGCTTTAAATGCTGCTTTCCTTAGGCATCCGAGATTTTGTCATAGTTGACCGACTGGAACTTGAATTCAAGCCAGGTTTCACGGTGTTGACCGGTGAAACCGGTGCCGGAAAATCCATTCTGATTGACGCCCTGGCCCTTGTGCTGGGAGAGCGGGGCGACGCCGGGGTGGTGCGCGCAGGTTGTCAGCGGGCTGAATTATCGGCCGAATTCGATAGCTCGAAAATTCCCTTACTCGAAGCGTGGCTGGACGAAAATGGCTTGGCGGATGAGCCCGGCGTGTGCTTGATGCGTCGTGTAATCGATGCAAGTGGGCGCTCACGTGCTTTCATTAATGGCAGTGCCGCGACTCTGCAGCAGCTACGCGAGGCGGGGGAATGCCTGGTCGATATTCACGGCCAGCACGCGCACCAGTCCCTGCTCAAGCCTGCGGCACAGCGCGATCTTCTTGATGGCTATGCCGGTCTCGGAGAGTTGGCGCGCGAGGTGGCCCAGGACTACCGCGACTGGCAGGTTCTGCATGAACGCTGTCTGGCATGGGAAAAGGATTCTGCTGCTGCGGCGGTTGAGCTGGAACAGCTCGAATGGCAGGTGCGTGAGTTGCAGGCGCTGGATCTGGGGCCGGAGGAGTGGTCGGAACTGCAGGTTGAACATGCCCGACTCGCTCATTCCGCGAGCCTGCTGGAAAATGCTCAATATGCGGTGGACCTGCTCGCCGAAGGCGATCAGGCCCTGTTGTCCCAGCTTAATGGTCTGATCGGGCGGATCAACAGGGTGGTGGAGTTTGATTCCGCTCTGGGTGAGCCCTTGGAGATTCTTGACTCGGCTGCCGCGCAGATGCAGGAGGCGGCGTACGGTCTGCGTCATTATGTGCAGCGTCTGGATATGGACCCGGATCGTCTGCGTCAGGCCGAGCAGCGACTGGAGCAGGTGCATGACATGGCGCGCAAGTACCGGATAGCGGCGGAGCAACTGCCGCTCTTGTTGCGGGAGAGTGCTGCCCGGCTGGCTGAATTGCAGCAGCTTGGCTCGGCGGAAACGTTGCAGCGCCAGGAAGCGGACGCGCGCGCAGTCTATCAGACCAAAGCAGGGGAGTTGAGTTCGGTTCGGCAACTCATGGCGCAGGAGCTGGGATCAAGAGTGAGCGAAGCGATGCAGCAGCTGGCGATGGAGGGCGGTCGTGTTGAAGTGGCGCTTCATGCGCTGGCAGAAGGCAACGCGCATGGTCTTGAGCAGGTGGAGTTTCTGGTGAGCTCACATTCCAGCCTGGCGCCGAAACCGCTTGTCAAAGTGGCTTCGGGCGGTGAATTGTCGCGCATCAGTCTGGCGATTCAGGTGGTGACCAGCAAGGTGGCGGCGGTGCCTACCCTGATATTCGATGAAGTGGATGTGGGGATCGGCGGCGGTGTGGCGGAAGTGGTGGGGAAAATGCTGCAGAGCCTGGGTGCCGAGCGCCAGGTGTTATGTATTACCCACTTGCCTCAGGTGGCGGCGCTGGGGCATCAGCATTGGCAGGTGAGCAAGGATGTGCAAGACGGTCAGGTGGTGAGCCAGATTGCGGTTCTTGATCGGCGGCAACGAATCGAGGAAGTGGCCCGCATGCTGGGTGGTGTGACCATTACAGATACGACCCGGCAGCATGCCGCGGAGATGCTTGGGGTGTAGTCAATCTCTGGTTACACCTTGTGCGGGCACTTATCCTTGATGCAGTCGGCGTAGAGATAAAGCGAGTGTTCCTGAATGCGGAAGCCGCGCTCTTTGGCGATTTGTTCCTGGCGCCGTTCGATTTCAGGATCGTAAAATTCTTCCACCAGGCCGCATTGCAAACATACCAGATGGTCGTGGTGATGGCCCTGGTTCAGTTCGAACACCGCCTTGCCGCCCTCAAAGTGGTGGCGCATCAGCAAACCTGCCGCCTCGAACTGGGTCAGAACCCGATAAACTGTTGCCAGGCCAACATCCACGTCTTCAGCAAGCAGAATGCGATACACGTCTTCCGCCGTCAGGTGGCGTACTTCGCTGGTCTCAAACAGGTTGAGGATCTTGAGTCGCGGGAGCGTGGCCTTGAGGCCGACGTTCTTCAGGTCGTTGGGTTGGCTCATATTGACTGGCTCGATGTGCCCGGAGGATTAATTTAAGCTATCATAATATAACCTTTTTGGACAACAAAAGCTCATTCATGCGCCTACTCATTATTGCTCTGGCTATGTTCCTGCCAGCCTGTTCCTATATTCCCATGGCTCCGTCGGTATACAAGATCGACATTCAGCAGGGCAACGTCGTGACGCAGGACATGTTGTCCCGCCTCAAACCCGGCATGACCAAGTCCCAGGTGCGTTTTGTCCTGGGGACACCGCTGGTGAGCGATGCGTTTCATCCCAACCGTTGGGATTACGTTTATCGCTACCAGAAAGCCGGGAAGCTGATGGAGCAGAGTCATGTTACGGCAGTGTTCGAAAACGATTTGCTGTTGCGTATCGAAGGTGACGTAGCTCCGGCTGATAGTGCCATGCCGGCAGCAGAGGCTGTCTCCGTTGAAACCCAGCCATTTCTCAAGCGGGAATAAGCATGCTGAATATTGCGATTGTGGGCAGTTCGGGAAGAATGGGCCGCGCCTTGCTGGAAGCCGTGGCGCAAATGCCGGATATGCGTATCCACGCTGCGCTGGAGCGTGCAGGTAGCCCGTATCTGGGCAAAGATTCAGGAGAGCTGATTGGCGCGCCCAATGGCGTGCTGATTCGTGAGGATGCCGCCGCCGCGTTACGCGGCAGCGATGTGCTGATCGATTTCACGCGCCCTGAAGCGACGCTGCAACACATGGAGCTGTGTCGTATGCTGGGCGTGAAGATGGTGATTGGCACAACCGGCTTCACTCCTGAAGAAAAGGAAAAGATTTTTGATGCCAGTCACGACTGTGGGATTGTTTTTGCGCCCAATATGAGCGTGGGCGTCAATCTGCTGTTCAAATTGCTGGATACGGCAGCCCGGGTGCTGAACGAAGGTTATGATATTGAAGTGCTTGAGGCGCATCATCGTCACAAGGTGGATGCCCCCTCAGGTACAGCCTTACGTCTGGGGGAGGTGGTGGCGGAGGCGCTCGGGCGGGATCTGGCCGAGTGTGCGGTGTATGGCCGCGAAGGCGTGACCGGCGAGCGCTCACCTTCGACCATCGGTTTTGCTACCGTGCGTGGCGGTGACATAGTGGGCGACCATACCGTGTTGTTTGCCGGAATTGGCGAACGCGTGGAAATCACCCACAAGGCCAGCAGCCGCGCAACTTTTGCCCTCGGCGCCCTGCGCGCCGCGCGCTTCCTTGCCGGACGGGGTGCGGGGCTGTATGACATGCAGGATGTGCTTGGACTGCGTTGAATCAAACCCGGTTTTACAGTATAATTTCACGCAGTTAGTGCAGGCGGGATGGGCGGAAAGCCCGTCCCGCTTTGCATGTCCGGGGCCGGTTCGGGCCCCTCGATACAAATTCGGAGAGTTCTTGTGCCGCAACACCAGCCAGCCATACTCGTGCTCGCAGATGGGACAGTGTTTCGCGGTGTTTCCATTGGTGCGACAGGCCATTCCGTAGGTGAAGTAGTATTCAACACTGCACTGACCGGCTACCAGGAAATTCTTAGCGATCCCTCCTACTGCCGTCAGATTGTTACCCTGACTTACCCTCATATCGGTAACACCGGCACCAATCCTGAGGATGCCGAGTCCGGAGAGGTTCATGCGGCCGGGCTGGTTATCCGTGACCTGCCCTTGCTATCCAGCAACTGGCGTGAAACGGAAACTCTGCCGCAATACCTTCAGCGCAATAATGTCGTTGCGATTGCCGATGTCGATACCCGCAAACTGACGCGAATTCTGCGCGACAAGGGCGCCCAGAGCGGTTGTCTGATGGCCGGAGAGGTGGATGAGGCCAAGGCGCTGGAGCTGGCGCGTGGCTTTGCCGGCCTGTCCGGCATGGATCTCGCCAAGGTGGTGACGCGTAC
This sequence comes from Gammaproteobacteria bacterium, assembly GCA_018824405.1. Lineage (GTDB taxonomy): Bacteria > Pseudomonadota > Gammaproteobacteria > Burkholderiales > Sulfuricellaceae > Sulfurimicrobium. Next base: position 99,417 of record JAHJGO010000013.1, read on the forward strand.
CCAGAGCGAAGTCTGGATTGAAGGCGAGTGGAAACTCGAAGGCGGATTTGGCCAACAGGCCGCGCCCGAATTCCATGTCGTGGCCTACGATTTTGGCGTCAAGCGCAATATTCTGCGCATGCTCGCAGAACGCGGCTGCAAGGTTACCGTGCTGCCGGCGCAAACCCCGGTTGAAGAGGTCTTCAAGCTCAATCCGGATGGCGTGTTCCTGTCCAACGGCCCGGGTGATCCGGAGCCATGCGATTACGCCATCAATGCGATCCAGAAAGTGTTGGAGAAGAAAATCCCCACTTTTGGCATCTGTCTCGGTCACCAGTTGCTGGCGCTGGCCTCTGGCGCAAAAACCATGAAAATGAAATTCGGCCATCATGGCGCGAACCATCCGGTGCAGGATCTGGATAGCGGACGGGTGATGATTACCAGCCAGAACCATGGTTTTGCGGTGGATCCAGCCACGTTGCCTGGCAATCTGCGTGTAACACATAAATCCCTGTTTGACGGCAGCAACCAGGGGATTGCCCGCACCGATGTGCCGGCGTTCAGTTTCCAGGGGCACCCTGAAGCGAGTCCGGGGCCGCATGATGTGGCTTACCTTTTCGACCGTTTCATCGGCCTGATGCAGCAACACAAGTGAGGAGTCAGGGGCGGGCGTGAGGCGTAACGGGTTTTGCCCTTTGCTCCTCACCTTCATCCCTCGCCAACGAAATGCCAAAACGTACCGACATAAAATCCATTCTTATCATAGGTGCCGGCCCGATCGTCATCGGCCAGGCCTGCGAATTTGATTACTCCGGCGCCCAGGCGTGCAAAGCCTTGCGTGAGGAAGGTTACCGCGTCATTCTGGTGAACTCCAACCCTGCCACCATCATGACCGACCCAGGCATGGCAGATGCTACCTACATCGAGCCGATCACCTGGCAGGTGGTGGAAAAAATCATCGAGAAAGAGCACCCTGACGTGCTGCTACCGACCATGGGCGGTCAGACGGCATTGAATTGCGCGCTGGATCTTGCCAGGCACGGCGTGCTGGAAAAATACTCGGTGGAGATGATCGGCGCGACGCGCGAGGCGATCGACAAGGCCGAGGATCGTGAGAAATTCAAGAAGGCGATGGAGAAAATCGGCCTTGCCTGCCCGCGCGCCGCGATTGCCCACAGCCTGGAAGAAGCTTTTCAGGTGCAGGCCATGGTGGGCTATCCCACCATTATTCGCCCGTCCTTTACCATGGGCGGTTCCGGCGGCGGCATTGCCTACAACAAGGAAGAATTTGTCGCCATCTGCGAGCGGGGTCTGGAGGCGTCTCCTACCCGTGAGCTGCTGATCGAGGAATCGGTGATCGGCTGGAAAGAATACGAAATGGAGGTGGTGCGGGACAAGAAGGACAACTGCATCATCATCTGCTCGATCGAGAACTTCGACGCCATGGGCGTGCATACTGGTGACTCCATCACTGTTGCGCCGGCCCAGACCCTGACCGACCGCGAATACCAGATTATGCGCAATGCCTCGCTGGCAGTGCTGCGTGAAATCGGTGTGGAAACTGGCGGTTCCAACGTGCAGTTCGGCATCAACCCGAAAAATGGCCAGATGGTTGTGATCGAGATGAATCCGCGCGTGTCGCGTTCCTCGGCGCTGGCATCCAAGGCGACCGGATTTCCTATCGCCAAGGTGGCGGCCAAACTGGCAATCGGTTACACACTGGACGAGTTGCAGAACGAAATTACTGGTGGTGCCACGCCAGCCTCGTTCGAGCCCAGCATCGATTACGTGGTGACCAAGATACCTCGTTTCGCCTTCGAAAAATTTCCCCAGGCTGATGATCGCCTGACCACCCAGATGAAATCGGTGGGTGAAGTGATGGCGATGGGTCGCACGTTCCAGGAGTCATTGCAGAAGGCGCTGCGCGGCCTTGAAACCGGCAATGACGGGCTGGATGAAAAGACCACGGATACTGACGTACTGGAAACCGAACTGGGCGAACCCGGCCCGGAACGTATCTGGTATATCGCGGATGCCATGCGTTGCGGCATGACGCAGGAGCAGATTTACCAGCTGACTCATGTCGACCCTTGGTTCCTGGCACAAATGAAGGATCTGGTCGAGCAGGAACAGGCGCTCTCCGGGCGCAAGCTGGTCGACCTCTCCCGCGACGAGATGCGGCGCCTCAAGCGCAGCGGTTTCTCGGATAGCCGCCTGGCCAAACTGCTGGGCGTGACCCAACATGAAGTGCGCAGTGCCCGCCATGCGCTGAGCGTGCGCCCGGTATACAAGCGCGTGGATACCTGCGCTGCAGAATTTTCCACGCATACCGCGTACATGTATTCGAGTTACGAGGAAGAGTGCGAGTCCGTGCCCACGGGCAATAAAAAGATCATGGTGCTGGGCGGTGGCCCCAACCGGATCGGTCAGGGCATCGAATTCGACTACTGCTGCGTGCATGCGGCACTGGCGATGCGCGAAGATGGTTATGAGACCATCATGGTCAACTGCAATCCGGAAACCGTTTCCACCGACTATGACACTTCTGATCGCCTGTATTTCGAGCCATTGACGCTGGAAGACGTGCTGGAAATCGTTCACGTCGAGAAGCCTTACGGCGTGATCGTGCAGTATGGCGGCCAGACGCCGCTCAAGCTGGCGCGCGACCTGGAGGCCAACGGGGTGCCCATCATCGGCACCACGCCGGACATGATCGACGCAGCCGAGGATCGCGAACGCTTCCAGAAGCTGTTGCACGACCTCAAACTCAAACAGCCGCCCAACCGCACGGCACGGGCGCCGGAGGCTGCCATCAAGGCGGCGGAAGAGATTGGTTACCCTCTGGTGGTGCGCCCTTCTTACGTTCTCGGTGGCCGTGCCATGGAAATCGTGCACCAGCAGTCCGATCTCGAGCGCTACATGCGCGAGGCCGTCAAGGTTTCCAACGACTCTCCGGTGCTGCTGGACCGTTTCCTCAATGATGCTACCGAAGTGGACGTGGATGCCATTTGCGACGGTACCGACGTGCTGATCGGCGGCATCATGGAGCATATCGAGGAGGCTGGTGTGCATTCCGGCGACTCGGCGTGCTCACTGCCTCCCTATAGCTTGTCGCAGGAAATCCAGGACGAATTGCGGCGCCAGACGGTCGCCATGGCCAAGGGCCTGAACGTGATCGGGCTGATGAATGTCCAGTTCGCCATTCAGGGCCAGACGGTCTACGTGCTGGAAGTCAATCCGCGTGCTTCGCGCACCGTGCCCTTCGTTTCCAAGGCCACAGGCGTACCGCTGGCCAAAGTCGCAGCGCGCTGCATGGTAGGGCAGACTCTGAAGCAGCAGGGCGTGACGCGCGAAGTGATTCCGCCTTTCTACTCGGTGAAGGAAGCGGTATTTCCCTTCATCAAGTTTCCCGGCGTGGACCCTATCCTCGGCCCGGAAATGAAATCTACCGGCGAGGTCATGGGCGTGGGTAATACCTTTGCAGAGGCCTTCCTCAAGTCTCAGATGGCTGCGAGCGTAAAGCTGCCTTCCGGCGGCAAAGTGCTGATCAGCGTCAAAGGCTCGGACAAAGAAAGGGTGGTGGATATCGCCCGTAATCTGGCTGACCTCGGTTTTGGCCTCTATGCTACGCGCGGTACTGCGGCGGCAATTCAGGAAGCTGGAATCGCGGTAACATCAGTCAATAAAGTGCATGAAGGCCGCCCGCATATTGTGGATCTGATCAAAAACGGCGAAATCAACCTGATCATCAACACCGTAGAGGACAGGCGTGCGGTTCAGGATTCCTACGCTATCCGTAATGCTACCCTGCAGCAGCGGATCACCTATTACACGACTCTTTCCGGCGCGCGCGCTGCATGTATCGGCATGCAGCACATGAAGGAGTTGCAGGTATACGGTCTGCAGGAATTGCACCAGCGTCTGGTTTAATCCGACTGGAAGTTGAAATTGTGCGGATTGGGGCGACCTGATCCGCATTGTTATTTAACCCCCCTTGAGTCCCTCTTTGTTTGGGGGAGTCCGCACCCTCTTCATCTGACAATGGGGGGGAGAAGGTAAGGGTGGATTGGCACAAGGGAATATAAAGTGATGAACAAAGTACCATTGACTGTACTCGGAGCAGAATTATTGCGTGCGGAATTGCAGAATCTGAAAAATGTAGAACGGCCCAATGTCATCGCGGCCATCGCAGAAGCAAGGTCTCACGGCGATTTGTCTGAAAACGCCGAATACGATGCGGCCAAGGAGCGCCAGAGCTTTGTTGAAGGGCGCATTGCCGAAGTCGAAGGAAAGCTTTCCAATGCACAGATCATCGACCCGCAGCTACTGGATGCGGAAGGCCGCTGCGTGTTCGGCGCAACGGTGGAACTGGAGGACATGGAGGGCGGTGACAAGTCCACTTACCAGATCGTGGGTGATGATGAAGCCGACATCAAGCAGGGCAAGATTTCAATCGGATCGCCGATAGCGCGTGCCCTGATTGGCAAGCATGCTGGTGATGTGGCAGAAGTTCAGGCGCCTGGCGGCGTACGTGAATATGAAATTCTGGATGTGAAATACATCTGATGAATCGTTTTGCCGACAAGCTGGCTATTATCGCTATCACGATGTGGGTGGGCGCTTTGTGGGCAATCGGCTATCTGGCTGCGCCAACGCTTTTTTCGGCCCTGGCTGACAAAAGTATGGCGGGAATGCTGGCTGGAAAGATGTTTGCCCTTGTTGCCTACATCGGCATGGTGTGTGGGACTTTCCTGCTGATTCACCGTCTGGCGAGTTATGGTGGTGGCGCACTGAAACAGGGATTTTTCTGGGCTGTGCTGGTGATGTTGCTTCTGGTTATCGGCGGGCAATTCGGAATTCAGCCAATTCTGGAAGGGCTTAAAGAGCAGGCGTTACCCAAGGGTGTAATGGAAAGCATGTTCCGCGACCGCTTTGCGCGCTGGCACGGCATTTCAAGTGTCGTGTACCTGGTGCAGAGCTTGCTTGGGCTGGCCTTGGTGCTGGCGCCGCGCAAATCCTAACTTTTCGGCAGGATGAGTCGGGGTTTCTTTGCAGGCTTGTAAATCACCAGGGTTTTGCCGATATGCTGTACCGGCGCGGTTTCAAGCACGGTGCATATCTCCGTCAGCATGTTTTCCCGTAGACCGCGGTCGTTTCCGGCAACTTTGATCTTGAGCAGTTCGTGGCTGTTCAGGCTGTGCTCTATTTCCTTCATGACGCCAGCTGTTAGTCCGGCATCGCCGATCAAGATCACTGGGCTGAGCGAGTGGGCCTGAGCACGCAGAAAGCGGCGCTGACCTGAAGTAAGATTCAACATTCTTGATGATCCAAAAAATGCGACAGTTTACTCCATGAAACGAACCCGAACCAGCAAAGGCTGGATGCGCGAGCACGTCAACGATCCCTACGTGCTGTTGGCGAAGAAAGAGGGCTACCGTTCTCGTGCGGCCTACAAGCTGATGGAACTGGACGAACGCGATCATTTGCTCAAGCCGGGCATGATCGTGTTAGACCTGGGCGCCGCACCTGGCGGCTGGACCCAGGTGGCGGCGAAGAAGATTGGGCCATCTGGTGCGCTGGTCGCATTCGATATTTTGCCTATGGACCCCGTGCATGGGGCGATCTTCATTCAAGGCGATTTTCGCGAGGATGCTGCGCTGACCCAGCTCGACACTGCACTGAAGGGGAGATCGGTGGATCTTGTGATTTCTGACATGGCCCCCAATATCAGTGGTATTGGGGTGACAGATCAGGCGAGAAGCATGCTTCTCGCCGAGCTGGCTCTGGAGTTTTCGTGCCAACACCTGAAACCGGGCGGCAATTTTCTGGTCAAAGTCTTTCAGGGCGATGGCTTTGACGATTATGTGCGCGAAATGCGTAAATATTTTTCCCAGGTTCTGGTGCGCAAACCTAAAGCATCAAGAGACCGTAGCACCGAGGTCTATATGCTGGGTAAAGGCTTGCATGAGCAATAAATCTTACCGGCACACAAGTAAAGCGTTTAAAATTAACGAAATTATGTTTTTTTGCAAGGAATTAGCTTGAATAATCTGATGAAGAATGTGGCCATCTGGCTGGTGATCGCTCTGGTTCTGATGACCGTGTTTAACCAGTTCGGTGCACGGCAGACGGCACAGAGCCAGATAGAGTATTCCCAGTTTATCGATGAAGTGAAAAGCGGGAAAATCGCCAAGGTGACGATCGAAGGCCATGTCCTGAAAAGCGTAACCAACGACGGCAAACGTTTTACGACCTACGCGCCTTCTGATCCATGGCTGGTTTCCGACATGCTCAAGAGTGGTGTGGTGGTGGAAGCCAAGCCAGAGGAAGAGCCTTCCTTCCTGATGAATATCTTTGTGTCCTGGTTCCCCATGCTGCTCCTGATTGGAGTATGGGTGTTTTTCATGCGCCAGATGCAGGGCGGCGGAAAAGGAGGCGCTTTTTCCTTCGGCAAGAGCAAGGCACGTCTTCTGGATGAGGCCACAAATACCGTAACTTTCGCCGATGTTGCCGGCTGCGATGAGGCCAAGGAAGAGGTTTCAGAGCTGGTCGAGTTCCTGCGCGATCCGAGCAAGTTTCAGAAATTGGGCGGAAGGATTCCGCGCGGCGTTCTGATGGTGGGTAACCCCGGTACTGGTAAAACGCTACTGGCGAAAGCGATTGCCGGTGAGGCAAAAGTGCCGTTCTTCAGTATTTCCGGTTCCGACTTCGTTGAAATGTTTGTGGGCGTTGGCGCAGCACGTGTGCGCGATATGTTCGAACAGGCCAAGAAGAATTCACCTTGTATCATCTTTATCGACGAGATCGATGCCGTGGGACGCCAGCGTGGCGCCGGCCTGGGTGGCGGCAATGACGAACGCGAACAGACATTGAACCAGTTGCTGGTGGAAATGGATGGATTCGAAGGCACCTCTGGCGTGATCGTGGTTGCCGCGACCAACCGCCCCGATGTGCTGGACCCTGCCCTGTTGCGGCCGGGCCGTTTTGACCGCCAGGTGGTGGTGCCTTTGCCGGATATACGCGGTCGCGAACAGATTCTTATGGTGCACATGCGCAAGGTGCCGATCGCACCCGATGTGAAGGCCGATATTCTGGCACGTGGCACGCCCGGCATGTCCGGTGCGGATCTGGCGAATCTGGTGAACGAAGCGGCCCTGTTTGCCGCACGCTTCAACAAGCGCCTGGTGGATATGGATGACTTCGAAAAGGCCAAGGACAAGATCATCATGGGCGCCGAACGTCGTTCCATCGTGATGCCAGAAGAAGAGCGCAAAAATACTGCCTATCACGAGTCCGGCCACGCTGTGGTGGCACGTCTGCTGCCCAAGACCGATCCGGTGCATAAAGTCACCATCATTCCGCGTGGACGCGCCCTGGGCGTAACCATGCAATTGCCGGTTGAAGATCGTTACAGCCTGAATAGCGAAGGCATCCTGCAGAACATTGCCGTGCTGTTCGGCGGCCGTATTGCCGAAGAGGTGTTCATGGGGCAGATGACCACCGGCGCCAGCAACGATTTCGAGCGTGCCACTGAAATGGCGCGGCGCATGGTGACGCAGTGGGGTATGAGCGATGCCTTGGGGCCGATGGTCTATGGCGAGAATGAAGGCGAAGTTTTCCTTGGCCGTTCAGTGACGACGCACAAGAATGTCTCCGAAGCCACCATGCAGCAGGTGGACAAGGAAATCCGCCGCATCATCGACCAACAGTACGCCTTGGCGCGCAAGCTGATCGAGGACAACCGCGACAAGATCGAGGCGATGGCAAAAGCCCTGCTGGAATGGGAAACCATCGATGCCGAGCAGATCGGCGATATCATGGAAGGGAAGTCGCCGCGCCCCCCCAAGCCAAGTCAGGGTAGCGCTACCCCGCCACCCCAGGACAATACGCCCAGCGCGCCGGCCACTAACACCAATACGCCGGCACAGGAAGCCTGAAAAGCAGGTAATGAGTGATGGGTAATGAGTGACGGGGAATCTCCTCCCATTACCCATCACTCATTGCTCATGACCAGAATGTTCCACTGCGGCCGTTTTACCCTTTCTCTCGATCGCCCTCTCATCATGGGCATCGTCAACATCACCCCCGATTCCTTTTCGGACGGCGGTCATTTCTATTCCCCTGAACTCGCTATCGAACACGCCATAAAACTCATTGCCCAGGGCGCTGACCTGCTGGATATTGGCGGTGAATCGACACGTCCGGGTGCGCAGGCTGTTGGCGTCGAGGAAGAGCTGCAACGTGTTTTGCCTGTGCTCGAGGGATTGCGCGAATGTGGTGTTCCGCTTTCGGTGGATACGCTGAAACCCGAAGTCATGCGCGCAGCAATTCGGGCGGGCGCGGACATGATCAACGATGTCAATGCGCTGCGTGCCGAGGGCGCCCTGCAGGCAGTTGCGGATTCTGCAGCTGCCATATGTCTGATGCACATGCAGGGAGAGCCGCGAACCATGCAACAGGGCCCCTTCTATCAGGATGTGGTTGCTGAGGTAAAAGCCTTTCTGGATGAGCGTATCGCGGCTGCAGAACAAGCAGGCATTGAACGCAAACGCATCGTTATCGATCCGGGCTTCGGCTTTGGCAAGACGCTGGAACATAATGTTGGCATGCTGAGACAGTTGGATGCTTTTGCCGAGCTGGGGGTGCCGCTGTTGACCGGTCTATCGCGCAAATCGATGTTGGGTGCTTTGACCGGCTTGCCAGTAGAGGAAAGAATGGTGCCCAGTGTTGCCGCAGCAGTGGTTGCAGCCATGAAGGGCGCAAAAATCTTTCGGGTGCATGATGTGAAAGAAACCAGACAGGCGCTGCAGATCGTCAGTGCGTTAACGTGAAACTCGCAAAGCGAACCAGCGTCCCTCTCTCCCTCTGGGAGAGAGCAAGGAGAGAGGGAAACGGGCATAGTGAAGCGCTGTTTCTTGATTTGGGGCGGCGATTCGCCATGCCAGTTAGGAGATTGAGATGAGCAGGAAATATTTTGGCACTGACGGAATTCGCGGCAAGGTGGGTGAGGCGCCCATTACCCCGGATTTCGTCATGCGCCTGGGCTATGCGGCAGGGCGTGTTCTGGCGCAGGCAGGGCAGGGGGAGCGCGCCAGCGTGCTGATCGGCAAAGACACGCGTATTTCCGGCTATATGCTGGAGTCGGCGCTGGAAGCGGGTCTGTCTGCCGCCGGTGTGGATGTGCTGCTGCTTGGACCCATGCCGACACCAGGAGTGGCTTATCTCACCCGCGCTCTGCGCGCTCAGGCGGGGATCGTGATTTCAGCATCGCATAATCCATTTGAGGATAATGGCATCAAATTTTTCTCTGCCAGCGGCAACAAGCTATCCGACCTGATCGAACTGGCTATCGAGGCTGAACTTGAACAGCCCATGCGTACCATGCCTTCAGCCCAGTTGGGCAAGGCCAAGCGGATAAACGATGCGGCCGGGCGCTATATCGAGTTCTGCAAGAGTGCATTCCCCAGTGAACTTGATTTGCGCGGCATGAAGATCGTGGTGGATTGTGCCCATGGTGCAACCTATCATGTCGCGCCACCAGTTTTTCATGAGCTTGGCGCAGAGGTCATAGCAGTGGGCAACTTGCCGGATGGCCTGAATATCAACCAGGATTGCGGTTCGACCAAGCCTGAAGCGTTGATGGCTGCGGTTCAGGAACATGGCGCTGATCTTGGTATCGCCCTGGATGGCGATGGCGACCGGGTCATGATGGCCGATCGTTCTGGCAGCTTGTTCGACGGTGATCAACTGGTCTATGCAATTGCAAAATTTCGTCAGGAGCAGGGGTTTCTCAAGGGCGGGGTGGTCGGAACATTAATGACCAATCTGGCCATGGAGCACGCCCTTGCAAAACTGGGTATCCCATTTGCACGCGCCAGGGTTGGTGATCGCTACGTTCTGGAACTGATGCAGGAGCGCGGCTGGATGCTTGGGGGAGAGAACTCCGGACACATTTTGTGCCTCGATCGTCACACCACCGGGGATGGCATCATTTCAGCCTTGCAGGTATTGGAAGCGCTTAAACTGAGTGGCAAGAGCCTGTCCGAGTTTACTCAGGAACTGGTGCTTTACCCGCAGGTTCTGATCAACGTGCGGGTTGAAAAGGGTTTCGATTTCAAATCCAGCATTCCGGTCCTGGACGTGCTGGCGCAGGCCGAGCAGGCACTGGACGGAGAAGGGCGGGTGCTGCTGCGCCCGTCTGGTACGGAACCCTTGTTACGGGTCATGGTGGAGGGCAAGGAGGAGGCGAAAGTACGCCACTGGGCGGAAACTCTGGCTACCAAGGTGCGTGAATCTGCGATGCAACCGTAAACTGCGCCACAGATTCTGCGCGGTGGCGGGATAAATGGGTTTATTGGGGCGAATTAGCCAAACTTGCCAGTAATGTAGTCCTCAGTGGCTTTCTGCTTGGGCGTAGTGAAAATGGTGTCGGTGTCGCCAAATTCGATCAGTTCGCCCAGGTACATGTAGGCGGTGTAGTCAGATACGCGCGCCGCCTGTTGCATGTTATGCGTCACGATCACGATGGTGTAGTCCTCCTTGAGCTCGAAGATCAGTTCTTCGATGCGCGCGGTGGAGATCGGGTCGAGTGCGGAGGCGGGTTCGTCGAGCAGCACCACTTCCGGTTTGACCGCGATCCCGCGAGCGATGCACAGGCGTTGCTGCTGACCGCCGGAGAGACTGGTGCCGCTCTGGCCCAGCTTGTCCTTGACTTCGTCCCACAGCGCCGCTTTGCGCAGTGCCCATTCAACGCGTTCGGCCAGTTCGCGGCGGCTCATGCTTTCATACAGTTTGACGCCGAAGGCCACGTTGTCAAAAATTGACATCGGGAATGGGGTCGGCTTCTGGAATACCATGCCCATTTTCGCGCGCAGGATGTTGAGGTCCTGCTTTGCATCGAGAATATTTTTTCCGTCGAGCAGAATTTCGCCCTTGGCTTCCTGGCCCGGGTAGAGTTGATACATGCGGTTGAATACGCGCAGCAGTGTTGACTTGCCGCAGCCGGAAGGGCCGATGAAAGCAGTAACTTTTTTTTCCGGAATGTCCAGGTTGATGTTTTTCAGGGCCTGGAACTTGCCATAGAAGAAATTCAGGTCACGCACAGTGACTTTTGGCGGTGTAACGTGAGAGTTGGGCATGCTGATCCCGGGTTCTAGTTAAACGATGATTTTTTGCGGAACATGACGCGAGCCACGATATTCAGGCCCAGCACCCCGACAGTAATCAGGAGAGCGCCGGCCCAGGCAAGTTTTTGCCAGTCTTCATAGGGACTCATGGCGAACTGGAAAATGACCACCGGCAGGTTGGCCATTGGTTTGTTCATGTCGGCGCTCCAGAACTGGTTGTTGAGCGCCGTGAATAGCAGCGGAGCGGTTTCGCCGCTGATGCGTGCCACTGCCAGTAACACGCCGGTAACCATGCCGGCCTTGGATGCACGCCAGGTCACCAGCGTGACCACTTTCCACTGCGGTGCGCCGAGCGCTGCAGCCGCTTCGCGCAGTCCATTGGGCACCAGACGCAGCATGTCCTCGGTGGTGCGCACCACCACAGGAATAACGATCAGGGATAGCGCCAGCGTGCCAGCCCAGCCGGAAAAATTACCGACCTTGGCAACATAGACGGTGTAGATGAAAAGGCCGATTACGATGGACGGTGCAGACAAAAGAATATCGTTGATGAAGCGGGTGGTGGGGGCAAGCCAGCCGCGCTGGCCGAATTCTGCCAGATAGGTGCCGGCCATGATGCCTATCGGTGTGCCGATAATGGTGGCGAGGGTGGCCATCACCACGCTGCCAGCGATGGCGTTGAGCAATCCGCCTGCGCTGCCCGGTGGTGGCGTCATCTGGGTGAAGAGAGCGATGCTGACGCCGCCCAGGCCTTTTTGCAGCAGGGTGAATAGAATCCAGCTCAGCCAGAACAGACCGAATGCCATGGCAAGCATGGAAGCGGTCAGGTTGAAGGCATTGATGATGCGGCGTCGTGTGTAGATGGAAATCATGGGCTGTCTCTAGGTAACCTTGCCTTCACGTTTCTTGAGCTGGGCGAGCAGTAATTTTGAACTGGCCAGCACAATGAAGGTGATGCAGAACAGGATCAGGCCAAGTTCGATCAGCGCCGATGTGTAAAGCTCTCCATCGGCCTCGGTAAACTCGTTGGCCAGGGCAGAGGCAATACTGTTGCCGGGCTTGAACAGCGAGGCATGCAGCTGGTGTGCATTGCCGATCACAAAGGTGACCGCCATGGTTTCTCCCAGGGCGCGGCCGAGGCCGAGCATGATGCCGCCGGCCACACCGATCTTGGTGTAGGGAAGTACCACATTCCATACCACTTCCCAGGTTGTGGCACCGAGTCCATAGGCGGATTCCTTGAGCATGGGCGGGACGATCTCGAACACGTCGCGCATCACAGCGGCGATGAATGGAATCACCATGATGGCCAGGATAATCCCCGCAGTCAGCATGCCAATCCCCATCGGCGCGCCTTCAAACAGCAGGCCAATCATTGGGATATCGCCGAAAGTGGCTTTGAGCCAGGGTTGTACATGCTGGGCAAAGACCGGAGCAAACACGAACAGGCCCCACATGCCGTAAATGATGCTGGGAATGCCAGCCAGCAGTTCAACTGCGGTGCCTAGTGGGCGGCGCAGCCATGGGGGCGACATTTCGGTGAGAAACAGGGCAATGCCGAAGCTGACCGGAATGCCAATTGCCAGGGCGATAATGGAAGTAACCAGCGTGCCGACGATGGGAACCAGTGCGCCGAATTTTTCTGTGACCGGATTCCATTCCGCACTGACCAGGAAGCCCAGGCCAAATTCCTTGATCGCAGGCATGCTGCCAATAATGAGGGAAGTGATGATGCCGGCGAGCAGTGCGAAAACGAGAAAAGCAAAAAAAAGAGTTGTATAGCGAAAAACCTGATCAAACAGATGATGCCTGTTAAGGGGGGCTGTAGAGAGTGTTTTTGACATTGTCTGGCTTCGCTGAACTGAAGAATGCGCTGCTTTGGGCAGCAAGCTGGTAATTATAACCAGTTTGAGCTGTTGGGCTAGCTGTTGCCTGGTAATTTGTTGTGCTCACAAACATGGCTCTGAAGCATTTCCGGCGCTATTGCAGCCTGGGTGCCGGAAATGATTCAGGGTCATGAACATGAAGCAGGCCGGGTGTGTTGCTTTGCCCGGCCTGCCGCTCATGATGCCTGTTTTAATAAACAGCTTTTCCGTCAGTGCCTTTGATGTTGGCTTTCCAGGAGCCCTGGATCAGCTTCACCACGCTGTCTGGCATGGGGATGTAATCCAGTTCCAGTGCCATGTTGTCGCCACTGGCATAAGCCCATTCAAAGAACTTCAGCACATCGGCTGCTTGCGCCGGGGAAGCCTGTGATTTGTGCATCAGGATGAAGGTGGCGCCGGTGATGGGCCAGCTGGCTTTGCCAGGCTCGTCGGTCAGGATTTCATAGAAACCGGGAGCCTTGTCCCACTGCGCGTTGGCGGCTGCAGCCTTGAAGTTATCCTCGGTCGGAGAAACGAATACGCCATCCTTGTTTTGCAACTGGGCGAAGTTCATCTTGTTCTGCTTGGCATAAGCGAACTCGACGTAGCCAATCGAGCCTTTGATCTGTTTCACGAAATTGGCCACACCTTCGTTACCCTTGCCGCCTGTGCCGACCGGCCATGCCACGGAAGCTTCGCTGCCGACCTTGTCTTTCCACTCAGGACTGACCTTGGTCAGGTAGTTTGTGAACAGGAAGGTGGTGCCGGAACCGTCAGAGCGGTGTACCACAGTGATTTCACCGGCAGGCAGGGCGACGCCCTTGTTCAAGCCGGCGATGGCAGGGTCATTCCATTTCTTGATCTTGCCCATGAAGATATCGGCCAGAACAGCACCGGTCAGTTTGATCTGACCTTCCTTGATGCCATCCACGTTGATGACCGGTACTACACCGCCCATCACGGTCGGGAACTGGGTCAGGCCATATTTTTCCAGTTCTTCCGGGGTGAGCGGTTTGTCAGAGGCGCCGAAATCCACGGTCTTGGCCTTGATCTGCTTGATGCCACCACCAGAGCCGATGGACTGGTAGTTCATGCCGATATTGGTTTTGGCTTTATAGGCTTCTGCCCATTTCGCGTAAACAGGATAGGGGAACGTTGCGCCTGCGCCAGTGATGTCGGAGGCGAAAGCGGAGGCGGAGGCGCTCAGAGAAAGCACCGCAGCAGCGATCAGGGTACGGCCGAATTGCAGTTTCATGGATGACTCCTGTTGGTTAAGCGTTGCAGAATCAGAAAGTGCAGGCAGTTTATGTCGGAAATGTTACAGAATTATGAATGTCGGCGTTGCGCCGACAGTTCAACGGTAAAGCAGGTTGGGTAGCCACAGTGAAATCGCAGGCACATAAGTGATCAGGCCCAGATAGAGCAACATCACTCCCACCCACGGCAGGGCAGCGATTGAAACCTCTGTCAGGCCCATCTTGGCGAGATGGCTGGCAACGAAGAGATTCAGTCCGACTGGCGGATGAATCATGCCGATTTCCATATTCACCACCATGATGATGCCCAGGTGGATCGGATCTATGCCCAGGATCTTTGCGATGGGCAGGAACAGGGGTGCCAGAATCAGCACGATGGAGCTGGGTTCCATGAATTGCCCTGCAACCAGCAGGGTGAGATTCACCACCAGCAGGAACATCCAGGGCTCGAGGTTCTGCGCCAGCACCCAGGCGGACATTGCCTGCGGGATCTGTTCCGAGGTAAGCAGGAATGAGAACAGAATGGCGTTGGTAATGATGTAAAGCAACATTGCACTGGTATTGGCGGCATTCAGCAACACCTTGGGGATGTCCTTCCATTTCAGGTCGCCGTAGAAAAACTTCGCCGCAAGAAAGGCGTAAACGGCGGCAACCGCGGCAGCTTCAGTAGGGGTGAAAATGCCGCCGTAAATCCCCCCGATAATGATGACGACGAGAAGCAGGCCGCCCCAGGCATCCTTGAACGACTCCCAGAATTCCCTGGCCGTCGGTTTGGGTTGGGTCGGAAAGTCATGGCGTTTTGCCTGGATGAAAACCAATCCCATCATGATGGTTGCGAGCAGGATGCCAGGCACAATGCCCGCGATGAACATCTTGCCGGCGCTTTCCGAGGTGGCGACAGCATAAATGATCATCACGATGGAAGGAGGAATCAGGATGCCCAGCGAGCCTGAGGAAGCGATGACGCCAACGCTGAAGCGTTTCGGATAACCGGCTTTCACCATGGCGGGCAGCATGACCGAACCGATTGCCATGACCGTGGCGGGACTGGAACCGGAAATTGTAGCGAAGAAAGCGCACGCCAGCACCGCGGCCATCGCCATGCCACCCGGCATCCAGCCTACCAGGTTGTTGGCGAAACGGATAATGCGTGAGGCGATTTTGCCGTCGATCAGAAACTGCCCTGACAGAACGAAGAACGGCACTGCCATGATGGCAAAGCTTTCCAGACCGGTGAACAGGCGCTGGGAAATAATGTTGACAGTGTCAAACGAGAAGGAGGAGAAGCCCAGCAGGAACACCAGCACGGTCATGCCCAACGCAATCGAAATCGGTGTGCTGGTCATGAGCAGCAGCAGCAGGATGGAGATGATCAGCAGGAAGGTCATGGCAGCGCTTTCTGCTCTTCTTCGAAAGTATCCGCCGTGCCATGGTAGTGGCTATGCAGTTGACCTGTTTTCAGGAAAAAGATCATTGCCTGGACGAAGCGGTAGCACATCAGGCTGGAACCGAGCGGGATTGCCAGATAAATGATCCACATTGGCCATTCCAGGTCGGGCGAAACCTGCCCTGTTCCGTAGATGAAAATCACCCAGCGTGCGCCAAAAAAAGCGATAACACTGGTGAATGTCACGCCCAAAGACATGGCGGAGATAATCAGAATGCGCTTGATAGCAGGGTTCGCTGCATTCACCACGAAATCCACACCGATATGGATGCCGGTCCGTACGCCGTAAGCGGCACCAAATTTCGCCATCCAGATAAAGAGATAGATGGTGAGTTCCTGTGCCCAGCTAATGCCGCTACCCGTGGTGTATCGCATGGCCACAGCCGTAAACGCCACCAAGGTAGCAGCAGCCATGAGGGCGCTAATTAGCCACTCTTCGAGGTGGTCGAGAAGACGGTTGAACATGATGTTTTACGGCATCTCCAGCCCGAGGCCGGAGATGCAACCTACTTGCCGGCCGCTTTTTCTTTTTGCACTTGAGCGGCAATTGTGTAGGACATCTGGATCAGGTCCCTGCCGATTGAGCCTTCAAATTCCTTGTGTACCGGCAGCAGCGCAGCATGCCACTTGGCGCGCTCCTCGTTGGGGAGAATATAGACTTCAGTGGTTTTTGCGGCGCGAACCTTGTTAAGGGCTTCGTCGTTTTCGGTCTTGGCGATGCCGCGTTCAAAAACAGTGGCTTCTTTCATGGCCTGCTCAAGCGTGGCGCGAATGTCTGCAGGGAGGGCTTCCCAGAATTTCTTGTTGACGATTACGGCATAGCCCAGAAAACCATGATCAGACACGGTCAGGTGCTTCTGGACTTCGTGCATCTTCTGCGTGTAAAGATTGTCCGGGGGGTTCTCCGTGCCATCCACCACGCCCTGTTGAAGCGCGGTATAAACTTCGGAGAAAGCCATGACCTGCGGGTTTGCCCCCAGCGCTTTCATCTGGGCATCTAGCACCTTGGAGGACTGAATACGCATTTTCAGCCCCTTGAAATCGGCAACGGATCGAAGAGGCTTGTTAGCACTCATCTGCTTGAAGCCGTTGTCCCAGAAGGCCAGGCCGATGAGACCTTTGGTTTCCAGTTTGTCAAACATGCGTTTGCCAATTTCTCCATCCATGACGCGATGAACTGTCTCGTAGTTGGGAAAGATGTAGGGCAGGTCAAATAGCTCGAACTCGGCTGCGCCCATGGGGCGAAATTTTGACAGGGAAGGGGCCAGCATCTGCACAGCGCCTAGCTGCAGTGCTTCCATTTCCTCGCGGTCCTTGTAGAGCTGGCTGTTGGGGTACACCTCGACCTTGACCTTGCCTTTGGTGCGTTCTTCGGTCAACTGCTTGAATTTTTCTGCCGCTCGTCCCTTGGGTGTATCCGGAGCTACCACGTGGCTGAACTTGATCACGATTTCATCAGCGGCCAGCGCCATGCTGCTTGCGCTTAGTGCCAGAATCATCAGTAGCGTTGTGCCTAGTTTCATTTTCTTCTCCTGATCTTGTATTTAGGCGAGCTTGCTGCTCGGTGTTATCGAGATACTGAACTCTGATCAAGCCTTCCATTCGCTTTCCATTCAAGCATGATGCCAGGCTCGTCAGGGTGTGCCTGAAAGTTGCAGTCTATCCCTATTCCAAGTCCGGCGGCTAGACTTTCTCCGCTAAAAAGCAAAGGTAGTGTTTCGCGTGTCCAGGGCGGAATTCCCGCTTCCTGAAAGAGGTTTTTCAGACTCCGCCTGGGTCGTTTGCAATCTGGCTGCAGACGCTCACCACCTTGACGAAGACGCAGGGTGACTGGGGCTTGCTCGAGCCGTGTGCGGCTTATGCCTTGGCCGTGCACAGGCCAGAATTTCAAGGTGCCGCCCAGTTCATTCAGTACAAGCTCATTTTCGCCCCGCCACAGGTAATTCAGACGGGTGGAGTCGGGTCGCCCTGGTGCAGGAATCAGCCAGGCTCTGCCGAGGAAGCGGCGTAGTTCGAAAGATTCAAGCGGAATTTTGATTTGAGCATCTGGTTTGGCGCTCAATAACTGGTGCAGCATGTCTTCGAGGCGCGTTGCGCTGGGTGCGGAGATGCCATGCAGTTTCAGAAATTGGCGCAGCAGGTTTTTTGCACGGGGTGTGGAGAGATGTGCGAGCGTCTGTACAGAGAGTTTCTTCTCATGTATCGCAGTGCTTGCGTCATGGTTAGCGAGTTCTTTCAGTAACAGGGCGCTTTCGGAAAAATTGCGGCTGGCACGCAGAAAGGTTTCTCGATAGGCGGGAAAGCGCTCAGACAGCACGGGCAGTACCCGGTGGCGCAAAAAATTGCGGTCGAAACGGGTGTCCATATTGCTCTCGTCCTCTACCCAGCTCAGGCCCCGGTGGCGGGCATATTGCTCAAGCTGGATGCGGGAGGCGTTCAGAAGCGGGCGTAGTTGCCGGCCATTCTGTTCGGCCATGGCGCTGGCGCCATCCACGCCGCAACCCCGCAGGAGTTGTAGCAGCAGGGTTTCTGCCTGATCGTCGAGATGGTGGGCCAGTACAATAAAGTCTGCAGTGGAGCGTGCTAATGCTTCGTGGCGCGCAATACGGGCAACCGCTTCCAGACTGTCACCAGGCTGGAAGGGAACTTGCACCGCTACTACGTCGAGTGGAATCTCGCAGGACGTACAGAGTTTGCAGCAAAAGGCAGCCCAGTCCCCGGCATGGGGGCTAAGCTGGTGATTGACGTGAATGGCGGAAAGCCGAAATTGCAGGGGGTGCTGCAGTTGTACCAGCAGGTCAAGAAGAACGACTGAATCCAGACCGCCTGAAAGTCCAAGTGTGAGGTGTTGGCCGGGGTGTACCCGCTGGCTTAATACTTGTGCGACTTGAGTGACAAGAGCATCAGGCAGTTTCTTTGAACTTGCCATAGCTCATCAGTCGCCGGTAACGGGCTTTCAGCAATTCGTCCAGAGATGGATTTTCCTGAATCTGGTTCATGCTTTCCTGCAGCGCTTTTTTGAGCGTCTGCATCATGGTGTCCGGGTCGCGATGGGCGCCACCGATGGGCTCGCTGACAATTTTGTCGATCAATCCCAGAGACTTGAGGCGATTGGCGGTGATGCCCAGCGTTTCAGCCGCCATGGGGGCCTTGTCCGCGCTCTTCCACAGGATCGACGCGCATCCTTCTGGGGAAATAACGGAGTAGCTTGAATATTGCAGCATCAGGGTAACATCACCAACACCGATTGCCAGCGCGCCGCCGGAGCCGCCTTCGCCGATAATGGTACAGATGATCGGGGTACGCAATTCGGACATGACGTAGAGGTTGCGTGCAATGGCTTCGGATTGCCCGCGTTCTTCGGCCCCAATGCCGGGATAGGCACCCGGGGTGTCAATAAAGGTCATTACCGGGACACCGAATTTTTCTGCCAGACGCATCAGGCGTAGAGCCTTGCGGTAGCCTTCAGGGCGGGGCATACCGAAATTGCGGTAAATTTTTTCCTTGGTATCGCGGCCCTTCTGGTGGCCGATCACCATAACCGACTGACCGTCAAAGCGCGCCAGTCCTCCGACAATGGCGGGGTCATCGGAGTAGGCGCGGTCGCCATGCAATTCTTCAAAGTCAGTAAAAATATTCTGCAGATAGTCCAGTGTGTAGGGGCGCTGCGCGTGACGCGCTACCTGGGATATCTGCCAGGCGCCAAGCTTGCTGTAGATGTCCTTGGTGAGCGTCTGGCTTTTCTTGTTCAGGCGGGAGATTTCTTCTGAAATATCCAGATCAGAATCGTCGTGAACATTTTGGAGTTCTTCGATCTTTGATTCTAGCTCGGCGATTGGCTGTTCAAAATCGAGAAAAATGGTTTTCATGGTCAGGGTAAATTCTGGTTAACGAAATTCATAATACAGAGGTGACGGGCAAAAAAGAAGGGGCGTGAAGCCCCTCTTTGGGGGAAGACTCCTGTTTACACCAAGACGGGGGAGCCGCTCTGCTCAAGATTGAACGCCTTGTGCAGGACGCGTACCGCCAGTTCCAGGTATTTCTCGTCAATCACCACAGAAATCTTGATCTCGGAGGTGGAAATCATCTGGATGTTGATTCCTTCCTCGGCCAAGGTGCGGAACATGGCGCTGGCTATGCCGACATGCGAGCGCATGCCAACGCCGACTACCGACACCTTGGCAATTTTGTCATCGCCGCTGACTTCGCGCGCGCCAATGTGAGTTTGGACTTTCCTGAGGATTTCGATGGCCTTGGCGTACTCGTTGCGGTGCACGGTAAAGGTGAAGTCGGTGCTGCCGTCCGCGCCAACGTTCTGGATGATCATGTCTACGTCAATATTGGCTTCTGCGACTGGACCCAGAATCTGATAGGCGATGCCGGGCTTGTCAGGTACACCCAGCACGGTGATCTTGGCTTCGTCGCGGTTGAATGCGATGCCCGAAATAATCGCTTTTTCCATGTTGTCGTCATCCTCGAATGTGATCAGCGTGCCGTCTCCGCCTTCTTCAAAGCTGGATAGCACACGCAGTTTTACTTTGTATTTTCCGGCAAACTCGACCGAACGTATCTGTAATACCTTGGAACCCAGGCTGGCCAGTTCGAGCATCTCTTCAAAAGTGATGGTTGCGAGGCGGCGCGCTTCCGGCACGATGCGCGGGTCGGTAGTGTAAACACCGTCCACATCGGTGTAGATCTGGCATTCGTCCGCCTTGAGTGCTGCAGCCAGCGCAACACCAGTAGTGTCCGAGCCACCACGACCCAGCGTGGTAATGTTGCCGTTTTCGTCCACCCCCTGGAAGCCGGCGACTACCACCACATGTCCTTCATTCAGATCGGCGCGGATGTTTGCCTCGTCGATGGAAAGAATGCGTGCCTTGGTGTGGGCATTGTCGGTGACGATGCGGACTTGGGCGCCAGTATAACTCTTTGCCTTGACGCCGATTTCCTTGAGCGTCATGGCGAGAAGGGCGATAGTGACTTGCTCGCCGGTCGAAACCATGACGTCCAGTTCGCGTGGGTCAGGATGGGCCTGGACTGACTTGGCCAGTGCGATAAGGCGGTTGGTTTCACCGCTCATGGCGGAAACTACTACCACGACCTGGTGTCCCATACTTTGGAAGCGGGCGACACGGTGCGCGACGTTTTTGATCCGTTCAGGGTCGCCAACCGAGGTGCCGCCATATTTTTGTACGATCAATGCCATTGCAAGCTCTGCAAAAAGTGTGGATTTTAGCTTAATTGCTTATGGAAAACGAGGGGATTGATGTCTGATGGGAGAAAGAGAGGGCATGACCTGAGTCAAGGAATATGAAAAAACTTATTCTGTCTATAGGGGAAACCATTATTCTGTGGTAATATTTTCATGTCATTTTCGGCATTGTCCGAAATAATCCATTTGAATCATTTATTTAATAGAGGTGTTAAGCCATGAAACTTTTTGACAAGGTTGCCAATCCCCGCGAGATCCGGCGCAAACTGGGCATGAATCAGCAGGAGTTCTGGACCAAAATTGGTGTGACGCAGAGCGGTGGGTCGCGCTATGAGAGCGGGCGCGATATGCCCAAGCCGGTGCGCGAGTTGCTGCGCCTGGTGCATATGGAGCATGTTGATCTGACCAAAGTGAAGCGCGAAGATTTCGAGATTGTGGAATATATGAAGCAGTCTCATGCCGATCTTTACAAAAGCATGAAGAAAGCCGTGCGCTCTACCCACAAGGCAGGGGAAACGCATTAAGCGCTGCTTTTCGTCTCCAGTCCCAGCGCCCTGATGTCCGAAGCAAAGGCATCGATCCAGGCTTGGGGCAGGGGCGACAGGCGTTGTGCTTCTGGCTGCATTGAAGGGCGCGCCAAGCTATATAGCAATACGCCCCGCAATGGGGTGCCATGATCCTGGCAGTGCGATAGAAAGTTCAGATAGGCTTCACGTTCTCTCATTTCTGGGGGCTGACCGTCGAGCGCAAAAACCGCGGTCTGAATCCAGGTGGGGCAAAGCCTTGCTGCCGTGTTCAGGTTGGTCATGGCTGTTTCTGGTTTCTGGCGACTATGGTTGATGCGTAGCCGCCCTTCCGAAGTGGCGCTGTCGAGTTTGAACCAGATTTCCCCATTCAGCTGCGCCATTTTCCTGATCCCCCTGCGCACATTTGGTCGGTGCATCAGGCTACCATTTGTGATTAATACCAACTTGATACGGTTAGTGAGCCTGAACTCACCCAGTATCTGCCCGATCAGTTCGATGACCTGTTCGAACTCTGCGGCGCTTGTCGGTTCGCCATTGCCGGAGAGTGCAATATCATTCAGACGTCGTTCTTCCGGATTTACATGCTCAGTCATGAAACTGCCATGTAGCAGTTCGTGCAGAAATTCACGCAACTCCTTCCCCAATAATGACAAGTCGACTGGCGGCGCACTGCCGCGGCGCAGATTCGGCACCTGGCAATAAATGCAGCGCCAGTTACAGGCGTTATTGGTATTTAAATTGATGCCTATGGATACGCCTCCGGCACGACGCGATATAACGGGGTAGACATAGGTCAGTCCCACGCTGTCGCGGCTGTGGTCGTGAGTGCTAAGTGGGGGCAGACGCTGGTGCATGGAGAACGATTGAACCACTGAACGCCGCTTCGGGCAAGAATGCTATAATCAGCGCTCATTGTTCGAGCGCACTATTTCATGCTGATTACCCGCAGACTGGAGTTCGATGCAGGCCACCGCATCCCTAACCACAACAGCCAGTGTCGCCATCTTCATGGTCATCGTTATGCGATCGAGATCACCTTGTCGGGCCAGATAATCGATACCGAGGGCGTATCCGAGCAGGGCATGGTAATGGATTTTTCCGAAGTAAAAACCATTGCTCAGGAAGCGGTGGTCAACCAGTGGGATCATGCATTTCTGGTTTACCGGGGAGATGTCGCCGTCGTGGATTTTCTTGCAACTTTACCTGGACACAAGACGGTGGCGCTGGATGTGGTACCCACAGCAGAAAATCTTGCTGCAATCGCATTTCGTATGCTCGATGCCGCCTATGTCGATCGTTTTGCCAACCAGCTTCTGCTGGAACGGGTGCGCTTGTATGAAACGCCGAATAATTGGGCAGATGCACGGCGTTAATCTGAAGCGAGTTCAGTCCCAGTTGTGTATTGGCTGTCGTATCTGTGCTATCCCCAAGGCACGTCACACTACCCTTTGCGCCCGCTGCGCAACTGCACCAGGATTAATGTATTTCGCGATGTTCAAACCAATATTTCTGTTTTTATCCCTGTATCTGTTTTCTCTGATGAATGCTGTGGCTGGCGACGCTGATGATGAATTTCTCTCTGCGCGCGAGGCGTTCCGCAAGGGAGACGCGGCCCGTCTGAATGTGGCCGCAAAGCGCCTCGAGCATCATGTTCTGGCGCCATATCTGAATTATTACCAGCTCCTGATGCGGCTCAAGGATGCTTCCCCTGCAGAGGTGCGTGGTTTTATTTCTGCCAATGCAGACTCCTATCTTTCGGGGCGGTTGCAGGCAGACTGGCTCAAGATTCTGGGGCAGAAGCAGGAATGGACGCTTTTTCTGGAAGAGTATCCCATGCTGAAGGGTAATGATGATGCTGAGCTTGCCTGTTTTGCTTTGCAGGCAAGGTTGCAACGCAACGACCCTGGCGCGTTCCAGGAGGGGCGGCGCAGGTGGTTGAGCGGGACGGAATCTGCCGCGTCGTGCAGGCCTGTTTTCGATGCAATGATTGCCGCAGGCGAGTTGAATGTGGAGGATGTCTGGTCACGTATTCGTCTTGCGCTGGAATTGGGAAATATCAGCGTGGCACGTCAGGCGGCTGAGGATTTGCCCCAGGGACAGAGATACGCTTTTAGACCCATGGAGAAAGTAGCGGAAAATCCTCAACGTTTTCTTGACGCCAGTAGCAGTGCTGAATTGCATACCCGTCCCGAGCGTGAGCTGACCATGTTTGCCGTCTATCGCCTGGCACGCAGCCAGCCGTCTGCTGCCCTGATCTACTGGAATCGAATGCGCCCACAGCTCAGTCTGGAGGAGCAGCGCTATGTGTGGGGGCAGATGGCCTTCCACGCTGCCCGCAAGCATGATCCTGTTGCACTGCATTGGTTTCGTGAGGCGGGGGAGACTCCCTTGAATGAGCTCCAGCTGACATGGCGCGTTCGTGCAGCATTGCGCGCACAGGACTGGCAGCAGGTGTTGTCCGGAATCGCGGAGATGCCGGAGGAGTTGCAGAATCAGGGTGTCTGGCGCTACTGGAAGGCGCGCGGACTCAAATCAAATGGCAAAACCGCGGCTGCAAATATCATTCTGGCGCCATTGTCGCTGGAACATAATTTTTATGGTCAGATGGCTCTTGAGGATCTGGGCTCGGTGGTCAGCAACCCTCTTTCCACTTATGCGCCCAGTGAAGATAGACTCAGGGAAGTCAGAGCCATCCCCGGTATTCAGCGCGCGCTGGCACTCTACCGGCTCGACCTGAGAACTGAGGCTAACCGGGAATGGCTGTGGGCGAGCCGTAATTTCGATGACGAGCAGATGCTGGCAGCGGCAGAGCTGGCGAAGCGCAATAACTGGCTTGATCGCGCCATCAATACGGCTGACAAAACCCGGACCCTGCATGATTTTAGCCTGCGCTACCCGGCGCCTCACCGTGACTTGATGCAGGTTTACGCCCAGGAGCATGGACTGGATGAGGCGTGGGTGTATGGTCTGATTCGGCAGGAAAGCCGTTTCGTGCAACAGGCGCGCTCCAGTGTGGGGGCCTCCGGTTTGATGCAGCTGATGCCGGCCACGGCCAAATGGATTGCCAGTCGGATGGGCATGAAGCACTTTCGTCAGAGCCAGGTCAATCAGATCGACACTAATATTTCCTTCGGTACGTATTATCTGAAATACGTGCTCGACACCAATAATGGTCAGCCTGTGCTCGCCACGGCATCCTACAATGCAGGGCCTTCACGTGCCCGGCGCTGGAAGGATGAGAAAGCGCTGGAAGGTGCGATTTATGCTGAATCCATACCGTTCACGGAAACCCGTGGCTATGTCCAGAAAGTCTTGAGTAACGCCACTTATTATGCGAATCGCTTTGAACGCCAAGTGGTGTCATTGAGGCAGCGTTTGGGGACAGTTTCAGGCAAGGGCGCGAATAATGAGTGCCAGAATCCGGATGAACGGAGCCCTTCCTGCGATCCGTGACGGGCAGACGGTATCAGGCTAGAATCACTCTCTATAAATTTATATGCCCGGTTTGGGTAATTTTGTTTCAAATGTTGGCGCGGTTTTAGTGGTCGAGTCACCGGCAAAACAGATGTGGACAAACTCTACAGAAAGCGACAAAACGTTATGAATATCAAGAAAATATGTGTCTTGGGCGGCGCTGGTTTTGTCGGCACCCATATGGTGAACAAGCTGGAAATGGCGGGTTACGCAGTTCGTGTCCTGACCAGCAAGCGTGACCATGCCAAGAATGTTTCCGTTCTGCCCAAGGTGGAAGTAGTTGAGGCCAACATTTTTGACTCGTCTGAGTTGAGTCGGCATTTTTCCGGTATGGATGCCGTTGTCAATCTGGTGGGCATATTGAACGAAGGAAAAGCAGGCCGAGTGGATAAACCCATGGCGCGACGCGGGGATTTTCATGAAGTGCATGTGGAATTGCCGCGGAAGGTCGTTCATGCTTGCGCAGCCACGGGGGTCAAGCGTTTGCTGCACATGAGCGCGCTCAACGCCGATCCCAATGCGCCTAGCGCTTATCTCCGCTCCAAGGGGCTGGGTGAGGCGATCGTGCGTGAATCTGGCATGCAGCACAGCGAAAATGAGAACTGGTATCTAAATGGACCGAAATTTGTTCATGGTTATGGGTTGGCAGTAACCGTGTTCAGGCCTTCCGTGATTTTTGGGCGCGAGGATAGCTTCACCAACATGTTTGCCCGCTTGCTCAAAATTGCACCCGTGCTGCCGTTAGCCAGTCCAGGCGCTAAATTTCAGCCTGTTTTTGTAGAAGATGTGGCACAGGCTTTTGTGGCAAGTCTCAATAACCAGGCAACTTTCGGTCAGCGCTATGATTTGTGCGGCCCCAAGGTTTACACCTTGCGCGAGCTGGTCGATCTGGTCGCCAGGATAACCGGGCGTAACAGCAAAATCATCAATCTATCTCCGCAACTGTCATATCTGATGGCGATGGTAATGGAGTGGATACCGGGCCCCAAACTGATGACGCGCGACAATTATTTATCGATGCAAGTCGATTCTGTTTGCGACTGCGAATTCCCAAGGATTTTTGATGTCAAACCTCGTGCGCTGGAGGCTATTGCGCCGGATTATCTTTCTCAATCCCATCACTATCATGGGTTCCGCTCTGCAGCGGGCCGCTGAGTTGCAATGCAAGTCTATCAGGTAGGCGGGGCGGTACGTGATGAACTGCTCGGTCTGCCGGTGCAGGACCGGGATTATGTAGTGGTGGGCGCTACACCCGAGGAGATGGTGAAGCAGGGGTTCCGACCGGTGGGTAAGGATTTTCCGGTTTTTTTGCATCCCCGTACTCATGAGGAATATGCGCTTGCCCGAACCGAGCGCAAGACGGCTCTGGGATATAAAGGTTTTCAGATCCATGCTGAGCCGGAGGTAACTCTGGAACAGGACCTTGCACGGCGTGACCTCACCATTAATGCCATCGCACGGGATGACGCAGGTCGCATCATTGATCCCCATCATGGCGTTAGCGACATCAAGGCGGGAATTCTGCGCCATGTCAGCCGGGCTTTTGTCGAAGATCCCGTGCGAATTTTACGCTTGGCGCGCTTTGCGGCGCGGTTCGAACAATTTTCCATTGCACCCGAAACGCTCGAATTGATGCGGGAAATGGTCCGCAATGGTGAAGTCGATGCACTGGTTCCGGAGCGGGTGTGGCAGGAGCTTGCCAAGGGTTTGATGGAGCGCCGGCCGTCACGCATGTTCCAGACTTTGCGTGAATGCGGCGCCTTGATACGTATTTTGCCAGAGGTCGACCGGCTGTTTGGCGTGCCCCAGCCCGTGCAATATCATCCGGAAATCGATACTGGCATCCATGTCATGATGGCGATTGACTATGCGGCAAACCGAGACTATCCGCTGGAGGTGCGTTTTGCCGCACTGACACACGACCTGGGCAAGGGCACGACGCCGCAGATAGAATGGCCGCGCCATATTGCGCATGAGCAGCGCAGTTTCGAGCTGATCAAACCGCTCTGCGTGCGCCTGAGAGTGCCCAACGACTGTCGTGACCTGGCACTGGTGACGGCGCGCTTTCACGGTATCGCGCACCGTGCCGAGGAGTTGCGGGCTGAAACGCTGCTGAAACTTCTTCAAGACAGCGATGCGCTACGCCAGCCTCAACGTTTCGAGCATTTTCTGCAAGCTTGCGAGTCCGATTTCTGCGGCCGCACTGGTTTCGATCAGCAGCCTTTTGTTCAGGCGGATATGCTACGCCGCGGGCTTGAGGTTGTCGCTGCAGTGGATGCAGGGGCAGTGGCAATACAGTGCGTGGATCCAGGTCAAATCCGGGATCAGGTGCATCAGGCGCGTCTGAGGGCGCTCAAACAATGGCAGCAGAAAGCTCACCCAAGTTGAACATAATCTCGTTTAAAATAGGGATTTTTTTGACCAAGTTTACCCTTTATCCGGAATTTTATTGATCATGCAGACTTTAGGCCAATCCCCTTCCAGGCGTATGCGCCGTATGCGGCGCGATGACTTTTCCCGTCGCTTGATGCGCGAAAATCAGCTCAGTAGCGCGGATCTGATCTATCCTGTTTTTGTGCTGGATGGAAATGACCGTATCGAAGCGGTGGCTTCCATGCCGGGGGTGGAACGCAAGTCGCTGGATCATCTGCTCCGCCAGGCGGAGCAGTGCATTGAGCTGGGTGTACCGGCGCTGGCAATTTTCCCTGTCATTGATGCCGGGCTGAAGAGCCTCGATGCTGCGGAAGCTTATAACCCGGAAGGCCTCGTGCCGCGTGTGGTGCAGGCCTTGAAACAGCGTTTCCCGGAGCTGGGCGTGATCACCGATATTGCGCTGGACCCCTATACCATTCACGGCCAGGATGGCCTGATAGATGCCAGCGGCTATGTCTTGAATGATGAAACCGTGGCGGTTCTGGCACGCCAGGCGCTGGTTCACGCAGCCGCCGGCGCGGATGTGGTGGCGCCATCCGATATGATGGATGGCCGTATTGGCGCAATACGCGCGGCACTGGACGGAGGGCAATTCATTCACACCCGCATTCTGGCCTACGCTGCCAAGTATGCATCCAGTTTTTACGGGCCGTTTCGTGATGCGGTAGGTTCGTCCGCCAATCTGGGCGCTAGCAACAAGTACACCTACCAGATGGATCCGGCCAACAGCGATGAGGCCTTGTGGGAAGTGGGTCTGGATCTGGCAGAAGGGGCAGACATGGTGATGGTCAAGCCTGGCATGCCTTATCTGGACATCGTGCGCCGCGTGAAGGATGAGTTCAAGGCGCCTACCTTCGTTTATCAGGTCAGTGGCGAATATGCCATGCTCAAGGCCGCCGCGCAGAATGGATGGTTGAATGAGAAAGCCTGCGTTCTGGAATCACTGCTGGCGTTCAAACGTGCCGGGGCAGATGGGATTCTGACTTATTTTGCCCTGGATGCGGCGCGCTGGTTGAAAAAAGGTTGACTCTTAGTTGATGGGCTTATTGTGCAAGTATGGAGCGGCGTTCGCGATCCAGTTTGATGATGTAACGCTGGATCATGGCTTGCTGATTTGAGCGAAGTTCAATAAACATGCAGCCGGCACGGTAATCTTTTGTGCCGTTTTTCATCGTGATTTCCTGTTCGTTGCGAATCTCGATGTCAGTGGTGACGCTTCCAATGTCCGGCAAGAGGATACGGCAGGCGTTGAAACGGTCCCCTATTTCAAATTCTAATTTCTCATGATAATGAATAATCGCGATGCCACCCAGGCTGATGTCGGCAATCGGGACGTCGATTTTGCCGTTGTCTGGCTTGGTGATTGAGCATTTGATTGGGTTGATTACCGGGGTGGCAAGGCGGTAATACTCGCGTCGTTGCAGTTTCAGAAGCTCATCTGGAAGGGCAGCCCTGAAAGCGGGGCGACCAAGATATTCGATCTCTTGCACGCGCCCGGTTACAAATTGCACCTTTACCTTATCCTGGGTGGTTACCAAGATAATCTTGTCACTTTCCAGAATCCGCTTGTTGAGGAGTTCATTGGCTCCATAGTCGAAGATCACAGTACCATCGTCGGAATCCACCTCAACAATAGAGGTCAGAAGAAAGTCTTTGCCTTGGTTGAAATAAGCGGTAACAAGTTCGTTCTTGTGCTGGATTGCACGCAGGATGTAGATGATTTCCATCCTGGAATGAATCATGTAGTTGCTGATATCGGGGTCAGCTTCTGTTTTTAGTGGGGGCTGGTTTGCCATCCGCTCATCTGCACGCTAATTTTTAGATCCAAAACGGATGCTGAACCTGTTTGTTTGATATTTTCTGTAAGGCTATCATTTTGCCTGATATTTTTCTTACTTTCCAGCGAAGGCCGGGGATTCATTGTCGGGGTATGGATTTGCAGCCAGTAGTATTTCCAGCTGCTTGGTTTTTGCCCGCTCAAGAGGCTTGCCTTCTATCGGGTCGTACGATGATTTGCGCAAGTCCTCGGTTGAGAATACTGCTAGTCTTATTTCGCTTGTTTCGCTTTGTAGCGTAAAGGTTGGTACTGAAAACATGTCATCGTTCAGCCTGGAGCGCTTCTCGCCCGTTTCATAGGGCATGTTGCGATTGAGCAGAAAAAGCTCAACTTCCTTCGCGTTATCGGTGAAAAGCTGGAGATTGATGTCTGAATGGCGAGTCGCGGTGCCTGTCAGGACGGAGCCAGTTAAGTATGGATTGAAACGCTCCAGCAGATGCATTGCTGCCAGAGCCTCGGTGCGTAACTGCTTCAGGCGAAGTGGCTGTTCATCCTTCTGATACAGGCCCTGGTGCAGGCGCAGGGCTTGCTGCACTTCTCCGTTGGATGGCAGGCTGTGGGTATCCGCCGCACCTAGCTGACGCGCAGCCTTGCGCTTTGCCAATGCATAATCCTGAATTCCATCCTCCGCGATCATGCGGGCTGCTGTTTGGGCAATCAGTTCACGCATTTGACGGCGCTGTGGAGAATGGTCTTTGAGCATGAATTGGGTAATTTCCAGGCCTCGCGCGAACAGGCGGCTAGAACAATTGGTCCTTGATTTCGTCTGTATTTCTGCCATCCATGATGGTGCTGGACTCATCACTCCACATACTTTGTGCCGGGGGAGGAAATTCCTGATAGAAAAATTCCGGGGTGCCACCATCTTCTGTGATCAGGCCATTTTGCAGATTAATTTTGATTACGCTGACGCCCTCCGGAACGGGGTAGTTGCTCTCCGGTACGCTCTTTAATACTTTACCCATATAGCTGACCCAGATTGGCAAGGCGGCATGGCCGCCCGTTTCGTTACCGCCAAGCGAACGTGGACGGTCAAAGCCGATCCAGGCAACTGCAACCAGTTTAGAGTTGAAGCCGCAGAACCAGGCATCGATCTGGTCGTTGGTTGTGCCGGTCTTGCCTGCAAGATCATGGCGGCCCAGTTGCATGGCCTTGGTTGCGGTGCCTTGGCGTACCACATCCTGCATCAAGCTGGTCATGATAAAAGCATTACGGGCATCAATTACACGCTCAGCGGATTCTCCCGCTCTCGCAGGTTTGCTCTGGGCGAGTACTGTTCCTCTGGGATCAACGATTCGGTCTATAAAATAGGGCTTGACGCGATAACCCCCGTTTGCAAAGACGGAATAACCGGCAACCATCTGCAACGGTGTAACTGAGCCGGCACCCAGGGCCATTGTGAGATAGGCTGGATGCTGGGCGGCATCAAAACCAAAGCGAGTAATGTAATCTTGGGCATATTCCGGCGTGATGGATTGCAGGATGCGGATGGAAACCAGATTTTTTGATTTGGTGAGGGCAGTGCGTAACCTGATGGGGCCGGAGTAACTGCCGTCGAAGTTTTTTGGTTCCCACGCCTCTCCTCCGTCACCGCCGGGCAGGGAAAGTGGAGCATCATTGATGATCGTGGCAGGGGTAAAGCCCTTTTCCAGTGCAGCAGAATAGACGAATGGCTTGAAACTGGACCCGGGTTGCCGCCAAGCTTGCGTCACATGGTTGAAATTGTTGCGGGTGAAATCAAAGCCGCCTGCCATGGCGCGAATGGCGCCATCTTGCGGGTCAACTGAAACCAGAGCGGCTTCGGCTTGAGGTAATTGTGCAATCTGCCAGTTTTCTTTGCCTTCACGTTTGATTCGGATAATGGATCCACGGCGAATCCGTTGTTTATTATCGGTATTGGGAGCTAGGTATTTTTGAGCAAAGCGCAGCCCTTCTCCGCTGATTTCAATCTTTTCTGCATCCTTGTTGTAAGCCAGAATCCTTTTTATGCTCGCGTCAAGGACGATGGCTGGAGACAAGCCGGCAACGTCATCCAGATATTCAAGCGCATTCTCCACGGCCTCTTCCATGCTGGCCCCATTTTTCTGCAAATCCGCGTAGCCTTCAGGACCGCGGTAGCCGTGACGCCGGTCATAATCGAGCACGCCTTGGCGCAATGCCTGGTTGGCTGCTTCCTGATCGGCGCGACGCAGAGTGGTATAGACTTTGATGCCGCTGCTATAAATCTTGTCGTGATAGCGCTCATACAGATTCTGGCGAACCAGTTCTGCAATGTGGTCGGCCCTGACTTCGGCTACCTGAAGGTCGTGGCGTATGTGCAGTGGTTGTTGCAGCGCAGCCTGATATTCATCATCCTTGATGTAGTGCAGGTTATGCATGCGCTTCAAGACATATTGCTGACGAATTTTGGCGCGCTTAGGATTGACTACCGGGTTGTAGCGCGAAGGCGCCTTGGGGAGGCCTGCCAACATGGCCGATTCGGCAATGCTGAGTTTTGCTAGAGGCTTGCCAAAATACAATTGGGATGCCGCAGCAAATCCATAAGCGCGCTGGCCGAGGTAAATTTGGTTGATATAAAGTTCGAGGATCTGGTCTTTGGAAAGGTTGTGTTCGATTTTCATTGCCAGCATCACTTCGCTTACTTTGCGCGTCAAGGTCTTTTCACTGGAGAGAAAGAAATTGCGCGCAACCTGCATGGTAATCGTGCTTGCACCTTCGCGTGCGCCGCCAGCTGTGAGATTGGTGATAGCGGCTCGAGCCACTCCCATGTAATCTACGCCGCCATGCTGGTAAAAACGATCATCTTCGGCAGCAAGAATGGCTTGGCGCATTGCGCTGGGAACATCCTTGATTTTGATCAGAGCTCGCCGCTCTTCTCCAAACTCGCCGATCAGTGCATTATCAGCAGTGTAAATGCGAAGTGGGATTTTGGGTTGGTAGTCGGTCAGGATTTCCAGCGATGGTAACTGAGGGTAAATCAAGCTGACTACCAGTGCGACCAGAGCTGCTGCAAACAGGCCGCCTGCAAGCACTACAAAGAAGGTGTAGCGCCACCAACGGAGAATCATAATTATAATTTTCTATAACGAGAGTGTAATTAAGTGCATTGATTATAGATGCTAATCTTCAGAAAAAGAAAACTTACATAAAATTTGTTTACACTGCTTAAAGTTGCTGATAGCATTTAATGTAAATTATACGTATCGCTTATAACTAGGCAATGCGGAAGGGGAAATTAACTTGCGATTCGATTTTCTGGAAGCCAAGTCTCCGCCACTCATTGGCGTGGACATCAGTTCCTCTTCGGTAAAGATGGTCGAACTCGTGGATGCGGGTAAGGATCTTTACCGTGTTGAGCGGTATGCAATTGAATTGCTGCCCAAGGATGCGGTTGTGGATGGCAATATTGTCAACCTCGAGGTGGTTGGCGAAACCATCAGGCGCGCATGGAAGAAAATGGGTACGCGCATCAAGAATGTCGCATTAGCCCTTCCTTCCGCGGCGGTTATTACCAAAAAAATTGTGGTTCAGGCAGGGTTGCGTGACCAGGATTTGGAGTTTCAGGTTGAAACTGAAGCCAACCAATACATTCCTTTTGCTTTGGATGAAGTGAATCTGGACTTTCAGATTATTGGACCCAGTCCAAACAACTCAGATGAAGTTGAACTCTTGATCGCGGCTTCGCGCAAGGAAAAGGTCGATGATCGGGTCGCCGCCGCAGAGGCCGCTGGGCTTAAACCGCTCGTGATGGATGTTGAGTCCTATGCCACTCAGCTGGCTTATGACCTGATTGCACGACAGCTTCCGGGGGGGGGGCTGGAACAGACAGTTGCTATTGTCGATATCGGTGCGGCGATGACACACATTAATGTGTTGCACAACAATCAATCTGTATATTTGCGTGAACAAAGCTTTGGTGGAAATCACCTGACTCAGGAAATTCAGCGCCGCTACAGTTTATCGGCGGAAGAGGCTGATATTGCCAAGCGTCAAGGTGGGCTGCCTGATACATATGAACCTGAGACGCTTCAGCCTTTCATGGATACGCTTGCCCTGGAAGTGGCGCGCGCATTACAGTTTTTCTTTTCCTCTACCCAGTTCAACCGGGTGGACCATATTCTACTTGCAGGCGGTTGTGCCATGATTCAGGGCCTGGACGAGGTCGTGGCTGCACGTACCCAAGTAAGCACCATGATTGCCAATCCTTTTGCCAATATGGCTTTGTCTTCCCGCATTAAACCCAAACAACTGACAGCTGATGCACCCGCATTGATGATCGCGTGTGGCTTGGCTCTGCGGAGATTCGATTCATGACAGTCCGCATTAATCTTCTGCCGCATCGCGAACAAAAACGTGTCGCTCGTCAGCAGCAATTCATTATTCTGGCAGCGCTAACATTGGGGTTTGGAGCGGTCGTGGCGGTGGCAGGCCATACTTTTATCTCCGCCCAAATATCCAGTCAGGACGGGCGCAACACATTCTTGAAGGCTGAAATAACCAAACTGGATAAGGAAATTGAAGAGATCAAAGTGCTCAAGGAGAAAACGACGGCTCTCCTGGAACGCAAAAAAGTAGTTGAGGCTTTGCAGGCCAATCGTTCCCAAGTGGTTCATTTGCTTGATCAGTTGGTTCGGCAGTTGCCTGACGGCGTGTATTTGAAAGCAATCGAGCAAAAAGGAAATGAAGTAAAGCTGGTCGGTTATGCACAGTCTAATGCGCGCGTCGCTTCACTGATGCGCAATCTGGACTCATCGGAGTGGCTGGAAGAAGCTCTTCTAATCGAAACCAAGGCGGTCATGCTGAATAATCTTCGAGTCAGCGAGTTTGCCATGAGTATCAAGCTTACGCAGCCCAAGTCGGCGGATGACGTAGACAAGAAAAATGCGCTGCCTTCAAACGATAAGGATAAGAAGGCATGAACCTTGATGAATTGAAAACACTGAATCTTCAAGATATCGGTGGATGGCCTGTTCTTCCAAAAATACTCGCGCTGGTTGCCTTGTTGCTTGCAGTAGTGTTCGCCGGCTACTGGTTTGATTGGCGGGGAGAGTTGGAACGACTGGAAGTGGTTCGGCAGGAAGAATCAAAGCTGCGTGAAACTTTCCTGAGTAAGAAGAAACAGGCAATTAACCTGGATACCTACCGCCAGCAGTTGAAAGAAATTGATCAATCATTTGGAGCGTTGCTAAAGCAATTGCCGAATAAATCTGAAATGGATGCCTTGCTGGTAGATATCAATCAGGCCGGATTGGGGAGGGGTTTAGAGTTTGAGTTATTCAAGCCCGCAGCGAGCGAAATCATGTCTGAATTTTATGCGCAACTTCCTGTGACAATTAAGGTTACGGGTGAATATCATGATCTGGGGAATTTCGCCAGTGACATTTCCCAGATGCCAAGAATTGTGACGCTCAATGACATAAAAATTTCAGCGGCAAAGGATGGAAGGCTGACAATGGATGGCGTTGCAAGAACCTATCGTTATCTGGACGAGGAAGAGGTTAATGCACAGAAAAAACCCGCTGTAGATCCTAAGAATAAACGTGTCGGGGGGGCGAAAAAATGAGAAGGTTTATTTTGGCGGCCCTGTTGGCGGGATTGGTTGGTTGCGGCGGTGGTCAGCATGACGATCTTGAGCAATTTGTACGTGAAGCGGGTCAGGGTATGCGAGGCAAGGTGGAACCATTGCCTGAAGTTAAGCAATATGAACCTTTTCCGTATGTGGCATTTGAGCTGCCTGAGCCTTTCAAGCCTCGGAAATTAAAAGCGTCGAATAATGTTGGGAGTGGGGATGGTTTTCCGGACATGAACCGCCGTAAAGAAGCGCTCGAGTCTTATGAGCTTGAAAAACTCAAAATGGTTGGCTCTCTTCAGCAAAACAAAGTGATTTATGCCTTAATTAAAGCTCCAGATAATAGTCTGCATCGTGTGAAAGTCGGAAATTACATGGGCGTGAATTTTGGCAAGATTACCAGTGTTAACGAGACAGAAGTTCAGCTATTGGAAGTTATTGAAGATAGCGCAGGTGAATGGAGTGAGAAACAAAGCAGTGTAACCCTGGTCGAGGAATCGGCTACAGGTCAACAGCAGAAATAGAGGGCGCCATGACGACAGTGAATTTGATAATTAAACCCGTGTTCCGTATGGCCTGCGCTGTACTTTTTACTCTTACTTCCTTGGGTGCGGTTGCAGTTGAGGGAGGGGCTGGTACGGGTGATCAAAATAACATCGAGAAAATCTCCTACTCGGCTCTGCAGGGAGGAAAGGTCGAGGTAAAGGTGACGCTCAAGAAGGCATTGACAACTTCACCTGCAGGATTTACGACCAATAATCCTCCGCGCATTGCTCTGGATTTCCCGGGAACTGGTAACGCTCTGGGAAAAAACATTATGGAGGTTGGCGAGGGCGGACTGAGAGCGTTAAATATCGTTCAGGCTGGTAATCGCACACGTTTGGTAATGAATCTGGTAAAGCCAGTAAGCTATGAAACGCGGCTAGAAGGCAACAGTCTGATTATCACGCTTCAAGGGGCCGTGACTGCAGCATCAACCACCAATGAAACAACCCGTTTTGCAGATGCG
Organism: Gammaproteobacteria bacterium; assembly: GCA_018824405.1. Taxonomy (GTDB): domain Bacteria; phylum Pseudomonadota; class Gammaproteobacteria; order Burkholderiales; family Sulfuricellaceae; genus Sulfurimicrobium. The sequence goes on from JAHJGO010000013.1 coordinate 135,151, forward strand.
GGAACGGGCACACAAAAGCATACAGTAAATGACATAGATTTTCGTCGTGGCAATAATGGAGAAGGACGCGTTATCGTGGGCCTCTCGGATTCAACAACTGGCATTGATATTCGCAAGCAGGGGAAAAACCTGATCGTAGATTTTATTGATGCAGGAATCCCAGCTAGCCAGGAACGGAAACTTGATGTGGCGGATTTTGGAACACCGGTACGTATGCTGACCACAGCAAGTCGGGGAAAGAACGTACATATGGTGATAGAGCCACAAGGAGAGTGGGAATACTCCGCTTATCAGGCGGACAGGCAGTTTATCGTAGATGTAAAAAAGCTGGTTGAAGATCCAAACAAAATGGTGCCAGGAAGCAAGCAGGGATATGGCGGCGAAAAACTTTCTCTCAATTTCCAGAATGTTGAAGTTCGCACTGTGTTGCAGGTTATTGCGGATTTTACCAACCTGAATATTATTACCAGTGATTCTGTTTCTGGTTCTCTGACATTACGCTTAAAGGATGTCCCATGGGATCAGGCATTGGATATCATTTTGAATGCAAAAGGGCTTGATAAGCGTAAAAATGGGAATGTGGTTTGGATCGCTCCTCGAGATGAATTGGCAGTCAAGGAAAAATCGGAATTGGAAGCCAAGTTGCAAATCACCGAACTTGAACCACTCCAAACGGAGTACTACGCACTTAATTACTTAAGGGCCGATAGAGCCAAGCAAATGCTTAATGGGGAAACCAACGCTCGTTTGGACCGCACTGAGGACGCAACATGTACTCCAGCAGCAACAGGACTTAGAACTATAGCCCCAAGCGCTGGGGGCGGTCGGGGAGCGGGGAGCGGTAATGATGATCAAAAAATACTCTCGAAACGAGGAAGTATTTCATTTGACCTTAAGACTAACATGCTAATTGTGAACGATATTCCTAGCAAGCATGAAGAGATTCGACGCCTTCTGACTGTCATTGATGTCCCGGCCAAACAAGTCATGATTGAAGCACGAATTGTGCTGGCAAATGATAGCTTCGGGAAACAGTTAGGAGTCCGCTTGGGCGGACAGAGCAGTAATACCATCGGTAGTAATTACAGTGTTGGCGTATCACAGAATCTTGAAAATTCTACTTTGGGCGCCGTAGGCATGCCTCCAAGATTGTATAGTGGACCGATTGAAAGTGAACTTAACGGAGTAAGAACATATACTCAGTCTCCCTATTTAGCAGCAAACTCTACCGGTGGTGGAGGTAATGCAAATGTGAATTTGGGGGTTTCAAATCCCGCCGCAGCGCTGGCATTTACTTTGATGAATCTTGGTACGGGTAATCTGATAAGTCTGGAACTTTCAGCACTCGAAGCAGATGGGCGTGGTAGTGTGATTTCCAACCCGAGAGTTATGACATCAAATCAGCGGCCAGCGGCAATCGTGCAGGGCGTACAAATACCGGTGGTTACACCACCAACAGCAACCTCGCCAGCTACCACAACCTTTAAAGATGTGTTGCTGTGTTTGCTGGTGAACCCTCAAGTACTGAACAATGATTCAATCCTGCTTGATGTTGAAGTGACCAAGGATACGCCAGGGGAGTACACAAGAGACGGGAACAACAGATCCGTGAATATTAGTAGAGTAAAAACTCAAGTCTTGGTTAACAACGGCGAAACAGCGGTATTAGGTGGTATATTTACACAGACTACACAGAACGATGTAGAAAAAGTGCCATTTTTTGGCGATATTCCTGTCCTCGGTAGTTTGTTTAAACACACAAATAAATCTGAAGAAAAGCAAGAGCTGATGATATTTATCACTCCGCGTATACTTAAAGAAAGTTTGAGTATTCAGTGAAGGCTCCTGTTGAATTCTCTTTAGTCTTTTTGCAAAATCGTAACAATTTGAAGTTAAGATTTCTTTGAAAAAGGGTGCTCTATTTGAAAATAATCGCGATTCGGCGGGTTGCTTTTCAAAAGAGATGAAAATTGGTACCAAGGCGGTGTGAGCCTGCTGCAAATAGGGTATCTCTGGCGCCACCAACCACATGTGGTGGGTGGCCAAGCGCAACCCAAGGTCCATATGTATGGGTGTGGCGCCATATTTGGCAGTTGAAAGAACCTTACAGGCCGTGAGTGCTCTGACGGTTCAAGATTATGCGGCAATCCCCCTGAAATTAGCGGCAGTTAGAAGTAGAGTTGGTTAAAAGCGCTAACTTCTGTTTCGGGGTGATGCCGCCGAGCGCCATGTTGGGGCGTTCGTGATTGTAAGTCCACATCCATTGGGTTGCATAATCCTGCACCTCGCCAATCGACTCGAACAGGTAATGACTGAGCCAGTCGTAACGCACCGTTCGGTTGTAGCGTTCGATATAGGCATTCTGCTGTGGATTACCCGGCTGGATATGATCCAGCCGAATGCCTTGCCGCTCGGCCCAGTGGATGAATGTGCCGCTGATGTACTCCGGGCCGTTATCGCCGCGAATCGACAGCGGCTTGCCGCGCCCACTCGATGATCTGATCCAGCGCCCTTATGACCCGCTCTGACGGCAACGAAAGATCAATGTCGATAGCCAAGGCCTCCCGGTTGAAATCATCGATCACATCGATCACATTGAACAACCGGTAGCTCCGGCCATCGGAGAGTTGGTCATGCATGAAATCCATGGACCAGCACTGGTTGATGGCTTCTGGCACCACCAGCGGTTCCGGTTTCTCCCGAACAATCCGCTTTCTCGGCTTGGATCCGCAGGTTCAGTTCCAGCTCGCGGTATATGCGATACACCCGTTTGTGGTTCCATCGGTAGCCCTTCACATTGCGTAGATATAGAAAGCTCAGCCCGAACCCAATTGCGCTGGTTGTGGGTCAGACGAATCAGGTGGTCAGCAATTTCACCATTCGTAAGCGTCCGGTCATTACCGTCTTGACCCAACAGATTGATTTCGTTTAACAGCAGATTACGCGTTGATTTCATCCGTATATTCCCCACCATCCCCCGCCTTCGCAATCGCCTGATCCAGGCGAATCAGCAATTGCTGCA
>JAHJGO010000014.1 GCA_018824405.1 Gammaproteobacteria bacterium
CATTTCAACGGGAAATTCTGCTCCATCCCGGCGCAAGGCCATCAACTCGTTCGTTCTGCCTACGGCCGCACCTTCGCCGGTCTGGGTGAAACGCGCCAGGCCAGCGTATGCCGCCTCGTGAAAACGGGGCGGTACAATGAGATGGTGCATCGGCTGGCCGATGATTTCTTCCTGGCTATAACCGAACATTTCCTCAGCGGCAGGATTCCACAGCAAGATTCTTTCATCTTCGCCGTTGATGAGGACGAAGGCGTCGCGGATATTTTCTATGGTGACGCGGAAGCGCTCCTCGCTATCGTGCAGGATTTGCTCCGCCTGTTTGCGTGCGCTGATGTCGGTGAAGCTCACCACCGCGCCTGTCAAAACGCCCTGGTCGTCAAAGATGGGCGTGCTGACATATTCGACCGGGAAACTGGTGCCGTCATTGCGCCAGAAAACCTCGTTGTCCACGCGGTGGACTTTGCCGTCCCGATAAGCTTCATAGATGGGGCATTCTTTGCCCGGATAAGGCGTGCCGTCGGCCCGCGTGTGATGATGCAGGGCGTGCATGGGCTGGCCGACCAGCTCTTTTTCTGACCATTGCAGCATCGCCGTGGCCGCCGGATTGACGAAGGTGGCGCGGCCTTCGGTGTCCAGACCGAAGATGCCCTCGCCCACCGAGCTCATGATCTGCTTTCTGAGTTTGCCCTGCCGCCGGATTTCTGCGGACATCTTCTTCCACTGCGTGATGTCGCGCGAGGAAATGGCAATGCCGTCGCCCACCCGCACGACCTGGTGGCGTACCCACTTGGCCTTGATCTCCGGTATGTCGATGGGAAATTCTTCCTCCAGCGGTGTGCCGGTGGTCGCCACCGCGACGTACTTGTCGAAAAAGCCGCCGGTGCGATTGACTGGGAGCAGCTCGCACAGCTTCTGCCCGACGACCTTGTCACGCGCCATATCCAGCATTTGTTCGGCGCGGGGGTTGAGGTCGGTAAACTCGAAATCGAGAATTTCGCCCTGTTCGCCGCGTACGCTTCTGAGGATGAACAGGGCGTCGAGGCTGGCTTCGGCCACCGCGCGGAAGCGGGCCTCGCTGGCCTGGACGGATTCGGCCATGATATCGAAGGACTGGGCCAGCCGGCCGATATCGTCCTCGGTGCGGGGTAACCCGGTGCGGGCGGAGAGATCGCCGCTGCCGAAGCGGGTTACGGCCAGGAGAAGCCTTCGCAAAGGAAACAAAACCAGCTTTTCACCACCCCAGATCACCAACGCGATGACCAGCAGCAGCACCGTCGCGGCAACGGACAGCGAGGTGGTGAGTTCCCGCTGGGTGGACGCCTCCACGACCGCCTTCGGCACGCTCAGCCACAGTATCATCGGGCCGGAAACGGTCTCCAGCAGCGGCGTGAAGGCGACGATGCGGGGCAATCCGTCCAGCCCCCGCTCCTCGATGGTGCCTTGATAGCTTTTGGCGGTAACGGCCTGAAACAGGGGGGTTTGCGCGATACTCTTGTCTGCGCGGTCATCATCGCCGTCTGGGTGACGTACAAGCACTATGCCGCTGCTGTCCACCGCCACCAACCGGGTGCCTTCCTGAAGCCCGTCCGTGCTCAGTTCCTGCCGCAGCCAGCTCAGGTCGAGTGATAGAAAGAGTACGCTGGTTACTTGCCCGGCATCGTTTCGCACTGCCTTGGCGAAGACGACAGTGGGCTGGTTCACGGAGCGGCTCGTCAGTGCCCCGCTGACGACCATGTTTTCAGATTTAAGAACCGACTGAAACCAGTCCCAGTCGGCAAGGTTGACACGACCTGCGGCAGGGTGCGCCGTGCAGGCCAGATCGCCGTTGGGCAGTACCTTGCCGATCTGGAGGAACGCTGCTTCCTGTTTGGCCCGTGCTGCAAGGAATTTTTCGCAGGATTTGATAGAAACGTCAGAACGTAATTCGGCACGTGTCATCAGATCGTTCAGGATCGCTTCGGCTCGCGTCTGTATCTGCTGCTGCCGGGCGGCGATCAACTTGGCATTGTGCAGAAGGTGCGTGGTGGCATTGGCGATCTCTTCAGCCCGATGCGCGATGGTGTGCTGTACGATCATGGCGAAGATGACGGTAAACGCCACCACTATAAGCAGGATGAGGCGACCGCGCAGACCAAGGGTAAAAGTGGTTTTCATGAATTTTCCGACTTCAGGGGAAGGGCTGCCAGCAGACGTTGAAACACTGTGGGGGAAGAATCAGAAGTCATCATGGTTGCTCCATTGCTAGCCGATCTCGGTATGCAAGATTAAGAATATTTCACGAGTATGTATATAGATAAATTAAAGATTTATTTCTAGAGCATATTACCTCCAGGCAAACGCAAGTAAGCTGCAAAGAATTGGTGGTCCGCTTTTGGCACACAGTTATCATAGAGGGTTACAAACTGCCTGCCATAAAGCCGCCGTTTGCAGAAAATATTTGCATCAGGCAGCCCCGCTACTGGGTGCCGCAATCAGCGCAATGGCGATGAGATAGTCGCATCAGCTAGCCCTCGGCCTACCCTTGGCGGTGGCCTCCTCAAATTTCAGCGCGGTCAGGCAGGTGTTGACGTGGGCCACCAGCTTGTCGTGCCGCACCAGTAGTCCGGGCTTTGCTTCCTCGAATGCCGCCCTCAACGCTGCGGCAGCCTGATCGGCGGCCTTGCTTGTCACTACATTCTGCGCGCGCATCGCGGTCTCGACAGCGCTGACCGCATCTCCCTTGGATTCATCGGTTGTGAGGTAGACCGCCGACCGAGTTTCCCTAAGGTCCCCGGCCGGGATCTTCATCCGGTTCCCGGCAGTCCAGGGGATGCCTTTCGTGATGTGAATTTGCAGTAGTATCGCGTCCGTCGCGGACAGTTTCCCGAACACTCGCTCGACGGTGCCACGGGCCGCGAAGTTCATGCGCTCATCGGCTTCAATGATGGATTTGGACGAGGCCTTGACGCTCGCATTCGCGCGGGTTGCGGCGTTGCCTACGGGTAACGGGGAGTATTGCGAAGACAGGCCCTCGAAAACAACTAAAAGCTGCCTGGATGGAACAAAAAGGCGCCGTTCGCGCGGGGTGGCTCGCTATACGAACAAGGAGCGGCGCCACTTCCGGCGACGCAAGGTTACGAAAGGAGCATCCATTTGAGACGAAACACAACGAGAACCACCGCCTACCGATTGCTCATCGCGATTGCCGCGGTCGAACAGAGCGAGCGCGTGCTGCGCGACACGATAGCCGACCTGAGCGAACTGATGCAGGGCGAGGCAGACCCTACAAGCGACCCGCTGTGGGATGAAGTGCGGGCTAGGTTGCAGCGACTTAGCTACCGGACCGCGGCAGCGCAACCCCAGGCAATTGCAGGGTAAGTAGGCACAAAACGACAAAGCAACCCCGGATTCCGGGGAAATCAGGAGAAAAGGAATGAGATACATGGGAATGACGAATACATCGAATCGCAAAGGCCTGCCGGTGAAAACAAAAGGTCCCGATCAGAGCGCGGTGCGCGTTGCTGAAGACTTGGTCAAAACGCTCCAGGTCCTGGATGCCACAAGGGTTAGCTTACGCAAGTATGTTTTGAAGCAGGCGACACCTCACTCTCAAGCGCCGGCGCTTGCGGCAGTGGACAAGCTGATTGCGGAGGGGGCCCGGGGCTTACTTCAGGCGACTGAGCACGTGTGTGCGATCGATGGAATTCCGTTGAAATTGCGGCGCGAGCATGTGGCAGTGGCCGAGATGTTTGATCGGATTTTGGCGGATTGCGGGGACATATTCAAGAGTGTGGGAGAGCGGCAATGAGCGAGATCGAGCAGTTAAGCGAGGCGCTGTCGGAGCTGGAGCAAGCGAGATTAGCTGCGGCGGGTGCGCTGTTTCGGGTGATATGCCTGCGAGGGCAGGGTGGCACGAACGACAACCCCGCCTGGGCGCCACTGGATAGCAGGCTGAGCAACTTGGGGATGCCTGGGACGGGAACGCCAAGTGACGAATTTTTAGGAAGATGCTGTTTCTAGCGAGTTGCCACGATAAGCACCAATTCAACACCTGCCTGGAGCAATCCTCGCAGGTGTTTTTCGTCCGTGCACGGGTAGGACTGGTTGGAAAGGCGGGGTTGACGGGCTCGGTGCGCGGCGACCGGGGCCCAGGTGAAACCTCGTTTGGTGGCGAGGATGGTGAGCCTCGGATTCTCATGGGTTTTGGGAGTTTTTTCGTGCGAGAGGAAGCCGGAGGGGGGCTCAGCGAGAAAGGCACGTTGACGTGATAGCGCGTACATGTAATGCGCGGAGAGCGAGCACTGGCGAGTGGGTAGGGTAGGGAAGGGTGAGCCTGGTGGTGGGCCGGTGCCACACATACAAGTAGCGGGAGGACTTGGCGGGGAGGGGAGCTGCTAAGTCATGGGTTAGTGGAGTTTTTTTTCGTGCGGCGGGGAACGCGCTGATTACGGTTAAGTAAATACATTTGGAGGGAGGGCTGACCTTTTTTATACCGGTAATCGCCCTAAACTTGGCCGTCGCGAGGGGTTAGTGTCTATACATAGGGTAATCAATTAAAATACGGACACATCATGCAGCTACGCCAACAGAACCTACCCACGACCACCGGGCGACCGCGCAACCCCGCATCCCGAAGGCTTATTCCCGCGCGGGATGAATCGGCTCTGCTCATCCGCGTCAACGCGGAGCGCATGGCCGCGCTGACCGCGCTGGCCGGGAAATACGAAACAACGAAGCAGGCTTTGGTCACGCTGGCGCTGGATAGGCTCCTGGGGGTAAAACATGGCCACTAACATCACGGTCTATCGCGACCCGGAAAAGCGCACACCCGTCACAGAGGTCGGCGCATACCCGCGAGACATTAAGGATATCTTAGCTATGCTGGACCTCCCTATATTTTCCCTATCGCTGGGCAAAGATTCCGAACCGTTTGAGTGGAATAATGCCGTTCCGTCCCGGAATATACCTGCCACGATGTCCCTGGAAGTTGATTGCAGCGGTAAGCTTGGCCGCGCGAACTTGCAGGATAAGATGATACTGGTGTACGCGGTCAGCATCCTAGCCACCGAGCGTGCACGGGGGAATCCCTGTGCGGACCGCAAAGTGCGGTTCCAAATGAAGGATTTGCTGTCCTGGATGGACCGGTCCGCCGGTGGGAAAGAGTACGCGAATATCGAACGAGGCATCGACCGGCTGCTCAGCACCACGATATTCACAAACATACGGACCGGGGGTAAGCGGGCCACCGAAGGATTCCATTTGCTAGAATCAAAAAAAATCGTTGGGGACGACGGCGAGACCTACGCGGTCGGGGACCCTCGTCCGCGCGGAACGCAGGTCGAGCTGGTAATTTCGGAGTGGGTATTTCGCTCGATCGCGACCGTGGACAATAGCGCGTACGCCACCGAGATTTTAAAAATCGCGCCGGCGTACGTAAAGCTCAGGAGCAACCTGGAGAAGCGCCTCTACGAGATCGCGCGCAGGCATGTCGGACACAAGCAGCGAGGGTTTCTCATCGGAATCGAGGAGCTGCGCTCAAAGTGCGGCAGCAAGGAGCCCCGGCCAGACCGCTGGAAAAAGCAGCTAAAGGCCATCATCGCCAAGGATACGCTTCCGGAGTTCTACTTCAAGATTGAGGAGGACAGGGTCGAGGGCGACAAGGTACGGTTCTTCAGGCGCATTGAGCTACCGGCCATCTCCAAGACTACCTGGTATCAAGCCGTGCGCTTCATGACCAACGAAGACGGTTCGCATAAGCACGAGTTCTTCTGGGTGGACAAGGACAATAACCCGGAATCCCTGAAGTCATATTCGCGTCTAGCCATTAGACGCCGGCGGCGCCCAAGAACGCCCAAGGAGGAGGGTTGACGGGTCATCATGTACACGAAATGCCCGGAGAACAAGCACTGGCGTGGGTTTCGAATATGCTTACTGGCGACGTGATAACGTGTACATGAAATGCCAGGAGAGCCCCTATCGGCGCTGGTCACCAAAACCCTAACTAAAGAAACACCCAAAACAAACCTCAACCTTCCTGGCCGGTACCTCCCCCCCCACGAAAAAATCTCAACCATCAGAACCCGCTGCGGCACCAGGCTAGAAAATTGACAACGGGTCATCATGTACACGAAATACCCGGAGAACAAGCACTGGCGCGGGTTTCAAATATACTTACTGTCGACGTGATAACGTGTACATGAAGTGCCCGGAGAGCCCCTATCGGCGCGGGTCTCCAAAACCCTAACTGAAGAAACATTCAAAACAAAACCTCCACCTGTTAAATCCGCCTCTGTGAGGGGAGGCTTACCCTGAAACGCTAAAAGCCAAACCAAGGGTAAGCCCTTGTGAGTTCCCTCGCGTCCCGGGAAACCAACCACAACCCACAAACCCAAAAGCAAAAGCGACTGGATGGAGAAGGAGCGTATGGGTTTCCATCGCGGGCTGCGATAACGGGCGCCGATCTTCAGCGTCACCCCACTCCGAACAGGCTGCACAACCTCTATTCGGCGCCGTAGAGCGCCGCTTACTGCCCCACATCCTCCCCTTCCAACTAGTCAGCTTTTAAGCAGAAGCACCCGCGACATTCCCCTTTAAACAGAATCCGGAGCCCGTCCCCGCCCTAAGGAGCCACCACGGCGCTAGGTTTTTGGTTAATCCTCGTTTTTCGCCTTTGAATTTCAGGATTAACCTGCGATTCACCCCTAGATTTCGCATATCCCTCGCACCACCAAAGCACGCACGCTAGCCTACGCTGTGAACCGCGACACCCGCTGGGCAACCGAAGCCGCGCAGATGCCCGAAATACCGGACCGGAGGATGCCTCACGGCGAGCGTCGTAGTGGCTTTTCGCAGGTGACTTTTCCCACGGTTGGCCAATGCGCTGTCCGGTGCTACCCTACACCCCATGGAACGCAACCTAACTTACGAGCTAACTCCCGAAGATGGCGTGTTCATCGCACGCTGCCTCGATGTCGAGGTGGCAAGCGACGGCCCAACCGAGGAGGATGCCGTAGTAAACCTCCAGGAAGCGCTGGAGCTGTACCTCAACGACCACGATGTCCGTTTGGCGCCGCGTGCTTAACGCCTGAGCGGCCCCGCCATCGCACCGCATTCCAGCTCCGCCCACTCATCCGCTTGAGCCAGCTGCGCCATGAACGCGTCATGCGTCCGGTCCACGTAATTCCGCACACGCTCCTGCGCCGCCGCCATCTCTGCCCGGCCTGTCGACGGCCGCCGCTGCTTGATCTTGCGCTGCCACTTATTCCGCATTGCGGTCCCCTCCGCGCATCACCCAGCTCCTCCACTCCTCGGGCGTGAGCTGCCGGGTCTCAGCACTCGCCGAGGTATCCACCTCACCCGTGTCAATCCACCGCTCCCACCCGCCCGCAGTAAGCCGCATCTCCGGGCACCCCCCCTGCTCGCATTCCTCCGGGTACGTCTCCCACACCTGAGTCATCAGTATCCCGTACCTGAACCGCGCATACTCTGCATCCTCGTTGTGGACCTTGCCCGATGCCAGGTACGCGCTCAACGTCAGATACTCCTCACCCAGTTGCCCACCCGCACGCTGCTCCGCCACCGCCTCCCGCGCAACCTCCAGCGCTTCAGGCTGAGCCAGCATCTCGTCGGTCGTCCACCAGTCCACCGCCTGGCCCCGCATCTCTGCCCCACGCTTCAGCACGTACGCCCCATACCGCTCAGCTCTCTGCTGTGCCTGCATATACCGCCAGAGCTCCGCACCCTCCGCACCTCCCACCTCCAGGCCATCCCTAGTTGTCGTTGACCATATTCAACTTCCTGCGAAAGTTGATGATGAAAGCACACTTCGATATTACGAACTTGCATTCACTAGCAAGCAATATACCGCGCCATGATCCAGATGACCTGTTTGCTCACTATTTAGGGCGATCTTAGGTGGGCTTTGTGCTGAAATATTATGATATAATTTTCGAAATTAGGGGCAGGGTATACAGCCAGGGTACAAAGCAGCTGTTTAGATGCTCGTTAACGTATTGATTTTTAATTAATTTTATATTGACCGCTGTGTCCCGTCCACTCCGCCAAACAAGGGTGAACTTCGGTTCACCCTTTTTTCTTTCTCGCAGCCAAATAAAACCGGCTTTGCCGGCTTGGCAAGCCGTTTACGGGTTAATACTATGCTAGAAGCCATTCGTGTGCATGCTCAAGGCAAAATTGCCAAAGTCATTCTGGTCCTGATTACCATTCCCTTCGCTCTATGGGGTGTCGATTCCTATATGAAGGGCGGTAGCGGTGGTCCTGTGGTAGCTTCGGTGGGCGGGATGGAGATTCTGCAAAACGAATTTGCAAATACACTCAAGGACCAGCAGGAACGGATGCGCTCGACACTGGGGAAAAATTACGATCCCTCTGTCATGGATAGCCCGGAAATCCGTAAATCTGTACTGGACGGATTGATCAATCAACGCGTGTTGCTGGCGGATGCGACGCGGGAAGGGCTGGCTGTGTCTGACGCACAACTGGCCAAGTTTATTTCCGGGATCGAAGCTTTCTGGGAAAATGGAACTTTTTCCCATGCGCGTTATGAATCGGTGCTGCGTCAGCAAAATATGACTCCTGGCCAGTTTGAGCAGCGTCTGCGTCAGGATCTGTTGTTGCAGACTGCTCAGGAAGGTGTGATCCGCAATGCGTTTATTCCCAAAGTGGTTGCTGACACCCTGATCCGCATTAATGAGCAAGAGCGTGAAACCAGTCAGGCCGTGATTCAGATTGAACAGTTCATGTCTCAAGCCAAGATCGAAGCCGCTGCGATCAAGGATTACTATGAAAAACATCAGGATGAATTCAAGTTGCCGGAGCAGGCGCGCCTCGAATACGTAGTGCTGTCAGCAGAAAACTTGGCAGAGCAGGTGACTGTGAGCGAAGAAGAAGTCGCGGCTTATTATAAAGAGCATGCTACCCAGTTCGGCCAGCCAGAAGAGCGTCAAGCCAGTCATATCCTGATTAACTTGGCAGCCAATGCCAGTGCAGCAGATAAAACGGCGGCTCTGGACAAAGCGCGCAAGGTATTGCAGGAAGCCAAAAAGAGTCCGGACAATTTTGCACAACTGGCCAAACAATATTCTCAGGATAGCGGTTCTGCCGCCCAAGGGGGCGATCTGGGCTATTTCGGTCGTGGCGCGATGGTTAAATCCTTCGAAGACACTGCATTCAAGATGGCTGCTGGCGAGATCAGTGATCTGGTGCAATCGGAATTCGGTTATCACATCATCAAGCTGACTGCGATCAAACCTGCCAAATTGCGCACACTGCAGGATGTGCACGACGAAATTTCCCTGGAACTGAAAAAACAGCAAGCCGGCAAGAAATTTGCGGAGAATGCTGAAAATTTCAGCAACATGGTTTATGAGCAAGCAGATAGCCTCGCACCAGTTGCCCAGCAACTCGGGCTCAAGATCGTGCAGAGTGGCTGGCTCACCCGAATGGCGAGCGATACCCCGCTGCTCAACAATCCCAAACTGTTGCAGGCAGTGTTTACTGAAGAGGTTCTGAAAAATAAGCGCAACACTGAGGCTGTCGAGGTTGTTCCCAATACGCTTGTGGCAGCCCGCTTGCTGGAATACAAGGCGGCTAGTGTCAGGCCGATGGATGAAGTGGCTGCAGCACTGGAACAGCGCCTGCAACGCCAGCAGGCTTCTGTTCTGGCTGTGAAATGGGGCAAGGATGCTTTGGCACAGTTGCAGCAGGGCAATTCGCCTGCTGGTTTGAACTGGAGCCCTTCCCAGCTTGTTAGTCGTTCCAAGCCGGCTGATCTGGCGCCGGAAGTGTTGAAAGAAACTTTCAGGGCAAAAGCAGACAAATTGCCTGCTTTTACTGGAGTGGAGAATAAGCAGGGGGGCTTCACCCTGGTCAAGGTGTCAAAGCTGGTTGAGACTGGACCCTTTGAGGAAGGTCGCAAGCAGGCCTATGCTCAACGTTTTGCCAGCATGCTGGAGCGTGAATATGCTGCGGCTTACCTCTCTAGCCTTAAGCAAAAAACTAAAGTCGAGATCAGGAAGGACGCTTTGGAGAAAACTGAGCGTTAAGTTTGTCAGGCTTGCTCGAACAGGTTGAGAACCCCGTCAAGACCAACAAAGTTCAGAGCGTGAGTCGCCTGTTTGCGAACTAATGGTTTGGCATGCCAGGCGATACTGATGCCTGCCATGTCCAGCATGGCGAGGTCATTGGCGCCATCACCGATGGCTATGACTTGTTTGTTGCTTAAGCCGAGGTTGATTCTGTACGCCTCCAGTGTGTTCGCCTTTCCCCTTGCGTCGATCAGCTTGCCGCTGATTTCACCTGTCAGACATCCATTACGAATTCTGACCCGGTTGTAAACTGCATAATCAAGCTCCAATCTTGATTTGAGCCGTTCGGCAAAATATTCGAAACCGCTGGTGATCAGCGCGGTCTTCAGACCCTGCCGTTGCACTTCCTGTATCAGACATTCAGCGCCGGGATTGAGTCGTAGGGTTTGTTCATAGACGGTTTTCAGTGTGCTTGCCGGCAGGCCCTTCAGTAGTGCAATGCGCTGGCGAAAACTGGTTTCAAAGTCGATTTCTCCGCACATGGCGCGTTCAGTGAGTTGCGCTGTCTGTTCCCTGATGCCAGCAATGCCGGCGAGTTCGTCGATGGTCTCGATGTCGATGAGTGTGGAGTCCATGTCGAAGGCCACCAACCCGAAGAGTTTGAGTTCACGGCCAGAAGGTGTCGTCGCACAGTCGAGCTGATGCTCAAGACAGAATTCCAGCAGGGCAGTGTTGATTTTCCCGTTGTGAAAGCGAAAAGCAGGGCGGTCAAAAATACGGACATGGTCGGAGCAGCCGGTGAGTAGCGACAGCTGCTCGAGCAGGGGAGAGGGATCGGATACCCCCTGAATGACGATGTTGTCAGCCATGGCGTATCCGCTGGAGCCTAGTTCAAGACATGCGAAACCAGCCCGTCAGCCAGCTTGGGCTCGAACCAGGTGGATTTTGGCGGCATGACTTCGTTGGCATCGGCCACGGCCATCAGGTCTTCCATGCGTGTGGCAAACAGGGCGAAGGCGACCGCCATTTCACCACTGTTGACACGCTTTTCCAGCTCAGCCAGACCGCGGATGCCGCCTACGAAATCGATGCGCTTGTCGCGGCGCGGGTCGGCAATACCAAGCACCGGCGCGATCAGGTTGTTCTGCAGCAAGCTGACATCAAGACGCCCGACCGGATCCTGCGTGGGGATCAGTTCCGGTTTGATGGCGAGTCGGTACCATTGGTCATCCAGATACATGCCGAATTCGTTGGGTTTGGCAGGTTTCATCTGACCAGCAATTTTTTCTACAGCAAAGCATTCGCCGACGCGCTGGAGAAAAGTGGCCTTGTCCAGACCATTCAGATCCTTGATCACGCGGTTGTAGTCCATGATTTTCATCTGGTGGTGCGGGAAAATCACCGACAGGAAATAGTTGTAGCTTTCCTCTCCGTTGTGATCCGGGTTGGCGCCCTTGCGTGCGGCGCAGATGCGCGAGGCCGAGGCGGAGCGATGATGGCCATCGGCGATGTAAATGGCGTGCATGGCGTCGAAAGCGTTTGTCAGTTTGGCGTTGATGGCGGGGTCGCTCAGCACCCAGATGGTGTGGCGGATGCCGTCATCGGCGGTCACGTCGGCATCAGGCTGCCCTGTGCTGGCCTGGGCGAGAATGGCATCGACCTCGGGTGCGCTGGGATAGGCCAGCAGGACGGGGCCGGTCTGGGCATTGAGGGCGTCGATCTGGCGCACCCGGTCGTCTTCCTTGTCCGGGCGGGTAAATTCGTGCTTGCGGATGCGGTTGGTGTCGTAATCCGCTACCGAGGCCGCCGCCACCAGCCCGGTCTGGCTGTGCTCTCCCATTACCAGCCGGTAGGCGTAGTAGCAGGCGCTGTCATCGCGCTTCAGTACGCTAGCATCGATCATGCGCTGCAGGTTTTCCGCTGCCTTGGCATAGACTTCCGGCGCATAGGGGTCGGTTTCCAGCGGCAGGTCGATTTCCGGTTTCGAAATGTGCAAAAAGCTCCAGGGGCGGCCATCCGCGCGCACCCGTGCTTCTGCGGTGGAAAGTACATCATAGGGCGGCGCGGCGACTTCGGTGGCGCGCCCGGGGGCAGGGCGCAGGCCGTCAAAGGGGCGGATCAGATGGGGCATGTTGGAGTCCTTATTGCAGTTTCTTAAATAAAAATTTGATCGTGGTGATGCGTTGTTCGACCTCGGGCAGCGGTACGCCGATGCGGATCTTGTCCGGGCCGGCCAGCTTGCAGCCGGGCTGCTTCTGAATGAATTCGATGATTTTAGCAGGGTCGATCGGCGGACTGGGAACGAATTGCACCATGATCGCATCGCTGCTGGCGTCAATTTTCATGATGCCCAGCGGCTTGGCCATGACGCGCAGGCGATGGGCTTCGAGCAGGGCATGGGCAGCAGGCGGCAGCAAGCCGAAGCGGTCGATCAGCTCTTCATGAATCAGATCGAGATCTTCCAGGCTGTCGCAATTGGCCAGTCGTTTGTAAAGCGTCAGGCGCTGGTTGATGTCGCCGCAGTAGTCCTTGGGCAGCAAGGCCGGGGTGTGCAGATTGATTTCCGTGGTAACGGCAAGCGGCGCTGTCATATCCGGCTCCTTGCCTTCCTTGAGCGCCTTCACGGCCTGGTTGAGCATGTCGGAATAGAGGCTGAAGCCGATTTCCTGCATTTCGCCGCTCTGCGATTCGCCCAGGATCTCTCCCGCGCCGCGGATTTCCAGATCATGCATGGAAAGATAAAAGCCTGCGCCCAGGTCTTCCATCATCTGGATCGCATCCAGGCGTTTTTTCGCCTGCGGCGTGAGCGCGGCCACCTCGCCCGGCGTCAGCAGGTAGGCATAAGCCTGATGGTGCGAACGCCCGACCCGGCCGCGCAACTGGTGCAACTGGGCCAGGCCGAACTTGTCCGCGCGGTTCATGATGATGGTGTTGGCGGTGGGGATGTCGATGCCGGTTTCAATAATCGTGGTGCACAGCAGGATATTGAAGCGCTGCTGGTAGAAATCGCGCATCACATGTTCCAGATCGCGTTCGTGCAGCTGGCCGTGGGCCACCGCGATGCGCGCCTCGGGCAGCAGCTTGGCCAGCTTTTCCTGCACGTTGAGGATGGTTTCCACTTCGTTGTGGAGAAAGTACACCTGCCCGCCGCGCTTCAGCTCGCGCAGCACCGCCTCGCGGATGATGCCTTCGGAATAGGGTGCAACAAAGGTCTTGATGGAGAGGCGTCTTTGCGGCGCAGTGGCGATGACGGAAAAGTCGCGCAAACCCTCCAGCGACATCGACAGCGAACGGGGAATCGGCGTGGCGGTCAGCGTCAGCACGTCCACCTCGGCGCGCAAAGCTTTGAGCTGCTCCTTCTGGCGCACGCCGAAGCGGTGTTCCTCGTCCACGATAACCAGCCCCAGATTCTTGAACTTGACGTCTTTCTGGATCAGCTTGTGGGTGCCGATCACGATGTCGATTTCGCCCGCAGCCAGCCCCTTGAGCGCCAGGGTCTGTTCCTTGGCGGTGCGGAAGCGGGACAGTTCGGCAATCTTGACCGGCCAGTCGGAAAAACGGTCGGAGAAGTTGTTGAAATGCTGTTCCGCCAGCAGCGTGGTGGGAACCAGGATGGCAACCTGCTTGCCGTCGGCAACCGCGACAAAGGCAGCGCGCAGGGCAACTTCCGTTTTGCCGAAGCCGACATCGCCGCACACCAGCCGGTCCATCGGCAGGCCGGAGGTCATGTCCCCGATCACGGCCTGAATGGCCGCCGCCTGATCCGGCGTCTCCTCGAAATCGAAAGCAGAGGCAAAAGCTTCGTAATCGTGATGGTTGAGCTTGAATGTATAGCCCTGGCGCGCTGCCCGCTGGGCGTATAGATTGAGCAGTTCGGCTGCGGTATCGCGCGCCTGTTGCAGCGCTCTTTTTTTTGCCTTTTCCCACTGTCCGCTGCCGAGTCGGTGCAGGGGGGCGGAATCCGGGCTGGCGCCGCTGTAGCGGCTGATGACATGCAGGTCACAAACCGGGACATAGAGCTTGTCGCCCCCGGCGTATTCCAGGTGCAGGAACTCGGTTTCGCCTTCGCCCAGGTCCATGTTCACCAGGCCCAGGTAGCGGCCGATCCCATGCTGTTCGTGCACCACCGGGTCGCCGGCCCGGAGCTCGGACAGGTCGCGCAGCATGTTCTCGACATTGCTCCGGCGCGTGGTGTCGCGACGCCGCGACTGGCGGACCTGGCTGGCGTAAAGCTCGGTTTCGGTGATGACGGCAAAAGCGGTGGAGAGGATGAATCCAGTGCTTACCATCCCGGCAGCGAGCATGAGCCGTTCCGTGCCTGCTTCGAAATCGGAAAAGTTTTCGCAGATGGCCGGTTTCAGGCCGTATTCAGCCAGGTATTGCGCCATGGTTTCGCGCCGTCCCATGCTTTCTGCCAGGATCAGGACGCGGCCATCGAAGTGTTCGATGAATGTTTTCAGTTTTTCCAGCGGATCTTCGGCACGGCGTTCGACCTGTACCGGGGGGACCGGCTGGGTGATCGGTTTGTCACCCGCTTCACTGGAAATTTCGATGCGGCCAAACAGTTTGATTTCGCCGAAAAACACATCCACCGGCAGGAAAATTTCTTCCGGCGAGAGCAGGGGGCGATTGCGGTCGCCCCTGAGCAGCATGTAGCGCGAGCGGGTGTCCTGCCAGAAATGCTGTGCAGCGCCTTCCAGATCGTGGTGCAGGCACAGCAGCGCACTTTCCGGCAGGTAATCGAACAGGGTGGCGGTGTGCTCGAAAAACAGCGGCAGGTAGTATTCGATGCCCAGCGGCGCCAGTCCGTTGCTGACATCCTTGTATAGCTGGCTCTTCGATGGGTCGCCTTCGAACTTTTCGCGAAAGCTCTGGCGGAAGCGGCTGATGCCGGCTTCATCGAGCGGAAATTCGCGTGCCGGCAACAGTCGAACGTCTTTCACCGGGTAGATGCTGCGCTGGGTGTCCACGTCGAAAGTGCGGATGGATTCGATCTCCTGATCGAACAGGTCGAGTCGGTAGGGCACGGCGCTGCCCATGGGGAACAGGTCCACCAGTCCGCCGCGGATGGAGTATTCACCCGGTGTCAGCACCTGGGTGACGTGGGTATAGCCTGCCTGGGTGAGTTGCTGGCGCAGCGCATCGAGGTCCAGCTTGGTGCCCTGTTTGAGGAAAAAGGCGTGGGCGGCCAGGAATTCGCGTGGCGGCAGGCGGCACAGCGCGGTGGTGGCCGGCACGATGATCACATCGCAGGCGTTGTGGGAAATCTGGTACAGCGTCGCAAGGCGTTCCGAGACCAGATCCTGGTGCGGAGAAAAATGGTCGTAAGGCAGCGTTTCCCAGTCGGGCAGGAGATGGATGGCCAGTTGCGGCGCAAAGAATGCGATCTCGTCACGCAGGCGCTGGGCATGCCAGGCGGTTTCCGCCAGAATCACCAGCGGCCGTGCTTCCTGCGCAAGCCGGGCCAGCGCCAGCGCATCGCTGGAACCGTGCAGGCCAGAATGGCGAGTGCGTTGGCCGGGTGAGGGGAGAGGCGGCGGAAGCAAGATCATGAACGAGGCTAAAATTGGGCGATTATACCATCTGGCAAATCAGGCCTTGCTGGCATTGCCGCATTTCCAGCGCAACAGGACGCGCAATTGCCGCAGCATTTCTGTATCGGCCGAGTCCGGGAAAATAATGGCATGGCGTGCCAGCCTTCTGTTTTCCTGAGTGAAATTGAGCACGATCAGCCAAGGTGTGACCATGCTGGAACCGTGCAGCTTTGCCTCCTGCCAAGTGTCGTTGCGGATCTGATATGAAAAATTGCACTTCTGGTCGAGGCGGAGTCCAATCATCGAATTGCCCGCGACTAGCAGACAGTCGCGCCGCAGGTGAAAGGCAAGACTGGCAGCAATCAGCAGGCTGCCGGCGATTTGTATTGACACCATCCAAGGCAGGAGCCAGACCACAAGCAGCGACAAGAGATGTGCCGCAGAGAGCAGGGCAGTCAGCGTACGCGAGGGAAAGAGTTTCAGCTCAAGCATGGTGGAGGGCTTGTAAAAATGGCCAAAGGCTACTATTTTACCCCCTAATTAAATCACGACTAATTTGATCGGAAATAAAACATGAATTCCAACTGGCAAGACTTCTTGAGTGCTGCGGGAGCGCATATCGAAAATCAGCAGCTCGTTCATTTTGGTCAGCCGCAAGAGGAAATCCTGGCAGCACAGAACGGCAGCATTCTTACTGACCTGTCGAATTTGAGCGTGATCCAGTTTGCCGGTGAGGACAGCGAAAACTTCCTTCAGGGGCAGTTAAGTTGCGACGTAAAACAGGCGATGCTGGAGCAGGCACGACTGGGCAGCTACTGCACGCCAAAGGGGCGGATGCTGGCGACTTTCCTGCTGTGGCGTAGCGAGGAAGGGTTTTTCATGCAGCTTCCTGCACCTTTGCGCGAGGCCATCCAGAAACGCCTTTCTATGTATGTGATGCGCTCCAAGGTGAAGGTGAGCGATGCCAGCGAGCAGATGATACGCCTTGGTATCGCCGGGGAAGCGGCACCGGCTGCACTGGCCGAACTGGGCGGCGCAGCGCCAGAGGATGACTATGCGGTGGGTAAATGTGGTCCGGCGACCCTGATCTGCCTGCCGGGGCAACGCTTTGAAATTCTCGTAGCACCTGAAGATGCCGCCGCTGTGTGGCAGACACTGAGCAAGCATTGCACTCCGGTGGGTAGTGGTCGCTGGGAGTGGCTGGAAATCCAGGCCGGTATTCCCATGGTGACTGCCGGAACCCAAGAGCAATTCGTGCCGCAGATGGCGAATATGGAGCTGATCGGCGGCGTCAGCTTTACCAAGGGCTGCTATCCCGGCCAGGAAATCGTGGCACGCTCGCAATATCTCGGCAAGGTAAAGCGCCGCATGTATCGCGCCCACCTTCAGTCCGATGTCGCGCCTCAGCCTGGAGATGTATTGTTTGGGCAGGGCCCGTCGGAACAGTCCGGTGGCATGGTGGTGAACGCACAGCCCGCGCCTGATGGCGGTTTTGACTTACTGGCTGTGATCCTGAATGCCAGTATTGAATCCAGTGCCGTGCACTGGAAAACTCCGGATGGGCCGGTGCTGGAATTGCTGGATTTGCCTTACACTGTTGAGTGAAGGATTTGTCAGGTTCGAATTGACGAGGTTCCAGCCTGAGCAGCCATTTGGCTATCCTTACGTGACTTTACTACTGCTGAATTAAGGGGCGTGCCTTAGCGCAACCCTTTTGAATGAATGCCAGGGACGGCTTGATATCACTAAATGCTCTTGAATTGTTTTAGTGATGAGCTGATTTAGCCGCTTGCTGGGGCAATTTCGCCGGCGCGTCTTGTTCGGCAACATTTGTTTCTCCGCGCATCTTTTTTTTCGCGCCAATCTCCAGTTCGGCAAGTTGATTACGTTTCTGCTCGATCAAGTCTGCAATTTGTTGTCTTGCATCGCCTTCAGATATCTTCGCCTGACCCTCAAGTTCCTGAATCTCTTCTTGCAGATCGAATCGCGCTTTTTCTCGCTGTTCGGCCTGTTCGGCCTTGTCGAACAAAATCTCCTCGGGCTTGGATGATTCAACCGGGAGTGACTCATCGATCTCATCTGGTACGATCCTCGCGTCGTCAGCCAAATGCCGCTGGCTCATGACGGTTGGGGAGACAATCTCGATTCCGGCTTCATTAAGAGTGTCAAGAATCGTTTCATAAAAATTGGATCGTGCCGAGAGCATGCCCTTGACTTCCGTTAGCAAGCCACTGACACGATAAGTAATCGCGTAGTTGCCAAGCTCCACTATCTTGACGAATGGTTCCTCCAGGCCTGTTTCTCGCGCGGCGGCAATCAGAAGACTCTTGACTCGGGAATGATGGACGTCATACCCGAGAGATAACACCGCCGAGACAATCGTGCCTGATGAGCGCACAACGGAAACAGGATGAGAAATCAGAAAGGTGTTTGACAAGTAAACAAGTTCACGCCGCTCGGTTTGAATCTCGGTATTGAATAATCCGCGGCCCGCAACACGTCCGAAATAATCCTCTACGCGAATAAAGTCGCCAGTTCGGAATGGCTTGGTCATGTGAAGCACGAGTCCGGCCATAAGATTCGAAATAATCGTCGTGGAAGAAAATGCAACAACCCCTGAAAGAAGCACGCCGATAAGAGCGATCACCTGATTGCGTGTGCTGTCACTGACGGGCAGGGCAAGGGCAATGGCGACAGCCCCGACTGCAATTAAACCAAACATGACGAGTTGGCGTGGAAGCTTGCGTTCGCCACTGAACTCGGGATGGCGTCCCAGCAGAATCCAGTATGCTCCAGCCAGAAAGAGAGAAACGCCAGCAACTGTGCCCAGTAAAGGCATCAAAGACAGGATCAGGTCAAGCAATCGGTCCATGGGTATGCTGAGAACGTCCAAGTGGTGTTTAGAGGTTTCCGCGGTATTTCGTCGTCCAGCCGGGGATGTTTCATGCTAACAGTTTTTCTGAGTGATGAGTCTGCCGCCAAGGAGTTGTAACTTGAATTTCAAATCAAGCTTTCGAGTGCTGTCATTTCCAGTTGTGGAGCAGTTTATATATACGTTGCTCGAATGACCGCGAGAAATATCAAGCAGAAGTAACCAATAATTGCCTCATCTCTCAATATGCGTGTGATCGCAAGATTGCTTTAAACGCTTAATCCGGCACCAGCACCGTATTTTCCGCCGCAGGCAGCTGTTCCGGGTAATCGCGGCTGAAATGCAGGCCGCGGCTCTCGTGCCGCAGCATGGCGCTGTGCACGATCAGCTCCGCGGTCTGAACCAGGTTGCGCAGTTCGAGCAGGTCGTTGCTGACGCGGAAATTGCTGTAGTACTCGTGGATTTCTTCCTGCAGCAGTTTGATACGTTTCAGTGCGCGCTGGAGTCGTTTGCTGGTGCGCACGATGCCGACATAGTCCCACATGAAGCGGCGCAGTTCGTCCCAATTGTGGGAGATGATGATTTCCTCGTCAGCATCGGTCACCCGGCTTTCGTCCCACTCCGGCAGGGCGGGGAGGGGCGAATCTTTCTGTTCCAGAATGTCCCGTGCCGCCGCCTGGGCGAACACGATACATTCCAGCAAGGAGTTGCTGGCCAGGCGGTTTGCGCCGTGCAGGCCGGTATGCGCCACTTCCCCCACCGCATACAGATTGTGGATGTCGGTTCGAGCGCGCAGGTCGGTCATGATGCCGCCGCAGGTGTAATGGGCTGCAGGTACTACGGGAATGGGGTCGCGTGTGATGTCGATGCCGAGTTCCAGGCAGCGGGCATAAATGTTGGGGAAATGTTCCTTGAGGAAGGCCTCTGGTTTGTGCGAGATATCGAGATATACGCAATCCAGACCGCGTTTTTTCATTTCGAAATCGATTGCCCGCGCGACCACATCACGCGGCGCCAGTTCGGCGCGTGGGTCATGTTCGGGCATGAAGCGAGTGCCATCCGGCAATTTGAGCAGGCCTCCTTCACCGCGTACCGCTTCGGTAATCAGAAATGATTTGGCATGGGGGTGATAGAGGCAGGTGGGGTGAAACTGGATGAATTCCATGTTCGCCACCCGGCAACCGGCGCGCCAGCCCATGGCGATGCCATCGCCTGCTGCAACATCGGGGTTGGTGGTGTAGAGATAGACTTTGCCCGCCCCGCCGGTGGCCAATACAACATGCTGGGCGGCAATGGTCCTGACCCTGCCGGATTGGTTGTCGAGCGCATACAGCCCGTAGCAGCGACTGGCCTGCTCGGGTTTGCTCAAGCCCAGTTTTTTTCCGGTAATCAGGTCAATGGCGATGTGTTCTTCAAGCAGGGTGATGTTGGGATGGGCCTTGACTTGCTGCGACAGGGTCATCTGGACTGCCGCGCCGGTCGCGTCTGCAGCGTGCACGATGCGGCGGTGGCTGTGTCCGCCTTCACGCGTCAGGTGCAATTCTTCGGTATGCTGTTCATCGTGGCTGAACTGGACACCTTGCCCGATGAGCCATTCGATGGCGGATTTGCCATGCTCTACTACGAAGCGCGTGGCTTTTTCGCCGCATAGACCGGCGCCGGCAACAAAGGTGTCCTGAATGTGGGACTGGATCGAGTCGTCGTCGCCCAGCACCGCAGCGATGCCGCCCTGCGCCCAGCTGCTTGCGCCATCGAGCAGGGCTTTTTTGGTGATGAGCCCGATTTTTTTATGCTCAGCCAGATGCAGAGACAATGTCAGTCCCGCCAAGCCGCTACCGATGATCACTACGTCAAATTGTTCCACGTTGGGTCCAGTCCAGTTTCAGGGGAGTGAAAGCGTAAAAATCATAACATGCGCATCCTCTTGTGCACGCTATCCCGGCATGTGAAATGAACTAATTCGCGCGAATACCTGTCTTTGTGAATGATGTAGTGCTCCAGTTATCTGGAAGGTGCGTGAAAACGCTATACTGCATACTTACAAAAATAAGCTGTTTCAGGGAGTAGGCCCAGATGGGTGATCGGGAAATTGATCAGCAACTGGTCGAGCGCGCGCAACATGGTGACAAGCGTGCTTTTGAGTTGCTGGTGATTAAATATCAGCGCAAGCTCGCCCGGCTGTTGTCGCGTTTCATCCGCGATGCGGCAGAGGTTGAGGATGTGTCGCAGGAGGCCTTCATCAAGGCTTACCGCGCCTTGCCCTCGTTTCGCGGGGAGAGTGCGTTTTATACGTGGCTGTACCGGATAGGCATTAATACCGCCAAAAACTATCTGGTTGCCCAGGGGCGGCGTGCGCCTACGATTACGGAATATAGCCCCGAAGAAGCGGAAAATTTCGAGGACGCGAGTGAGTTGCGCGATATCAACACGCCGGAACATGAGTTGATGACCAAACAGATTGGTCAGACAGTGAACTCTGCGATGGCGGAGTTGCCTGAGGAATTAAGAACAGCGATTACCTTGCGCGAAATCGAAGGGTTGAGCTACGAGGAAATCGCAGAAGTGATGAACTGCCCGATCGGGACCGTCAGGTCACGGATATTCAGGGCACGAGAGGCAATTGCCGAGAAGTTGCGGCCCTTGCTGGATACACACAAAGATAAGAGGTGGTAAGCATGAACGAACAAATTTCCGAATTCATGGACGGTGAAGTGGATGATGCCGAGGCGAAGCGATTGATAGCCATGTTGCAACATCCGGAAGCGCAACGTGAATGGCATGCCTACCATCTGATCGGTGACGAATTGCGAGGCACAACTTCTGTGTCCAATGTTTTCATGGAGCGATTCAGTGCGCGCTTGTCCGAGGAACCCACTGTGCTGGCGCCCAACCGGTTCACCCAGCAACGTACCCGAACTTTTGCTTTATCCGCGGCTGCATCGGTCGCCGCTGTGGGTTTCGTGGTTTGGGCTGTGATGCAGACAGGAACCGACAGCACGACTTCGGGCATGCTGGTGGCGAATGCTCCGCAGGCAGAGTTGACCAGTGCCAGCGTTAACCCCTATCTGCTGGCGCATCAGGAGTATTCGCCCAGGGTCGCACAGAGTGTGAGGCCTTATGTGCATACGGTTTCGGAAATGCGTGAGGCTGTTGCAAGATGAGGGCTGGTCGTTGTGTGGCAGTAATGATTATGGTAGGTCTGCCTGGGTTGGCTGTGGCAGAGTCATCAGGAAGTGATGGCATCGTCTGGCTGCAGAAAATCGCTTCGGCAGCGCACCGCCTCAATTACAGCGGAACTTTTGTCTATCAGCGCGGCGCCTACATGGAAACGTCAAGCATCGCCCATATGACGGATGAGAGCGGCGAGCATGAGAAGCTGGAGGTGCTGGATGGCCCGCCACGTGAAATCATTCGCAACAATGACGATGTGTTCTGTTTTACACCTGAAAGCAAGGGCGTCGTGGTCGAAAGGCGCAGGTCGCATAAGAGTTTTCCGGCTCTTCTGCCGCTCCAGTTGTCGGGTATTGGTGAAAGCTATACGGTCAAGCTGGGGGGGGTGGAGCGTGTGGCAGGCTATGATTGTCAGAATGTCATTCTTGAGCCGCGAGACGTTTATCGATACGGTTACCGTTTTTGTGGCGAAAGCAGCAGTGGCCTGTTGCTCAAGGCCGGCATGCTGAATGAAAAAAATGAGGTGGTAAATCAGTTCTCCTTCACCTACACCCGCATAGGTGGGGCCATCAACCCTGAGCAATTAAAACCCAAGTACGCCAAACATCAGCATGTTTTGCAGCCGCAGGCCATTCCCGCCATGGTCGAGTCGGGCTGGCAGGTGAAATCGTTACCTGCGGGATTCAAAAAGCTCATGGAACAGAAGCGGACTTTTCCCGGCAAGAAGGTTTCTGCCAACCATTTGGTATTTTCCGATGAACTGGTTGCGATCTCGGTCTTTATCGAGCCTTTGGCCGGGATGGAAAAAGCTGTTACGGGTCTCTCCAGTCAGGGCTCCATCAACGTTTACACCAAGCCGGTTGCTGAGTTTCAGGTGACAGTGCTGGGTGAGGTGCCTGCGGTGACCGTGATGCAAATTGCCAATTCCGTATTTTTTGCGGTTAGATAAATATCATGCTTGAAGCCGAGGGCGTAGTAGTCAAGTTGGGATTAGATGGTGCTTATGTCGAAACTTCACGTGCTTCGTCCTGCGGTACCTGCAGTTCCCAGAAAAGCTGCGGCACTTCCAGTTTTGGCCTGTTGCTGGGAAGTAAAGCCAAACCGTTCCGGGTGTTGAATCCAATCGGTGCCGCCGTGGGCGAACGTGTGGTGATCGGGCTGGAAGAGGCGGCTCTGCTTAGAAGTTCTTTGCTCAGTTATGCAGTGCCTCTGATATTACTGATGGCGGGGGCGTTACTGGGCAGCCATCTGGCGCCGATTGCTGCGGAACTGGATTTGTATTCCGTGGTCGGAGCCGGTGTTGGTCTGGCGTTGGGTTTTGCTGCGCTGAAATGGGTGGCAGCGAGAACGGGTGGACAGGAGCAGTTCCAGCCGGTGATCCTGCGCCGGGTTTTTTCTTACAATATTGTCAAATTAGCTGAGGATAGCGAAGGATGAAAAGAGTAATCGCTTTTTTTGCACTATTTCTGTCTTTGACTGCATTCTCCCATGCCAGGGAGTTGCCGGACTTTACCGAGCTGGTGGAAAAACAGGGTGTGGCTGTCGTGAATATCAGTACCACGCAGACTGTACGCAATGAAAGCGTTTTTCCCCAGATGCCGGATTTGTCTGAAGATGATCCGATGTATGACTTTTTCCGGCGTTTCATGCCGCCCCGCAAGGGACAACGAGAGTATCAGTCGCGCTCGCTCGGTTCCGGCTTCATCCTGAGTGCCGATGGTTATATCTTGACCAATGCGCATGTGGTGGATGCCGCCGATGAAGTCACAGTGCGCCTGACCGATAAACGTGAATTCAAGGCCAAAGTGATTGGCAGCGACCGGCGGACGGATGTCGCGCTGGTGAAAATTGATGCCAGCGGCTTGCCCAAAGTCACGATAGGCAAGCCAGATCTGCTCAGGGTAGGTGAATGGGTGTTTGCGATTGGATCACCATTCGGCTTTGATAACAGTGTCACGGCTGGAATCGTGAGCGCCAAGGGGCGTTCGCTGCCGCAGGAAAATTACGTGCCATTCATTCAGACCGATGTGGCGATCAACCCCGGCAATTCCGGCGGGCCTCTGTTTAATATGCGGGGCGAGGTGGTTGGCATTAACTCACAGATATATAGCCGTAGTGGCGGTTTCATGGGGCTTTCTTTCGCGATCCCGATCGACGTGGCGATCGACATCAGCGACCAGTTGAGAACGCAGGGCAAGATCAATCGTGGCTGGCTCGGGGTGATGATCCAGGAAATGACCAAGGAACTTGCCGAATCATTTGGCCTGAGCAAGCCCATCGGCGCCCTGATCGCCAACGTGGACAAAGGTAGTCCGGCGGATAAGGCGGGCATGGCGGCAAGTGATGTGATCCTCAAATTCGACGGCAAGGCCGTGGAAAACTCCAGCGAACTGCCGCGCCTGGTTGCCGCGGTCAAGCCGGGCAAGCGGGTGGCGGTCCAGGTCTGGCGCAAGGGTGCGTACAAGGATATTTCTGTGCTCGTGGGCGAGTTGCCAGACAAGGGAGGGCGTGCCTCCTCGAAAGGTGGCAAGATGGGAAACAAGCTTGGCCTGACCTTGAATGAGCTCAGTGAAGAGCAGAAACGAGAGCTCAAGATCAGCAGCGGACTACTGGTGGAAGATGCCGAAGGCGCCGCTGCACGTGCAGGTATTGGCCGGGGAGATGTAATCCTGTCGGTGAACAACCAGGACGTAAAAAACATTGAGCAGTTTAATGAACTGGTAAACCAGTACGGCTCGGGACGTGTGATTGCACTGCGTATTTTACGTGGGGATCGTTCGCTTTATATTCCGATCCGTATCAACGGAAAATAGATTCTTAACTGACATCTAACTGGGCAGATCGGGCTGGCTTTCCCGGTCTGTATCCGGACGATCGGCGGCAATGAAGATTCATCATTTGGCCCCGGAAGCAGCACTTGCCAGTCTGCATAGCGGGCCGGATGGCCTGAGCAGTGCGGAGGCTTCTCGTCGTCTGCGTGAATACGGCCTGAATCAGGTCGAAGCACTGCCATCAGAGTCTCTCTGGCTCAGATTCCTCAAAGGTTTTACCCATTTTTTCGCGCTAATCCTGTGGTTCGCATCCATATTGGCATTTGTGGCCGAAGCAAGATCGCCAGGTGAGGGCATGGCGACGCTGGGCTACGCCATTCTGGGTGTGATCCTGATCAATGGCGTTTTCTCTTTCTGGCAGGAATATCGTGCCGAACGGGCGCTGGCAGCCCTGCTCAAACTGTTGCCTCATCTGGTCAAGGTGCTTCGTGACGGCGCGGTAGTGCCGATGGAGGCTGCACAACTCGTTCCCGGTGACATGATTCTGTTGCAGGAGGGGGATAGTGTGCCAGCAGATTGTCGCCTGATCGAAGCATTTAGCGTCCGCGTCAATATGGCAACGGTGACGGGCGAATCCCGCCCCAAGGCTCGTGATGCCCTGCCCAGTAACGAGGATGAGTTGCTGCATGGCCGCAATATCCTGCTTGCAGGTACGGCCGTGGTTGCAGGCGAATGCAAGGCGGTGGTGTTTTCCACCGGCATGAGCACCGAATTCGGAAAAATTGCGCATCTGACACAGATGACGGGTGAACGGCTATCCCCCCTGCAGCGTGAAATTGTCCATTTGTCACGTCTGGTTGCTGCACTGGCCATGGGGTTGGGGGTGCTGTTCTTTTTCATCGGCCAGGCGATAGGGCTGTCATTCTGGGCCAATTTCATTTTTGCAATCGGCATTATCGTCGCCAATGTGCCGGAAGGTTTGCTGCCTACCGTTACCTTGTCGCTGGCCATGGCGACCCAGCGCATGGCGAAGCGCAATGCGCTGATCCGGCACCTTCCGGCGGTGGAAACACTGGGTTCAGCCAGCGTGATATGTACTGATAAAACCGGCACACTGACGCTCAATCGAATGGCAGTGAAGCGACTGTTTGTGCATGGAGCGTACATTGCGCAGCAGGACTTGTCCGGCCCTGTTGCAGATGAGCTGCTCGCGGTTGCGCGTTACTGCCATACCCTCAAGCAAATGCAAAACCATACATGGCTGGGAGACCCGATGGAGTTGGCCCTGGTACGCATGGCTGAGCAATCGGAGCGCACATGGCAAGATCAGCCACGTCTGGACGAAGTGCCATTCGATGCCGACCGCAAGCGCATGTCCACGCTGTGCCAGACGCAACACGGAGCAATGCTTTACACCAAAGGGGCGCTTCAGACTGTGTTGCCTTTGTGCTCGCATTTCAGCACGACGCAGGGTGCCTTGCCATTGACGCCGGAAGCCAGGGCAAGCTTACAGGAGGCTGAGCTGGAACTGGCGCAGCAGGGCTTGCGCGTGTTGGCGCTGGCAACTCGTGAGGTGCGTGCAGGCGAGCTGCGGGAAAAGCTGGAACAAGGGCTGACCCTGCTTGGTCTGGTGGGCCTGGAGGATCCGCCGCGTCCCGAGGTGGCGCCAGCGATCCGGATGTGCCGTGATGCCGGGATCAAGGTCATTATGGTGACCGGAGATCATCCCCACACTGCATTGGCGATTGCGCGTGAAATCGGCTTGTGCCAGTCGCCCACGGTGTTGACCGGGGACGACCTGAACCGCATTTCTGCGACACAACTGCAACTGAAGCTGGATCTGCCAGAAATTATTTTTGCCCGCCTCCGGGCTGATCAGAAAATGCGTATCGTCATTGCCTTGCAGAAAAAAGGACATGTCGTCGCAGTGACCGGAGACGGCGTAAATGATGCGCCGGCACTGAAAAAAGCAGATATCGGAATTGCCATGGGTCTGAGCGGTAGCGATGTGGCGAAAGAAGCAGCGGACATGATCCTGCTGGACGACAATTTTGCCAGCATCGTCTTCGCGATCGAGGAAGGGCGCGCGGTATTTGGAAACATCCGCAAGTTCATGACCTATATCCTGACCTCGAACATTCCTGAAATCGTGCCTTATCTGGCTTTCGTGTTATTCAAGATTCCCCTGCCACTCACGGTCATCCAGATTCTGGCCGTGGATCTTGGAACCGATATGCTGCCCGCTCTCGGACTGGGGGCTGAAAAGCCGCACCCGGACGTGATGCGCAAGCCACCCCGTGCGCGTCACGAGCGCCTGCTCAATGGAGGCTTGGTGCTGCGTGCCTATCTGTTTCTCGGGAGCATGGAAGCACTCGCGGCGCTGGCGGCTTTTTTCTTCGTGCTGCATGGTGGGGGCTGGCGCTATGGTGATAATTTGCTGCCGCATGATCCACTGTATCTTCAGGCTACCACCGCCACGCTGAGTGCAATCATCGTGATGCAGGTTGTGAACGTGTTCATTTGCCGTAGCAGCCGAGAATCCGTGTTCGCTCAGAAACTCTTTGGGAATCCACTGATCGTGGGAGGCGTGGTGACAGAAATCATGCTGATTCTGCTGATTGACTACACGCCATGGGGGAATGCGCTGTTTGGTTCCATGCCGATTGGCCTGGACGTGTGGCTCTACCTTATCCCCTTTGCCTTTGCCATGCTGGCGCTGGAAGAAGCGAGAAAATGGTGGGTCAGACTTTACCGATAAGTTTCTGATAAGACGCCAGCCTGCGCGGGTTTATGCCGCCTGCCCTGACAGCCGCGAGCACCGCGCACTCCGGCTCGGAAAGGTGGCGGCAATTGTTGAATTTGCACTTCCCGAGGTAAGGGCGAAATTCAATGAAGGCGTGGTCAATGTCTTCTGGCTTGAGGTGATGCAGGCCAAATTCCTGCAAGCCAGGAGAATCAATGATGTTGCTGTCGGGATTGAGGTGATAGAGGCGGGCGTGGGTGGTGGTGTGTTTGCCCGAGTCAAGGGTGGTGGAAATCTCACGCGTTTCTATCTTCACGCCAGGCAGCAGGGCATTGATGATGCTTGATTTTCCCATGCCGGATTGGCCCACCAGCACGCTGGTTTCGCCTTGCAGAAAGGGCATGAGAGGGGAGACATCCTGGTGAGCCGAGAGTGGCAGCAAGGAGTAGCCGAGGTCACGATACAGCGCGAGCTTCTCGAGTGCCAGGGCTGTTTCGGCCTGCAGGTCAGCCTTGTTGAGCACAATCAGTGCTTTGATCTTGGCGCTTTCCGCCGCTACAAGGCACCGGTTCACCAGCTCTTCGTAGAAACTGGGTACTGCAGCCAGCACAAGAATGATTTGTGTGACATTGGCCGCGATGATTTTTTCTCGAAAAGCATCCGAGCGATAGAGCAGGGAGCTGCGTGGCAGATTTGCTTCGATTACGCCCTGATCCGGACCGGTAATCTTGATTTGAACCCGGTCGCCGCAAGCTATGCCGCCTTTTTTGCCTCGGGTAACGCAGGCGATAAGGGACCCATCCGCAAGTTCAACAGTGAACCGACGGCCGTAGCTTGCTGTGATTTGTCCTTCTGGCAATGTTTGCACGGCTGCAAGGATAAACAAAAAACGCCCGCAAGCGGGCGTTTTTTTAGCGGTAAGTGAAAAACAATTTAGAAATTGATACCCACTTTGGCGCTCAGAAGCCAGTTGTCCATGCCTTTTACACCCGGGACGATTTCCTTGTTAAGCGTGTCCTGATAGCGGGCGCCCGCACCAGCAAAGAAATGGCCTTTACGGTAGTTGACGCTGGCGGAGACCTGAATGCTGGACATGTCGGTTTCCTTGTTATTAACGTAACCATGTACATATCCAATACCTGGACCGGCGCCGATGCTCCAGCCCGGAGCTACGGAAACGTAGTAATGCGGGTTCATTTCGAAACTGGTCAGTGAAGCATTGCCATTCTCGTAGGTGCCGATATTGAATTGTTGGCGGATGGATCCGGTGGGCGGCTGGAACCATGGGCAGTTGAGAGAAAGTTCTGCGCCCTGATAATCACTGGTGCCAATGTCTTTAACATCCATCGAGCCGACTACTGCTGCCAGCGTTATTTCAGGCTTCCAGCCATCTTTTGAGACGGGGAACATTGTCCATCCGTCGGCCAGCGCTGAACCGGAAATGGCCAGGGTGGAGAGGAGGGCGAGTGTACTGAGCTTACGATTCATTATGAGGAGGTCTCCTGAGCTATTGAACAGAACAATAAAGTAACGCGGCCACTTTAAACCAACTGGGAGGCAATATCAATTGGCAAGCATCTGTTTATTTGGGCTTATTGCCCAAAGCTTCCATAGTGACGGTGATTTCGCTGAAATAACGAATCGCGAGTGGGTCGCCATTCAGGGAATCGATCTGACTCCAGTCCACGGCCTGTACCTGTTTCTGGAAAGATTTATATCCTGCGGCCTGACATGACAGGGTTCCAGGTGCATTCTTCGGCATGCCGTCCACATTCCCCGGAGCATAGAATTCACGCAGGCCAGCCTTGTCCTCAAATGTGCAGTCCACGGGGATGCTGGAATTGACTTTGATGTGGCTGTTGGCAGGTCGGCTATTGCAGGCCACCATGCAGCAGCCTCCCAGAGAAGTGGCGATCAGGCCCAGCGCCAGTAGTCGTTTCATTGAAGTCCCTCCGATCAAAACGGTGATTGCATGAGGGGTGATTGTGGGCCTGCTTTTTCAGTTTGACAAGAAACTTATGATCTTATGATCACTTCAAATGATAGAAGGTGGCATTGAGGTAAGCTGCGACATGGGCTTCTTCTTCAGGGAACCAGCCGGAGCCAACGTTGTTATTGCAAGCTTTGACGCGGGAGCTGAGTTGTTGTTGGCTGGAAACCTTGCGGTCGGCGCGGGTGTACATCTTGCTGCCATCGCCGCCGAATTTGGAAGCGTGACAGGCGATGCAGGATTTGTCGTGCAGCGTTTTGCCAATCTTGGCATCACCCATGGACTCGGCAATGGCAGGGGTGGCTACCATCAGGGCCAGACTGAGACTGGTGAGAAAGTTTTTCATAAGGTTCTCCAAATAGATATCAATGATTGATTTAAATACTCTAACAAAAAACTCGGGTATTGTGCAAATCAGGTGTTATTTCTGAGCGATCTCAGATACGCGACCCTTTGGGCGGCGGCTGGATGCGAATCATAGAAAACAGAGTGTAGCGGATCAGGTGTAAGCGTGGCTGCATTGTCATTATACAGTTTGACCAGTGCCTGAATCAGCGCTTCCCCGCTTGCATTTTCTGCCGCGTAGCGGTCAGCCTCGAATTCGTGTTTACGTGAGTAGAGACTGGCGAGTGGATGAAACAGGAAGGTGAAAACGGGGCTTGCCAGCATGAATAGCAATAATGCCGTGTCTGTACCCTGAGTCATGACGCCCAGGCCATGATAAAACCATTCCTGTGGCATAAGCCAGCCCAGCAGCCACAATCCAGCAAGGCTGAGAATGAACATGGAAGCAATGCGTTTGATGACATGACGACGTTTGAAATGTCCCAGTTCATGGGCCAGTACTGCTTCGATTTCGTCGTGATTGAGGCGTGCCAGCAGAGTGTCAAAGAACACGATGCGCTTGGAGGCGCCCAGACCGCTGAAGTAGGCGTTGCCCTGGCTACTGCGTTTTGAGCCGTCCATGACAAATAACCCTTGGGACTTGAAGCCGCATTTCTGCAGCAAGGCTTCAATGCGCGTAGCGAGCGTTTGGTCCTCCAGCGGGGAAAATTTGTTGAACAGTGGCGCAATCACGGTGGGATAGAGGGTCAGGATCATCAGATTGAAGCCCATCCAGGCAAACCACACGTAAAGCCACCAGTATTCGCCCATTTGTGTCATCAGCCACAGTACACCCAGAAGCAGGGGGATGCCGAGTGCAAAAAGAAGTAGCGTCTGTTTAAACATATCAGCCAAAAACAGGCTAAACGTCATTTTGTTGAAACCAAATCGTGCATCAATGACAAAGGTGCGATACAGGCTGAGTGGCATTTCAAACAGGCTGGAGATGATGAGTACGGATGTAATGAGCGCCACTCCTCGCCACAAGCCATCACCAAGATTGATTTGCCAATAGTCCGTCAGCATCTGGATGCCGCCGCCCAGGGTAAAGGCAAGCAAAAGCAGCACGTCCAGCAGGGTGTGAAAAATGCCAAGACGGGTTTTGCTGCTGGAGTAATCCGCTGCCTTGTGGTGCGATTCGAGAGTGATGCGATCAGCAAAGTCCTGTGGCACGGCATGGCGATTCAGTTGAATATGACGCAGATGCCGTTGCGCCAGCCATAACCGGGTCGCAGTGGTCAGCAGTAAAGCAAGAATGAAAATCAGGGTAAAAACCGGCATGTAGGAAATTCCAGCGCACCAGGTCGGGGCGCACTAAAGGTGACGAGTGAATGGGGGCATGCCACAATGTGTGGCTTGATTTATATGGAACAATATTATGGCACAAGAAAACAACCAGAATCTGATCTGGCTGGATATGGAAATGAGTGGGCTCAGTCCGGAAACGGATACTATTCTCGAGGTTGCACTGGTGGTGACTGATGCGCAGCTCAATACAGTCGCTGAGGCACCCGTGCTTGTCGTGCACCAATCTGATGCGGTGCTGGACGGCATGGACAACTGGAATAAGGGCACTCATGGGAAGTCCGGCCTGATCGACAAGGTCAAGGCTTCCCTGCTGGGCGATGCCGCGGTCGAAGCGCGCATGATTGGTTTCTTGCAGCAGCATGTTGGTGCGGGCAAGTCCCCCATGTGTGGCAATTCCATCTGCCAGGACCGACGCTTCCTCGCCAGATATATGCCCAAACTGGAAGCCTATTTCCACTACCGCAATCTGGATGTAAGCACCATCAAGGAACTGGCACGCCGCTGGCGGCCAGAGCTTTATGATGGCTTCAAAAAAGAAAACCGGCACGAAGCGCTGGCGGATATTTATGAGTCAATCAACGAGCTGAAATATTACCGTGAGCATTTCATGAAGGGATAGTGGCATGGGATTTGCTGCGTAAGCGGGTAGGTCGCGTCAATTCAAAGGATTTCCATGAAACAGGGCACTACGTTCACTCTTGAAGTTAACCCCAAAATTCCGCGCAAGCTGATCCGCCTGGAGGAGCTTGCCAATAATTTATGGTATAGCTGGGACAAGCCGACCCGCACTCTGTTTGCTCGTCTGC
Source organism: Gammaproteobacteria bacterium (assembly GCA_018824405.1). Lineage (GTDB taxonomy): Bacteria > Pseudomonadota > Gammaproteobacteria > Burkholderiales > Sulfuricellaceae > Sulfurimicrobium. Next base: position 31,605 of record JAHJGO010000014.1, read on the forward strand.
ATCCGGGTTTGTGGGATGCCGTGGGGCATAACCCGAAAGTCTTTCTGCGTCGGGTGGATGAACAGCGTTTGCTGGATGCAGTAGAAGACCAGGTTTTTCTGGCGACCTACAACCGTGTCCTGTCCGCCTATGATACTTATCATCATGAGATGGGACACCGCAATGGCGAGGTTCCGCTCAATGACCGCGACCTGGTGGCTTATTTCTGCGCCGAATTCGGCTTTCATGAAAGTTTTCCGATCTATTCCGGCGGTCTTGGCATTCTGGCCGGCGATCACTGCAAGGCGGCCAGTGATATGCGCGTGCCTTTCGTGGCGGTGGGCCTGCTGTATCGCCAGGGATATTTCTCCCAGACCATAGAATGCGACGGCGGCAAGCAGATTGCCAACTATGCGGATTCCGACTTCAACGATCTGCCTGTTACCCCCGCATTGCGGGATGATGGCGGGGAGATTCACCTGACGGTTGATTTTCCAGGGCGGGAAGTGACGGTAAAAGTCTGGCAGGCCATTGTGGGCCACGTCCGTCTTTATTTGCTGGATACCGATCTGGAAGGAAATACTTCAGACGATCGCAATATTACCCACCAGCTTTACGGTGGGGACCGCACCCTGCGCCTGAAGCAGGAAATCATTCTCGGAATTGGTGGGGTGCGGGCATTGCAGGCGCTGGGCATTAAGCCCACGGTTTGGCATATCAACGAAGGCCATGCTGCTTTCCTGATTCTGGAAAGGGTGCGTCATTTGATGGCTGAATACCAGCTGGATTTTGCCAGCGCGCTGGAGGCTGTCGCAGTCAATACAGTATTCACGACCCATACGCCAGTTCCTGCCGGGCACGATCACTTTTCGGATGGCATGATTGCCGAGTATTTTCAGCACTTTTGTCAAGGCATCAAGGTCAGCGTGGGTGATGTGATGCAACTGGGCTTGACCCCGGAGAGCCCCGAATTCAACATGACGGCCCTGGCGATTCGCGGTTCCCGTCACCAGAACGGTGTGAGCCGGATTCACGGCAGTGTTTCCTCGCGTATCTGTTCCACATTATGGCCGGAAGTGCTGCCAGAAGAAAATCCCATGGCTTATGTCACCAACGGGGTGCATATGCAGACATTTCTGGCGCAGGAATGGGCCGACCTGTTCGACAATGTGTTCGGTTACGAGTGGCGACACCGTCTGTCGGAGCCGGATTTCTGGAGCCGGATTGATGAAATTCCCGATCAGTTGTTCTGGAGCGTGCGGCAGTCGCTCAAATCCCAGATGCTTCAACTGGTTCATTTTCGCAAGAGCGCGCAGCATTTCCGCAGCCATGGCAGTGAGTCCCACCTGGACCGTATGCTGAAGTTTGTGGACAGTTATAACCCCAACGTCCTGACCATCGGTTTTGCCCGCCGCTTTGCCACTTACAAGCGTGCCACCTTGCTGTTCGAAAACCTCGACTGGCTCAAGGAGATTCTTTCCAATGAAGAAAGGCCGGTGCTATTCCTTTTTGCCGGCAAGGCGCACCCAGCAGATCAACCGGGGCAGGACCTGATCCGTCAGGTGCAGGGAATCGCCAACATGCCTGAGTTTGAAGGCAAGGTCATGCTGGTGGAGGGCTATGACCTCGGCTTGGCCAGACGTCTGGTTTCCGGGGTGGATGTGTGGCTCAATAACCCGGTTTATCCGCTAGAGGCAAGCGGTACTTCGGGCATGAAAGCCGGCATGAATGGTGCGATCAACCTTTCAGTTCTCGATGGCTGGTGGGGCGAGGGCTACGATGGTACCAACGGCTGGGCTATCAAGCCGGCTCCGACCTGGATGGAGTCCTATCGGCGTGACAGGGAAGAGTCCCAGACTCTGTATGAGATTCTCCAGGATAAAGTCATTCCAGCCTATTACGAGCAAGGGAAGATGGGCTATTCGCCGGAATGGGTGAAAATGTCCAAGCGTTCCATGGCGACCATACTGCCACGCTTTAACTCCGGACGCATGGTGGATGAATATGTTTCCAGGTTTTATGCGCCAGCTAGCCAGCAGGGGCGTCGTTATGAACAGGATGAATTTGCCGGGGCGAAGCGACTTTCTGCGTGGAAAAAGAAAATCCGTTTCGCTTGGCAGGGCCTCACGCTGCGAAGAGTGGACACACCCTTAAAGCGCATCAGCTTTGGCGAGGCTGTGCGCCTGGAGGTGGCGCTGAATATGAACGGCCTCGCGCCAGAAGATGTTCTGGTGGAATTGTTGATTCGCCGCTCCAGTAGACGGGATGGTCAGGATTACCTGCATTTCAATTTCAGCTTTCATGGCATGAGCGCAGATGGCAAGGAGCATCTGTTCGCGCTCGACCAGTCCCCTGGATTATGTGGGCGGCTGGATTACAAGATCAGGGTTTATCCCTTCCATGAACTGTTGACCCATCCCCTGGAAATGGGCTTGATTCAGTGGTTATGAGGCGTGTTCAGAAGCTTTTCAGGATCATCTCGTAAAGCGCCAGATACTCCTCGGCACTCTTGTTCCAGCCAAAGTCGCGTCGCATGCCATTGGACTGGAGTTTTCGCCAGGTAGGTTGGTCACGGTAGATATCCAGCGCACGGTGGATACATTCGTTCAGACCATGAGTGGTTGCGTGCGTAAAAATGAAGCCTGTGGCAGTACCGTTGGCAATATTCTCGGGTGTGGCATCAACTACCGTGTCAACCAGCCCCCCCGTTGAATGCACGATTGGTGGCGTACCATAGCACTGGCTGTACATCTGGTTCAGTCCGCAAGGCTCGAAACGTGACGGCATGAGGAAAATATCCGCACCTGCTTCAATCTGGTGGGAAAGCGCTTCATTAAAGCCGATAACCGTGGCTACCTGGTCCGGATGATTTTGTGCCAGTTGCAGGAACGAGGCTTCCAGCCCCGCTTCGCCACTACCCAGAATGACGATTTGCACCGGATATTCAAGCAGAAAGGATGCGATGGTGGGCAACAGATCCAGTCCTTTCTGATGTGTCAGGCGGCTGATTACGCCCAGCAAAGGAATATCCGGATTTTCCGTTAATCCGAGTTTGTTCTGCAAGGCGCGCTTGTTGGCGGCTTTCCCCGCCAGATTGTCGACGCTGTAGTTGTGATCCAGCAATTTGTCCGCGGCAGGGTTCCATTCATTTATATCAATACCATTGACGATGCCAGTGAGGTCAAGGTAGCGGTGAGCCAGCAGACCTTGCATGCCGAAGCCCAGCGGTGCCTGCTGGATCTCTTCAGCGTAGGTAGGACTGACGGTAGTAATGTGGTTGGCATAAAACAGCCCGGCTTTAAGGAATGAGAGCTGTCCATAATATTCCATACCGTTGATGTTGTAGCTTGAAGCAGGCAGGCCGAGAGGCGTGGTCAGTGAGGCGGGGAAAGTGCCCTGAAAAGCCATGTTATGTATGGTCATGATGGTGGCGGCGTTGGGTGCCGGACTGAAGTGCAGGTAGGCGGGGGTCAATCCGCTTTGCCAGTCGTTGCACTGCACAATATCCGGGCGCCATCCTAGTGGGGATTTTGTGCTGCCCAGGATGGCTCCGACCTTGGAGAGCAGTGCAAAACGGTGTGCATTGTCGACCCAGTCAAGGCCATTGTGGTCTAGGTAGGGGCCGCCATCGCGTTCATAGAATGGGGGATAGTCAATCACCAGTAGCGGTACACCGCTTCCCGGCAGCTCAGCTTCCAGCAGTTTGACTTCGCCATGCACTCCCGTATCTGTAAGGGTAGCGAGCAAGCGCTTGTGTTTGAGGCCGTCCATGACTCTTGGATAACCCGGCAGAAGCACCCGCACGTCAACCTTGTGATCCCGTAATGCGGCGGGAAGTGCTGCACTGACGTCAGCGAGTCCGCCGGTTTTGAGCAGGGGGGTGATTTCAGGTGTGATGAACAGAACTTTGATTGATTGATTAAGCGACATGACAAATTCCTGATATTTCAGCCTAAATTATAGCTAGGCAGGGTTCAAGGCCGGATGTAAGCGTAGCCTTCCTTCTGTTTTTTCATGAGATAAACCACCCCAGTCCGAGTGTAATGTATGTCAGGCAGCATATCTGCGGCAGTAATATGCAGGCCGCGCATGGTGTTTCCACAGGCAACAACTTTGACTCCGCTAGAAATGACCTCGTCAACTCTTGGGGCGACTTCAGACTCAAGTTTGAGCATGTCAATCGCAGGGCCATAGACAACAATTTCAATGGCAACATTCTGTTTGCCGAGTTCGGCGATGACATTTATGGCATTCACTAATGTCAAATTCCACTTCTGAGTATCGCCATCCGTCACCTGGAAAACAATTTTGTTAGGTGCTTTTGATGTCCTCGGCGAGAGTGTCTGATTAGCCATGACAGACGAATTGCCGACCATGAAAAAACCAAGGGAACAAATGGCGAAATATTGACTGAAAGATATTTTGCTCATGAAAAAATATTCTGTGGATTGCTGAGTCCTCTAATCATGCGGGATAACACACCCAATCTCAAGCCGAAAAAGTGCACTGCAATGAGATAAAAATACGGAAGGGCAGGACAAAATCAGATTTGATTTGCATTTCAGCCATGGTTACGATGGTTCAATATTCTTGACAAAGTCAAGGCGTGTTAGGCTTTGCAATTCAAAATTGTCTTGAAATTAATCTGCGCACTCATTCGGGAGGAAGTATGAAAAAAATCGCTATGGTCGGTCTTGGACGGATGGGGGGGAACATGGTGCGCCGATTGAGACAAGGTGGCGCGGAGGTTGTTGCCCACAATCGAAGTTTTGCGGTGGCGAAGCAATTGGCTGCGGAAACGGGTCTTCTTGCTGTCGAAACGCTACAGGAACTCGTTGACGCTCTGGGTGATGGCCCGCGAATCATTTGGTTAATGCTCCCCGCCGGTGAGGCAACACAGCAGGCGCTGGATGCGCTGATTCCCATGCTGGGGGCGGATGACATCGTGGTCGATGGCGCCAATGCCTTCTACAAGGATAGCCAGCGCCGTGCCGGAGAGCTTGGGGCATGGGGCATCCAGTTTGTGGATGTTGGCGTGTCCGGAGGCGTGTGGGGCTTGCAGAATGGCTATGCCATGATGGTCGGGGGTGAGCTGGTGGCAGTAAAGCAGCTCGAACCCTATTTGAAGATACTTGCTCCGGCACCGGATAAAGGCTGGCTGCACTGCGGCCCCGCTGGTTCCGGGCATTTCGTGAAAATGATCCACAACGGCATCGAGTACGGGATGATGCAGGCTTTTGCCGAAGGGTTTGCTCTGATGAAGGGCAAACAGGAATTTGATCTGGACCTGGCCGCAATTTCGGAAATGTGGCGCCACGGCAGTGTGGTGCGCTCCTGGCTGCTAGATCTGAGCGCGGATTTCTTGCTGCAGGACCAGGATCTGAGTGGAATTGCGCCATTTGTATCAGATTCCGGCGAGGGTCGCTGGACTGCGTTCGAAGCCATTGAGCAGGGTGTGCCAGCGCCAGTGATGAGCCTGGCGTTGATGATGCGCTTCGCCTCGCAGGGTTCCAATGATTTTCCTGCCAGGATGTTGGCCATGATGCGTAAAGGCTTTGGCGGTCATGCCATCAAAGAGGGGGCAAAATGAACCAGGATCAAAAGCTTCACCCGTGCAGCTTTGTCATTTTTGGTGCAACCGGCAATCTTTCGTCGAACAAGCTGTTGCCCGCTCTGTATCACCTGGAACTAAAGAAACGCATGCCGGAGAATATGAGCTTCATCGCTTTCTCCCGCCGCAAATGGGGGCAGGACGAATGGTTCGAGCATATGAAATTAAGTTTGGAGAGCAAGCTTGGCGAGCATTTTGATGCCGAAATATTCAAACTTTTTGCTGCGCGTTTCAGCTATGTACAGGGCGAGCTTCACGATGAGGAAGCATATCGACGTCTCCAGCAGGAAATCAGCTGTCAGAAGGGTGGCGTGTGTTCCCATGTGGTGTTTTATCTTGCCATCAAACCCACCGAGTTTGGTGCTGTAATTAATCACCTCGATGCTGTCGGCCTCAACAAGCCGCGTGGACTGCACCGTATGGTGGTGGAAAAGCCCTTTGGCGAGGATATTGAAAGCGCACGCATGCTGAATGAACTGTTACATCGTCATTTCGACGAGGAGCAGATTTTTCGCATCGACCATTATCTGGGCAAGGAAACCGTGCAGAACCTGCTGGTGTTCCGTTTTGCCAATACGCTGATCGAGCCTTTGTGGAACCGGAATTTCATTGATCATGTGCAGATTACGGTGGCTGAAGATGTGGGAATCGAAAAGCGTGCCGATTATTACGATAAGGCAGGGGCGTTGCGCGACATGTTGCAAAACCATCTCATGCAACTCCTCACTGTGGTGGCGATGGAGCCACCGCCAGAACTGGAAGCAGATGCGTTGCGAGACGAAAAGGTCAAGGTTTTGAGGTCAATACGGCCTATCGCGAAGCGCGCAATACACGCGCACGCTTTTCGTGCTCAGTACGCCTCCGGTTTCATAAATGGGGAGCCGGTGCAGGGATATCAGCAAGAGGAGGGGGTGGAGCACAATTCCGCCACGGAAACATTTGTCGCAGCAAAGTTCTATATAGACAACTGGCGCTGGCGCGGAGTGCCATTTTATCTGCGAACCGGTAAACGGATGCCGAAGTCGATGTCAATGATTGCAATCCGTTTCCGCCATCCGCCACAGCAGCTATTTCGTGAAACGGCAGTGGAAACCATTGAGCCGAACTGGGTGCTGCTTTCGATCCAGCCATCCGAAAGCATGCACATGGAAATACACGTCAAGCAGCCTGGTTTGGGGATGGATACGCGCGTTATTCAGATGAATGCTTCCTACCGCAAGGCGCATGAGGCTCCGCTGGATGCATACGAGGCATTACTTCTCGATGTGATCGAAGGCGACCGCACCCTGTTTATCCGTTTTGATGAAGTGGAATGGTCTTGGAGGGTGGTTGATCCAATTCTCAAATATTGGGAACAGGAACGCGAGTTCATTCATACCTATGCAGCTGGTAGCTGGGGGCTGCACGAAGCCAATCGTCTTTTTGACAGTGAAGACCAGGAATGGCGCAACGAGCTTTGATTAACGAGCGCATGGCTACGTTGAATATTGAAATCGGTCGGTAATGTGCTTGACTGCTGGCGATCTATTTTGCTATAGTTCTCCTTCTCGGCGCGGGGTGGAGCAGTCTGGCAGCTCGTCGGGCTCATAACCCGAAGGTCGTAGGTTCAAATCCTGCCCCCGCAACCAAACAAATCTGGTTCATCGAAAAGATGGGTCTGGCAAGTTAAAACGAGTGGTTAAGCGGTTTTAAAAAACGATTTGACAGGGTGAGCGGGTTCTGTATAATGCGCACCTCTCGCTACGGCGGGGAAGAGAAGTAAACGTTCTTTAACAATATACAGCCAATAAGTGTGGGCACTTGTCGGATGGGTAGACTGAGATGCTGGGCGA
>JAHJGO010000015.1 GCA_018824405.1 Gammaproteobacteria bacterium
ACCCGGAGCGCGGATCTTGAGGCGGTAGGGCTTGTTGGCGCCGTCGGAAACCATATAGATACCGAACTCGCCCTTGGGGTGCTCCACTGCCGCATAGCACTCGCCTTCAGGCACATGCATGCCTTCGGTGAACAGCTTGAAGTGGTGGATCAGCTCTTCCATATTCTGCTTCATGCCTTCCCGCGAGGGCGGCGCCACCTTGTGGTTGTCGGTGATCACCGGGCCGGGATTGACGCGCAGCCAGTCCACGCACTGCTTGATGATACGGTTGGACTGGCGCATTTCTTCCATGCGCACCAGGTAGCGGTCATAGCAGTCGCCGTTGACGCCGACCGGGATGTCGAAATCCATTCTGTCATAAACTTCATAAGGCTGCTTCTTGCGCAAGTCCCAGGCCAGGCCAGACCCACGCAGCATCGGACCAGTCAGTCCCAGCGCCAGAGCGCGCTCCGGCGTAATCACGCCGATACCGACGGTACGCTGCTTCCAGATGCGGTTGTCGGTGAGCAGGGTTTCGTACTCGTCGACGCAACCGGGGAAGCGATTGGTAAAATCCTCGATGAAATCCAGCATCGAGCCGTGGCGATTGGCGTTCATGACCTCCACCTGCTTCGCGTTGTGGACCTTCATCTTCGCGGTTTCATACAGCGGCATGCTATCGGGCAGGTCGCGGTACACCCCGCCCGGGCGGTAGTAGGCTGCGTGCAGGCGCGCGCCGGAGGCTGCCTCGTAGACGTCCATCAGGTCTTCGCGTTCGCGGAAGGTGTAGAGGAATATCGTCATCGCTCCAATGTCGAGACCGTGCGCACCCAACCACAGCAGGTGATTGAGGATGCGGGTGATCTCGTCGAACATGACGCGGATGTACTGGGCGCGGATCGGCACTTCGATGCCGAGCAGCTTTTCGGTCGCCAGCACGTAGGCGTGCTCGTTGCACATCATCGACACATAGTCGAGGCGATCCATGTAAGGCATCGCCTGGAGGAAAGTCTTGTGTTCAGCGAGCTTCTCGGTGGCGCGATGCAGCAAACCGATATGTGGATCGGCGCGCTTCACCACCTCGCCATCCAGCTCCAGCACCATGCGCAGCACGCCGTGCGCGGCCGGGTGCTGGGGGCCAAAATTCAGCGTGTAGTTTCGGATGTCAGCCATGCTGAACCTCCAAAACGGAACGCTTAATTTCAGTGCAGGCTAACGTGAGCATAGCGAACGTTAAGGCCGCAGGCCGGCCGAAGCTAAAATTCAGCGTGTAATTGCGGATATCAGCCACCGTAATTCTCCTCGCGTACGATGCGCGGTGTCAGTTCGCGCGGATCGATACTCACTGGCTGGTAGATCACGCGGCGCTGCTCCGGATCGTAGCGCATCTCGACGTTGCCGATAAGCGGGAAATCCTTGCGGAAGGGATGACCGATGAAGCCGTAATCGCTGAGGATGCGGCGCAGATCGGGGTGCCCGGTGAAAATAATACCGAACAGGTCGAAGGCCTCGCGCTCGAACCAGTTGGCACCCGGCCAGATCTCGGATACTGAATCCACCACGGGAAAATCATCGTCGCTGGCAAACACCTTAACTCGCAACCGGCAATTGTTTTTGACTGAAAGCAGGTGCGTAACCGCGCAAAAACGTGGGCCCTTCCAGCGGCCATCGCCATAGGTACTGTAATCAACGCCACACAGATCGGTCAGCTGCTCGAAATGCAATTCGGGATGGTCGCGCAAGATGAGCGCAACTTCCAGCCAATGTTCAGGACTGATTTCTATCGCCAGCTGATTGGCATGCTCGGAGAATCTGACCACCTTGTCGGCCAGCGCGCCTTGCAGATTTTGTTTGAGGGTTTCCAGTTTCATCGACGTTTAGCGGGCAATGGTATGGGTACGTCTGATCTTCTTCTGCAGCTGAAGCAGGCCAAAGAGCAGCGCTTCCGCCGTAGGCGGGCAACCGGGTACATAAACATCCACCGGCACGATACGGTCGCAACCGCGCACCACCGAATAGGAATAATGATAATAACCACCGCCGTTGGCGCAGGATCCCATCGACAACACCCAGCGCGGCTCGGCCATCTGGTCGTAAACCTTGCGCAATGCGGGGGCCATCTTGTTGGTCAGGGTACCGGCCACGATCATCACGTCGGACTGGCGCGGACTGGGGCGAAACACGATGCCGAAACGGTCCAGGTCGTAGCGAGAAGCGCCAGCCTGCATCATCTCCACGGCGCAGCAGGCGAGGCCGAAAGTCATCGGCCACATCGAACCGGTGCTGGCCCAGTTGAATACCGTATCGAGCGAAGTGGTCACAAACCCCTTCTCAAGGACGCCTTCAATGCCCATGCGACACCTCCGTTACTGTCCGTCCACCGTTCCGAATGCCACGCAGGTTCGGGCATTCAACGGCAATCGCGGCCGGTCGCATCCCCGCTCTGCGGGGCCCCTGCTTCCTGCTCATGCCGTTACTCCCATTCCAGCGCCCCTTTTTTCCACTCGTAAGCGAAACCGACCACCAGAATGGCAAGGAAAATCATCATGGCGAAGAAACCGAACAGGCCGATTTCCTGCAGCACGACAGCCCAGGGGAAGAGGAAAGCGATTTCCAGGTCGAACAGGATAAACAGAATGGCTACCAGGTAATAGCGCACGTCAAACTTCATGCGCGCATCTTCGAAGGCCTCGAAGCCGCATTCATAGGGAGAATTTTTTTTATCGTCGGGGCGATGAGGTGCGAGCAGAAAACCCATTACCTGTGGAAGAACCCCTACCGCGAGGCCAACCAGGACAAATAGCAAAATCGGAAAATAATTTTCCAGCATGCGTTCCTCACCATCTGAACCAGGCTGGGCGCCCATCATGGCAAACGCCCAATTGATTTATTAGTTATTCATTATTTACTGATTTAATTATAGCCCTCTTCAACAGAAAGGCGAGCTATTTTTACTAAAAATCTGGTGCCGATGAGCAGACTCGAACTGCTACGGCTTGCGCCACCGCCCCCTCAAGACGGCGTGTCTACCAATTTCACCACATCGGCATTGCATTTTGATGACGCGCCAGCAAGCTGGCGTATCACAACAAACTTTTAGTTCGGAATATCTTTGGCTTTCGAGGCAGGATCAACTGGAACAGCAGGCTGAGTTACCGGCAGCACTTGCTTCTGGCTTTCCATGACGCCCACCGGCTTGCTTTTAGAACCGGAAAAATAAGTCAGGGTCATGCTGGTTACGAAAAAGACTGTCGCCAGAACCGCAGTGGCGCGACTGAGAAAATTAGCCGACCCAGTCGAACCAAACAAGCTGCCCGAAGCACCGCTACCAAAAGCAGCACCCATATCAGCGCCCTTACCGTGCTGCATCAACACCAGGCCAACCACTCCCAGCGCAACCACCACATGAACGATCCAGACTACAGTTTCCATTTAAACAAAACCTTCTTAATTAACCCTGCTGAGCAGCACGACAAATTGCAACAAATTCATCTGCGCTGAGTGCGGCGCCGCCGATCAGGCCGCCATCAATATCCGGCATGGAGAACAATTGTGCCGCATTGGCTGCCTTTACGCTACCCCCGTACTGAATTACCAGCCCAGCGGCAATTTCGGCACTGGCGGCGGAAATTTTTCCACGAATGAACGCATGCACTGCCTGCGCCTGTTCCGGCGATGCAGTCTTCCCTGTACCGATTGCCCACACAGGCTCGTAAGCAACGATAGACTTGGCCAACCCGGCAACGCCCGCCACTGCCAGAACAGCATCCAGCTGGCGCGCTACAACCTGCTCGGTAATATTGGCTTCACGCTCTTCCAAGGTCTCACCCACGCAAAGAATGGGCGTCAAACCCGCCTTCTGAGCAGCGACAAACTTTGCAGCCACTGTTGCATCATCCTCTCCATACAGCGCACGGCGCTCGGAGTGACCAACAATTACATATTTGCAACCAAAATCCAGCAACATGGAGGCAGAAACTTCGCCTGTAAAAGCGCCCTTTTCATGTTGGCTCATGTTCTGAGCGCCCAAGGAAATATTGCCACTCTGCAAGGCAGCCTGCGCCTGGAATAAGTAAGGAAAGGGAACGCATACCGCGCAAGACGCACGGCTCAAATCTGCCAGCTGAGGGATGATGGCGTCAAGCAACGCCTTGTTCTCACTCAGGCTGCCATGCATCTTCCAGTTACCAGCGACCAGTTTCTCGCGCATTGCTTGCCCCTTGTTCACGAATTGCGCGCATGTTACCTTTTAAGACTTATGCGGTCAAATTCTTGGGGCATACCCCAAGCCATATAGAGCTTATTTAATGGATCGAAATAGAGTTCAACTCTGCGTAGAGCTGGTTTGTCAGAAGGGGTGCACGGACGTGCTGGAGACGATTTCCGCACTTGAGCAAAATCGGGCTGTAGCAGAAATGCACAACCTGAATAGTGATGAAGTTCAGGCTGTGCTGACTGAACTGAAACAAATCATGGCCATCTATCAGGGATAAGCTATATACGCCTTTGCAGACTAACGCCTTCTACGGCCTTCAAAGGCTGCAATTTCCTTGACCACCTCCTGAAATGGCACTTCCTGCATGGTGCCATAACGGTGCTGAATTTCACCTACAAGGGCATGGACATTTTCGACCGTACTCGCCTCTTGATCGAATAATCTCTGAACACCCAGCAAGCCACCACACTGAACCTTGATTTCCTTGGCGTGTGGCAAAGGTTGATCTGGGTGAATAAGTTTGAGTGTAAATACGGCATTTTGATGCAACATGCCAAGCAGAGTCAGACAGTTCTCGCGAGGCACAGCGGCAGCGCAGGCAACCGCCTCGCGTTCTGCAATATTAAACTTGTGGACCTGATCACAATCGGCACAACGGCTTAAAATCGCCTTCTCGAAAGGACACGAAAGCCTCACCTTGTCATCATAAGTGGCCTTATATGCGCTCTCGTTCAGCACCGTCTAGTAATCCTCTCCAGTCGTGGGCTGCGGTTCGCGCTCCTGATTCAACAAATCTTCAGCCTGCAGCTGGTTTTCGCCAAACATGACCTTGACCGATGTTTTAGCATCAGCAGCCAATTCCAGGCGAAGCGTCTTGGCATGTGCACTTGCCTCCTTGAAGGCATCGAACTGCCCGGCAAGTTCGAACTGCTTGAAGGGGAAAGTCGTCATTTTATAAACATAGTAAGGCATGGTCTCTCCATAATCTCAGTCACATTTTTGAATAAATAAGGGCAGACTTGAGGCAAATCAAGGTTAATACTTATGAATAAGTAAAGAATTAGACACGGTCCAATCCTTTGGGTAGAATTTTCAACATGAGAACGACTAAATATACACGTGACAACATGGTTGAACTGCTACGGCAACACGGCATCAACCCCACTCACCAGCGCATAGAAATTGCGCACGCACTTTTTTCGCACCCCGGGCACTTGTGTGCAGATCAGGTAATGGGCATTACCAATGCCAAACACAGTGAAACATCCAAAGCCACGGTGTACAACACGCTTAACCTTTTTTTGGACAAGAAAATGATCCGTGAGGTGATTGTGGATCCAAGCAAAGTTTTCTACGATCCCAACACCTATCCTCACCATCACTTTTACAACACCGCCACAGGCGAATTGACAGATATCGATGTCGAGGATATCGGACTCACCGGCCTTCCCCAATTACCGCCCGGCCTGGTGACCGAAGGCGTTGACATCATTGTTCGCGTCCGCCCCAGCGCTTAATCCGGCAGACCACTAAACCGTGCTCCTTGGGAGCGCGCGCAAGAATTCCATGCGCAAGTATTCACTTTCCCGGAAACAGCCTGTAAACGCCTGAGTGTAGACGCGTTCATCGCCTCGCCGGTCCTCACCCAGCAACAAACATAACTGCTCGGCCTCGATCACGCACGCAGCGCCTTTAGCATGGCCGAAACTGACCAGTGCCTCTGCAATATCACGCGTCATCCATTCCTGGTAGGTAAAGCGGTGTCCGATAGCGTCCACCAGACGCGCAATGCGCCCGAACCCATGCAGGCGCCCGCCGGGAATGTAGGCCACGTGCGCGACACCGCGAAAGGGCACAAGATGGTGAGGACATACTCCGTGCACTGCGATACCGCGCACTACCACCATGTCTTCACGGGTGTCTTCGAAACCATCGCCCAGCACTGTCCCAGGATCAAGGTCGTATCCTCCCAGCAGTCGTTTCTCCCACAACTCCCGCACGCGCAAGGCCGTCTTTCCGGTATGCGTCGAATCCGGCGATACGCCGCAAGCCAGCAACAGATCTCTCACCGCCTTTTCGAACGCTTCACCATCGAACTTCCCGGCGCGGGGGATGCCGATACCGCCCTGGGGCGGAAAAGTGAAACTATCGTGGTCGCAGCATTCGGACATGTACTGGTACTCGTAAAATGAATGGCCTCACTTTTATCACGCTCACCATCTGGGTGTCAAAAGCGGTCGGAGATGACCACCTCGCTCATAGGCAACTGACCGCCGCGCGGAAAAGGTTCCTGGGTTCCCTTGCCGATTACCACAAACATGGCGACCACGTGGTCCGGCGGTAAATTGATCAACTGGCCTACCGCATCGAAATCGAAGCCGTCCATGGGGCAGGAGTCGTAACCCATCTCCTTCGCCACCAGCATCAGACTCATGGCTGCGATGCCGCATGAGCGCATGGCCTCGTCCCTCTGCACCTGTTCACGGTCGCGGTAATACTGATCTATCGCAGGGACGAGGTAGTCGCGCACCGGTTGCGGGGCGTGTTTCCAGTAGCGTGCAGGCTCTTTTTCCCACGCCTTGAGGTCGGCGGTGAGCACCACCAGCAAGGAGGCATCCGTGACCTGCGCCTGGTCCCAGGCCACTTCTCGTATCCGCAATCGCAGTTCGGAATCCTGCACCACCACGAAACGCCAGTTCTGGATATTGAACGTAGTGGGCGAAAGCATGGCGAGGGCAAAAAGTTTTTTCATCTCGGCTTTGCTCATGCGATATTCCGGGTCGTATGCCTTGACCGAGCGGCGCTGCTGGATAGCTGTCTTAACTTCCAGTTAACCTCCTTTTAAAACTCAGGAAAATAGATTTTCGCTCATGGATTCACTTGTTGACGCCAACTCATTGCCGCTGTCGAAGCACCTAATTAGGTCGTCATTATCATTCAGGCATTGTGAATGCAAAAGCGAACTACAGAGCGAAAAAAACCAGCTTAGATTACTGAATCCAATTGCTGATTTATATTCACTCCAGCTCAGTTTCAAACAAAAAGGCAAATGTCAGCGTTTTTCGCTTCAACCAAATAGCTTGTTGCACCGATCCATTCTGCGATTTCCGGGATAAATTCGTCCTGGCTGTAGTTAAAAAGATCGACGGTCATCTGACAGGCTACCAGACGAACTTCGGATTCGATGCAGATGTTTCGCAGTTCCTGGATACTCGGCACGCCCTTGGCTTTGACTGTCTGCTCCATCATGGTCGTGGCAAAACTCTCAAAACCTGGAAAATTTCCTGCGACAAGGTTAGGTATGGGCATATTGATGCGCTGCAGCCATTCCGGGCCGAATGGCATCTTCATCGGCATGGCCGGATTGCCGAGAGGCGACACCTTGATCTGCAAGTCTTTCTTCAATAACTCCAGGCCGTAGAACGTAAAAAAGATAGAGGCATCCCAACCCAGAGCTGCAGCCGTGGTGGCCAGGATAAAAGGTGGGTAGGCCATATCCATAGTGCCCTTCGTGGCAATAATGGCAAGCGAGGGGGTTCTGGCCGATTCCCGTTCAGCCAGTTTCTCATCCAGCCGTTTATCGAACCAGTCTTCCAGGCTAGCCAGGTCGGATGGAATGGCATCGGCATGACTGTCCACGGTTTGCAGTTTGGCGACACTCATGATTATCTCCTTAGGCTTTACGGATGAAGAATTCGAAATCCCCGCCCGTCTGTTGCGAGGAGAGCAGTGCATTGCCGGTCTGGGCACAGAAAGACACCATATCTTTTAGCGAACCAGGGTCGGTGGATACCACCTTCAGGGTCTCGCCAGACTGCAGGTTATTCAGTGATTTTTTGGTGCGCAAGATAGGCAGAGGGCAATTAAGACCGCGTGCGTCGAGCGTTTGATTCGCTTCCATGGTGTTTCTCCTTTCTGGTTAATGCGGCACAGCCGCGCTAGATGACCGGTCGGTCAAATTTAAATCAAAAAATCCGTCGGGACAACATGCATAAATGCTTATCAGTGCTTCAACTCAATCCGCAAAGTTTTTATGGCCGGACCCAGGGTCAGGATCACGTCCGGATCGTTTCTGGTTTTGGCCAGCAGGATGATGCCTTCCAGATAGGCCAGCATGGCGGTTGCCGTGGCCTCGGTATCCATGGCCGCCAAATCGCCGGTTTGCACAGCTTCGTCGAGGGCGGCGCGAAACTTGTTCTTGGCCTTGTCGAACACAGCGTTCAGCTTGGCCCGCATGACGTCGTCGCGTGTGCTCATTTCCAGCGCCAGGTTGCCAAACAAACAGCCGGGCATGCGCCCTTCGATGTCAGAGGAGGCCTTCTGCCAGTAATAGGCGGCATCGATCATGTATTCCAGGCGTTCGACTGGTGGCAGGTTCTGGTCAAAAGATTCGGCTACGAACCCGTGAGCCCACTCATCGGCCATATCATCAATAACAGCCAGTGCCAGATCCCGTTTGGAAGGAAAGAAATGATAAAAACTGCCCTTCTGCACTCTGGCGCCAGTGCAGATTTCCTGGATGCCAACATCCGCATAGCTACGACTGTGAAACATGTCGCGGGCAGTGACGAGGATGCGTGTACGAGTATCGGTATCTGCAATCATGAAACCAATACTAGTTGACCAGTCGGTCAATTGTCAAATTAAATATTTCAGGTCGATTCAAACATCTACTCGCCATCTGGCAAAAACCCTTGCAAAAGCTCGTTCAAAAATCGCCGTCCCAGTTCTGTCGGTTTTATTCTTTCCGGACTCCTTTCCACCAGCCCGCGCCTTTCAGCCTCATCGAGCGCCCCTAGAACCGAAACCAGCGGCAATCCTGTTCGCGCCTCGAACAGATTCGGCGAAAACCCCTCGGTCAGGCGCAGTGCATTCATCATGAACTCAAACCCCAGGTCCTTCGCCGCGACACAATGCTCTTCCTGAACCGGCACACCTTTCAGAGCGTGCTCCAGATAGGCCTTGGGTTGTTTGTAACGTACCTGACGCAACACTCCGTCATGCTGGGTGAGCTTGCCGTGCGCGCCGGCACCGATACCAAGGTAGTCGCCGAACAACCAGTAATTGAGATTGTGCTTGCAGCGCCGACCCGCCAGCGCGAAACCCGAGGTCTCGTAGTGTTCGTAGCCAGCGCTGGCCAGTTCGGACTGGACCGCCTCCTGCATTTCCGCCGCCAGATCATCGTCTGGCAATGCGGGCGGATCGAGGAAAAAGCGGGTATTGGGCTCAAGCGTGAGGTGATAGGCGGACAGGTGTTGCGGACCGAAAGCGATGGCACTGCGCAAGTCGGCCAGCATTTCGCTCATGCCTTGCTCAGGCAGGGCATACATCAGGTCGAGGTTGATGTTGTCGAAATGGCGCTGCGCCAGTTCCACCGCGCGGCGTGCCTCTTCCCCGTCGTGGATGCGCCCAAGCAACTGCAGATGCCTGGCGTTGAAGCTCTGGATACCAAGCGAGAGGCGGTTTACCCCGGCGGAGCGAAAATCGGCGAATTTCTGCGCTTCTGCGGTGCCCGGATTCGCTTCCAGTGTGATTTCGGCCAGCGGTTCCAGGGGCAGCAGGGTACGCACCGCGGTGAGAATATCGTCCACTGCACGAGCAGAGAACAGACTGGGTGTGCCGCCGCCAAAGAACACCGAAACCACCTTGCGGCCCCATACCAGCGGCAGAGCAGTTTCAATATCCCGCTTCAGCGCCGTAACATAGTCCGCCTCCGGCACGCCGTCACGCGCTTCATGGGAGTTGAAGTCGCAGTAGGGGCATTTGCGCACGCACCAGGGAATGTGGATATACAGACTGAGCGGTGGAGGCTCAGCAAGGCTCATCGCCGGAACAGAAACAAATCGGACAGGTTTCGTTTTCACAGCCCTCGTGGGAGCAGCTTCAGGCCACGTCTGCGGCAGAAACGCGGACCGCACCCAGCTCCATCAAGTCAGCCAGCGCCGGTTCGTCGGCAGGATGGACTCGCACTGCATCGTGCAGCAAGACCACCTCATGCCCGCGGTGAATTGCATCCCTCGCCGTTGCAGCCACACTCTCGCCCAGACCACCAATGAACAAACGCTTCACGCCATACATCATGAGTTGAAATTCAAGGTTTGTGCCCGCAAAGCTGGAAATATCAGTCTGTGAAGGGGCCCTGGAAATCATCATGGCAAAAGCCGGCAAGCCCAGCATGGAGGCACACTCGATACCGGTAATTCCGGTAGCGTAGATGGGCTGTCTGTGCGAATGGAATGTATCGACCACACGCTTGAGCGGAGAAATCACTTCCTCGCCTGCGGGAACCGCAGCATCACCCGAGAGAAGACAATTCAAGACATCGACAACTATCAGCGCGTCGCCTTCTTTTATAGCAAAGCTTTCACTCATGGCGTGGCCTTCAGCTTTTCCACCAGCGTAGCCAACGCCTTGCCACGATGGCTGATACGGTTTTTCACATCCATGGGTATTTCAGCACCGCTCTGGCCGAATTCGGGGATCAGAAAATACGGATCATAACCAAAGCCGCCATCACCACGCGGCGTGTCGATGATCTCGCCATACATCGCACCTTCTGCAATGATCGGTTGCGGATCTTCCGGCCAGCGCACCAGCACTATCACGCAATAGTAATGTGCCTTGCGATTGGTGTGCCCCTGCAGCAGTTCAATCAGCTTTTCATTATTGCGCTGGTCTGATTTCGGCTCACCGGCAAAACGCGCAGAATACACGCCAGGCGCGCCGTTCAGCGCATCGACGCAGATCCCGGAATCATCCGCCAGTGCCGGCAGGCCGGAATGCGCGGAAGCATGGCGGGCCTTGGTGAGGCAGTTTTCGATGAAAGTGCAGTAAGGCTCCTCGGCCTCGGGAATATTGAACGCCGACTGCGGCAGCACTTCGAACTCCATCGGTGCCAGGATGGCGCTGATTTCCCGCAATTTTCCGGCGTTGTTTGATGCGATGACTATTTTTTTCATGATCAAGACCCTTGAACCACGGGGCGCACGGGGAACACGGGGGAAATTCTTTTGATCATGACATCCCCGTGCACCCCGTGTTCCCCGTGGTTAATTTGTTTTGCTTCTATAATCCCAGCGCCGTTTTTTGCTTCGCGACTATCTGGCCAATGCCGCTCTGGGCAAGATCAAGCAAGGCTTCCATTTCGCTGCGACTGAACGGTGTGCCTTCAGCTGTGCCCTGCACTTCGACAAAACCGCCGCTACCGGTCATCACCACATTCATGTCGGTATCGCAAGCGGAATCCTCGGCATAGTCGAGATCAAGCACCGGGACACCCTGATATACACCTACCGAAATAGCAGCCACGAAGTCAGTCAGGGGAGAGGCGGCTAGCAACTGCTTTTTTTGCAGGAAGGAAATGGCATCGTGCAGCGCAACATAAGCGCCGGTGATGCTCGCTGTGCGAGTGCCGCCATCGGCCTGGATCACATCGCAATCGACCTGTATGGTGCGTTCGCCCAGCGTTTTCATATCAACTACCGAACGCAGGGAGCGCCCGATCAGGCGCTGGATTTCCTGTGTGCGTCCGGACTGCTTGCCGCGAGCCGCCTCGCGATCCATCCTGCTGCCGGTAGAGCGCGGCAACATGCCATATTCCGCCGTAACCCAGCCCTGGCCCTTGCCACGCAGGAAAGGCGGCACTTTCTCTTCAATACTGGCGGTGCAGATGACCTTGGTGTCTCCGCATTCGATCAGCACAGAACCTTCGGCGTGCTTGGTGTAATTGCGGGTAATGGTGATGGCGCGCAACTGATCCGCGCTTCTCTTACTGGGTCGCATGCTTACTTCCTGTTTATTTTGAGTATTTCTTGATGGCGGCCTGAATTTCGGCAATCGCCTTCTCAATATCTTCATCGCTCACGGGGGCTGCACCCGGCGCATCGCGCAAAACGCTCAGCACATCGAGCTGAGTGGTAAAACTGTCCAGCGACATCATTTCCGTCGATACCCGTCCAGCTGACTGGTTGCTGCCCTGCCCGCCCCAGGTCATGGCGATGGCGGAAAGATTGTCGCCGTCCTGCCCACCACGGAATTCGGCATGATCCATCAGCTCCGGAATCGCCTGGTCCAGCGGATAAGTATTCAGGATGGCCCCGATCTCGTTGACACTGAGCGAACCCCACAGCCCGTCCGAACACAACATCAGGATGTCGCCCGGTTCGATTGGCGTGCGCCTGGATAGTTCCACCTCGGGGGAAACCATACCGCCCAGGCAGTTGTATATCTTGTTGCGCTCAGGGTGCGTGATCATCTGGGCTTCAGTGATGTGTCCCTGCTCGAACAGCTGTTGCACCCGTGAATGATCCTGCGTGCGCTGTACCAGGCGCCCCTTGCGAAAAAAATACAGGCGCGAATCGCCAACATGTGCCCAGTAAGCCATGTCGCGCTGGATCACCGCCGCCACGCAGGTGGTACGCGGGCTCTCCAGCAACTCGTTCTCGGCGGAATATTCGCTGATCGCTTCGTGCACGGCGTGCATCGCCTGATCCAGGAAAAACAGCGGATCCCTGAGCGTTGGATGGGCCTGTTTCTGGAACATTTCTGCCACCAGTTGCACCGTCATCTGCGCGGCGATCTCGCCATGAAAATGCCCGCCCATGCCATCCGCCACCACCATCAGCAGGGATTCCTTGCTGTAGGAGTAGGCGACCCGATCCTGGTTGTATCTGCGCCCGCCTTGCCGGCTGGACTGGTAAATGGAAAATTTCATAACAAACTTTAGAAAAGATCTCTGTTCAGGGTAGCGCGGATGCTGCTGATGAGCGATTTCTTCGGCGGCAATTCTTCCGGCACAACATCCTTGACCAATTCCTTCTGCAGGGCAAAAACGCTCTGAGGCCGCTTCATGTAATCCAGCTCCAGGCACTGATCGATCAATTGCAGCAATTGTTCCGAGTAATCCCCCGGCCACAGCTTGGTGGCGGACGTCATTTTATCGTCTTCCATGCGCGCATCGGCAGCCTGGGGCGCAAAACCGGCCATGCAGGCGAACATGCTGGCACCGACACTGTAAATGTCTGTCCACGGCCCCAGACGCTCGCGATTTTTGTACTGCTCCGGCGCAGCGAAACCTGGCGTGTACATGGGTGAAAGCTTGTTTTTTTCGCTCGATAGCGTCTGCCGTGCAGCGCCGAAATCCAGCAGCACCGGCGAGCCGTCAAGACGCAGATAAATATTGGCCGGCTTGATATCCAGATGCAGCAGTTTGTGAGTATGCACTTCGCGCAAGCCATTGAGCATCTGGGCGAATACCCGGCGGATAAAACTTTCCCGGATTTGTCCCTTGTTCTGCTGGATATGCTCCTGCATGGTCCTGCCACGCTCGTACTGCATCACCATGTACACGGTTTCGTTGGCACGGAAAAAATTGGTCACACGCACCACATTGGGATGAGCGATCTTGGCCAGCGCGCGGCCTTCCTCGAAAAAACACTTCATGCCATAGCGGAAGGTATTGAGATTATCCACCGACGTGGCCTGCACGAGCTCACCTCCATCGCGCAAAGCCAGTCCGCTGGGCAGGTATTCCTTGATCGCCACCGGCGTGCCGGTTTCGTCATAGGCCAGGTAAACAAGACTGAACCCGCCGCCAGCAAGCTGCTTGGCGATACGGTAATTGAGTAGCTGTGTACCCTCGGAGAGAGCTTGATTGATTTGTTGGGAGCTCATTGCGCTTACTATGATAATCTTTGCGCCATTTTACAATCGTTTAAACAAAGTAATGTAATTTTTGGAGCGTCCATGATTTACAGCATGACCGGCTTCGCCGCAGTCAACCGTGAACTCCCCCAAGGGGCCATGCACCTCGAATTGCGCGCCGTCAACCACCGCTACCTTGAAGTGGCGTTTCGCATGGACGAAGTTTTCCGTCCCGCAGAATCCGCCATGCGCGAGGCCATCGCCAGTCAGCTCAAGCGCGGCAAGGTGGAATGCCGGCTCAACTTCACGCCCAGCACAGGCAGTCATAAACCGCTGGCGATCAACGGATCACTGGCGCAACAACTGGTTCAGCTTGGACAGGTCGTGCAGGAACTTTCGCCGCAAAGCTCGCCGCTCAGCGTGGCAGACATACTGCGCTGGCCCGGCATCATGGAAGTGGAGGGCATCCCCCAGGAAGCGCTGCAGGAAGCCGCTGTGACGCTAGTACAGGAAGCGCTGGTCGAGTTCGCCGCCACCCGTGGCCGCGAAGGGGAAAAGCTCAAGGGCATGATCCTCGAACGTGCCACCCAAATGGAAGCGCTGGTTGCTGAAGCCCTGCCCCACTTGCCCCGCTTGCGCGCGGCTTACCAGGAGAAACTGACGGCACGCTTCAGGGAAGCAGCTGCCAGTCTGGACGAAGATCGTATCCGGCAAGAAATGGCGCTGTTTGCCCAGAAGATCGATGTGGATGAAGAAGTCTCCCGCCTGCAAGCCCATTTACAGGAAGTGAAACGCATACTGGACCAGAGCGGCGCAGCAGGCAAGCGCCTGGATTTCATGATGCAGGAACTCAACCGCGAAGCCAACACGCTGGGCTCGAAGTCCGTGGCCACGGAAACTTCGAAGCTATCGATGGAGCTAAAAGTGCTGATTGAACAGATGCGGGAGCAGATCCAAAATATTGAATAAACCTTCACACCCTGTTGTAAAACACACGACAACCCAATAAAAAAGGATGCGCTGAAGCATCCTTTTTTATCTTGCCACACTCAGCTCAGACCTGCTTTTGACAGGCCGCCAAATCAATACACCATAATTCTTCTATGTACATACATACCAGTTAGCGCCGGGCCTGTACCCCGCGTCTGGATGTCAAGATGGCCGTTGCGGCTATCACACACCAGAAAGAAGTCATAGATTCCCGGCGGCAAATAGCCACTGTACAGTTCCTGCTGCGTACCGTTATCCGCAAAAGTCGTGACGAATGGCGTGATCTGATCCAGATAGGCAGGAAGTGGGCGCCAATGCAGCGAGCCATCCAGGTACGACCAGGGTAAGCCAAGTGCCGGTGCAGACATGGCCAGGTGCAGTTCGCCGTTAGCGCAACCGGGGAATGAGAAGGTAAAGTGAACCGGATTGGCTACAGGAGAAGCAAAATTGCCGGGGTAAAGCGCATCAGTTGCTTCGCTGGTGCCGTTGATGGTCATTTTTGACGGGTTGACGGGAGCGGATGGCGCTGCAGTCGCCGGCGCAGCCACGTTACCAAGAAAGTCGCCCCAAATCAGCTGAGGATTTGCGCCTGGATTGGCAATAGTGCCGGTAACCGTATTTGATGAGGCATTAATCACCTTGATACCGGTAGCCAGCCCCTTGATGGGGACATACATGACCGAGCCGTTACTGGAGCGGCCAATACCGGCAATCTGCCCTCCCATGTTCATGGTGGCGCTGATGTTGCCGTTCGGGTCCATGACAATCAGGTTATTGCCGCTATAGTCACCAATGAATATCTTGCTGCCATCCGGCGTAACGGCCAAGCCAAGAGGGTTGTTTACCCCTGTGGCCGGATACGTCGTCGTTGCCCCGGTTGTCAGATCGAATTTCGATACCGATGCAGCGCCGTAATTGGTGACATAACCAAATCCGGAGGTTGTCGAGATTGCAATATTGTAGGCGGAGTTTCCGACGGTTGCCAGGTCCGACAAGGCATTTCCATTGGCGGTATCCATAATGCGCACAGTTGATGGGGAACTGTTACAGACTATCAGCAGTTTTGCTCCATGGAAGGTCGTCTGAACGGGGGTATTCGGGCATACAGCGGCCACAGTCGTTGAAACCGTTCCGGAGGCCACATCGACCACACTGATCGAGTTAGCCCCGTAATTGGAAACATAAGCTTTTGTACTATCGCTACTGAAAGTGACGTTTACTGGATTAGTCCCTACAGCAATGGCTGCACCGGCCGTATTGGTGGTCGTATTGATGGGAAAAATACGATTATTCGAGAAGTCTGCCACATAGGCAACACTGCCATTGGGCGCGACGGCAGCAGAATAAGTTGTTCCCATGCCAGAAATTACTGTTGTCTGGGTCTGGGTCGAGGTGTCGATCGCCGATGCGGTTTGGTTGCCCGAATTTGGAACATAAGCATAGAGAGCCGCGTTGACATTTCCAACTGCAAAAACCGTCAACAAGGCTGCGCCGAATATACTGGCAAGCATTTTTCGCCCAATTATCCGAGATGCGGCATGACAAAATTGCCCTGCAATCCGATCATGCAAAAAACTGGAAAACAGCCCCATGTCGCTGCCCCGCCTATCTCCCCGACCCACAGACCTTGTTGTATGGAAACCCATTTTATCCATCCCGAATAGAAATCAAGGATTTTCTCACAAAAATCACATCGCTATAAAAAAATTGATAATTATCACACCTCCGCAACCTTGACAGGATACGAACCTAAATCAATTAGCCATTTCTGCAAAAGAACAGGCAATTGCCGGCCAGCGCACTTCTGCCCGAAACAACAAGACTCAAGCGCATTTGCGAAGAGCCTCATCCATAATGGCAAAGCTACCACTCCCTCAGAAGGCCTTACTCTCGCTTACAAAACTCAGGCAGGCATGAAACTGCCTTTACCCCGCAATTTGTCTTCCGATACCTGTTACACCACCAAACAAAGACCCGGCGCGCATCCATTCCCCGCTTGGCGCGGGTCACGAAAGAAGCTCCGGCCTGATGCAAGGCATACAACCTTCCGAAATCCAGATAGCACCGATCCATCACATAGAATGCGCCAGCCTCGATGGGCAGCGTATCCAACATGCTGACTTCGTGAGCCTTTCCGTCCGAGATGTGGATAAAGGCCGGAATGTTGCCATGCAAATCCAGCAGGGTGTGCATCTTGATCGCCGCCTTGGTGGTGCGGAACGGCGCCCAGGGAAACAGCGACAGGCACAGGTCGATGGTCGTGGCATCCAGCGCATACACGGTGTTGGTGAGATCGACCCCGAGGCTGTCGTTGCAGTACAGCTTGCGGGCACGATGAATGAGAACCGCCGCCAAGTCGGCCCAGATGCGCCAGTCGCGTCCCTCGTTGGCCTCGGCCAGCGTGGAACGCCTAACCGCGGCGCGGAACTGTTCGGTACAGCTCAGGCGCCGCACACCGGAATCGCCACCATGACGGGCCACAATCCTGGCAAAGCTCGTCCATGGCACGAATTCCATGATCTGCGCGAACATGGTCTTGCCGGAACTCATCAGCATCTCCCCAAGGAATCAACCTCGGAAAGTTACTCGAATATGAACGAATCAATTTCAAATCGACACCAAATAAATTGCTCGTTAACCCGCGCCAGTTCTTGATGTCGGCGCGCTGATTACGGATTTAACCGGACACTACTGACATTGAATGATTCATCACCCCATATCGTGACAACGCGATAATCCAATGAAAGCCGCTAACCATGCGGCTTTTTTTCTTTTTCGGCAGAGACTTAATAGGGGATTCCCTGATAGGAAGATCTTTTTTGTTATGAGAACATCCGTGAAGTTTTTACTAGAGGAAAAGAACATATAAAAACGCCTTCGCTGCAAAAAACTCCGGACGAAACACAAAAATCGTACCGAATCGAAATAAAGCAGACGAAACCGATTCCGCACCCAGCCACAGTAAACAAGTGATTCAACATCGATCCAGACGATGCATTTATGAGAACCAGCAAACTTCTAACTCTAGTCAGTATTGCCGCCAGCGTAGCGATTGTTGCGCTGGTCGGATTCAATATCTGGAAAGAGCGCGAGCACGCTCTCGATGAAGCTCGGCAACGCCTGAGCGATCTCAGCCTGATGCAGGCGGAGCAACTGGAGCGTTCCCTGCAATCGGTTGACCTGGCGCTCAACAGCACTATTGAAGAGCTTGGCCGTTCCAGCAACTGGGACAGCCGGTCCATCCACCTTCATCTCAAGAACTATGAGACTGCTCTACCACAAATCCGTGCTGTGGCCGTCGTGGCAGCCAATGGCAACATCATCAACGACAGCGCCCTGTTTCCGGTCACACCGATATTCGTCGGCGACCGGGAACATTTCACTCATCTGCATGACCACCCCGATAACAGGATGATGTATATCAGCGCCCCTTTCAAAAGCCGCCGCGACCACCAATGGACGGTGGTGCTGTCACGCCCTGTCACCGACAAGACTGGCGCATTTCGAGGCGTGGTGTTCGCACGCATGCAGCCTCAATATTTCCAGGAAAACCTGCAGAAAATCCTGCGTCACGAGAGCTGTGCCGTGAGTGTTCTGCGCCGCGACGGCATGATGCTGTTTCGCCAGCCGCACGATGAAAAGACCATGGGCAAGAGTTTTGCCAAACTCCCTCTGTTCAGCACCCATCTCCCGATTTCAGAACAGGGCAGTTTCGAAAAGCTGGCGGCTGTAGACGGAAAACTGCTCCTGTTCAGTTACAGCACTTTAAAAAACTATCCTGTCGTCATCGCTGCACATCAGGAAAAAAAGGCAATTCTTGCCAACTGGCGTAACCACGCCATCCGTGCAAGCACAGTGGTCAGCATCATTTTGCTGGCCGGCTTCTTCCTGACCCGGCGGCTCATTTTTTCCCTGCAGCAACACGAACAGGATATCGCAGCGAAACTGGCCAGTGAACAGCAGTTG
Source organism: Gammaproteobacteria bacterium (assembly GCA_018824405.1). Lineage (GTDB taxonomy): Bacteria > Pseudomonadota > Gammaproteobacteria > Burkholderiales > Sulfuricellaceae > Sulfurimicrobium. The sequence continues at coordinate 18,794 of JAHJGO010000015.1, forward strand.
CGATTCATGACCGAAAACATGCTGGACGTTATCTGGACGTGGGATTCAGTCAAGGGAATCACCTTTGTCAGCCCTTCCGTCAAGCATCTGTTGGGGCACCTCCCCGATGAATTGCTGGGCAGGCAACTGGAAGGCCTGTGTGCGCAGAGCACACTCGAAAAGATAGCGGAAAAAACCGCCGAGGCCCGCGCCATGATTGAAGCGGGCGAACCGCCGCCACTTATCGATCTGACTTTCGAGAGCCAGGTTCCGACCAAATCCGCTGCCCCGGTGTGGGTGGAAAACCGGCTCAGACTTTTTTTTAGTGCGGATGGCAGTCAGTCGAGCATTCAGGGGTTGTCGCGTGACGTCACCGAGCGCAAGCAGGCACAACAGCAGCTCGAGAATCTGGCCAACTTCGATGCACTGACCGGCCTGCCCAACCGGGTATTGCTCGCCGACCGCATGCAACTGGAGATGTCTCGTTCCAAACGTCACCACCATTTGCTTGCGGTGTGTTTTCTCGATCTGGACAACTTCAAGCCCATCAACGACCGTCACGGCCACGCAACCGGAGACCATCTGATCGTGCAAGTGGCGAACCGTCTCAAGCAGGCGGTTCGCGAAGAAGACACGGTAGCACGACTGGGAGGCGACGAATTCGTGATGCTGCTCACCGACCTCAGCCAGCCACTGGAAGTCGAGCCCATGCTGCAGCGGGTGCTCGACGACATTGCCGCGCCTTATGTGATCGATGGCATCGACATGCATATCTCAGCCAGTATCGGGGTGACCCTTTATCCGACGGACGGGGACAACCCCGACACGCTGCTGCGCCATGCCGACCAGGCGATGTATCACGCAAAACAGGCAGGGCGAAATCGCTTTCACAAGTTCGACAAGCATCACAACCTGCATGATTAAAGCCCCCTCATGCGCACTATTTGTTCTCGCCCTCGCCCACCCTGCCCAGCACGCGGTCCAGCATACTGCCCGGCAGCAGGCGTTTGAGAATGGCAAACAGATAGGCCGGGAAAGTCACCGGGTAGCGGATGCGGGGACTGCCACTTTCCAGGACATGAATCACTTTTTCCAGCACAGCCTCCGGCGGCAAGGTAAAAGGCGCGGCCGGGCCGGGCTTGGTCAGGCGACTCTCCATGGCACGATAGGTATTGCGGAAGTGGCTCGCCTCCGCATCCACATGGCGCCGGAACATCTCGTGCGCGTTGGCCCGGAAGCGGCTGGTGATCGGTCCGGGCTCGACCAGAGCGACATGAATCCCGCTACCCCGCAGTTCCAGGCGCAGAGTATCCGCAAACCCCTCCAGGGCATATTTGCTCGCATTGTAGGCGCCGCGAAACGGCAGCGAAACATAGCCAAGCAGGGAACTGTTGATGAGAATTCGCCCGCCGCCCTGGGCGCGCATTACCGGGATCAGCCGGTTGGTCAGTTCCACCGTGCCGAACACGTTGGTTTCGAACTGCTCGCGCAACACTTCGCGGCGCAAATCCTCCACCGCGCCCGGCTGGCCATAGCCGGCATTGTTGAACAGGGCGTAGAGCGTGCCACCCGTGCGCTGCAATACTTCGTCGACCGCACTTTGAATCGACTCCGGATCGGCAACATCCAGCAGCAGGCTTTCCAGCCCGCATGCGGCCAGCATCTCCACATCCGCCGCCTTGCGTGCCGTGGCAAACACCCGATAGCCGCGCTTGTGAAGGCCTTCCGCCACGCACAGGCCAATGCCACTGGAGCAACCGGTGATCAGTATGCTTTTTTTATCCATTCTCATCTCTCATAAAACGCAGCGTCTTACTGTAGCGAAAAAGCGCAGGGAGGTCGAATGCGCTCTCACTCCGCTTTATGACATAATCCTGCCATGACCAGATCGCACGAAGAGCTGGAGCTGGGCCAGTTTATCCCCCTCCATTACCACTACCACATGCTCAACGACAACACCCGTGTCGCGGGCTTCAAGGCTGCGATCGAGCATGCCGTTCACCCCGGCTCGCGGGTGCTGGAGCTGGGCGGCGGCACCGGCGTGCTGTCGTTTTTTGCTGCCCAGCGGGGCGCCCGGGTGTGGTGCGTGGAGCGTAACCCCCAGTTGGCTCACGAGGCCAGGAAAAATCTGGCGCGCAACCATTTTTCTGGAGAACTGGAGGTCATCGAGGCCGATGCCTTCGACTATCTCCCGCCCGGTCCGGTGGACGTGGTGATCTGCGAAATGATCCATGTCGCCATGCTGCGCGAAAAACAAATCCCGCTGATCAGTTCATTCAAACAACGCTATCTGGAAAAATTCGGCGGCCCGCTGCCGGTATTCGTGCCGGAGGCCTTCATTCATGCGGTGCAACCCGTGCACCAGTCATTCAATTTCGAAGGCTACTACGCCCCCGCCCCGTTATTTCAGGAACCCGGCGCCGAGCAAAACCGCACCTGGGAGTTGGGTCAGCCGGTGGTTTATCAGACGGCGCACTATAAAGACGCTCTGCCAACCCGCTGCAACTGGGATGGAGAAATCACAACCGAGCGCGCCGGAACACTCAATGCACTGCGTTTCATCACCAAGAACATTCTGGCCATCCTTCCAGATGAGCACCGCAGCATCGACTGGCACAGCCAGTATCTGGTCATCCCGCTGGAGGAATCGCTTCAGGTCGATGCCGGGCAGAAGGTGCGCATCCGCTTCGACTGCGCGCCGGGCGATCCGCTGGATGCGCTCAGGCCAGAGATTTTCCCTTGCCGCATGGCATGATGCCAATGGCGTAGTAGTAGTAGTAGTAGTAGTATGAGCGCTTAGCCATGAACAAGCAGGAGCAGGGTTTGCGCTCCCGCAAATTGATCACGGGGGTCAAGAACCATGTTTTCTGTATACCCCATCGGCCTGCGCGGCCGCTTCATCCTGCTGTTGCTGGCGGCATTTGCCATGATCTTCGCCATGATCGCGCAGCACACAGTTGCGCATCGCGCCGAGAAAATCGCCGATGCCTCAACGCACCTTCTGGATGACGCAAAACTAATCGCCGCCCGGCAGCAGAAGATTGTGGCGCAGGCCAATGCGATCCTGAACGGCCTGATGCTGCAGCCCGAACTGCGCGCCGGCGCTTCGGGCGAGGACTGTTCGCACGTCCTCTCGGAACGCCTCCAGCAGGAAAAGGAATTCGTCCAGATCGGCAAGGTTCTGCCGAACGGCGAGGTCGCCTGCGCTGCGGTTTCCCCGTCAAACCATATCAATTTATCCGACCGCAACTGGTTCCGGCAGGCGCTGCAATCGGAAAATCTGGTGGTGGGTGACGTGGTGATGGGCCGCATCGTCGGCAAACCCGTCACCGTCCTCGCCAAGGCGATGCGCGACGATGCCGGGCGCGCTACCGGCGTGGTCTTTGTTTCGCTCAACCTGGACTGGCTGCAGCGGCAACTGGCCGAAGCCGGGCTGCCGGAAGATTCCCGGCTGGTGGTGGTGGACGCGAAAGGCACGGTGGTCGCGCGCCACCCCGACCATGATGGCTGGATCGGCAGGAGCGCCGCGCAAACACCCGTGTTCCAGAGCATTTCCGCCAGAAAAGGGCCGGGCACCATCGAGGGGCCGGGGCTGGAGGGAAAGCCGCGCCTGATTGCCTTCACCCCGCTGCTGGAGACGGTTTCCGGCCCCATGATCCTGTGGCTGAGCACGCCGAAGGCGGCGGTGATGGCGCCGGTGCAGCATGAACTCGTCACCAGCCTGTCCCTTGCCGTGATGGTGCTGCTGCTGACGCTGGGGCTGGCATTCTGGGGCGGAGAAAAGCTGCTGCTGCGGCCCCTGCTGACCCTGTCGCGGACCGCCACCCGCCTTGGTGAAGGGGATTTCGGCACCCGCACCAACCTGCCTCACGGCGATGACGAGATCGGCCGGCTGGCCCGGACGCTGGACGAAACAGCCGCCGCCATCGAAGACAGGGAACGCAGGCTGGCCTACGCCAACCGCGCCCTGCGCGTGCTTTCTGCCGGCAACCGTGCCCTGCTGCGCTGCAAGACCGAGCAGGAACTGGGGCAGGAAATGTGCCGGGCCATCGTCGAGGCCGGCGGCTACCGGCTGGCCTGGGTGGGTTATGCCGAGGACGACAAGCGCGTGCAGCCGGTGGCGTCGTGGAATGCCGCCGGGGATTTTTTTGACGGACTGAACATCACTTGGGACGAAACAGAATCAGGCCGGGGACCGACCGGAACGGCGATCCGCCACGGTATGCCCATCGCCTCGAGCAACCTCCAGAACGACCCGGAATATGCGCCCTGGCGCGATCGGGCTCAGCGCTATGGCTATGCCGCCTCGCTGGCCCTGCCGTTGCGGGTGGACGGCGCCGTCATCGGCGCGCTCAACATTTACGCCGCCGAGCCGGATGCCTTCGACGAAGAGGTCATCGAACTGCTCGGCGAATCCGCCGACGACCTGTCTTTCGGCATCGCGGCCCTGCGCGACGAGGTCGAACAAAAACGCACGCAGGCTGCGCTGCATGCCGCCGAGGAACGCTTCCGCGCGGTGGCCGAAGCCAGCCTCGACGCCCTGTTCATCCTCAGGAGCGTGCGCGGCGAGCATGGCGAAATTCTCGATTTCGAGTTTACCGACCTCAACCCCCGCGCCGAACAAATGCTGGATATGGCGCGTGACAAGGTCGTCGGACAGAAGCTGTGCGAGCTGCTCCCAGTCAATCGCAGCGGCGGCTTTTTCGACAAGTACGTCACAGTGGCGACCACCGGCACTCCGCTGGAGGAAGAATTTCCCATCGACATACCGGAGATCAAGGCCAAGTGGGTACGCCACCAGATCGTGCGGGTGGGCGACGGCATTGCCATTTCCTCGCGCGACATCACGCAGTGGAAACAGATGGCTGCGGAAGCCAGGCAGCAGGGCAGGCTCAGGAAGCAGATCATGAGATCGGTGGGCGAGGGCATCTTCGGTCTGGACACCGAAGGCCGCGCCACCTTCGTCAATCCGGCGGCCACGGCGATGCTGCAATGGACGGAAGATGAGCTGGTCGGCCAGCCCATGCACGCCCTGCATCATCACACGCGGGCCGACGGCACGCCTTATCCGGGCAAAGAATGCCCCATCTATGAAGCTTATCGGGACGGCAAAGTCCACCGCGTGGACGACGAGGTTTTCTGGCGCAAGGACGGCACCAGTTATCCGGTCGAATATGTCAGCACGCCCATCCTTGACGACCAGGGCGTTTTGACAGGCGCGGTGGTGAGCTTCACCGACATCAGCGCACGCAAACAGGCGGAGCAAGCCCTGCGCGATAGCGAGGAGCGCTTCCGCGTCACCATGGAAAATATCCGCGACGCTTTCATTCTCATCAACGGCGAAGATGAAAGAATCTTGCTGTGGAATCCGGCCGCTGAGGAAATGTTCGGTTATAGCCAGGAAGAAATCATCGGCCAGCCGATGCACCAACTCATTGTACCGCCCCGTTTTCACGAGGCGGCATACGCTGGCCTGGCGCGTTTCACCCAGACCGGCGAAGGTGCGGCCGTAGGCAGAACGAACGAGTTGATGGCCTTGCGCCGGGATGGAGCAGAATTTCCCGTTGAAATG
>JAHJGO010000001.1 GCA_018824405.1 Gammaproteobacteria bacterium
AGTACATCGAGATCTTCTACAACCGGCAGCGGAAACAGGCTCGGCTGGGCTACCTGTCACCTGCCGTATTCACGCAGCGATACTATGAAAATCTGCTCGCTGCTTAACCCGTTGGACTCCACTATTGCCAACCGACCTCAATAGTATCCAGTTGCAAATTCAATAAACCAACCTGGATGCCTACGAAAAAAAACCTCGGCCCGTTTCTGCTGCTCCATTGGCCCGCTCTCATGCAAATCACTCCTGCCACGCGCAGCAAGTTGAATTCCCTTAGCGTGAGCCAGCCTCAGGCTGTTTTTTTGTAAATGTATCGGCAGATGATTGTCTGTCATGGGGTCGATATCCTCGGAGGCGTGGCTGCTATCGCCACTTTTTTATTTGCCGCCCGACTCCGGCGACAGCCGTCTGAGTGAGCTTGTATAGCTGGGAATGATCAAGCATTTTCAGGCCATGCCTGGCACACAAATCCTGGCGCATCTGGTGCCAGAGATTGGCGGTGGCGGCGGTATCCGCCAATGCTCGATGGGCTTTGCCGCTGTTTGGAATATCTGCATAATCCAGCAAGGTGGCAAGCTTATAGTTTGGGGCATTGGGATAAACCCGCCTGGCCAGCTTCATGGAGCAGGCGAAATGGTGCTGACCGGAAATTCTGGCCAAGGCAAATTCAGCTTCCAGAAAGGCCTGATCGAAATGAGCGTTGTGCGCTATCAAGGGGTAATCGCCAAGAAAGTATTTTAAATGCGCCATCACCTGGATGTTGGGAGGGGCTTGGCGAAGCATGGCGTCGTTAATGCCAGTGAGTCGCACTATCTCCAACGGTACGGATACCCCTGCATTCATCAGACTTTGAAAAGTGTCCACGATCTGACCATCGCGCAGCTTGACTGCCGCCACCTCCGTGGCGCGCGCACCCTTTGCGGGTGACAGCCCCGTGGTTTCAAAGTCGATGACGACAACGGTTTCCGTCATGGATTGATCAGCGTTTTAACGTACTCTGCTGTTTTGCGGATACGCTGGGAATCAAGGCTGCCGTCGGCCTCATCACGCGTAATGATCAGGTTGATGCCTTGGGAAAATCCATTGGCTTCGTACCAGATCAGTTTTGCATTCCAGCGCTCACGGTATTGTTCATCATGAAGCATGCCCAGATGTTCCCATAAGATGGGGCGATGTTCGGCATCAAAGAAGACAAAGTCTGGCCGTCGGATGCCAAGCTGTTTCGAGCCTTCAATGGGAAACTCATAGCGGTAGTCTAGACCAAGGTTATGCAGTATGTTGGCGATGATGACCTCGGATTTGCTGCGGACCTTTTCGCCCCTGTCGGTACGGTGAATAAGTCCCTCGGGGCGGAAACCGGAGGGTGGTGGGGTGACTTCCTTTTCTGCTGTAGGCGCCTCAATGGTGGTGGGCAATATTTCCGCTTCCGCCGTTGCCGCAGGAGTAGGCACGGTCAATAGCTCACTGAGCCGCTGCTGTTCTGCCAGAAAGTCCGCGTGCAATTTCTCTGCCAACTGTCCGAGTGGGTCTTCGCCACGCGCTTCGCCTTCGTCAATCTCTGTCTTGAGTTTTGCCCATTCCGATGTCGTCAGTTCGGCTACCGCCTGAATCAGGCTGGCGATGCGTGATCGCGTTCGGGCAACGCTACGAATCGCGCGCACAAGCTGAGTGCCAATATCATCTGTTTCGGCTGCATTCAAGCGGTCGCGATAGCGCTCGACAATATCCCCAATAGCATCGGCATCGCCGTTGGCATAGCTGGCATTGATTTCGGCCATCAGGCGGTCACGCAGATGGCGATCTTCCTCGCTTGAGGCACGGTCGGGGTGGATGAGCTTGGCAGCTTGGCGATAAATTTGCTTGAGGTCAGCCGAGGGCTGAAAGCTTACAGGATCATCTTCGACCGCACTGTTCACTTCTTCCCAAGTCTGTTGCGCCTGCTGGCGGGCCTGCTCTGCTTCCTGGCTCGCGGCTTCATCGTCTGGTGCTCTTTGGGAGAGAAGTTCGCGTATCTCGGCGCGAATGGTGTCAAGACGCGCGTACAGGGGGCCGACACGAAGATAGTAACGATTGCGGAAAGAATCGATCTCGCCGGCAAGTGTGGAATATTCAAGCTGATGGCTGGCAAAATCAGATTCGAGTTCTTCCAGCAGGCGATGCTTTTCTTCAAGCTCTTCCTGCTCTGGGGGCTTAATCTTGCTCGGGACAAGTGATGTCATGGATTGGTCCATCTGGTTTGCTTCTTCAGTCCTTAGTCGAAGGCACATTATGTCAGAGTGTTATTGTGTCCAACCATCATAATCGGGCTCGATGTTAAGTCTGGCATGGTGTTCCGAATTTTTTGGATAAAACGCACAGGCCTTTTTAACTACAAAAACTGGATGCAGTGGAATATGGTTATCCAGCAATGAATTCATGCCAGTTCCAAGTCATCCTTATCAAAGTATGAGAAAGGCAAGGCTCGCTAGGTGAGCCATTGTGAAAATATTTCCCACGGTTGAGAAGTTTTTTGGCGGGATTGGGTGGGTGAATTAACGGTGGCATTCTCCCGTTTTTCCAGAAAAAATAGCATGGGATAAACAACGCGGACAACCGGTGGTTGAGCGTCTGCTTTTCGAGTCGGGGAACTTCCGCTTGGGGTCGATTGTGACGATTGCCGAACGGCGGCTTTGGAGCAGGCTGGTTTTTTATTGCACCACAAACTAAACGTCCCGACAGCGGACGGTGGCGAAATCACACTCCCGACCCTTTGCTGCCCTTCGACCTTCAGGAAAGCAGCCGTTCAGAAGCGACTAAATAATCCGAAGTGACTCAGCCAACGAATTGCTTGGCTGGGGAAAATTCATATAATTCCCGCCACTTTGGCTATGATTGGTATCGGTACTCCCTGTTCCGAAATCCAGGCGTTGCTGTACCCGCCGGAATACGGCTTCAGAATCTTGCCGTCGTACTGCCAGGCTCGGCTGTATCCTCCTGAGTACGGTTTCAATACACCCTTCTCGAATATCCAGGCATCTGTGTAACCCCCACTATAGCGCTGCAGGACATGCCCATTGAATCGCCATGCATTGGTGTAACCGCCCCGGTAAGGAGCCAGGACTTTGCCGTCAAAACGCCAAGCGTTGTCGTATCCGCCGGAATAAGGACGCAACACTTTGCCATTAAAGCGCCAGGCATTGCTGTATCCGCCGCTATACGGCTTGATGACGGCCTCCCCGCTCACGGCCTGTGCGGCATGAAAAAGGAGGGAGAACACGGCGGCAATCCAGACAGAACTGAGGGTCAGCCCTATTCTTGCCGACATTAAGCGCTTAGATTTTCCCATGCCCCTTCTCACCCCCCTTGCCGGCCTGAAAAAAATGAGTAAGTCTGACCATCGCAAGCGTATCGAGCTGGCAGTATTCGAGTAACGCATGTCTCAGGTCTTCACGCCGGACTTCTGCTGTATCGGGTTCAATCGCTTCAAGAAAAGCCGCTTGGGCCATTCCGCCGTCTTGAACTTCGGCGAGTGTCGAGTAATCC
>JAHJGO010000016.1 GCA_018824405.1 Gammaproteobacteria bacterium
CGCAGCGGGCGAGATGAAACAGTGGGTTGGGTATTTGTGTCCATAATCTGCTTTGTGGACACAAAGTTGGGTGTGTCCGGTCACGCAGATTCTGGCCTTGGATGAAACTCTTGGCTAGACGGTACTGGCCGGACGCTTACCACCATTCTCTGCTGATTGCTTTGCCTGGTAGTGAAAGCAGGTCTGGCTGATGCCGAATGCCAGGCAGGTCAACCGGATGCTGACGCCTTGTTCTACGACCTGTTGCGCCATCTCGCGTCGGCAAGATGGCTTTACCACTTTTTTTGCAGGGCCTCCTGGACCATCTCGGCCTAGAAGCGCTCCTCGGCATACATCTTCTTGAGCCGCCGGTTCTCGTCTTCAAGCTCCTTGAGCCGGGCCATCAGGGAGGCATCCATGCCACCAAATTTGCTGCGCCATTTATAGAACGTGGCGGAACTGATGCCGTGCTCACGACACAGTGCCGGGACCGGGCTACCGCCCTCGGCTTGTTTGAGTACGGCAATGATCTGACTGTCTGAAAAGCGTGATGTCTTCATGTAAAACTTCCTCGAGCTGCTGTGGAGAAAATTCTACTTCTAACTGCCGCTAATTTCAGGGGGGATTCTAAAATCGCGTTAATTTCCGAGGGGGCTCGAGACTCGGCCTTTAATTGTTTCGAGTTAGAGCAAAATTCCCTTCGCTTTCCTGATCTGGAGTAAACCATGCCAACTTGCTTTGCAAGCTCACCACCTTGCCTACAATAATCAGCGTAGGCGGTTTGAGTTGCGCTTCTGTTGCCAGATGTGGAAGAGTGATCAATGTCCCCGTTACTATCTTCTGGCTCGGAGTGGTGCCTTGCTGGACTATTGCTGCCGGAGTGTCAGGGCTTAAGCCATGAGCCACTAATTGCTGACACAATACTGGTAGGCCGAGCAGTCCCATGTAAATCACCACGGTCTGGTTCGGCCTGGCCAGCATTTCCCAGTCAAGATCCATGGAACCATCCTTGAGATGGCCGGTAACGAACACACAAGCCTGAGCGTAATCACGATGGGTGAGCGGTATGCCTGCGTAGGAGGAAACACCTGAAGCGGCTGTAATGCCAGGCACAACCTGGAACGGTATGTGATTGGCCGATAGAGTTTCGATTTCTTCGCCGCCACGACCAAAGATAAAAGGGTCGCCACCTTTAAGGCGAAGCACTCGTTTACCTTCCTTGGCCAGTTTGACCAGCAACTCATTGATTTCTTCCTGCCGCATGGCATGGTTGGCACGTTGCTTGCCAACGAAAATGCGATCAGCGTCACGACGTGTCATTTCGAGGACTGGTGGTGTGACCAGATTGTCGTAAACAACGACATCTGCCTGCTGCATCAAGCGTAAGGCGCGAAACGTCAGTAAATCAGGGTTGCCAGGACCACCGCCAACAAGATAAACCTCACCTTGTAGTTGGATATCTTTGCCGCTTGACTCAATTGCTTTCGACAGTGCATTGCTGGCTTGCTCTTCGCGACCGGCAAATATCATTTCAGCGATAGGTCCCTGGAAAATATTTTCCCAAAAAATTCTTCTTTGACCTGAATCTGAAAAGTGTTGTTTAACCTTTCCGCGGAATTTTTCTGCCAAAGTTGCAAGCCTGCCATAGGATCCGGGGATCAGCGTTTCAAGGCGAGCTCGCAGTAAGCGAGCGAGGACAGGTGATGACCCGCCTGTAGAAACAGCTACGATTACGGGTGAGCGGTCGATGACTGACGGCATGATAAAGGAACAAAAATCCGGGTCATCAACGACATTGACTGGCAGTCGATGCGCTTTTGCAACTTCGGAAACCTGTTTGTTAACTTCTCTGTCGTCGGTGGCGGCAATCACGATAATCGCTTCATTCAGGTGTTCAGGAGCGAAGCGTGACTGGATATGGAAAATAGCGCCATTTTCGGCCTGCTGTTTCAGGGTGGAGCATAGATCCGGAGCCACAACCGTGACCCTGCCTCCCGAATTCAATAGCATTGCAACCTTGCGCGCAGCAACTACACCACCACCAATGACGGCGCAAGGCTTGCCTTTGATGTCAAAAAAAACAGGTAAAAATTCCATGACTTAAAAATATCCGTGAAATTGATTGGTAATTGCAGTCGCCTAAGTTGGTGAATTTAGCGGTGCGTTGGAAAGTTTGTATTCGACAGCAAAAATTGCGGCTTCAACTCGTGATGTCAAGTTAAGCTTGGAAAGTATATGGCGTACGTGAAGTTTCACTGTGTCATGACTGATGTCCAGCTGACGTGCAATGACCTTATTGCTTTCTCCAAGTGCAAGATGAGAAAGGATTTCACGCTCTCGCTGCGTCAGAAGGTCTAGTAGCGATGAGGGCTGAGTGGCGGGGTGATTGTTCTGTAACAGGCCAACCAGCTTCATGGTCATCGATGGCGCTACGACTGTTTCTCCTCTGGCGGCTCGCACGATGGCATCAGCAACATCATCTGGTTCCATGTCCTTGAGCAGATAACCACGCGCGCCTGCGCGCAGTACATTCGCAAGATCTTCTTCTGCATTACTGACTGTCAAGACCAGAGTTGGGATGGTATTGCCTTCCTGTTGAAGTTGGAGCAACAGGCTCAAACCATCTTCTGGCTGCATATGCAGGTCTGTTACCATGACGTCGGGTTTTAGCTCGGCTAGTAGTTTGCGCGCTTCCACAGCGCTGCCTGCCACGCCTGCCACGCTTATTTGTTCGTTGCGCTCCAGAAGCTCAGCCAGGCCTTTGCGAAACAGAGTGTGATCATCTATCAGCAGTACGCGGACCGTCATTAGGAATTCTCCCTTCTGCTGGCTGGAAAAGTCAGCAGAACGCGTGTGCCGCGATCCTGAAGTTTCTCTACCGTGACATTTCCGCGCAAGCGCTGCGCACGCTCTCGCATGATGCTCATGCCGAAATGCATGTCCTTGTCAGCCGCCGTCTTATTGGATATGCCAACGCCATCATCTTCTATGCAGACCCAGTATTGATTGTTGCCATCAAGTCCCAAGGTAAGGCTGACATCTAGCGCTTGTGAGTGTTTCTGAATATTCGCAAGAGCTTCCTGAACGATATGAAAAACCTGAACTTCCTGGTCCGGAGAGAGGTTAAGGTCGGGTGTCAGGTTTGAAAAATTGATAAAAATGCCAGTCTTCTTGAAGAAGCCGTTCACCATATCCTGTAGAGCATGTAGCAAGCCGCGTGGATCCATACGATTGCGGAAGTGGGTAAGCAGCTCGCGCAAGCCGGAATAGGCTGTATCTACGGCCTCACAAACATCTTCCAGGTACTTGGCAGAGCTTTCTGTGTCAGATTTGGCCATGGAGTCTTGCAACAGCGCAAGCCGCATTTTCATGTACGCCAGTGTTTGTGCAAGCGAGTCGTGCAGCTCATTAGCCAGCATCTGACGCTCATTCATCAGGGTAATACGCATGTTCTCACGGGTTAGGCGCGCATTTTCCAGTGCCATGCCGAGATGTTCGCTAATTGAATCAAACAATAAAGCAACATCTTCCGGAACAGGAGTGTCGCTGGCCATGAAAAGGTTGTAAACCCCCAGGACTTTGCCTTGGTAGCGCAATGGAACAGCAATGATATGTTTGCAACGCGAGCCAAAGTAGCTGTGGGAGGTGCGTTCGGAGCAGAAGTGGACGTTGGCGCTGTGCCGGTGTGAGCGCTTGCGCGTGGCTTCTCCGCACAGACCGCATTCCAGTTCGACATATTGTTCATGTTCAACCAGTTCAGCAGGTAGCCCGATCGAGCCTACCAAACGCAAATGCGAGCCGTCAGCCGTCAATATCCGGACGGCGCCAGCGTCTGCACCAGCAAGCTTGACCATGGTGCCAAGAAATCTCTCCAGCAATCCTTCCAGATTGTTTTCCGTAGAAAGGCTGGTGGCGATCTCGGATAGCACACGCAAGGCTGGAATCTTGTAGGTTCCAATTGCGGGCTCCAGATTGGATGGTGGGAATGAGGCAGTGTTCATCACCTGAAAGCTTAGAGATAAATGTTGAATAATATAGTTGGGTATTATTTCTCGAATGCAAGTCTAAGCTAATTGCCTGCCTCAGCACATGGAAAAATGTTTTGTGTCTGTAAGAAGGCCCTTGATTTTGACCGCAATGCCAGACAATTGTACCTTAATCTTTGCCTTTATATAGCGACCCTGGGCACAGGGCGGGTTCGAATAAAAAAGCTGGATGGCAGGTGATGTGGCGATTAAGCTTGACTCGCTGGGTTGTTTTGGGATTAAATTACGGCCTTCGCGCAGTCTCACCTAAAATTTTTAGAGGGGGCTTCACGTGATGGCCAAGTAGCTCAGTCGGTAGAGCAGAGGATTGAAAATCCTTGTGTCGGTGGTTCGATTCCGCCCTTGGCCACCAAGACATTAAAAATGCCCTGTTAAAAAACAGGGCATTTTTTTCGGCCATGCAGATTTGTTGGTGGCCGTGGTTTCTCGATGCCAGTGAAAGCCCGAGGGTGTAAATGGCGGAAGGTGTGAGATTCGAACTCACGGAAGCCTTTCGACTTCGCCGGTTTTCAAGACCGGTGCATTCAACCGCTCTGCCAACCTTCCGAAGACGTGCATATTACCGGCTCACAGGTATTTTTGCCATACCCGTACGCAGAACTTAACCCCCCCCAATAAGTGTTCAGTTCTTGCCACCAAAACAAAACGAAAGTATTATTACGCGTTTTCTCTACCCAAATAGGTTTTAAGGAGTTTTCATGGCAAACAGTGCCCAAGCCAGAAAGCGCGCACGTCAGAACGACAAGCAGCGTATGCACAATGCTAGCTTGCGTTCCACTCTGCGTACTGCGATCAAAAAAGTGATCAAGTCGATCGAAGCTGGTGACAAGGCTACAGCCCAGTCTGTGTATCAGGAATCTGTTGGCGTCATCGACAGCATCGCGGACAAAAATATCATTCACAAGAATAAGGCTGCTCGCCACAAGAGCCGTCTTTCCGGTGCTATCAAGGCAATGGCTGCATGATTCGGGTCGGGCGTTAATTCGCCCGGTGGCATTGCTTAAACGTTCGTGCCTCAATCCTCGATGATCTGTAATTCATTGTCACGTGCAAAGCTAAGCAGAAAATCAAAGGCGCGGGCGTCAACCTCCTGAAGTTTTTTGTCGATGGCGACCGATTTGACCCCTTCGTAAGTCAGCGGTTTAACATAGGGCGAATAGCTCATGCGGCGGTCGCCGCCGAAGGTGGACATTACACCCGATAGCCGTTCAGCCCAGTCGCTCGGGCGAAAAATCCGGCCATTTGGCGTGAGTCCATAGATGATCAGATTCGAAGCGGGCGTTTTCATGTTTGTTTCTCGCCTGTAATGCTCGCTAGTATCGCATAAACTTTTGATCTGTATTGTATTGCGCGGGCGATTCTCTGGTGAGTCATGCTCAATCACTGGCTCGAAAGTCTTTGCTGGCAAGCAATTATTGCTTGCGTGCTTGCTTGCTTTAAGCTAAATATACGCTTTCCTAATTTTTCGGCACACGGCGGCGGCAGCTACCGTGTGCATTTATTTTTCAGGTCATGCTCATGTCTTTCTTGATGAATACGTATGCCAGACAACCAGTCAGCTTTGCGAGAGGCGAAGGGGTATGGCTGTGGGATGAGGCTGGCAGGAAATACCTTGATGCCGTGGCAGGAGTGGCAGTCAACTCTTTGGGGCATGCGCATCCGCGTTTGGCGCAGGCTTTATGTGAACAAGCACACACGCTTATTCATACTTCCAACCTGTATCAAATTCCCAAGCAGGAACAACTGGCTGAGCGCCTGTGTCATCTGGCGGGCATGGACAAGGCGTTTATCTGTAATTCCGGCGCCGAAGCCAATGAAGCTGCCATCAAGCTGACTCGCATGTATGGCCATGGCAAGGGTATTGAGATACCCACCATCATCGTGATGGAAAGAAGCTTTCATGGCCGCACTATGGCGACTTTGACCGCCACGGGGAACCGCAAGGTTCAGGCAGGCTTCGAACCTCTGGTGAAAGGGTTCGTGCGTGTTCCTTATAACGATATCGCTGCCGTGGCCCAGATTGCCGAACACAACAAGAACGTAGTTGCCGTTCTGGTAGAGCCGGTACAGGGTGAAGGCGGTGTACAGGTGCCCGATCCAACTTATTTGCAGGAACTTCGCCGCTTGTGTGATGCTCATGGCTGGCTGCTGATGCTGGATGAAATCCAGACTGGTATCGGCCGGACCGGTACCTGGTTTGCTTTCCAGCAGGCAGGTATCGTGCCTGATGTAATGGCTCTTGCCAAAGGTCTGGGCGGGGGTATGCCGATTGGTGCATGCCTGGCAAAAGGTGTGGCGGCGGAAGTATTCAAACCGGGCAATCATGGTTCGACTTTCGGGGGTAACCCTTTAGCTTGTGCCGCAGCGCTTGAGACGTTGGCGGTCGTTGACGAGCAGGATTTGTGCAGGCATGCGTCCGAACTGGGCGAGTATATCCGCGCAGGATTGAAAACTCAGCTCAATGGTGTGATGGGTGTCGTGGAAGTGCGTGGTGCCGGTTTGATGATAGGGGTTGAGCTTGATCGGCCCTGTGTCGAGCTGGTGCGGCGCGCTTTGGAGCAGGGGCTGCTGATCAATGTGACGGCGGATAACGTGGTGCGCCTGTTGCCGCCACTGGTGATACAACGCGACGAAGCAGCCCAGCTAATCGAAATGTTAGGCAAACTGATCAAGGAGTTCCTGGCGGTCTAGCAGCCGGTATCACCCTGCTAGTTCTTCAGTCCCAATATGGAGATCAAACACTTTCTGCAGTTCAAGGATTTGAGCAGGGCCGAGTTCGAATACCTGTTCGAGCGCACACGCTGGATCAAATCCCAGTTCAAGCAATACATTCCTTACCACCCGCTGCATGATCGCACCCTGGTGATGATCTTTGAAAAGGCCAGCACGCGTACGCGCCTCTCGTTCGAGGCTGGCATGCACCAACTCGGTGGCAGCGCCATTTACCTGAATACTCGCGATTCCCAGCTGGGGCGCGGCGAGCCGGTGGAAGATGCAGCACAGGTGATATCGCGTATGAGCGATCTGGTCATGATCCGCACCTTTGAGCAGGAAATCATCGAGCGTTTTGCGGCAAATTCCCGTGTGCCGGTGATCAATGGCCTGACCAATGAATATCACCCGTGCCAGATTCTGGCTGATATTTTTACCTTTATTGAACATCGCGGGTCAATCAAGGGCAAAACCGTGGCGTGGATCGGCGACTCCAACAATGTCTGCAACACTTGGTTGCAGGCAGCTGAAGTGCTGGATTTTAATGTTCACGTTTCGACGCCCCCTGGCTATGAAGTCGAGCCGGAGCGTGCCGGTCTTTACGGGACCGATCATTACGAAGAATTCTCCGACCCTATGGAAGCGGCTCGTGATGCGGATCTGGTCACAACAGACGTATGGACCAGCATGGGCTTCGAGGCTGAGAATGAAGAGCGGCTGCGCGACTTCGAGGACTGGAAGGTTGATGCAGACATGATGAAACTTGCCAGGGCGGATGCGCTGTTTATGCACTGCCTGCCTGCGCATCGTGGAGAAGAAGTCGCCGCTGAAGTCATCGACGGTCCACACAGTGTTGTGTGGGATGAAGCGGAAAACCGCTTGCATGCCCAGAAGGCACTGATGGAATACCTTGTGCTGGGCAAGATAAACGGGTGAGGCGTGAGGGGTGAGGGGCAACCCCCTCTGAATGATTTGCCTGCCCCTCACTCCTCTCCCCTAACGGAGAGATACAAATGAGCAACATCAATAAAGTCGTGCTTGCCTACTCTGGTGGGCTGGATACCTCGGTAATTCTCAAATGGCTGCAAGACAGCTACCAGTGTGAAGTGGTTACTTTCACCGCCGACATTGGCCAAGGCGAGGAACTCGAGCCGGCACGCGAAAAAGCCAAAAAATTCGGCATCAAGGAAATCTACATCGATGATCTGCGCGAGGAATTCGTGCGGGATTTCGTTTTCCCCATGTTCCGCGCCAACACGGTTTACGAAGGTGAATACCTGCTGGGCACATCGATTGCGCGGCCGCTGATTGCCAAACGCCTGATCGAGATTGCCCGTGAAACCGGTGCAGAGGCAATTTCCCACGGCGCTACCGGCAAGGGCAACGACCAGGTGCGTTTCGAACTGGGCGCCTACGCCCTCAATCCCGAGATCAAGATTATTGCGCCATGGCGTGAATGGGATCTGCTCTCGCGTGAAAAGCTCCTGGCTTATGCCGAGCAGCATGGCATTCCGGTTGAAATGAAGCACAAGCAGGGCGGCAGCCCTTACTCCATGGACGCCAACCTGCTGCACATCAGCTACGAAGGTCGTCACCTGGAAAACCCAGCCGCCGAGGCAGAAGAGGATATGTGGCGCTGGACCGTGTCTCCGGAAAAGGCGCCCGACCAGGCGGAATATCTGGATATCGAGTATGCCAGCGGCGATCCGGTAGCGCTCAATGGCAAGAAGCTCTCGCCGGCGGAAATGCTGGCCGAGCTTAATCGCCTGGGTGGCAAGCACGGTATTGGTCGCCTCGACCTGGTGGAAAATCGTTATGTCGGCATGAAGTCACGCGGCTGCTATGAGACGCCCGGCGGCACCATCATGCTCAAGGCGCACCGCGCAATCGAATCCATCACCCTGGACCGCGAAGTGGCGCACCTCAAGGACGACCTGATGCCGCGCTACGCCAGCCTGATTTACAACGGCTACTGGTGGGCGCCGGAGTGCAAGGCTTTGCAAGTGCTGATCGACCATACCCAGCTTAACGTCAACGGCTGGGTGAGGGTGAAACTCTACAAAGGTAATGTCATCGTGGTGGGGCGCGACTCCAAGACCGACTCGTTGTTCGACTCGACCATTGCGACCTTTGAAGACGATGCCGGCGCTTACAACCAGGCGGATGCCGGTGGCTTCATCAAGCTGAATGCCCTGCGCCTGCGCATCGCGGCCAAGGCCGGACGCAAATAGCATGCTCGGCAGCTGGACCGAGGGACAGGTTTCCGAGTTTGGCCTGACCTTCGGTCTTGGCGCCTTAATGCTCTACATGCTGTTCATCATCGGCGAACTGGCATGGAAATCGAAGGCGGGGAAAACCGGCACTTTCGTGCTCTTTTTCGTTCTGTCCTTCGGCATGCTGGGCTTTGTCGCCAAGGCAGTCATTCAAAAAATATGGGGAATCTGAAATGTCGCAGTTCGAGAATGTATCCGTAGTCAAACAAGCCAATGTCTATTTCGATGGCAAGTGCATTTCCCATACAGTGCTGTTTCCTGATGGGTCGAAAAAAACCGTGGGCGTGATCTTCCCATCCAGCCTGGTATTCAATACCGGCTTGCCGGAGATCATGGAAATCAACGGTGGCGTCTGCAAGGTCCGCCTCAAGGGCGAAAATGAATGGAAAACCTACCGGGCTGGCGAACAGTTCAGCGTGCCGGGCAACAGCAGTTTTGACATCGAAACCGTGGAAATGCTTGATTATGTATGCCACTTCGTTCAGGAATCAAGTTGCTGCGCCTGATTCATCTTATTCCAGGGAGCAAAAATGCCTTCATTTGATATCGTTTCCGAAGTAGACAAGCAGGAACTCCGTAATGCGGTGGACCAGGCCAACAAGGTCGTCAGTGGCCGCTTCGATTTCAAGGGTTCAGACTCGCGCGTGGAGCAGGCCGAATACGTGCTGACCCTGTTCGCCGACGACGACTTCAAGCTTGATCAGGTGTTCGACATACTCAACCAGGTGCTAGGCAAGCGTAGCATCGATGTGAGCTGCCTGGACAAGGGCAAGATCGAGAAAATCAGCGGCAACAAGGTCAAGCAGACCATCACCGTGAAAACCGGGGTGGAAACGGATCTGGCCAAGAAGATCGTCAAGCTGATCAAGGACAGCAAGCTCAAGGTTCAGGCCAGCATCCAGGGCGATGCGGTGCGCGTGACCGGTGCCAAGCGAGATATTCTGCAGGACACCATTGCCCTGGTGAAAAAGTCCATTACCGACTTCCCGCTGCAATACCAGAACTTCCGGGATTAAACCTACAAAAAAGTTACATAAATTACGGAGATCACAGAGAATCCTGCTTTTTACTCTCTGTGTTCTCGGTGATCCTTGAGGCTGAATCATTTGGAGGCAAACATGCCTAAAGTCCTTATCCCCCTGGCCGCCGGCTGCGAGGAACTCGAAGCCGTTACTATCATCGACCTGTTGCGCCGTGCCGGAATCGAGGTTGTGGTGGCAGGCTTGCAGCCAGGTATCGTCAAGGCCAGTCGGGGCACGCTGCTGGTGCCAGACTGTACGCTGGATGTTGCCTTGCAGGAAGACTTCGACATGGTGGTATTGCCCGGGGGCATGCCGGGCATGACAAATCTCAAAGACGATCCGCGCATCATTTCTTTGCTGCAAAAGATGGCGCAGAATGACAAATATGTCTGTGCGATTTGTGCCGCCCCGGCGGTACTCGCCGAGGCCGGCCTGCTAAAAGGCAAAGAGGCAACCGGCTACCCGGGTTTCCTGGATGCGATGGACTTGCCTGATACCACTTTCAGCAATGCTCCGGTAGTTAAAGACGGCAAGGTGATCACCTCGCGCGGCCCAGGCACTGCGATGGATTTTGCCCTTGAGTTGATCGAAACACTGGATGGACGCGGTCGGCGCGATGAAGTGGAAGCCGGTTTGCAGCGTCCCGGAAAATACTGAAAAGGCGCTTATGAATATTACCGTGCTGGACAATGCGCATTTTCCTGAAAGCGTCGAGTTTCCCTTGCTCAAGGCAAAAAAATACGGCTGGCAGGAGTTTCCGCAACTTTCGCCGGAACAGATTGTTGAGAATTGCTGGCGCACCCATGTCATCATCACCGTTGGCACCGCCCTGCCTGCCGAAGTGCTGGACAAGCTTCCCATGCTAAAACTGGTGATTGAGGCAAAAGAAGGGCTGGTTAATCTGGAATCTGCCCTTGCCAGAGGCGTTGCCGTCAGCCGTACACCCGATGCTCTGAGTAGTAGCCACTTCTGTCAGGAAGCCGTCGATATCATTAATGATTTCATGGATGGCAAGCTCCGTCACTGCGTGATCTGACACTTTTCCCCATCACTCCGGGCTACAATAAAAGCATCCAGGCCAACTCCGGAGTGATGCAATGAAAATTCAATTCCATGGTGCCAGCCGAGAGGTGACGGGCTCCTGTTATGTGCTGGAAGCGGACGGTGTACGCTTCCTGGTGGATTGCGGCATGTTTCAGGGGGGGCGTGAAGCGCGCGACAAGAACTATGCCGATTTCGAATTCAGCCCTCGCGAGATCGACTTCGTGTTGCTTACCCATGCCCATATCGACCATTCCGGCATGCTGCCGCGCCTCGTCGCCGATGGCTTCAGCGGCCCGATCTATACCACGCATGCCACGGCGGAACTGCTTGAAATCATGCTGCGCGATTCGGCGCATATTCAGGAAAAAGAGGCTGAGTGGGGTCAGTATTCCAAGGGGCGGAATGCGCGCAAGGCCAGAGATGTAGAGGTCAAACCGCTCTATACTGTGGACGAGGCAAATACATGTATCAAGCAACTGCATGCGGTTTCATACGATACCGATCTTTCGCCGCATGCTTCGGTGCGCTGTACGTTTCGGGAAGCCGGGCACATTCTCGGCTCCGCAATCATCGAAATCTGGGTTGACGATGCAGGACAGGAGCAGAAGCTGGTGTTTTCGGGCGACCTCGGCAACGCCGGTCAGCCCATACTGCAGGACCCTGCCATCATCGAATCCGCTGATGTGCTTTTGATCGAATCCACTTATGGCGACCGTCTGCACAAGACTATCGACCAGACCATGGATGAACTGGTGCATGCCATTACCGACACGCTCAAGCGCAAGGGCGGAAATGTCATCATCCCGGCCTTCACCGTGGGGCGTACCCAGGAGATCATTTACCTGCTCTATGACCTGACGCGTCAGGGACGCCTGCACGATCTCGACATCTATGTTGATTCGCCCATGGCAACCAGCGCTACGGCAATCACCATGAAGCACATCGAGCTCATGGACACCGAAGCGCGCGGTCTGATGCAATGGATGAAAGCCGGCCACAACGTGCCCCGCATCCAGTTCACCGAGACCGTGGAGGACTCCATGGCGCTTAACCAGATCAAGGGTGGCGCCATCATCATTTCCGCCAGCGGCATGTGCGATGCCGGGCGCATCAAGCACCACCTGCGTTACAACCTGGGGCGACCTGAATGCACGGTTCTGATTACCGGCTTCCAGGCTGGCGGCACGCTGGGGCGGCGGCTGGTGGATGGGGCGAAGATGGTGCGTATTTTCGGTCAGGACATTCCGGTGCGGGCCGACCTCTACACCATCGGCGGCCTTTCCGCCCACGCCGACCAGGCCGGTTTGCTGTCCTGGCTGGGGCATTTCAAAAAACCGCCGCACCATACTTTTATCGTCCATGGCGAAGAGAACGTCGCTTTTGGCTTTGCCGACCTGATCCGTGAAAACTGGAACTGGCATGTTGAAGTGCCGGGATATCGGGATGAGTTCGAGCTTTAGGGTGATGAGTGATGAGTGATGTGGCTTGCCCTGAGCGCAGTCGAAGGGTGATGGGTGAAGTCTTCCCCGGCTTAGTTGCAAAGCTGCTGGTGCTGCTGATCGTTTGGTCTTCGGTCCTGGCGCATGCAGACAGCTTGCCCGCACCAGTACGGGCCGCCCTCAAGGAAGCCGGATTACCGGCATCCAGCCTTGGCGTTTGGGTGCAGGATACTCAAGCCAAAAGGGCGCTGCTGGAAGCCGGTGCGGAACACGCCATGAACCCTGCATCCACCATGAAGTTGGTGACCACTTACGCCGCACTGGAGCAGCTAGGCCCGGCTTATCGCTGGAAAACAGAAACGTATGTCGCTGGTTCTCTGGCAGGCGAAACGCTGAATGGCGACCTGATCCTCAAGGGCTATGGTGACCCCAAGCTGACCCTGGAAAATTTCTGGCTGCTGTTGCGTGATTTGCGCCAGCGCGGCCTGCGCGATATCCGTGGCGGCGTGATCCTGGACCAGAGCTATTTCGAACCCACCGCACACGATCCGGCAGCCTTCGATAACGAGCCGCTGCGTGCCTACAATACCCCTCCCCAAGCCTTGCAGGTGAATTTCAACGCCATCCGGATACGCTTGCTGCCGCAGCCGGACAGCAAGGCGCTCCGGGTCGTCGCGGACCCCGCGCCACCTTCCCTGAAAGTGGTCAGTGATCTCGAAATGGATGCTGCCCCCTGCGGCGACTGGCGTGAAGGCTTTTCCACCGGGGTGACGAAAGTGGGAGCGGAGCGAGTGCTAACTTTGCGCGGACGCTTCTCTGCTGCTTGCGGAGAAAAAAGTTTCAATCTCAATCTGCTGCCCAATGGCAGCTATGTGGGCAGCGTCTTCCGCCTGTTATGGGAAGAACTGGGCGGAACGCTGAACGGCAGCGTCCGGGCCGGTGAAGTGCCGCCGGGCGCGACACTGCTGGCAAGTTTTGATTCGCCCCCGCTGGGCGACACGATCCGCGATATCAACAAATTCAGCAACAATGTCATGGCACGGCAACTTTTCCTGACCCTGGGCGCAGAACGGTCCGGCCCACCTGCTACGCCGCGCAAGGGGGCCGAAGCAATCGAAAGCTGGCTGGCAGCAAAGGGGCTGGATTTTCCGGAACTGGTGCTGGAGAACGGTTCCGGTCTGTCGCGTATCGAGCGCATCAGTCCCCGGCACATGGGGATGCTGCTGGTGAGCGCCAGCAACAGCCCGGTATTCGGCGAATTCGAGTCTTCCCTGCCCATCGTGGCAGTGGATGGCACCATGAAAAAGCGCCTGCAGGATCATGCGGTCGCCGGCCATGCCCATATCAAGACCGGTTCGCTGGAAGGCGTGCGCAGCGTGGCAGGGTATGTGTTCGATGCAAAGGGGCGGCGCATGGCCGTGGTGGCGATGGTCAACCATCCACGCGCCGGCGCGTCGCGTCCGGTGCTGGATGCCTTGCTGCAATGGGTTTATGAGCGCCATTAGAACGCTGTTCAATTTTCCCTCGGCCGTATGGTTGCTGGGCCTGGTCAGCCTGCTCAACGACAGCGCCAGCGAACTGGTCTACCCGCTGCTGCCGCTCTATCTGGCCTCGGTACTGATGGCTGGCCCGAAAGCGCTGGGCATCATCGAGGGCATCGCCGAGGCTACAGGCAGCCTGCTCAAGCTCTTCGCCGGGGTGCTGTCCGACAAACTGGGTTCCACGAAATACTGGGTGGTAGGCGGCTACAGCCTCGCCGCCCTGGGCCGGCCATTGCTGGCGCTGGCGACTTCCTGGCCGATGGTGCTGACATTGCGTTTTGCCGACCGGGTCGGCAAGGGATTGCGTTCCTCGCCGCGCGACGCCCTGCTGGCCTTGAGCGTCGTGCCGGAGCAGCGCGGCCTGGCCTTCGGCGTACACCGCGCCATGGACAATGCCGGCGCGGTGATCGGACCGCTGCTGGCGGCCTGGTTACTGTCGCGCCACATGCCGATCCGCGATATTCTGCTGTGGACACTGGTTCCGGGAGTGCTGACAGTGATTCTGGCGCTCAGCATCCGGGAACCGAAGCGCGAGCGGCAGATGATCAAGCCGTCTTTCAGCTGGAAGCTGGAGGGATTCCCGCCGGTCTTCAAACGCTATCTTCTGGTGCTGGCGCTGTTCACTCTCGGCAATTCCTCCAACATGTTCCTGCTGCTACGCGCCAGGGAAATGGGCGTGCCGGAATACCAGGTGCCGTTGCTATGGGCGCTGGTGTCTCTGGTCGCCATGCTGTTTTCCGCCCCGCTTTCGGCGCTTTCCGATCGCCTGGGCCGGGTGCGGCTGATCGTTTCCGGCTGGGCGGTGTATGGCCTGTTCTATTTGCTGCTGGGGCTGAACGGCAATGTGCTGTGGCTGCTGTGGCCCCTGTTCGCTTTTTACGGGTTGTTTCTTGCTGCCACCGAAGGCGCGGAGAAGGCGCTGGTTGCCGATCTGGCGCCCAAGGACTTGCTGGGTACCGCCTATGGCTGGTTTAATCTCACCGCCGGCCTGCTGTTGTTGCCGGCTTCATTCCTGTTCGGCTGGTTGTGGCAGGATATCAGCCCGGAAACGGCGTTCGGCTTTTCGGCGTCGTGCGCGGTACTGGCGGCGCTGCTTTTGAAGTTCTGGGTGGCGCCGCAGGCGCCAGCGAGTCGTGTTTCCTGACTGAGAGAAAATGATGAAATTGATAACTTACTTGCTGATGTTATTCACAGCATTATGGACTGGGGGCGCAGCTTATGCGGTCACGCTTTCTGCGCATCCTGTGGCAGAAAATGTATACGCCATCATCGGCGACACTGGCATGCGCACCTACCAGAACGAGGGTATGAACGCCAACAGCGGTTTTGTGGTGACCCCCGCCGGGGTGGTGGTAATCGACAGCGGCCCGACCTGGCTGGTGGCGAAGGAGATCCACCGTGTCATCAAAAAGGTAACCAAACAACCGGTGAAATTTGTCGTCAATACCGGCGGGCAGGACCACCGCTGGCTGGGCAATGGCTACTTCAAGTCTATTGGTGCCGAGATCATTGCGGCAAGGCCTGCATTGGCCGACATGAAGGCGCGCGGCGACATGCAGCTGCAAGGCTTGCGCGAGAGTATACGCAAGAAGGCAGCGGGAACGCGGCCAGTTTATCCGGACCGATTCTTCGAGCAGTCAGAAACCCTCAAGCTGGGCGGACAGGAAATCCAGTTGCTGTATTTCCACGGCGGGCATACGCCGGGGGACAGCGTAGTCTGGCTGCCGCAGCAAGGCGTTCTGTTCTCTGGCGATCTGGTTTATGTGGAGCGGATGCTCGGGGTGCTGCCCATCAGCAACACCCGAGACTGGCTCGCCTCCTTTGCCGCGATGGAAAAACTTGAGCCGCGCACCATCGTTCCCGGCCATGGCCGGGTCTGTGATCTGGCCATGGCCCGGCGTGATGCAAGGGATTATCTGACATTGCTGCGCGGCCACATGAAACAGGCGCTGGATCAGGGCGCTGATCTGCAAACGGCGATAACCACACTCGATCAGAGTGCCTTCAAATACCTACAGCACTTCGATCTGCTGAGCGGCGGGAACGCCAGCCGGACCTATCTTGAAATGGAAAGCGAGTAATTTTGGATCAAGTCCCGGAGCATGTCGGGATTCGCAGCCAGATGGTGAATGGGGCTGAGGCTAGGCGTTGGGTTGCAGCAGTTCGATCCCGAACTGCTCCTCATAAGGCGGCACGTTGCACTCGATGATGTGCTCGGGTGCCACGTCCAGCCGCACGCCGACAATGTCGGTGCGCACCGGCAGCTTGGCCGCGCCGCGGTCCACCAGCACCACTGTGCGGATTTCGGCGGGATTCCGGTTGGCGAGGTATTGCACTGCGCGCAACATGGAGTGGCCCCGGTACATCACGTCGTCCACCACCAGCAGCGTGGTGCCGCTCAGATCCAGATTGGCGTGTTCGGGATTTTCGGTCAGTTTCGTTTCCGGGTGGAGCAGGGTGAGATCGTCCGCATAGCGCTTGATCTTGAGGTCCAGCCGGGTAATTTGGTTTAGGCCGTAGTTTCCTGCCAGCCGTTCATGCAGCATTTCCGCCAGCGGCGCGCCGCGGCGCAGGATGCCCACCAGCATGACCTGTTGCTTACCGGTGAGGAATCCAGCCGCCTGCCAGGCCATTTGGTCGAGCACGGCATCAAGCTGGCGGGTATCGTAAAGGCAGGTGCGTTGCCCCTGGGGTTTGTCCATGCTCTGCTCCGAAAATCTGGTCAGTTTGATTTTGCACTTTCCTTGTCGCCATTACTACAGGCGGCAAGGGGACTCAGACATGGGATTGTCTCACGCCACGCTTTTGAGCAGGATATAGCTTGCCACGAACACCAGGAATAAGCCGAAGCTGCGCTTCAGGGTCTCCTGCGAGAAGCGGTGTGCGATGCGCGTCCCGACGAAACTTCCGGCCACCGTCACCGTGGTGAAGGCGGCCATGGTGGTCCAGTCCACCGGCACTGCCCCGACATAGCCGGCGAACCCGGCATAGGACTTGGCGGCGACAATGACCAGCGAGGTGCCGATGGCGAGTTTCATCGGGATGCCGGACAGCAGCACCAGTGCCGGCACGATCAGGAAGCCGCCACCCACGCCCACCAGTCCGGTCAGCACGCCGACACCGACGCCGTGTGCGGCGATGTGGCCCATGTGCGCAGCAATGACCTCATCCTCCGATAATGGCGGACCGCCAGCCGTGGCCAGTTGAGCGGCAGGCTGCTTTTTGGGCTGCAACATCTTCCAGGCGGCGGCATACATCACCAGCGCGAACAGGGTGAGCTGTACCTGTACCGGCGTGTAAACCCCCAGGCGGGCGCCGCCATAGGTGCCGATCACGCCGAACAGGCCGAACCACATCGCCACCTTGAGATCGACATTGCCGCGCCGCCAGTTGTCCCAGCCCGAAATGGTGGCGGTGACGGCGACGATGCCCATGCTCATGGCGATGGCTGATTTGGCCTCCACGTTGAGCAGGTACATCAGCGCCGGCATGGCGATGATGGAGCCGCCGCTGCCGAACAGGCCCAGAACGATGCCGGTGATCGCGCCGGAAATAATGGCCAGGAAAATCATGATTCAGCCCTCAAATAGAAATATTCAAACGAATACTTAATTGGCCTTAAATTTTTTAGAATGTGAGTACCTTGCCGGCCCATTCCGTCCACTCTGCCAGATGCTCCAGGGTGGAATGCTGCGCACCGGAAATCAGTTCCTTATCCCGCAAACCGCGCGCTTCCATGCATACGCCACATACGCCGATCTGGCCGTTGCGTTTCAGAATGCTCTGGATGAAGAACTCGATGTTGTAGTAACCCTGGGGGACTTTTTGCCCGGATTTGGCGCACAAGGCAGCATCGCCCAGCAGGAAGATGCGGATTTCGTTGCTCTCGGTTTTGGACAAGGTGCGTGCCAGGCGCAGGCCGTTGTAGCTGCGCTCGGTGCCATATGGCGGGTCGTTGAGTATGAACAGGTAGTTCATGACAGGCTCCTTCATCTATTATTCAAACGAATACTTGAATAATAGATGAAGGAGATGAATTGTCAACAGAATTCAGGGGCTATTTCAGCGGGGAGGTCCAGAATCGGTTGGGCGTTGTTCGGCTTTCCATTCCGGAAAGCCGTCTTCCAGGCGGCGCGCGCGAAAGCCTTCCTCGCGCAGCTTTGCCACCGCGTCGAAAGCCAGCATGCAGTAGGGGCCACGGCAGTAGGCGACGATTTCCTGGTCGCGCGGGAGCCGGTTGAGCCGGTCAGCGAGGGAGTCCAGTGGAATGTTGACCGCGCCTTCGATATGGCCGGCGGCATATTCGGAGGGAGGACGCACGTCGATCACCATGGCGTTTCCGGAGCGTACCTGCTCGAGCAGTTCCTCGCGCCGCAGGGGGGTGAGGTTGTCCTTGCTCTCGAAGTTGTCGCGCACGATGCGGTCCACTTCGGCAAGATGCGCTTCCGCCACCTGCTGCATGGCGGTGATAAGGCGCAGGACATCGTCACCCGCGAGGCGGTAAATGACTTGCAGGCCTTCCTTGCGCGATAGCACCAGGCCTCCGTCACGCAGGATTTGCAGGTGATGGGAGGTATTGGCAACCGACATGCCGCTAACCTGAGACAGCGCATCCACGCCACGCTCGCCCTGGGCCAGAGCTTCCAATAGTTCAAGGCGGTTGGCACTGGCAAGGGATTTCGCCACTCTGGCGAATTGCTCGAACAGGCGTTTCTTGGGGGAGAGTGGTTCGGTCATGGCTAAATTATAGCCCCAGTTCCTGCCACATCTCGTCCACCCTGCGTTTCACCGTTACATCCATGACGATGGGTCGGCCCCATTCGCGGCTGGTCTCGCCCGGCCACTTGTTGGTCGCGTCCATGCCCATTTTCGAACCCAGGCCGGAAACCGGGCTGGCGAAATCAAGATAGTCGATGGGAGTGTTCTCCACCAGTAGCGTGTCGCGCGCCGGGTCGACACGGGTGGTCATGGCCCAGATCACTTCCTTCCAGTCGCGGATATTGACATCTTCGTCGGTGACGATAATGAACTTGGTATACATGAACTGGCGCAGGAAACTCCATACGCCGAACAGCACACGTTTGGCGTGGCCGGGATACTGCTTCTTGATGCTGACGATGGCCATGCGGTAGGAGCAGCCTTCCGGCGGCAGGTAGAAGTCAATAATTTCCGGGTATTGCTTCTGCAGCAATGGCACGAACACCTCGTTCAGTGCCACGCCGAGGATGGCCGGCTCGTCCGGCGGTTTGCCGGTGTAGGTGCTGTGGTAGATCGGGTTCTTGCGCATGGTGATGCGCTCGATGGTGAATACAGGAAATTCGGCCACTTCATTGTAATAGCCGGTGTGGTCGCCGTAAGGCCCTTCCGGTGCCATTTCGCCGGGGTGGATCACGCCTTCGAGCACGATTTCTGCGGAGGCGGGTACTTGCAGGTCGTTGCCCAGGCATTTCACCAGTTCAGTTTTCGAGCCGCGCAGGAGGCCGGCGAACTGGTATTCGGAGAGCGAGTCAGGCACTGGCGTGACCGCGCCGAGGATGGTGGCCGGGTCGGCGCCCAGCGCCACGGAAACCGGGAAGGGCTGGCCCGGGTTGGCTTCCTGGAAATCGCGCAGGTCCAGCGCGCCGCCGCGATGGGCCAGCCAGCGCATGATGACCTTGTTGGGTGCGATCACCTGCTGGCGGTAGATGCCGAGGTTCTGGCGCTTCTTGAACGGGCCCTTGGTGATCACCAGCCCCCAGGTGATAAGCGGTGCCACGTCGCCCGGCCAGCAGGTCTGGATGGGAAGTCTGGCGAGATCCACATCCTGGCCTTCCCACACCACATCCTGGCAGGGCGCGCTGGACAGTTCTTTCGGTGCCATGTTGAGCACCTGCCTGAAAATCGGCAGTTTGTCCCAAGCGTCTTTCAGCCCCTTGGGCGGTTCCGGTTCTTTCAGAAAGGCCAGTAGCTTGCCGACTTCGCGCAGCGCTTCAACCGAATCTTCGCCCATGCCCATGGCGACCCGTTTGGGAGTGCCGAACAGGTTGGCCAGCACCGGAATACTGTGGCCCCTGGGGTTTTCGAACAGGATGGCCGGGCCTTCCGCGCGCAGCACGCGGTCGCAGATTTCGGTCATTTCCAGATGGGGATCTACTTCGGCGCTGATGCGTTTCAATTCGCCCTTTTGCTCCAGTTGCGCGATGAAGTCGCGCAGATCCTTGTATTTCATTGCGGAAGTATTTCCTTGCCGTCATTGAGACGCAGCCAGCCCTTGACGATGCGGTAAATTATCCAGACGGCATCGGCTGCAAGGATGAACCACCCTATGATAAGAACAAAGGTAATTGCGCCGATCATGCCCCACAGAAGGCCGAACCAGAAGGTGCGGATCTGCCAGCGGAAATGGGATTCAAGCCAAGTGTCCCTGATGTCGTCGATTTTCACGTAATTGATGATGATGGCGACGATGGCGGTAATGCCGACGAAAAAGGATAAAGCCTGCAGTGCATAGACCACGGTGGTGATGGTTTTGGCGGAGTCGAGGTCGGGGGGGCTGGCGGACATGTTCATGACAACATCTCCTTAGCGAGTACGGAAGGACATATGACAGGCCACGCAGCTGGAAGTAAGCTGTTGCAGCGAGGCGAAGGCCTTGGCCCGATCGCCGGACTTAGCTACCTTGGCGAATTCGGTGGCGGAGTCGTGCATGTTCCATCCCATCTGTTGCATAGTCTCCGGCATGAAGCGGCCCGGACCCTGACCACGCGCGATGGCGGCGTGCTTGCCCATGGTGCTCTGGCCCATGCGCTTTTCGGCGGTTTCTCCGGCAGCGGCGAGATTGTTTTCTGCCAGGTAACCGATGATTTCATTGAGCGCCACCAGATGGTCCTGCATGTCGGCGCGCATGAGGCTGCGGGGCAAATCCGGCATCTCGACCAGTTGACGGAAATCTAGTGGCGGCGCGGGGGGGGCTGCCTGGGCAATCGTCGCAGTCAGCAACAGGGAAACAAATAACATTACGGTTCGCATGGCAACTCCTATTCAGGTTTTTGCGCGCAGACTGGCGATGGATTGCCGCAGCACGCCAATGGCGGAATTCAGAAACAGTGCTGAGATGATACCGCCCACGATGATGTCAGGCCAGCGCGACTGGCTATAAATGACAGCAAGACCCGCAATAATGACGCCACTATTGGCGAACAGGTCATTGCGCGAGCATAGCCATACCGAACTCATGTTGAGGTTGTCAGCGCGGTGGCGGTAGAGCAGCAGGAAGCACCAGGTGTTGGCGGCCAGGGCAAGCAGGCCAATCAGGCTTATGGTTTCGCCGTGCGGCAGAATCGGGTAGATGGTTTTATAGATGGCTTCTGCCGCCACGCCCAGGCCAAAGGCCAGCATGAACAGGCCCTTGAGCAAGGCGGCGCGGGCCTGCCAGATTTCGTCCCGGGTCAGCACGTACAGGCTGAAGCCATACACCAGCGCATCCCCCAGCATGTCGGCAGCGTCTGCCAGCAATGCGGTGGAATGGGCAGCCAGACCGGCCAGCATTTCCACCGCGAACATGACGACGTTGACCGCCAGCACGATTTTCAGCACGCGACCATGATTGGCGCGCATGGCATCAAGGGTGCAGGATTTGTTTTCGCAGCAGCCGGACATGAAGGGGCTCAGAAAAAGGCTCTGAGGGAGAGCGACGTTGCCGGCCAGTAGTGCAGCAGGATGCCGCCGAAGATTACCGCTCCGAACCAGTTGTTATGGATAAAGGCCTTGAAGCATTTGTCCCGATCCCGGCCCCTGATCAGAGAGTAGTGGTAGGTAGCGATGCCCAGCGCCACGGCAAGGCCGAGGTAATAATACAGTCCGAGCTTGAGTGCCGCGCCGACGCCGGCAAGAATGGCCAGCGACATTCCGTAGCAGGCCAGCACCACCAGTATGTCGTACTGCCCGAAAGTGATGGCGGAGGTACGGATACCGATCTTGAGATCGTCATCGCGGTCCACCATGGCGTATTCGGTGTCGTAGGCAACGGCCCAGAAAATATTGGCCAGCAGCATGAGCCAGGCCACGGTCGGCACTGCGCCGGTTTGTGCTGCGAAGGCCATGGGGATGCCGAAGCCGAAGGCGATGCCGAGATAAGCCTGCGGAATGGCAAAAAATCGTTTGGTGAAGGGGTAGCTGGCAGCCAGAAACAATGCCGCAAAGGACAGCATGATGGTCAGTTTGTTGAGGCGCAAAATCATCAGGAAAGCGCAGATGGAGAGTGCAGAGAACAGCACCAATGCTTCTTTCTTGCTTACCAGTCCGGCAGCCATGGGGCGGTTCCGGGTGCGCTCGACGTGCGGGTCGAAATCGCGATCAGCATAATCGTTGATGACGCATCCCGCTGAACGCATCAACACTGTGCCGAGCATGAAAATCCACAGGATGAGCCAGTTTGGCTGTCCTGCAGAAGATATCCACAGCGCCCAAAGCGTTGGCCATGCCAGCAGAAGAATGCCGATCGGCTTGTCGAGCCGCATCAGGCGTTCATATAAATCAAGTTTTTGTTTCAGCTTGATGAAATCTATTTTCATGGTGTCAGTTCCAGAATGCCGGGCAAAAACACTTCCGTTACCAGGATCGGGTAACGACCCAGCACAAAGACCGAACGTCGAGCCCAGAGGTGTGCCGGACGTTCTTTCAGGATGCGGCAGGCGCGGCGATAAAGCTCGTGTCGCCGGTTGAGTTTCTTGAATTCCAGGGGTTTGCGCTGCACTCTTGGATTGGTGAACAGGGCCGCCCCCAGGGGTTTGCTGCCGAGCTTGCTCAACGCCTGCCATGGGCCGCGCAGCCCAGCGCGGGGAATGACGCTGTGCGCAAAAACCACAGGGGTTTCGCTACAATAGAGGTGAACTTCGCGTAGCAGGGCAAAATTACGCGGATTGAGATTGACGCTGGCGGCTTCATCACGCCCGGGCCTGCCAAGTGCCAGACGCAATCCGCGCACGCTGAAAGCATTGCAGCGCATCTGGATGCGATGTGTAAGAGATCCCCTGTCGACCAGCCAGGGCCGGTATGGACAATGTACGGCGGGCGGGCGGGGTTGCCATAGCAGGGGCAGGTGGCGCATGGGGGGCCGGCTTTATTTCTTCGGCTGATTTACTTTTTCTCTAGCCAGCTTTGCAGGTCAATATAATCTTGCTGATTGCCGGCAACAAAGCCCTTCACGCCCAGTTTTTCCAGCAGTTTCTTGCCGTCCTCCGAGTTTTCCAGATTGATCAGTGCGGTCTGGATTTTCATCACATCATCCTTGCTCATGTCGGGCGAGGCGATCAGTGACCAGAAAGGCATCTTGCGGCTCTCGAACAATACGCTGCCCCCCTTGGCGACCCAGCTCTTGGCGACGATGGGCGACACCATGCCGACATCGGCAAACTTTTTTTCCACGATGAATTCGATCGCGTCCTGGAATTTTGCAACCTGGATCTGATCCGCAGCGGGGGTTAAGTTGCGGTCGCGCAATTCGGCCATGCCAGCTCTTTCCATGAAGGTGCCCTTGGCCAGGGCGATACGCTTGCCCTTGATGTCTTCCGGCTTTTTGAGAGGGGAGTTGGCATTGACAATGAATTTGACCGTGAATTCGCCCTTGGCCATGGCGACCAGCTGGTATTTTTGATCACGCATGGCTTTGGCCGATACATTGGCGGGCTTGGAAAAAAATAGCGCATAGCGGCCCTTGGCCAGGTTTTCGCTCGAGCTTTTCAGATTTTGCGAAGATTCCAGCTTGACGGGCTTATCGATGGTTTTGGAAAAAAAATCGGCCAGTGCCTTGTATTTGCTCTGCAAGTCGCCAAAATCCTTTTGCCCTGCGGTGCCTTCGTTGATACCAAACAGGAAACTATCCCTGGTTGCTTCGGCTTTGGCGGCGGCCTGGGCAGAAAGCGGGAAAATCAGGGCAATGGCCAGATATGATAAAAAATGTTTCATCTTTTTATTCTCCAGGGATGCTTGATTGGGTGACCAGGGCAACTTGCCAGCCAGACTGAACTGAAAATTTTAGCAGTATTTGAGTCATATGACGGTGTTATGTCACCAGTTTTTCACGTTGTTAGGGCTTTATTGTGTTTCTTGTTCCAGCGTGAAGCATGCTCCGGCATCCTGCCCCAGTGTCTGTTTCAGATATGGCATGATTTCTGTGAGAGTTTTGTGCAAGGTCCATGGCGGGTTGATGATGAACATTCCGCTGCCATGCATGCCCATGCCGTCGGGTGAAGGCGTGTGCACCGTCAGGGATACGTTGAGCCAGCTTTTTACCGGCAGGCGCTTGAGCTTGTCCGGTAGTTGCCGCGCTTCCGGGCGGGAGAGTTGTGGATACCAGATCGCATAGGTGCCGGTGGCAAAACGTGTCAAGCCATCCTTCAGCGCATCGATGACATGCTGATAGTCGTCGCGGATTTCGTAGGAGGGGTCTATCAGTACCAGCGCGCGGCGAGGCGGGGGTGGCAGCAGTGCCTTGAGCGCGTCGAAGCCGTTGGAGCTGGTGATGGACACGCGGCGCGAGTGATCACTGAAATTTTCTTGCAGGATACGGCTATCGCTGCTGTGCAACTCGAATAGCCGCAGACGATCTTGTGGGCGCAAAGTGTGCAGCGCCAGCCAGGGCGAACCGGGGTAGAAGCGCAGCCCGCCGTCGGGGTTGACGGCGCGTACCAGATTCACATACTCGGTCAGCGCCTCCGGCAAATCCTTGCGTTCCCACAGTCTGCCGATGCCGCTGTCGTATTCTTTCAGCTGGGTCGCGTAGCCGGTGTCCAAGGCATACAGGCCCGCACCGGCATGGGTGTCGATGACCCAGTATGACTTGTCTTTCTGTCCCATATAGCGGGTCAGCTGTACCAGGACAAGATGTTTCAGCACGTCGGCGTGGTTGCCGGCGTGGAAGGCATGGCGGTAGCTCAGCATGGGAAAAATCCGGGTAACAATGTGAAGATTGTATGCGAGATGCGGCTGCTTGGAGAAGCAGCGCCGATTTTAGGCATCAGGAAATTCCTGGATTTCGATCCTTTTGATTTCGCTGATGATGCTTGCCATGAGAAAAAATATGGCGTTTAATTCAGTATAAATATGCTGTTTAAATATGTTCGGCTGCAATTTCTGACGTGCAACCGATCGATCCCTCGCCTGATCCATAAGTTTTAAGCCATTTAAAGGGGGTGAGTTAATTTCCCATCGCGAAGGCGAATTGCGCTCACTTTTATCCACAGTGTACAAGGAGGCAACCATGCATAACGCAAAATTGGCTACGACAATTCTTTCCGTTTCTCTGCTTTCAGCAGGCTGCGCCCCATTACCACCAAAGCACGAAGTAGCCTATTCCGTACCTTGCAGCGTAGGGACTGAGACCCGAAGCAAATACGAATACCAGCATGTACCGCCCAAAGTGGATACCCAGGGTCAGGCACCGGCATCGCCTGCTCCCGGTGAAATGCTGGTCGGCTATGAAAATGAATGGCAACAATCCGGTATCGGTGGGGTCAACTATCGTTACCTGGGTATCGCGTACCGGGGTTTCGTGTTCTTTGACCGCAACTCGCTTCCCGCGAAGGGGCTCGTGCTCGAAGCAAAGCTGACTTTCAAGACGCCGAGCACAGTCACATGGCAGGGCGACAGCGCATCGAATGAAACTGCTTCAGCTGCAGCCAGGTTCTATGAGTTAACAGCCCCGGCTTCAGGCTACTACTCCACTGGAGATTTGCTTGTCGACCTCCCGAGCCACCCCGGCACGACAACAAATGCTGTCTTTGATTCCTCTGCCGGCTTGGTTATCAACGTCACTACGATCATCCGTGACATTGTAAACGGCACGCGACCCAACCATGGCTTCATGCTGGTGGGGGCAAATGAGAGTTTCCAGCGCAACAACAATAAGTTCCTGTCCACTTACGCGGCTCCGACATTGCAGGTCCGTGTGCTTGAGGATGTGCCGAAATGGCCGACTCCGTGACCCCCCCCGAGGTTTTTAGAGTAGCAATTGGGGGTAAATGGTCCCCAATTTCCAGCACTCGGGTCAGTCTGAACAAGACGTTTCAGTGACTCACGCGTAATATGCTTCGCTTCTTGATCTCCACGTTCAAGAGAGAAGCAAGCGCTGTTTTATACCTTCAGAAATTCCTGCTGCTGGCCCAGCCATCGTGTCAGGTGCTGCTCTGCGAGCTCCGGATACTCGGCCAGCATCCGATCGGCAATGGTGCGAGCCTGGTCGAGCAGCGCCTGATCGCGTTCCAGGTCGGCGAACCTGAGCATGGCGACGCCGCTCTGGCGTGCGCCGAGAAACTCTCCCGGCCCACGCAGGGCCAGATCCTGGCGCGCCACCTCGAAGCCGTCGGTATTTTCGTAAATGATCCTGAGCCGCGCACGGGCAGTTTCGGAAAGGGGCGACTGGAACAGCAGGATGCAGGTACTCTGGGTCGCACCGCGCCCCACCCGGCCGCGCAGCTGGTGCAATTGCGAAAGCCCGAAGCGTTCGGCATGCTCGATCACCATGAGCGAGGCGTTGGGCACATCCACGCCGACTTCGATCACGGTGGTGGCGACCAGCAACTGAATCTCACCTGTCTTGAAGCGGGCCATGGTGGCGGCCTTCTCCTGTGAGGGCAGGCGGCCGTGAACCAGACCAATGCTGAGCTCGGGAAAAGTCTGGCTAAGCAGTTCAAAAGTTTCGAGCGCGGTCTTGAGCTGGAGTGCTTCGGATTCCTCGATGAGCGGACATACCCAGTAAGCTTGTCGCCCCTGCACGCAGGCGTCGCGGATGCGTGCGATGATTTCATCGCGGCGTGCGCTGTCCACCAGCTTGGTGACAATGGGAGTACGCCCGGGCGGCAACTGGTCGATTACCGACACATCCAGATCGGCGTAATAGCTCATCGACAGGGTGCGCGGGATGGGCGTGGCGCTCATCATCAGCTGGTGAATTTCTCCCCCCTTCTGCCGCAGCGCCAGGCGCTGGTGCACGCCGAAGCGGTGCTGCTCGTCAATGATGGCGAGGCCCAGCTGGCGGAATTCCACCTGTTCCTGGAACAGGGCATGGGTGCCGATGGCAAGCTGTGCCTCTCCGCTGACAACCCGTTCCAGCGCAGCGCGCTTGTCCTTCTTTCCCAGGCTGCCGCTGAGCCAGGCGACGGTGATGCCGAGGGGTTCCAGCCAGGCCGAAAGCTTGAGGTAATGCTGTTCGGCCAGGATCTCGGTCGGCGCCATGATGGCGGCCTGGAAATCGTTTTCGATGGCCTGGCAGGCGGCCAGTGCCGCCACCACGGTTTTGCCACTGCCGACGTCGCCTTGCAGCAAACGCTGCATGGGATGGGTGCGGGCAAGGTCGGCGCTGATTTCGGCGCAGACGCGCTGCTGGGCAGCAGTGAGCGGAAAGGGCAGGCATTCCAGCAGGGCGGCACCAAGCTGCTGCCGTGGCGGCAGGGGCGGGGCGCCGCGGGCTCGCCGTTTCTGGTAATGAAGGCGCATGGACAGCTGCTGCGCCAGCAGTTCGTCGAAAATTACGCGTTGCCAGGCGGGGTGGTTTCTTTCGTCCAGTGCGGCCGGGGATATGTCGGGCGACGGCTGGTGCAGTAGCGAGATACTGCTCGCAAAATCGGGCAGCCTGAGCGGCATGCGCAATGCGTCCGGCAAGGTGTCGCAAAGGTCTGCGCCAGCCAGCGCCTGGCTAATCAGTTTGCGCAAAGTGCCCTGGCCGAGCCCCTGAGTGGTGGGGTAAACCGGCGTGAGTGCTTCGGCAAGAGGCTCGTCTTCCTTTACGATGCGATACTGGGGGTGGACCATTTCTGCGCCAAAAAAACCGTGGCGCAGTTCGCCCAAAACGCGCACTTTGACGCCTGGCGTCAGCGTTGCGGCCTGGCTGGGGTAAAAATGCAGGAAGCGCAGCTGCAGTGCGCCGCTGCCATCCTGCAACTTGACGGTCAGCATCTTGCGCGGCTTGTAGGTGACGCTGGCGTGGGTGACGCGGCCTTCGAGTTGCACCACCTGGCCGATGGGTGCATCCGCAACAGGGTACAAGTGCGTCTCGTCCTGGTAGCGCAGCGGCAGATGGAGCAGCAGGCCGAAGGGGGTGTGGATGCCCAGCTTGGCCAGCCTGTCCCGCGCGGCCTTGCCGATTTTCTGGAACATTACTCGCCCAGATGCAGAACCGCGTCCATTTCCACCAGCGCGCCGCGCGGCAGTTCTTTCACGCCCACGGCGGCACGCGCGGGGTAGGGTTGTTCAAAATATCTGGCCATGATCTCGTTGACCTTGGTGAAGTGCACCAGGTCGGTGAGGTAGACATTGAGTTTGACCGTGGTATTGAGCCCTGCACCAGCTGCATTGGCCACGGCGCCGAGATTGAGAAAAACCCGATTGATCTGGGCTTCGATGCCTTCCGCCATTTGCATGCTCTGGGGGTCGAGACCGATTTGCCCGGAGAGATAAACCGTATCTCCGACGCGTATGCCCTGCGAGTAAGTGCCGATGGCAGCGGGGGCGTTGGGGGTGGAGAGGACTTGTCTGGTCATGTTGTTTTCCTTGCTTGCGGGTTCTGAATTTGTTTCATGCAAACGCCAACCCCTCCCGGCCTCCCCTTGTCAGGGGAGGAGTGTGGGCTTCTCCCCTGACAAGGGGAGATTTGAGGGGGGTTAGCCTTTGGTCCGGTTGATTCTTACCACTTCCGGCAGCTGGCGCAGGCCGCGCATGACGCGGGCGAGATGCATGCGGTTTTCCACCTGCAGAGTGAAATACATGGTGGTGTAGGCGCTGCCGTCTTCCTCTTCCATGCTGACATTGTCGATATTGGAATCGGCATCGGCAATGGTGGCTGCCACCTTGGCCAGCACCCCGCGCTGGTTGGCCACCACCAGCTTGATCGAGACTTCGAAAAATTTCTTGGTGTCCGGATCCCACTCCACGTCCACCCATTTGTCCGGATCGTCGCGATAGTGCGCGATGGTGGGGCAGTCGTGGGTGTGAATGATGAGCCCCTTGCCCTTGTTGATGAGGCCCAGGATGGGGTCGCCAGGAATGGGGCGGCAACAGTTGGCGAACTGCACCGCCATGCCTTCGGTGCCGCGAATGGTGATGGCGCTTTGTGGGCGGTTTTCGTCGGCCGTTGTTTCACCCAGTGTTGCCAGTTGCCGTGCCACAACGATATTGAGCCGCTTGCCCAAGCCGATGTCGGCGAGGATTTCGTTTCTGGTTTTTCCGGCGTTCTCGCGCAGCAGTTTTTCCCAGGGAACTTCCCCGATACTGGCAGGCTTGATCTGCAGGGCGCGCAATGCCTGGTCCAGCAGGCGCTGGCCGAGAGCGACGGATTCCTCGTAGTGCAGGGTCTTGAGGAAATGGCGGATATGGGAGCGCGCCTTGCCGGTGGCGACGTAGTTCAGCCAGGCCGGGTTGGGGTTGGCGTGGGTGGCGGTGATGATTTCCACATGGTCGCCGTTCATGAGCTCGGTGCGCAACGGAGCGTGTTCGTGATTGATCTTTACGGTCACTGCGCGGTTGCCGACGTCGGTATGCACTGCATAGGCAAAATCCACTGCCGTGGCCCCGCGCGGCAAAGCCATGATCCTGCCCTTGGGGGTGAAAACATAGACTTCGTCAGGAAACAGGTCAACCTTGATGTGTTCCAGGAACTCGGCGGCATCGCGGCTTTCATTCTGGATTTCAAGCAGGTTCTGCAGCCACTGGTGGGTTTTCTGCTGCATTTCGCTGATGCCGGCCTCACCGCTTTTATAGAGCCAGTGCGAGGCGACGCCCGCCTCGGCGATCTGGTGCATTTCCTGGCTGCGGATCTGGATTTCGATCGGTGTGCCGAAGGGACCAAACAGTGTGGTGTGGAGCGACTGGTAGCCATTCGCCTTGGGGATGGCGATGTAATCCTTGAATTTGCCCGGAATCGGCTTGTACAGGCTGTGCAGGGAACCCAGCGCAAGGTAGCAAGTGGGCGCATCCTTGACGGTGACACGGAAACCGTAGATGTCGAATACCTCGGAAAAAGCCAGGTTCTTTTCCTGCATCTTCTTGTAGATGCTGTAGAGATGTTTTTCACGCCCGGTGACACTGGCCTCGATATTGCAGCCGGCCAGTTTGTTCTTGATTGCCTCCAGGACCTTGCTGACGACCTCGCGCCGGTTGCCGCGCGCGGCCTTGACCGCCTTGTCGAGAACGGTATAGCGGTTGGGGTGGGCGAAGTGAAAGCCGAGGTCTTCCAGTTCGCGATAGACATTGTTGAGGCCGAGACGGTTGGCGATGGGCGCGTAGATTTCCAGCGTTTCGTGCGAAATGCGCTGCTGCTTGGCGGCCTTCATCGACTCCAGCGTGCGCATGTTGTGCAAGCGGTCGGCCAGTTTGATCAGGATCACCCGCACGTCACGTGCCATGGCGAGCAGCATTTTGCGGAAATTTTCTGCCTGGGCGTGGGCTTCGGACTGGAATTCGATCTTGTCCAGCTTGGAAACGCCCTCTACCAGTTCGGCCACCTGTTTGCCGAACTGCGCGGAAATTTCTTCATTGGTCGTGGCAGTGTCTTCCACCACGTCATGCAGCAGTGCGGCGATGATGGCCTGAGCATCAAGTCGCCATTCTGCCAGGATGGTGGCGACTGCGAGCGGATGGGAAATATAGGCTTCGCCGCTTTTACGCATCTGCCCGTGATGGGCTGCTTCGGCGACGCGAAATGCTTCCTCGACCTGGGTAATGTCCTCCGGCTTGAGGAAGGAGGAAAGTGTCTCGGTAAGTTTGGACGGGTTGGGCATGGGGGTGATTAAGTGAAGTGTGAAGGGGGCTTGCTGGTGATTCTTAGCTTTCACACTTCACAAGATCACGCTTGTCCGCGGTTAAGAATTTCCCGGCCTACCTTTTCCATGGCGATTTCCTTCAGCGCGATCACGGTCGGCTTATCGCGGCCGGCTTCTACCAGGGGCGTGGCACCATTGGCCAGTTGGCGGGCACGGTAGGTGGCGGCCAGGGTCAATTCGAATCGGTTGTTAAAGTTTTTCATGCAGTCATCGACGGTAATGCGTGCCATGTTGTGGGCTCCAATGGGGTTTCAGATTGATTTCAGGTCAGACTGGCAATGAGTTCGCCATGCCGTGCCAGCTGCGCCCGGATAGTGAGGCGCTGCGCCCGGACCACTGCCAGCAGGTCCTGCTGCGCAGTGTCGAAATCGTCGTTAATAATAACATAATCGAATTCGCCTACATGGCTGATATCCTCGCGAGCAGCCGCAACACGGCGTTGAATCACTTCTTCTGCATCCTGGCCGCGCCCGGTCAGTCTCTGGCGCAAGGCTTCTACAGATGGCGGCAGGATGAAAATGCTGATCGCGTCCGGAATCAGTTTGCGCACCTGGTTTGCGCCTTGCCAGTCGATCTCCAGCAGGATGTCCGTGCCCGTCTTGCGTGTGGCTTCAATCCAGGGCTGCGAGGTGCCGTAGAAATTGCCGTAGACTTCCGCGCTTTCAAGAAAATCACCGCGCTCCAGCATCTGCACAAAGGTTTCGCGGCTGACGAAATGGTAATGCTGGCCGTCCACTTCGCCCGGGCGTGGTGCGCGCGTGGTGTAGGAGATGGAAAGCTGGATGCCTGTATCGGCAGCCAGCAGTTCCTTTACCATGCTGGTTTTTCCTGCGCCCGAGGGCGCAGCGACAATAAACAG
Source organism: Gammaproteobacteria bacterium (assembly GCA_018824405.1). Classification (GTDB taxonomy): domain Bacteria; phylum Pseudomonadota; class Gammaproteobacteria; order Burkholderiales; family Sulfuricellaceae; genus Sulfurimicrobium. The sequence continues at coordinate 31,709 of JAHJGO010000016.1, forward strand.
ATTTCCGGTGGTCATAATGGTGTGCTCATTTAAAATGAATATTAATTTGACTAACGATACCAGATTTATTTTTTTTGCTCAGCCTGAATGCTGCTTGATCAGCATTCAGTAATGAGTGCGACATGCTGGATGAATTCTGGTTAACCCTCGCCCAGTAAGTGAATTTGCGTTTATCATTTATGCTTCTATCCTGTTTTCATACACATCTGGTTTTTTGTGAAATCTGCCTCTCCAAAACGTTCCCTGCTTGGTCGCCTGATCCGGTTTCTTGTCCTTGGCCTCACTGCGCTTTTTTTGCTGGTGCTGATCGCGCTGGGTGTGCTGGCCTATTATGAAGGCCAGACTTCGACATTCCAGGCTGAGTATCTGGCACGACTGGGCAAGTCACTGCACTTTGAACTTAAAAGCGGCGCCAACCCGGCATTTGGCGTCAGCCAGGCGGGCCCTTACGACGTTCGACTGGGGTATAGCCGAATCAAGGACTGGGCGCCACCTCTGCTCGATCAGGGTTTTCAGATCAGTCATCAGGCGCGGATTTCGACACAGATGCAGGATGTGGTCGATCGCGGCCTGTTTTTTCCCTATCATGAAAAAATCCAGGCTGGCCTGAATATACTCGATCAGCATGGCGAACCCCAGTACGGCGGCTTGTTCCCCACCCGTATTTACCCGAATTTCGATGCTGTCCCATCCCTTGTGCGCGATACCCTGCTGTTTATTGAAAACCGCGAGTTACTTGATCAGGCGCATCCAAAAAAGAATCCGGCAGTGGAGTGGGAGCGCCTCGGCCGTGCCTTACTGGACAAGGGTATTCAGGCCATCAGGCCGGAACATGATGTGCCGGGCGGCAGCACCCTGGCCACGCAGATCGAGAAATACCGGCATTCCCCCAATGGCCTGACCCTCACCGCCGAGGACAAGCTGCAGCAGATGGCTTCCGCCTCGGTGCGCGCCTATCTGGATGGCGAAAATACCTTGCCATGGCGCAAGTCTATCGTGGTGAATTACCTGAATACCGTGCCGCTGGCAGCAGTGAGCGGATTCGGAGAGGTCAATGGCATGGGCGATGGGCTGTGGGCCTGGTACGGACTGGATTTCGAACGTGTCAACAAGACTTTGCGGACCTGGTCAGGCGCTCCGGCTGAAGTCGAGGGTGTGGCGCAGGTCTACAAGCATGTTCTGAGTCTGATGATCGCACAGCGACGGCCTTCCGCTTATCTTGGCGGGGGGCATGAGGCCCTGGATGCACTGACCAACAGCCATTTGCGCCTGCTCGCGACCGAAGGTGTGATTCCGGCCAGCCTGCGTGATGCCGCCATGCGGGTGAAACTTCAGTTCCGCAAGGCGGCGATTGCCGAGGACAATGGCGCTTACTCCTCGCGCAAGGCGGTGAATGCAGTGCGTGTGCGGCTAGCCTCGCTGCTCGGGATGAATCGTCTGTATGAACTGGATCGTCTCGATCTGACTGTAAAAACCACGCTTAACAGAGATCTCCAGCAGAAGGTCACATCCATACTTCGCCAGCTTGGTCAGCCAGAATACGCCCGAGCTGCCGGTTTGTACGGTGAGCGCCTGCTCGGCGCTGCCGATCCGGGGCGCGTAATTTACAGTCTGAATATTCACGAACTGACACCGGAGGGTGCCAAGCTCCGCATCCAGGCAGACAATTACGACCAGCCTTTTGACATCAATCAGGGCTCCAAACTGGATTTAGGGTCCACCGCCAAGCTTCGCACCCTGGTTAGCTATCTCGAGATCATCGAAAGATTGCACCAGCGTTATGCAAACACATCGGAAGATGAGTTGCGCAAGATTGAAAGTGACCCCGTGGACATCCTGACGCGCTGGGCCATCGATTATCTCCTTAGCCATGAAGACAAAAATCTGGCGGAAATGCTGGATGCCGCTCTGGAGCGGCGTTATTCCGCCAACCCCGGCGAGGCATTTTTTACGGGGGGTGGACTGCACTACTTCCACAATTTCAAGCGCGAAGACGACGGGCAGGTGATGAGCGTGCGCGAAGCCACGCGCAACTCGGTGAATCTGGTGTTTATCCGCATCATGCGTGATATCGAACGCTATTACATGTTCAATATGCCTGATTCGTCTGCCAATATCCTGCGAGATGCCAAGGATCCCAATCGCAAGATTTACCTGAAACGCTTCGCCGACAAGGAAGGCAAGGAGTTCATCAGCCGTTTTTATCAGAAATACCGTAACAAGAAACCAAAGGAAATCAGCGAAATTTTCTTTTCCGGTGTCAAGCCTACCAAGCGGCGGCTGGCGGCGGCTCACCGCTATATTTACCCAAATGCCTCACAGGTCGAGTTTGCCTCTTTCATGGAGGCACGCCTTGCCGGTTTCAAGAATATGGGAGAGCGTTCTATCACGGCCTTGTATGAGGAGCTTTCTCCTGGCCAGCTGTCGCTTGCAGATCAGGGATACACTGTACGCGTTCACCCGCTTGAACTATGGCTGGTGGCCTTTCTTGTGCAACATCCCGGTGCGCAATATAAGGATGCCATCGAGGCCAGTGGCGCGGAGCGCGTCGAGGTGTACAGCTGGCTCATCAATACCAGTCGCAAGAATGCGCAGGACAGCCGTATCCGCAACTTGCTGGAAGTAGAGGCTTTCCTGGAGATCCACCGCGACTGGAAGCGCCTGGGTTATCCCTTCGATTATCTGGTGCCATCGCTTGCTACCGCCATTGGCAGTTCGGCGGACCGGCCTGCTGCGCTGGCGGATCTGATGGGCATCATTCTCAACAACGGTGTGCGCCCACCCGCCAAGCTGATCGAGGAAATGCATTTCGCTGCCGGCACGCCATTCGAAACTGTGTTCAGACGTGCGACGGAAAAAGGGGAGCGTCTGTTTTCGCCTGAACTTGCCTCCGCCGTGCGAGGCGCATTAATCAACGTGGTAGAGCGCGGCACCGCTTCTCGCCTGGCGCACGCCGTCGTCAAGGCCAACGGAGAGTACATCGCAATCGGGGGCAAGACTGGTACCGGCGATCACCGATACGTCACGTTTTCGTCTGCCGGTGTGATCAAGGAGTCACGCGCCGTGAACCGATCTGCCACTTTCGTTTTCTTTATCGGAGATCGTTATTACGGCACGCTCACCGCCTTCGTGCCGGGCGCGGCTGCTGCCGATTACAAATTCACCTCGTCACTCTCCGCGCAGATACTGAAACACCTGCTGCCTACGCTGAAGCCGCTCACAGATACTGCCCAGGCTTTGCCGGAACAGCATATGGCCAGAAAAAAGGAAGAGCCTCGCGGCGCTCCTCCAAAAACCTCGCCTGGCCGGGACGAGGCTGTTGATTCAACACAGAAGGAAGAAGCAGAGGAAGCTGAGTAGTTCAGGAAATCAAGGCTGCGAAGTCATTTCAGGACAAGCGCGCAGTCAAGTGCAATTGCCCCGGCCACCGGATGGTAGTCAGGGCTGAGGTAAAAATTAAGGCTTTTTCTTGGCCTGTTGCGGTACGCCCTTGAAGGTGTTTTCCACCAGCGGGGGGGCATCCACTTGCGGCACATGACACTGCACGCAGTTGTGACGTGCGTTTGACATCTGTTTCATGATCTCACCGGTCTGCTGGTTTTGGAAGTGGCTGTCTCCGATCATGGGCGCTTTCTTTTCCTTGAATTTTTCCGGGCTATGACAGGTCATGCACTGGTTTTCTTCCAGCGTGATTTCGTCGAAATTTTCTGTGGCGTGTGGAATCACCGGAGGTTGTTGCAGAAAAGTTCGCTTGATCGGGTCTTGCGATCCGGGACGCTTTCCCGGATTGAATTTTTCTTCCGGTGCCTTATCCGCAACCTGAGCATCAACGCCGCGCAAGGAATGGACCGCGCTTTCCGCGGACAACGCGTGTGGTATGGCGCTGAGATATAAGGCAGAAGCGGACAGTGCCACCAAGGCTGAGCGCAGTGAATTTTTCATGGTTGATCTCCTCTTTAATATGATGTCGTGGCCAGTGATCATTTTATGGCCTGTTACCGAGTGCGGCTGCTTCCCCTTGCGGGGCGTTGTTTTCCGCCTTGTTGATGAAACGTAAACCGAATCCGAACACTTCTTTCGAGCACACATCGATGCAACGGCCGCAGTTGGTGCAATTGGCTGATGTGATCACCGGCCCGATACCCTTTGCGGCCCCTTTCAGGGCGGGTTTGATGACCTGTGGTTCGGGACATACCACAAAGCAGTCCATGCAGTCGTTGCACGCAGCCCGTTGTGCTGCATTGACACGTACCACGCTGGTCTTGCCGATCAGGCTGTAAAAGGCGCCAACCGGACAAAGATGCCCACACCAGCCATCCGGGCTGACAAACAGATCAAACAGAAATACTGCCATGACTATTGCCCATGCGCTTCCCAGGCCAAAAATCAGGCCGCGGTGCAGCATCGAAACCGGATTGAGCATCTCCCATGCCACCGTGCCGGTGGCTACGGCCAGAACCAGGGTCATGGCCAGGATCCAGTAGCGGCTTGTGCGCGAGAAGCGCGCTCCACTCTTGATGCCGAAACGGTGCCTTAGCCAGGCGGCAAAATCGGCCACCATGTTGACCGGGCAGACCCATGAGCAGTAGGCGCGACCGCCAACCACAGCATAAAAAACAATCACAATGGCGACCCCGATGAGGCCAAGCTTTTCCGCCATATGCCCGGCCAACAGGGACTGTAGCAGCACATAAGGATCGGTCAGTGGCAGGGTGTCGAGGGTCAGGCTGTAGGCCAGGTTGCCTTTGACGACCCATATTCCAGCCAACGGGCCGAGCAGAAACAGAGCGAGAATGCCGAGTTGCGACAGGCGGCGCAGCAACAGCCATTTGTGTGCGCTCAGCCAACCTTTTTCCATGACGGCATCGGCGCCGATCTTGTTATTCGCGCTCACAGTTTGTCTCCGTGCAGTGCTTGGGGAATTCCGGGTTGTGCCCCTGGAGCCGCGGGAGAAGGAGCGGCCTCGCTACTGCCGCCTGGCACCAGGCCGCGCCCCTGTTCATATTCGAAGCCTTCCGGCAGGTTGTACTGATGCTTAATCTCTGGCGCCACAAGGCTCTGGCCCGCTTTTTTCTTCTCTTCCCAGCCCATCTGGTAATGCTTGCCCAGCGCGCCCTTGGCAAGCTGGACCGGAAATATCTTGATAGCAGCAACTTCCAGAACGCAGGCATGCTCACATTTTCCGCAACCGGTGCAGTGTTCGGAATGCACCGTAGGCAAAAACATGGTGTGCTTATCGGTACGGAAATTATGTACCCGTTCCAAGGTGATGGCCTTGTCGATCACCGGGCATACGCGATAGCACACATCACAGCGTAAGCCGAGAAAATTGAGGCAGGTTTCCTGGTCAACCAGCGCCGCCAGACCCATTTTTGCCTTGTTGATGTCGGTCAGCTTGTGGTCCAGCGCCCCAGTGGGACAGGCCTTGACGCAAGGGATATCCTCGCACATTTCACATGGAATCTTGCGTGCGACGAAATACGGTGTGCCAGTGGCAAGATCATCCTCCGGTTTGGCCAAATTCAGGATGTCGTAGGGACAGTCGCGTACACACATCCCGCAGCGAATGCAGGCGCCCTGGAAATCAGGCTCCGGCAGTGCGCCTGGAGGGCGAATGGCCGCTGGCGGCAGAGCGCGTGCCTGCTTGGAGTACAAGCCCAGCCCCAGCCCGAACATGCCGACACCGCATGCGGTTTTGGCCATATCGAGCAGGAATTGCCGCCGTGACTGAGATTTGCTAATGGCTGCCATGATATTGGTCAGAGTGAGGGGTATTTCTCCTCACCCCTCACACTTTAACCCCTCATGCTTTCACTATTTTCGCGGCACACTTCTTGAAGTCGGTCTCTTTCGAGATCGGACACGTGGCGTCCAGAGTCAGCTTGTTCACCAGTCTGTGTTCGTCGAAGAAGGGTACGAATACCAGCCCGACTGGCGGCTTGTTGCGGCCACGGGTTTCCACCAGGGTGGTAATTTCGCCGCGCCGGCTGATTACCTTGACCTTGTCGCCGCGCTTGAGGCCGCGCTTCTTGGCATCTTCTGGGTTCATGTACACCCAGGCATCCGGTACCGCCTTGTACAGTTCAGGTACGCGCCGTGTCATTGAACCGGTATGCCAGTGTTCCAGCACGCGTCCAGTGCATAGCCACAGGTCGTATTCATTGTCAGGTTGCTCGGCGGCAGGCTGGTAGGGCAGGGCGAAAATCACCGCCTTGCCATCCGGTTTGCCGTAGAACTTGACCCCTTCACCTTTCTTCACATAAGAGTCGTAGCCTTCGCGGAAGCGCCACAGGGTTTCCTTGTTGTCCACCACCGGCCAGCGCATGCCACGCGACTTGTGGTAGGAGTCAAAATCGGCAAGGTCGTGACCATGCCCACGACCGAACTGGGCGTATTCCTCGAACAGGCCTTTCTGCACGTAATAGCCGAAGTACTCCGACTCGTCATTGGTGTAGTTCTTGATTCCATGCTCGTTGACTTTTTTCAGTTCGGTCAGCGGGAATTTGTTGACCTCGCCGTTGGCGTAGAGCACGTCATACATGGTTTTGCCCTTGTATTCCGGAGCTTTGTCCAGCAATTCGGCCGGCCAGACTTCCTCCATCTTGAAGCGCTTGGCAAATTCCATGAGTTGCCACAGGTCGGAACGGGACTCGCCCGGAGCTTTCACCTGCTGGCGCCAGAACTGGGTGCGTCGTTCGGCATTGCCGAAGGCACCTTCTTTCTCCATCCACATGGCGGCAGGCAGCATCAGGTCGGCAGAAACGGCCGATACGGTGGGATAGGGGTCCGTTACCACCACGAAATTTGCCGGGTTGCGCCAGCCGGGGTAGATTTCGCCGTTGATGTTGGGCCCGGCCTGCATGTTGTTGGTGGACTGGGTCCAGTAGAAGTTGATATTGCCATCCTTGAGATCGCGGCTTTGTTTCACCGCGTGCGAGCCAACCCAGTCAGGAATGGCGCCAGGGGGAAGTTTCCAGATTTTTTCCGTGGCTTCGCGGTGTTTGGGATTCGTTACCTCCATGTCTGCAGGTAAGCGGTGGGCGAAAGTGCCGACCTCGCGTGCCGTGCCGCAGGCGGAAGGCTGGCCGGTGAGGGAGAAAGGGCCATTGCCGGGCTCGGAAATCTTGCCTACCAGGAGGTGCACGTTGTAGATCATGTTGTTGACCCAGGTGCCGCGCGTATGCTGGTTGAAGCCCATGGTCCAGTAGGACACCACCTTCTTCTTGGGATCGGCATAGATTTTGGCCAGTTCCAGCAGTTTGTCCTTGGACACACCGGATATTTCGGAGGCTTTTTCCACCGTGTATTCGGAAACGAAGGCCTTGAATTCGTCAAACGTCATCGGATCGGCTTTGCCGGGATTGCCCTTGGGCTTTCCGTCTGCGCCAGGATAACCATTGTTGTTGGCTACCTGTTCAAGTGGATGGTTTGGGCGCAGGCCGTAACCGATGTCGGTCACGCCTTTCTTGAAATTGACGTTTTTCTTTACGAAATCTTCATTTACCGCATTGTTCTGAATGATGTAATTGCAGATGAAGTTGAGGATGGCCAGATCGGACTGTGGCTTGAAAATCAGTTCGATATCGGACAGTTCTGTGGAGCGGTGGCTGAAAGTGGAGAGCACGGCAACCTGGACGCCTTTGCCGGTCAGGCGGCGGTCGGTAAGGCGCGACCACAGGATGGGGTGCATCTCGGCCATGTTGGCGCCCCAAAGCACGAAGGCGTCTGCGTGTTCCAGATCGTCATAGCAGCCCATCGGCTCGTCGATACCAAAGGTGCGCATAAATCCGGCTACGGCGGAAGCCATGCAGTGGCGCGCGTTAGGATCAATATTATTGGAGCGGAAGCCAGCCTTCATCAGTTTGGCGGCGGCATAACCTTCCCACACCGTCCACTGGCCGGATCCGAACATGCCGATACCTTTCGGGCCTTTGGCCTTGAGCGTGGTCTTGCATTTTTCTGCCATGATGTCGAAGGCCTGATCCCATGAAATGGGGGCAAACTCGCCGTTCTTGTCGTATTTGCCGCCCTTCATCCTCAGCATGGGCTGGGTGAGCCGATCCTTGCCGTACATGATCTTGGACAGGAAATAACCCTTGATGCAGTTGAGACCCTTGTTTACAGGGGCATCTGGATCTCCCTGTGTGGCCACTACACGTCCATCCTTGGTGCCTACCAGGACGCCACAACCAGTGCCGCAAAAACGGCATACGCCCTTGTCCCAGCGTATTCCGCTATCACCGGCGACTGCAAGTGCAGCCTGTGCTCCGGGTACGGTGACTCCGGCGGCGGTAGCGGTGGCTGCAACTGCGCTGAGTTTTACGAATTCACGACGAGTTAATTCCATTTTGGGTCTCCTCTTTCTGAATTATATTGAGTCTGATTCGGGTTCGAAATGGTGATATACCATGGTGGCTGCAAGTACATCGGGGAGTTCGTTGAGAAGCCCAAACGCGTCCACCGTTGTCTTTTCGTCCTCTTTTTCGAGGGTAACGATTAATTTGCCTTCAACGTCGCTACTATGGACTTCCACGCCGTCGATGGCCGCAAGCCGTTCATGAACCTGGGCGGCGCGCTCGGGGCGGGCATGAACAATGACGCCTGAAATATGCATTGGGATATTAACCATAATTAAAAAGTGGGTTAATCATGCGACCATAAAAAAGGCCTTGCCTTGATGCAGATCAATTGTTGGCAACATGATCAAACGATCTTATAAGGGTCTGATAATTCAAGAAAAGAAAATCCAGCAAAGCTTGATGTGGATCAATGTTGGAGGCGAGTGACTGGGTGAATATATGACCGCACAGGGATTGTGGGTTATGACCCTGCCGGTATTTAACTTGAGAAGTCCATTAAGGGGGTGTCAAATGAAAAAGCCGTATTTCGCTGCATCGGTGCTTGCCATGTCGGTTGCGAGTGTTTTCAATGTTGCGTCGGCTGCTGAAGAGCCTACACTGACGGCGGAACAGAAAGCAGCTGCGTCCAAAGTTTACTTCGAACGTTGCGCCGGTTGCCACGGCATTCTGCGCAAGGGTGCTACAGGCAAGAACCTGGAACCTGTCAACACACTCAAGCTGGGACAAGCCCGGCTGGAAAAAATCATCAGCTACGGTACAGATGGCGGGATGGTTAACTTCGACGACATCCTGACCAAGGATGAGCTTTCCACAATGTCGAAATACATCCAGATGACACCGGATACGCCACCGGAGTGGGGCATGAAGGACATGATGAACAGCTGGAAGCTGGTCATCAAGCCTGAAGACCGACCCAAAAAGCAGATGAACAAAATCAATCTGGCAAACGTGTTCTCCGTCACCTTGCGTGATTCCGGTGAAGTGGCTCTGATCGACGGCGATACCAAGCAGATCTGGGGCATCGTGAAAACAGGTTATGCCGTGCACATTTCCCGTGTATCCAAATCCGGTCGTTATGTTTATGTGATTGGCCGCGACGGCAAGCTGGACCTGATCGATATGTGGTTCGAGAAGCCAACAGTAGTGGCGACTATTAAGGTCGGCATCGAGGCGCGTTCGGTGGAAACCTCCAAGTTCAAGGGCTATGAGGACAAGTACGCCATTGCCGGTTCCTACTGGCCGCCTCAGTACGTGATTACCGAGGGCGACACCCTCAAGCCATTGAAGATCATGTCGACACGTGGCCAGGATGTGGATGGTGAATATCACCCCGAGCCACGCGTGGCTTCGATTGTGGCAACCGAGGACAAGCCGGAATGGGTGGTTAACGTCAAGGAAACCGGCATGATCAAGCTGGTGGACTATTCCGATATCAAGAACCTCAAAGAAACCACCATCGAATCCGCCAAGTTCCTGCATGACGGTGGCTGGGATTCCACCAAGCGTTACTTCCTGGTGGCAGCAAATGCTTCCAACAAGGTGGCCGTGGTTGATACCAAGATCGGCAAGCTGGCAGCGCTGGTTGACACCAAGGCCAAGCCTCATCCTGGCCGCGGCGCTAACTTCGTGCATCCCAAGTTCGGGCCGGTATGGGCAACTTCCCACCTTGGCGCGGATGTGATTTCACTGATTGGTACCGATCCTGCCAAGCACAAGCAGCATGCCTGGAAGGTGGTGGCCGAACTGAAGAATCACGGTGCAGGCTCCCTGTTCGTCAAGACTCATCCCAAGTCCAAGAACCTGTGGGCGGATGCACCTCTGAATCCGGACAAGGAAATGGCCGAGTCGGTAAGCGTGTATGACATCAGGAACCTGGACAAGGGGGCGGAAATCATCAATATCGCCAAGCTGGCTGATCTGCCCGAATCCAAAGCGGTCAAGCGCGCGGTGCATGCAGAATACAACGCCAAGGGTGATGAAGTGTGGTTCTCCCTGTGGGCGGGCAAAACCGAGCCATCCGCGATTGTGATCATGGATGACAAGACCCGCAAGCTGAAGCATGTGATCAAGGATCCCAAGCTGATCACGCCAACTGGCAAGTTCAATATTTTGAACACTCAGCACGACATTTACTAAGTATCTGACCAAAGCGCATCGGGGGGGTCCTCCGGTGCGCCAACAAATTCAATTAAAGGGAGATTAAAGAATGGCAGCTTCAAACTGGTGGGCAAAACTTAGAAGCCCGAGTGCCAAATATTCTCTTTTTACGCTTCTGGGAGGCGGCTTCATCGCCGGCATCCTGTTCTGGGGCGGCTTCAACACAACCATGGAAGCCACCAACCAACTAGAGTTCTGCATCGGATGTCACGAGATGAAGGACAACGTGTACCAGGAATACAAGAAAACCATTCACTATTCCAACCGCACCGGCGTGCGCGCACAGTGTTCCGATTGTCACGTGCCTAAGGACTGGACGCACAAGATGATCCGCAAGATCCAGGCTTCCGGCGAAGTGTGGGGCAAGATTGTAGGCTCTATCAATACCAAGGAAAAATTCGAGGCCAAGCGTCTGGAACTGGCACGCCATGAATGGGCACGTATGAAGGCATCGGACTCGCGCGAGTGCCGCAACTGTCATACCTTCGATGGCATGGATACGGAAAAACAGAAGAACCGGGCAGCCAAGCAGCATGAAAATGCAAAAAAGGATAATATGACCTGCATCGACTGCCACAAGGGCATTGCCCACAACAAGCCTGAAGGCATGACAGAAGAAGAAGCCGGCGGTTAAGCTTGATCGGCGCTGCATCGCTGTAATAATGAATTCGTACAACATATTCGACAGGAGCTTGAACATGAATAAAACTTTGATTACTGCTTCCGCATTGGGCCTGGTGCTGGCTGGCATGGCGGGATCCGCCTTGGCCGCACCGGATTGGAGCAAGGTGCCATCACGCAGTGTGACAGTGTTTCACCCCGGCACATCAGGTCTGGAGTGGATCTTGAAGGGTACCGAGCACGGTGGCGCCAAAGGAATATCAAAAGGCGAGACCTGCATTGGCTGTCATGAGGATGAAAAGAAACACACTATTGATATTGCCGCTGACAAGATTCTTAAGGGCGAGAAGCTCGAACCCAAGCCAATCAGTGGGCATACTCCAACTTTCCCGGTGACTGTGCAGGCAGCCAATGACGGCACCAACCTTTATTTGCACTTTACCTGGAAAGAGCCCAAGGGCGGTGCGGAAAAAATGGACAAGGACAATCCTGTCAAACTGGCCGTCATGCTGGAAGATAACAAGGTGGTCGCCAAGGACTCCAAGGGCAGGGATGTGCAGATAGGCCTGGCTGGAGGCTGCTGGGGCACTTGCCACACTGACGCACGCACCATGCCTGGAGCGGACGACAAAAAAACAAAATATGTCAAAGGGGGTTCTTTGGCGAATGGACAGTATTACGATCTGTTGCAGTGGAAAAGTGGCAAGGGCGCCAAGCCGGTCGACGGTTACGTGGCTGACAAGCGCGTGATGGAAGGCGGCAAGGCGCTGGTGAGTGCCGAAGGCAAAAAAGACGGTGATACCTGGACCGTGACGTTCACCCGCAAGCTGACCGGTGGCGAGGGTGATATCGCTCTGGTTTCCGGAAAGTCCTACAACATGGGCTTTGCCATCCACAACGATCATACAGCAGGCCGTTTCCACCATGTTTCCTTCGGGTACAGCCTGGGGATCGACACCAAGGCCGATATCACGGCTGCCAAGTAGCAACTGGGAGGGTAAACAAGGGTGCGTATTCTGGCGCTTAATGTAGACTTCCTCCCCATTTCTGCACAAAGGGGGCTGTCCGGCCCCCTTTTTTATGGCCTGTTGTTCTGGATGGCTGTCAATGTGCTGGGTGGGGCGAACAGAGCGCTGGCAGATGAGTCTCCAGGCTTGCAGCGGCAGGACGAAATTGTGCGGCTGGTACGTCAGGATTGTGGCTCCTGTCACGGCATGACTTTGGCTGGTGGACTTGGCCCGGCGCTGTTGCCTGCCCTGCTGCGCGACAAACCGCCGGAGAGTCTGGTTGCAACGATTCTCTATGGCCGCCCGGGTACGCCGATGCCGCCGTGGAGTGATTTTCTCACTGAAAATGAGGCCAAGTGGATTGTGGAAAAATTGCTGAAAGGATTTCCTGATGAGCGTTAAAGGCCTGGTTGCGGTATTTGCAGTTTCCTTGCTGTCAGCCTGTGCTGCGCCGCAACTGCGTGGTACAGGTGATCTTGGCGTGGTGATTGAGCGCGCCGCAGGTCGAGTGGAAGTTGTGGAAACCAGCGGGCGTTCTGTGCTCGGTAAAATTGCCGGCCTGGGCGATCTATCTCATGCATCACTGAATTATTCCCGGGATGGCCGCTTTGCCTATGTGTTTGGCCGAGACGGCGGTTTGACCAAGGTAGATCTGCTGGAAATGCGCATCGTCAAGCGCGTAATGCAATCCGGCAACAGCATCGGTGGCGCAATTTCCCAGGATGGCAGGCTGGTCGCAGTGGCAAACTACACCCCCGGCGGCGTCAAGGTGTTCGATGCCGTCACTTTGGATCTGGTGGCGGATATTCCGGCGCGGGATGAGACCGGAAAGTCATCCAAGGTGGTGGGGTTGGTGGATGCGCCGGGTAACCGCTTCGTGTGGAGTCTGTTTGAAGCCGGGGAAATCTGGGTTGCGGACATGAAAAATCCTGCCTCTCCGGTGTTGCAGAAATTCAAGGACATCGGCAAGGAGCCCTATGATGCCATGATTACAGCTGATGGCCGTTATTACCTGGCAGGGCTGTTTGGTGAAGACGGCCTTGCCATGCTCGACCTTTGGAATATTCCTGCAGGTGTGAAACGGGTTCTGAATGGCTATGGCAAGGGGGAGCAAAAGCTGCCGGTATACAAAATGCCACACCTGGAGGGCTGGGCGGCTACCGGGAATGAACTGCTGGTGCCGGCGGTAGGACGCCACGAAGTGCTGGTGGTGGATCAGGGCAACTGGCAGGAAGTGGGGCGCATTCCTGTGCATGGTCAACCGGTATTCGTGGTGGCGCGGCCGGACAACCGCCAGGTGTGGGTGAATTTTGCTTTTCCTCACAACGACACTGTGCAGGTAATCGATGTGCCGAGCCGCGCGATTGTTCATACGTTAAAGCCAGGCAAAGGTGTGCTTCATCTTGAATTTACCCCGCGCGGAGAGCATGTTTGGCTTTCGCTGCGAGATGAGAATCGGGTTGAAATCTACGATAGCGAAAGCTTTGCAAAGCTGGGCGACCTGCAGGCAGACAGCCCGAGTGGCATTTTCTTTACCCATCGCGCACATCGGACCGGCCTATGAACTCCTTACTTGAAAACCGCCTGCTTAACGATTACCAGCATGATTTTCCGCTGCTGGAGACGCCATTCGCGGCCCTTGCCAGTGAATTGGGTGTCGCCGAGGAAGAAGTGCTGCATACCCTGATCCGGTTGCAGCAACAAGGCGTGGTGAGCCGGGTCGGTGCCGTATTCCGGCCACGCAGCATTGGTGCCAGCACGCTGGCGGCGTTGGCCGTGCCGGAGGAAAGTCTGGAAGAAGTCGCCGCGATGGTCAGCAGTTATCCGGAGGTGAATCATAACTATCAGCGTGAGCACCATTACAACCTGTGGTTTGTGGTGGCGGCACCAGATGAAGTGGCACTGCAGCGGGTGCTGAAGGAAATTGAAGAGCGTTCGGCATGTCGTGTGCTGTTTTTGCCGCTGGTAGAGGATTATCACATCGATCTGGGCTTCGATATGACGGGTAACCGTCGAAAAAATGCGTCCTTTGTCGCTGCCCATACCAGTTCGCCTCACCAGCCTTATTCGCCCAGCACCGATGAGAGCAGCGTGATCTCCGCCATTCAATCCGGGCTGCCTTTGGTTGCGCGTCCCTATGACGAAGTAGGGACAAGTTTGGGGCTGTCTGAAGCCACTGTGATTGAATGTCTGCAAAGCTTGATCCGGCGGGGAGTGATCAAGCGCATGGGTGTGGTGGTGCGTCACCACGAATTGGGTTATCACGCCAATGCCATGGTGGTGTGGGATATTCCAGATGAAGACGTAAACTCGCTTGGTCACTGTCTGGGTAAACTGGAATTTGTTACCCTGTGCTATCGCCGTCCGCGCCGTTTGCCAGCCTGGCGCTACAATCTGTTCTGCATGATTCATGGCCACGACCGCGAGGAAGTGCTGGCACGCGTTGAAGAAATGCGTCAGGGATGCGGGCTGCAGCATATCGCCAGCGAAGTGCTGTTCAGCACCCGTCGATTCAAGCAGTGCGGTGCGCGTTATGCCAGAGCGGCAGCGTGATGGACGAGTTGGACCGGGCCATTATCAACCAGCTGCAAGGCGGTTTTCCCCTTTGTGATCATCCATATGCTGCAGTCGCTTTGCAGCTCGGCTGTAGTGAAAGCGAAATTCTGGCGAGGCTTGAAAAACTCCTTAAGGATAAGGTTTTGAGCCGTTTTGGCCCGATGTACCATGCAGAACGATTGGGGGGTGGGCTGAGTCTCGCTGCCATGAAAATACCACCTGAAGACTTTGAGCGTGTAGCCGGGATTGTCAATGCCATGCCTGAAGTGGCGCACAATTATGCCCGTGATCATGCGCTTAATATGTGGTTCGTGCTGGCCACCGAAACGCCACAGGGCCAACAGGACACATTGGCCAGAATCGAGCGCGAAAGCGGGTATCCGGTCTACAATATGCCGAAAATAAAAGAATATTTTGTCGAGCTGAAGCTGCGTGCATGATCTTGATGGATTCGTCTGCAAAACTCCCATATTATGTTTCACAATAACCATTTGATAGATGCTCTGATTACAACTTAGGGGATTCCATGATGTCATGTACGTTACCGCAAGGCTTTTTGCATCAAGTCGCTTGGCCCGAAAAAAAGAAGGCGGGCAAGAAGGGTGTGCTGATCATGAAATTTCTGGTGACTTCTTTTTTTACATGCCTGGTACTTCTGTTGAGCGGCGTCAATAATGTCGCAATGGCGGAAATCAATGACATCAATTCGGCAATCAACAAGGCTGGCCGCCAGCGCATGTTGTCTCAGCGCATGGCCAAGGCATACTTGCAGATCGGCCAGGGGATCGATCTCCAGCGCTCAAAGAAAATTCTGGAAAGTTCGATCGCACTGTTCGATCGCCAACTGGTCGAGCTGAAGAATTATGCCCCAACGCCTGAAACGAAGAACACCTTCTCCAAACTGGAAACTGTGTGGCTTGCTTACAAGGACGTCCTGATCGGATCTGCCCCTAGCCGTGAAGGAGCTAAAAAAGTGATGGAACTCAGCGACACTGTGCTGCAGCTATCTCATGATGGCACCCTCCAGCTGGTGAATTTGTCAAAGTCCGAGAGCGGGCCTCTGGTCGGTGTTGCAGGACGCCAGCGTATGTTGTCTCAGCAGATGGCAAAGTTCTACCAGGCAATCCTTTGGGGAGTGGCGCCAAGCAATGGCGCCGCCGAGCTGGCCAGGGCTCGCAAGGAATTTGATATCGGCTTGAAGGCGCTTACTGGTGCGCCGGTCACTACGCCGGTAATCAAGGGTGAATTGGATCTGGCACGCCAGCAATTTATGTTTTTCGAAAATGCGCTAGGCGGTGGCAGCGGCGATAAGATTATGCAGGCCACAACTGTTGCAACCACAAGCGAGCGACTGCTCGATGTGATGGACAGAATCACCTCATTGTTCGAAAAAATGGAAGTAAAGTAGGTCTCGATGCAACCAGAAAGCGTGCAGCTTGATAAGCTTGACCGGCAGATTGTTCTTGCCACCCAGGAAGGTTTGCCGCTGGTTTTGCAGCCTTATCATGCTGTGGCGGATCAAGTTGGTAGCACGCCCGAAGAGGTGATTGAACGACTGGGACGCATGCTGGATAGTGGTGTTATCCGTCGCATCGGCGCAGTCCCCAATCACTATGCCTTGGGCTACAGCGCCAACGGTATGACGGTATGGGATGTGGCAGATGAATATATTGACGAACTGGGCGAACGCATCGGCCAACTCGAGTCGGTCAGCCACTGCTACCAGCGCCCGCGCTATCTGCCTGACTGGCCCTATAACCTGTTCGCCATGGTGCATGGTCATGACCGTGCCGAGGTGGAACAAAAAGCCCAGGAAATTGCCGAACTCATAGGCAGCGCCTGTCGTGCACATGAAATCCTCTACAGTACGCGTATCCTGAAAAAAACCGGTTTGCGGATAACCTGACTGAATTATGCGATAGGAGGTCTTATGTTCGAGTTCTTGTGGAAATGGAAGAAAGCTGCAACGCAGGAAGAGGCGCGCCAGCCAGAGTCGAACGCGACCCCCAGTCAAGCGGTGGCGGCCGGAACACAACTACATTACGACCCCAATCTGGTGCCCAATCTGGTGTCGGATCACCATGCTCTGCTCGGGATATTCGGCGAAATCGCCGCCGCAATGGAGCAGAAGAACATGCCGCGTACCAAGGAAAAACTGGGTGAGTTCGGTGATGCTCTTCGAGGTCACTTGCTCAAGGAGAACGTGCGTTTCTACGTCTATCTTCAGCACAGTCTGGAGGGTGATACCGAAAACGCCGCAATCATGCACGAGTTCCGCAAGGAAATGCAGCATATTGGAAAGGCGGTTGCTGATTTCTTGCACAAATATACCGCCGAAGGTGAGTGGGATGAAGGAATGTGGCAGAGCTTTCAGCAGGAGGTTGGCGGTATTGGCAAGGTGCTGACCAAACGCATTGAAACCGAAGAGAATATTCTATATCCACTCTATTTGCCTCAGCAGGAGTACCGCTAGTTTTTCGTCGCTACCTGATCGTCTTTTGATTTAAATCATTTCCGGCTCGAAACAAGCCGGGTACATTCTTCTCATCATTCTTTCCGAGATTCCGGAGTGTTTCATGTTTCGAATTTCCCAGTTCATGCAGGAAATTGCTCGCCCGACCCCGCTCGGTCTTAAGCGTAATCCACCAGGCCCGGTAGTAATCTGGAATCTGATTCGCCGCTGTAATCTGACTTGCAAGCATTGCTATTCGATTTCTGCCGACAAGGATTTCCCCGGCGAATTGTCCACGCAGGAAGTGTTTGGCGTGATGGACGATCTCAAGCGCTTTCGCGTGCCGGTGCTGATTCTATCTGGCGGAGAGCCATTGTTGCGACCGGACATTTTCGATATTTCCCGTCGTGCCAAGGAGAAGGGGTTTTATGTCGGCTTGTCTTCCAATGGTACGTTGATCAATGAGAGCAATATCGAGGAGATTGCATCCATTGGCTATGATTATGTCGGCGTCAGTCTGGACGGTATTCAGGCCACGCACGATAAATTTCGCCGCATGGCGGGTGCTTTCGACAAATCCATGCACGGAATCCGTCTGTGCAAGCAGCGCGGCATCAAGGTTGGCATCCGCTTCACCCTGACTCAGGACAATGCGCATGACCTGCCAGCCTTGTTGCAATTGATGGAAGACGAGGGGCTGGACAAGTTTTATCTCTCCCATCTCAACTACGCTGGGCGCGGTAACAAGAATCGCAAGGATGACGCTTTTCACCAGACCACGCGGCAAGCAATGGACCTGCTCCTCGATACCTGCTGGCGCGACCAGCAAGCGGGTAAGCCAAAAGAGTTTGTTACCGGCAATAACGATGCCGATGGCGTGTACCTGCTGATGTGGGTAAGGAAAAACTTTCCGCATCTGGAAAACCATATTCGTACCAAACTGGAGCAATGGGGCGGCAACTCCTCTGGCGTGAATGTAGCCAATATCGACAACCTGGGCAATGTCCACCCCGATACCATGTGGTGGAACTACACCCTGGGCAACGTGCGCGAACGTTCCTTTTCGGATATCTGGATGGATACTTCCGATCCCATCATGGCAGGACTGAAGGCGCAGCCAAGAAGTGTAGGCGGTCGCTGCGGAGCATGTGCTTACTTCAATATCTGTGGCGGCAATACAAGGGTGAGGGCATGGCAGGTGACGGGCGATCCGTGGGCGGAAGATCCTGCGTGCTATCTCGACGACGAAGAAATTGGTGTGGCACAGACCGTGACAGAGGAGAGCTAATCATGCGGTGGCTAGTGATGGTAACTTTCCTGTTTTTGACCCAGGTCGCCACGGCAGCCCAGCCAGTAGATAAAAACTACGGAGAGCACTGTGCATCCTGCCATGGTGCAGACCGTCTGGGCGGAATCGGTCCGGCCCTGTTACCAGAAAATCTGGCACGCCTGCGCCGACCGGAAGCGATCAAAACCATTGCCAATGGCCGAGCTGCCAGCCAGATGGCCGGTTTTGGTGACAAATTGGGCAAGGAGGAGATCGAGGCGCTGGTGGGCTTGATCTACAGCAAGCTGTCCTATTTGCCGGTATGGGGCGAGAATGAAATCATTACATCCCACATTCAGCACGTGCCTGCGGGCAGCCTGCCGGATAAGCCGGTGTTCAGTGCCGATCCGATGAACCTGTTCGTGGTGGTGGAACTGGGAGATCACAGCGCCACCATACTCGATGGGGACAAGCTGGAACCAATTCACCGCTTTGCTACCCGTTTTGCCCTGCATGGCGGGCCGAAATTCTCTCCCGAGGGGCGTTTTGTCTATTTTGCCTCGCGCGATGGCTGGGTAAGCAAATTCGATATCTACAATCTGAAAACCGTGGCGGAAGTGCGGGCCGGCATCAATACAAGAAATCTGGCGGTTTCCGGCGACGGCAAGACAGTGTTAGTTGGCAATTACTTGCCGCATAGCCTGGTTCTGCTGGACGCTGAGGATCTCACGCTGCTCAAGGTGATTCCGACTGTCGGGCAGGATGGCAAGAGCTCGCGGGTATCCGCCGTGTATCAGGCAGAACCGCGCAACAGCTTCGTGGCGGCACTGAAAGATACGCGCGAAGTGTGGGAGATTGCTTATGGCGAAAAGGACTTTCCGATCCGCCGAATCTCGGTGGATGATTATCTGGATGATTTCTTTTTCGACCAGAGTTACAAACTGCTGATCGGTACCGCACGCGACAGTCATAAAGGTCAGGTCATCGATCTTGATAGTGGCAAAAAAGTGGCGCAGCTGGATCTGCCCGGCATGCCGCACCTTGGCTCAGGCATCACCTGGGACTATCAGGGGCGGCCGGTGATGGCTACACCCAATATGAAGGACGGCGTGGTGAGCGTGATCGACATGCAAAGCTGGAAAACCATAAAAGAAGTCAAGACGCTGGGGCCGGGGTTTTTCATGCGCAGTCATGAGAACACGCGTTATGCCTGGACGGATGGTTTTGCTACCGGCAACCCGGCGAGCAATGACGTGATGCACCTGATCGACAAGGAAACCCTGGAAGTCGCTCATATCCTGCGCCCAGAACCGGGCAAGACCGCGGCTCACGTGGAGTTCACGCGCGATGGCAAATACGCGTTGGTGAGCGTCTGGGAAATGGAAGGTGCGCTGGTGATCTACGATACCGAAACGCTGAAGGAAGTGAAGCGCATCCCGATGAAGAAGCCATCGGGGAAATACAACGTGTACAACAAGACAACCCGTTCCGCCGGGACCAGCCACTGATAGTTACGCTCTCGCGCATGGGCGGGAAGGATTGCGATTACTGGCGAACTTTTATGATTGCCGTGCCGATCTCATAGCCCTTGTTGTCGCCTATCTGGCAGCAACGACGCACCTGAACCAGCGCCTTGAAGGGTTTGAAGCTGGACCCCAACGGTGACTGCAGCTGGATCTCCATGAGTTCGCCGTAACGGGGCACGTACTGGGCGATAAAGGCTACGCCATCCACGCTCAGATCCTTGCTCATGGCGTAGAACACCTCTCCGCTTTCCACCATTCTTACCTTGACATAGCACTCCATCGGGATGCGACGAGAGCATCGCATTTCTCCCCGAGGCTCACTGATGTGCCGGCCACCATTGATAACGCGCAAATGGACATGATGGGCACGGCGTGTTTCGGATCGATTTTGCTGCTGGTAAGCTTTGGCAAACGGCATGGAATCCTCCTCACATTATTTATCTTTGTGAGGAGGATTATAACAACATGTTGTGGTTATTTGTAAAGCATAAACACTATAGATGGTGTTTTATTTCATGTGAGTAAACGCACCTTGAGTTTGCCAAACAGGTGTGCGGGTAGCAGGTGGCTGAAATCCAGCGGCGGCAGTTCCATGCCGTCCAGGGTGTTTTTCACCAGCAGTCCCAGTTCGGTGTCGCCCTCCATCACCAGACGGCGTGAGAAGAACAGGGTATCCGGATCTTCCTTGCGCAGGGCCAGCAGCACAAAATCCTGAGCACTGGCACTGATGGCCAGATCGGGTTGAGCCGCGGCGTTGCGGGCGGCAAGGCCATTCTGATCAAGGGTGAAGTGGAAAGAGATGCCGGCATCCCGCACCCTGATGCAGATATGTTTACCATGGAGTGGTTGCCAGACCGGGTCATGGAGTTTTGTTCCCAGTGCCAGGTTGATAGCCCGGGAGAAAATCAGCGAGTGAGGGTACTGCGGCAACCGGGAAAGTATGGCGCTGACTGGCTGAGGAATGAAGAATGGACGCATGGTGCTCCTTTCAGGCGCTTCTTGCGAGTGCGGGTTGTGGGATGAAGTCCAGACCGGGTTTGCCGTGCCAGTAGCCGTTGCAGGGCAGTTCAGGCATCAGTTTTTCCATCTGGGTCAAAGCCAGGCTGGGTGGAATTCGCTGTTCCAGTGTTTCGTGAAACAGGTGCAGAATCTTTTCGCTGTGGTATGCCTGCGGGCTGACGCGTACCACGTCCACACCGGTCGCGCGCAATTCCTCAAGTTCGCCCAGCAGATTGTATACACGAGCAGACTGGGTCTGGATGCCGTTGAGTGTAAGGAAAGGCTGGCCCTCCCGGGTTTTGAGGGTGAGGCCGTTTTCGTAATCAAGGCAGCGGAACTGGCAGTCATCCTTCTGCAGGTTATGATGGCGGGCGGTGAAGCAGCGCGCAGAGAACGCCAGTGGCAGACGTCCATAGGCGAAGACCTCGGTTTCCATGTTGGCCGGCCGGCTTTGCAACATCTCAGACAGCGCTGCCCCGGACATTTCCACCGGCATGACCCAGCGCGTGGCACCCATTTCAGCCAGTAGCTGAAGCGTTTGCGGGTTATAGATATTCAGGGTGGGGCCTGCCACAAAGGGCATATGGTTTGCCAGCAGGCGCACTGCGCCCATATCGTTGGCCTCGACCCTGAAATTACCATTGCCGGTGATTTTGCGCAGGGTTTTGAGGTCGGATTCCGATTCGATCAGGGTCTGAGTGGAGAGCACCACTTCCTTGCCTGCATCGCTGAGTTTTTGTGCCACTTCGAGCCAGTCATCCAGACGCAGGAGATGACGGCGCGAGCATACCGTTTCGCCGAGATAGACGATATCCACAGGCGATTGCGCTATGGCATCGTAAAAGGCGTTTACCTTTTCATTATCCCAATAATAGAGGAGGGGGCCGAGGGCAAGTTTCATAGTGTTATTTCCAGGGGCGATAGTAGGCGCCCAGCGTCTGCTGCTGGCCTTCGGAGACTTTGCCCAGCTCATTCATCCAGGCTGGTTTGACGACAAATTGTTCCGTGTTGCGGCGGCAGGCATCAATGGCTTCGCGCCATACCTTGGTGACCTGGGCCACGTAGGCCGGACTGCGCTGGCGTCCCTCGATCTTGATCGCGGCAACCCCCATGCGCATCAGCTCCGGCAGTAGTTCCAGGGTGTTGAGGCTGGTGGGTTCCTCGATCGCGTAGTAGGTTTCTCCTGCCACATCGAAGCGGCCCTTGCATAGCGTAGGATAGCCGGTGTTCTCGTCCTTGCCGTAACGGTCGATCAGGATGCCGTTGAGTCGAGACTCCAGGCCACTCGCCGTTTCCTGCCAGCGTACTGCCTTGGGCGGCGAGCACACCCCGCAGGTGTTGGGTGATTCGCCGGTGGCGTAGGAAGACAGGGCACAGCGCCCTTCCACCATGACACACAGTCCGCCAAAGCCGAACAGTTCGATCTCGACTGGGGTATTGGCCATCAGTTGCTCGACCTGAGCCAGTGCCAGCACACGCGGCACCACGGCACGGCGGATGCCGAAGTGTTCATGGTAGAAGTTGATTGCTTCATAATTGGTGGCAGAGCCTTGAACCGAAAGGTGCAGGCGTAGTTCGGGGTGGGTTTTGGTGGCGTATTTCATTAAACCGGGATCGGCCAGGATCACCGCGTCCATGCCCAGTTCGGCGGCGTTGTCAATGGCAGAGGTCCAGCGCTGCCAGCCGCTGGTTTGGGGATAGGTATTCAGGGCCAGCAAGACTTTCCTGCCTTTGGCGTGGGCGTAGCGCACACCTTCCCTGGCATTGTTCAGATCGAAATTCAGGCCGGTGAAATTGCGTGCGTTGGTGTCATCCCGGAACCCCATGTAGACGCAATCTGCGCCATTATCCACGGCCGTTTTAAGAGCAGGCAGACTGCCGGCCGGACAGACCAGTTCAAATTTTTTGGTTTCAGGCTGCATCGGGAATTTCCTCGTTGATCCATGGCATGCCGGCAAACAGGCCCTGACGGTGTCCACGCCGCGCGAGCTCGCGCTCGATGCCGTTGAGCACGTTCCATTTCTGCGAGCACCACTCAGGTGCGAGCAGAATATCTTTTGCCGCGGTGCCGGTGACACGGTGGTAAACAATCTGCTCCGGCGTGCGCTCGATCAGGTCGCAGGCCTGCCGGATGTAGGTATCGAGCGTCATCGGCTGGTATTCGCCGCGCCGCCATTGATTGGCAAGAACAGTCTGTTTCACCACATGCAATGGATGCAGCTTGAGTCCGTCCACGCCGATCTCGAGCACTCTGTCCAGGGTGGCGTGGTGATGGTCCTCTCCTTCGCCAGGCAGGCCCAGGATGAGATGGGTGCATACCGGAATGCCGCGCCGGCGCGCTGCGATCGTGACCTCACGGTATTCTTTCAATCCGTGCCCGCGGTTGACGCGCTGCAGAGTCTCGTCAAAGGATGACTGCAGGCCTAGCTCCAGCCATACGATTCTCCCTTGTGCCTGGTAAGTGGCCAGCAGGTCCAGTACCTGAGGCGAGACGCAATCCGGCCGTGTGCCGATGGACAACCCTACAATGTCTCTTTCCTGCATTGCTTGACGGTAGAGCCTGTCCAGCTCGGTTACGTCCGCATAGGTGTTGGTGTAAGCCTGAAAATAGGCGAGAAATTTTTTTGCGCGCGTACGTTTCGCGATGGCGCGCCGTCCGCTGCCCAGTTGCGTTTCCATCTCTTGCGGTTGGCGCCCGTTGGGGCTGAACGAGGTATTGTTGCAGAAAGTGCAGCCCCCGATGCCCTTGACTCCATCGCGGTTGGGACAGGTGAACCCCACATCCAGGGCGATCTTGTGCACCCGCTCGCCATGAAGCTTGAGCAGGTGCTGGCCAAAGGTGTGAATGTAGTCGGATAGCGCCATAATTCAGGACAAGAAGACTAGCATGTCCCGAAACCATGTTCAACCGTGTTGTTGATGGGGGTATGTCGCCGCTTTTGATGTCTCGTTAAACTTGTTGTAACAAGCACGGTCTCATTAATGGGTTAATGTTAGGGTGAACTGTTTGGCATGAGGAATGTTCGAAAGGTTTGATATTTTTAAAGGGAAATTCATGAATACGATCAAAGTGGCAGGTGTGATGCTGATTGCCGCAGCGATTCTGAGCGGAGGATGTGCTTCGAGTATGTCGGGCGGCGCCTATACGCGTTCGCAGGCACGCCAGGCTCAGGAAGTGCAGATGGGCGTGGTGGAAAGCGTGCGTCAGGTCCAGCTTGAAGGCACTAAAACCCCCGTAGGCACGATCGCGGGTGCTGCGGTGGGCGGTATTGCCGGCAGCAATATCGGTGGCGGCAAGGGCCGTGCAGTCGGCGCCATTCTGGGTGCGGTTGCCGGCGGGGTGGCGGGTTCTGCCATTGAAGAAAGCGTGACCAAAAAGAATGGCCTGGAAATTACCGTCAAACTGAATAGCGGCAGAATGATTGCTGTCACCCAGGAAGCTGACGAAGATATCCGCCCTGGTGACAGGGTGCGTGTGCTGAGCGGTGGTGGCGTGACGCGCGTGACGCGCAACTGATACGTTTAGAGCTGTTTTATCTGCAAAGGGCGTGCCTGTGGCGCGCCCTTTGCAGTTTCTGAATGCCGGGAATTGGCGGGGGGCAACTGGCTTATTTCTGCCGTTTCATCATTTCCTGGAATTTCGGATCATTCATCATTTCGTTCATATTTATGCCTTTCATATTCGGCATGATTACGTCGCCGGGCTTCTGGCCTGCCTTGCACGGCCCCAGCCATTTGGCTTCCATGGACATTTTTGATTCGCTCATGCCGTGCATTGGCGGGCTGTAGCGGGTGCGCATGTCACCCTTGTAGGACGAATCAAAGGCGCCGGTGAACACGGCATCGGTCGTTGCTGTGGTGTTTTCAAACTTGCAGACCGAATGCATGGTGAATTTGTTGCCTTGTTTTTTGGTATCCATCACGCTGCAATCGGGTTTTTCTTTCTGGGCACGTTGCTGCATGAGGCTGTCGGTGTTCTGGTCGATACACTGCTGGATGGGGCCCATGCCAGGCACGCCCTCCATATGCGTGTTGATTTCCCACAGGCCGGATTTCCGCTTGGGCGGGTCGGCGGCAAATGCACTCCCTGCCAGTGACGTGGCGGCCAGGCCAAGCAGCAGCAGGGAGAGGTGGCTGCGAATATCGAATCTGGATTTCATCATGACTCCTTGAGGCGAGTGTACGGGGGAAGTCCGTACCTGCAATATTATGCCTCCACGGGCATGACGTCATCAGGCTTGTAGCGTTTTGGAGCGGACCTCGCGTGGCACCTGTCTTTATTCAGGAAACAGCTTCCTGAAGATAAATGTTGAGTTCCGACATGGCGGCGAAGCGCGCGGGCGAAATGCCTGCCCCGCTCAAATCCAGTGCGTCTGGATAAGGGCTGGCAGCTTCGGCGCGTGACTTGGCGTCGCGCTGCCACTCTGCTGTCCAGGCGGCGGTGGCGAGCAGAGTGGCGTCCGGCAGTTGCCGTATGGCGGCCAGTACGGTCTGGTGAAAGCCATTGCGGGAAAGCGCGGCGTGCACATTCTGGATGTCACTCAGGTCCTGCTCTCTGAGTGCGCCAAGCAGGCGGGCGAGGTTGTCGTCCATGACCCGGTTGCGCGCCGCGGCGACGTGTCGCTCGAGAATAAGCCTGATGTCCTGATACGCGCCGTTGGTCTGTTCATTGGGGCGGGCTGTCGCGGCAATGAAAGATTGCAGGGCAACGAGCGCCGCCAGGACCTGACCGGAATGCCTGTTTTGCGCGACAAGCGACCGGCAATGGGCATCCGCTTGTTCGGGGTCCAGTAGCAAAGTCAGCTTTTCCATGGCCTAGAGCCTATTTCAGCAGGTTTAACACCTCGCGTTGAGGCCAGAAAGTGATGGCTGCAAGAAGCGGGGCGCAGCCAATGGTCATTCCATTGGCAAGCCCCGCGACGTAGCAGACGCGCTTTCTGGCCTCAATCCGGAGGGCCAGTATCATTCAAGGCGCATTGCGTTGTTGCTCGCGGCTTGTTTGGAACAACCAAACCACGTCCCTCGCGCCTAGCACTGCACCTTGAATGATGCTGGCGCGAGGGATGGAACCTGCTGAAATAGGCTCTTACTCCAGAACGACAAGGCGAGGATCGTCGATATGATCGATCAGAATGCGCTTGACCCGTTCCTGCCATAATCTGGCAAATTCATTTTGTTCCTCGGGGCTGGCTGTGCCCATCAGGGTCGCTTGCATCAATTCCTTCATGGCGGGGTCTGGCGGTACGATTTCAGGGTGATATGAGGTGCTCACGGCGCTTCCCGTATCGCGGCGTTCGAAGCGCATCTCTCCGCACATAGGCACATCGAAGAACAGCAGATTGCGGCGGTCGAATTTGCCGCCAATTCCCTTGAAGCCATTGTCTTGCGTGGCGCCGGTGATCAGTGTGGCAATATTTGCGATGACACCTGTTACGCCACTAGAACTGGATTCGTGGAAAGACACCTTGATTTCACCGCGTTGCGGCGTTGCCTCAGGGTAAAGGTGCTCCAGCGCCTTCAGCGTCGCCAGATAGGCGCCCGCAACAGTGGGACAGGAGTGTCCGGCGAGTTTGACGGCATCGGTGTAGTTGTATTCGATCAGGCCGCCCTCCATCGCGCCGAGGAAACCGGCCAGAGGATCGTGCAAGCTGATGGCGCGGACAGCGGAGAAAAAATCGGGGGTATGCATGGGATTTCCATTCATGTTGGAGCGGGGGTATGCCTGGAACTGAAGGCAAACTTACTGAGTCGGTTGCGGGCTAGCTGCGCAGACGAAATTCAGCGCGCTCTCGTCGATGCTGTCTTTTGTCACGGGCAAATCCTGGGGTAGCTTGATCCGCTGCTTGCTGATCAGCACCATTTTTTCATCGTAGGCCTCGGTGGCAATTTGGGCCACGGTGCGAAAGCCGCAATTGGCGCGGGAGTGAATCAGGAGGTATTGCGCTTCCTTCCGGCTTACCTTGTATTCATTCCGGTCTACGAAGGTATGGCGCGCGGTGAACATCACCACTGGGCCGTTCTTCTTAATACTGGTGGTGTCGATCTCGCGTACTGTATGATCTTCCTTCTTGATTGGCGCCCATTCGGCAGCAAGTGCCTGGCCGCCAAACAATGCGCCAGCCAGGATGGTTACAAAAACCCATGTGTTCATTGATTTACTCCTTGAATGTATTCGGCTTAAACTAGCCGCTATTTTAGCCAATGTCGTCACTTCGCGAATTGATTTACAGCAGGATTATGAATATGACCCCAAACCGTATTGTTACATTGATTGTCAGCGCCATTCTGCTGGGCACCAGTTTTTCCGTCTTAGCCGCTACCATACATGAAGTCGTGAAAGCAGGGGATGTACAGGCAGTTAACAAATCGATAGATGCTAATCGTAGTGCGGTGAATACCAGGAACGACCTTGGCTCGACTCCGCTTCACATTGCTGCTGGCAGATCTGCCCCCGATATTGTCAAACTGCTGCTGGAAAAAGGCGCCGCCATCAACGTGAAGGACAACAGTGGCGCCACGCCGCTTCATATTGCCGCTTTCTCCGGTCACAAGGAGAATCTTGAGCTGCTCCTCAGCAAAGGCGCCGATGTGCATGCCAAGGACAATCAGGGCAAAACCGCACGTGACTATGCAGAAACTGGCGTGAACCGCGAAATTTCGGCTATTTTGCTGATTAAGATGCTGGCCACGCCCACCCCCGTGACCCGGAAATAAAACCCCCGATGGTTCGAAACAAAAGGAAGAAGTAATGATGAAACAATTTGCCCTTGCATTGTGTTTTCTGGGACTTGCACTGCCGGCTGCTGCAGATTCCCCTTCAGATGCCGGTCTGGCGGAAGTTCGTGAACTGGGAGAGCTCAATGGTCAGGCACTGGCCTGTTCCCATAAACAGACCGCTGCCCGGATCAAGGTGGTCATGATCAATTACGCGCCCAAAACTCGGCGGTATGGTGAAGCTTTTGAGGTATCCACCAATCAGTCCTTTCTTGCTCAGGTAAAAAAGAGTCCAGCAGCCTGTCAGGATGAGGCGGTACTTGCCAGTCAGGCAGAGACGCTGGCCGCACGTTTGCAGGCCGCCATTCCGGCTGCCGTGCCTCAATAGGATGGCGCCATGAAAAGATTATGCCTTGCCGTTCTCGCCGCTGTATTGATTGGCATAGCACCCGCCTGGGCTGAGGCGCCTCCGGCAGGTGTTGAAGAACAGCCGGAAACCGGGATCGTCCCGCGTTACCTGCTCATGGATCATCGGGGGCGTGCCGTTACCGATCAGGATTTTCCCGGGCGTTTCCAGCTTATCTCTTTTGGTTATACCTTCTGCCCGGATATTTGCCCGACTACTCTGGCAGAAATGGCGCTCATCATGAACAAGCTGGGCAAAAAGTCCGAGCGACTGCAACCGCTGTTTGTCACGGTGGATCCGGAGCGCGATAAACCCGAGGTGCTGCGCCGCTATACCGCTTTTTTTCATCCGCGTATTATCGGCCTCTCCGGTTCGCCGGAGTTGGTGCGCCGTGTGGCAGATCACTTCAAGGTGCGCTATGAAAAACACTGGGAGCCAGGTGCTGCAAAGGATAAGTATTCGGTGGACCATTCGGCAGGCATGTACCTCCTGGGGCCAGATGGCAGTTTTCTTGCCAAATTTGCCTATGCCACGCCGCCCACCGAAGCGGCTGAACGCATACGGCGCTTGATGGAGGAGCAGCCCTTGCCGGCCAAGAGGCTTCGGGATTGATCCGCATTGTTCTGAACTCCTGCCCCAGATCAAGTTCAAAAGTAACTGGGAAGGTATAAAATTACGCGTTTTATCGCAATAAACTCGAGATGGTGTCGTATGAAAATATTGTTGGGGCTGCTTGCCCGTTCTTCTGCAAAAGTAGAAATATCACATCGCAATAGCGGAAAATTTATTGCCGGTTTTTTTGTGCTGACGCTTGGCGTGTCCAGCCTCGAAGCAAATGCTTTTGATGCGGACAGCGCCCGCGACATGATGGGGGTCTGCGCGACCTGCCATGGCGAATTCGGTCAGGGAGGGTCGCGCGGTGAATATCCCCGAATCGCCGGACAGTCGGAAAAATACCTGGCAATCCAGCTGGAAAATTTCCGTGCCCGGAAGCGTATCAACTTTCCGATGTTCCCCTATACAGAGGAACGCGATTTGTCTGATGAGGATATTCACAACATTTCCGCCTATCTGGCATCCATCAAACTGCCAACCAAGCCCCCTGTATTCAAGGGTGATGAGGATGGATTGACCCGCTTGCAGATGATGGAAAAAGTCATGATCATTAGTCGTTCCGAAGGCGATATCGAGAATGGCAGCAAGGTTTACAAGAAGGAATGCGCTTCCTGCCACGCCAAGGATGGAGGCGGACGGGGATCGTTTCCGATGCTGGTGGGGCAGTACACCAATTACCTCATGAAGCAGATCACCAGCTACATCAATGGCGAACGTCCGCACGATGAAGACGATTCCCTCGGCATTCTGGCCAAGCTGAAGGACACTGATATCCGCGACATTCTGGCTTATCTCACTTCGATCCAGCCACAGGAGTAGCCCCCATGGTGGGCAAAATACTTCTGGCAATGCTTCTGAGCCTGTTTTCCTGCCTCGCTTGCGGGGATCAGTCCCTGCCCGGCGGCAATGCCGGTCAGGATATTGAAGAATGGTTCCACACGATTGCCCTCATGGCGCCGGCCCGCCTTGCGGAACTCGATGGACGACTTTTCTCCTTTGCCGTGGATCTTGATAACAGTCCTGGTTTCAGCATGGATTTTGATGCGGAAAGCGGGACTCTTGCGCTACTGTACCGCATGGCATTCAACGATGTCGCAGAAGGCTGGAGCTGGGAGCCGCTGGCCAACCCGGACAGCGATGATTATTACCGTTCCAAGTTTCTGCCCCTGAAATCTACCCGGAAGGAAATGGCCGCGCCCGCTGAAGTGGAAATTTACCCAGGGAAGAGGCTGGAAGTCAGGAATGAGTGGCGCTACGACTATTTCCTGGCCTTCGAGAATCTCTATGATTTTTATCCGCGCGCGGTGGATGACGACGCAGGGTTCGGCACCAGGGTCAAGGCAATAGGACTGCCTGCTCGGGAACGCCTGAAAATGCTTGCCGTGTTTCGTCTGAAAGCACCCTTTCACTCAGAGAGCAACACATTCTGGAAAGCAGATTTTGCCGATCCGGTGGATCTCACCCTGAGAAAACGCTACCTGATGGGCCAACTCGAGGAAATCCGTTTTGTGGATGGCGAGACGGGGCAGGTCTATGCTCGCCAACTACCCATGCCCACTAGTCTTTCGCCATTGCCGTCCAATAAGCCTGGTGGCGAGCTACACTAATCTCCCTTTCAATCATCACCTCGATCAGATGAGCGCCGCCTGCGAGTGAGCTCTCTAGAGCCGCTGGGAAATCCACTCCCAGGCTGATTTTTTGATAGCTTAGCCCATACATTTTAGTCGCATGAGAAAAGTCCAGCTCGAGCGGCGTCAGCCAGGCGCGCTCGAATTCTTCCAGTTGCGATTGGGGCAGATATTCAAAAATTCCGCCACCGCCGTTGTTAAGTACGACAAACACCACATCCAGCCCACGCGCTGCCAGCAGGCCGTTCATGTCATGGTAGAACGCCAGATCCCCGAGCAGCGCCACTACCGGCTGCTTGCTGCCGGCTGCCAGTCCAGCGGTGGTGGAGACGTTACCGTCGATGCCGCTCGCGCCGCGATTGCCGATGATTCGCAAGGACTTGTTGCCGCTGCCGGAATAGGCATCGAGGTCGCGGATCGCCATGGAATTGCCGCTGAACAGTATGCCGCCATCGGGCAGCAGATCCACTATGGTATGCACTATTGCGGCTTCCAGTGGAGCATCTCGTTGCGCCAGGCTGCCTGCACGCTGCTCTTCGGCATGAAATGTCGGCAGCCAGGATGTGGGCGCTGCAGGGTCGACCACTGCTGCCAGTTGACTGCACAGGATGGTCGGATCGGTTCTTAGCAGGCGTGTGGCCTGATGCAATGGGTCGGGCCAACGGCCGTTTGCATCCACCACGAGCTGAGGGATCTCCGGCAGTGCCGAGAGAAACTGCTGCAAGGTTCTGGATACCGGCATGGAGCCGAAGCGCAGCACCCAGTCCGGGCGCAGGTTTTCTAGCGCATTGCTGCGGCGCAGGAAGGCGTCGTAACGGCAGAAGACGGATGTTCTCTCGTGGCAGCCGAAGCGTAGTCCTGAAAGGGGGTCTGCCAGCACCGGGCAGGCGAGTTTGCTTGCCAGTGCGGTGACTGCCGCGGGGAAGTCCGGGCCATGATCTCCTCCGCCGCACACAATCAGTCCTTTTCTGCCCGCCAGTTCACGTGCCAGGTTTGCGGTGTCTTCGGCTGGCAGGGACAGGAGCGGATGGCTGCTCATGACAGGTGGCGATATTTTCGCGGGCACCAGCGGGGCTGCAGGAACCAGTGGCTCACGCAGCGGTATATTGACATGCACCGGGCCGGGCAGGGGCCAGCGGCACTGGTCTGCCACCTGTGCGCTCAGGGTGCGCAAATACTTCAGCATTTCAGGCCGTACATCGGCGGCTGGTAGTTCGTGGAAGGCGCGCACATGGCTGCCGAAAAGATGCATCTGGTCTATTGACTGGTTGGCACCGCAATTGCGCAACTCGGCCGGGCGGTCGGCGCTGAGCAGAATCAGCGGGATTGCGCCCATGTCCGCCTCGATCACGGCGGGATACCAGTTGGCCGGAGCCGAGCCGGAAGTGCAAACCAGGATGACCGGCTGGCGGCAGGCCTTGGCCAGCCCCAGGGCAAAGAATGCGGCGCTGCGCTCATCCACCTGCACCCAGGTTTTCAGGTCGGAATGCTGCAGGCAGGCCAGCGCCAGGGGCGTGGAGCGCGATCCGGGCGATATCACCGCATGCGTCACGCCACCCGCTGTCAGGCCATGGATCAGGTGGCTGGCCCAGGTGAAATTTTCGCTGCCCGGTACAATCATGTCGTCTTCCCTAAGGCTTGAAGCATGGCCGCGAACTTGGCTTCAGTTTCGGCCAGTTCCCGTTGCGGTTCCGAGCCTGCCACGATTCCTGCCCCGGCATAGAGATGCGCCTCACGCCCCTGGAGATGAGCGCAGCGCAGGGCTACTGCAAATTCGCCGTTTCCGGCTGCATCCAGCCAGCCGATGGCGCCGGTATACCAGCCCTCGCGCTGTTCGCCTTGCCGGGTCAGCCAATCAAGCGCTGCCTGGCGTGGGTAACCGCCAACGGCCGGGGTGGGGTGCACCCGCTGCAGCAGATCGAGCAAACCGATTCCCGCTTTGACGCGTCCGTGCAGGCTGCTCCACAAATGACGCAATTGACCCAAACGTTGGATTTGCGGCGCATCGGGCACCTCCAGGCGGGCACATACGGGACGCAAGGCCTCGGCGATGGCCTGCACTACCAGGCGATGTTCGCGGCCATTTTTTACGTCTGCAAGCAGTTTCCGGTCTGCGGCGGTGGCCCGCCCCTCTCCCCAGGCCGTACCCGCCAGCGCGTCGCAGTACACATCGCCATCCTGCAGTCGCACCAGGGTTTCCGGGCTGGCACCGAGGAACACGCCACCATCCGCTGTGTCCGTGGCAAACAGGGTGCACGATGGGTAATGCTGTTCCAGGTCCGCCATGATCCGGGATGGGAGGAAATCCCGTTCGGCGTGAAACGATACGCGCCGACTCAATACCACCTTGTCCAGTCTGCCGCTGCGAATATCGCGCACTGCCTGGGCAGCCCTTTCCAGCCATGCCTGATCGGCCTGGGCATGGTCGCGGCGCTGCAATGGTCCGCTTGCATGCGCAGATTGATTGTTCTGGGAGAGTGCCGTCATCAGTTGGCGCAAGTGTGCCATGCTCGAGGCGATAGCGGATTCATCAGGTGGTGCACTAAAAGTGAACGTCAGCGCGCAAATTTCTCCCTGGCGTCGCAGCAGCAGCTCGGGCACGTTGAGTTGTGCGGACGGCAATGTCGCGTGGCTATCCGGTTGCGCCGTAAAAGCAAAACCGCCCAGGGCCAAAGGATGCAGCCCGGTGTGATCGGCGTCTACATGGCGCCAATGCCTGCGCCAGCCGTCAAATTCAGTAGCCAGTTTCGACCAGCGATTTTCTCCATCGGCACAAATAGTCGCTGCCAGGCCAAGGCCCAGAATTTCATGCTGCGCTGCGGGCCTGCTCCAGTAGAAAAGCTTATGAAACGTTCCAGGCAAGCTGGCGCATGAAATTTCTGGTGCGGATAGCGTGATGCTGAGAAGGCCGCTATCGGCCATTCCTGTGTGCTGCAGCACGGTTCTGAGACGGCTTTCAATTTGCTCCAGAAAGGCTGGATCATCGGGGCGGAAACGTTTCAGCATGGAGAATTTTCCATGCTGTGGGCCAGTTCACGCAAGTGTTTTCGCTCCAGTTTGCCCATGGCATTGCGCGGTAGCGCAGCGACGGAAACGAAGCGGCGCGGGCGCAAATGGCTGGGAAGATTTTTCCCTGACCATTCCTGCACCGAACTACAGGTAGCACCGCCGACTATCAGAGCTGTAATGAGGTCACCCCACACCTCGTCGCTTACGGCAGTGATCGCGATATCGCTCACACCCGGGCAGGCAAGCAGCAATCCCTCGACTACTTCTGGATGGACGTTGACGCCTCCGCTCACCAGCATGTCGTCGTGACGGCCCAATACCACCAGATTGCCGCGTGCATCTAAATAGCCCCTGTCCCCGCTGACAAACCAGCCATCAAGCAGCCCATGACCGGCCTCATGTGCCGCGTTGGCGTACCCCCGCATTACGTTGGGGCCACGCACACGGATGTGTCCCTTACCTTTCACTGGCTGGCCGTTTTCATCCATGATTTCCACGCTGATGCCCGGCAATGGCGGGCCGACCATGCCCTCGCACCAATCGGGAGGAAATGCCGCCAGAGACGCCACCTGTGAGCTTGTCTCGCTCGTGCCATAGGTGGGGCAGATTGGCCAGCCGGCCTGATGTGCGCGACGCGCCAGTTTTTCAGACAAAGGACCGCCACCAATCAGGGCATACGCCAGTTGTGCTGGTGGTGGACCGCTCTCCAGTAAACGTGCGAGCATGGCCGGCACCAGAGAAATATGGGTGACGCCATGACGCTCCATGTCGTGTCGCACTTTGGCTGCATCAAAACCCTGGTGTAAGAGTGTGGTGGCGCCAGCTTCTGCACAGCGGTAAAAGATGGCGATTCCGCCGATATGTTGAAGGGGCAGGCAGGCCAGCCAGATATCGCCCGGCTTCAGCGGAATGCGGCTCTGGCTGGCTCGAACTGCTGCCTCCAGATTAGCCTCGCTCAACATCACCTGTTTGGGTACTCCTGTGCTGCCGCTGGTGGTGATAAGCAGTTCGGCGATTCCGGGCAGGTCTGCCTGTTTCTGAAGCATGGTCAGGCGTTCGGGCAAGGTGTCGGGTTTGGCCGATAAAAGAGCCGAGAAACTGTAAACCTTGCCTTCAAAGATCAGTGCCGGCGCCTCCGGATAACTCGCAGCGGCAAGCTCAAGCCAGCGGGAGAGCAGGGACTTCATGGCTCAGAAGGATTTGACGCCGCGATGCAGGCAAGCGATGCCGAAAGACAGGTTGCGGAAATTCACCGCGGCAAAACCTGCCTGTTCCATGATGCGCTTCATCTCCTGCTGATCCGGAAAGCGGCGGATGGATTCAACCAGATAGGTATAAGCTTCCGGGTCGCGTGCCACCAAGGCGCCGAGGCGGGGAATCACGTTGAAGGAAAAAATATCGTAGAAAGGCTTGATCGGTGCCCAGGGGCGGGAGAATTCCAGACACAGGAAGCGTCCGCCCGGTTTGAGTACGCGCAGCGCTTCCATCAGTGCGCCTTCAAGGCTGGTGACGTTGCGGATGCCGAAGGCAATGGTTATGGTATCTACCGTGTCATCCGCAAGTGGAATTCGTTCTCCGGTTCCCGCCAGCCATTTTAGCCCAGATGGTTTGCGCGCGCGTCCCTGGGACATCATTGCCAGGCTGGGATCGCACACCATCACTTGTGCTCCACTCGAAGCCATGAGCGCAGCTACATCGCCTGTTCCGCCAGCAAGGTCCACCACGAGCTGCCCCGGCAAGGCGCATGCTTCGCGCGCAAGGCGTCGCTTCCAGAGCCGGTGGATGCCCATGCTCATGAGGTCGTTCATAAGATCGTAGCGTGGTGCCACGCTGGTGAATACACGCCGGATCAGGCGTGTGCGCTCGTCTTCCGCGACGCTTTGGTAGCCAAAGCTGTGGGAAATATCGTAGCGGTCAGCCATTAGCATTCAGCTTTCAGCAAAACCACGGCTGAGCGCTGATGGCTGAATGCTGACAGCCACTCACGGCAAATCGCCGCGGCGGAAAACGAAATAGCCAGCTGTTGCACACAGGGTGCCGATGACCAGAGGGTAAACCAGACCATAGATCATGAATCCGGTCGCCCCTATCGTATCCATGATCACATATGCCGCCGGTCCCAGCACAATCAGTTGTGGGTCGAACAGCATCAGCGCAGCGGTGCGGAACACCTGGAGCGGGTTGGCCAGGGCGACCATAACGGCCACTTCGGGTGCGGCATGGCCCTGGATCATCACGCCCAAGAGGATCAGGTCGAGAAACAGCAGCATCGCCAGCCAGACCACGAAAGCGGCGCCTTGCGCGACGTCAGTGGAGCGCGCCAGGGTGGAGAGCAGCATGGCGATGCCCAGAAAACACCACGCCATCGCCGCCAGCAGTCCGGTGTAATAGAGGAACATGTTCCAGGGAACTTCGATATCCTGCACCAGCGACCACAGCGTAGCACCGAGCATGGCCAGGAACACCGGCAGGAACACCACGATGTAGCGTCCCAGCAGCTTGCCCCAGAACCAGGCGCCGAGCGAAACTGGCAAGGAAAGCAGGTATTCGAATACGCCAGCTTCGCGGTCTCCCGCGACCGAGCGCACGGTGGAGATGAGCACGAAAATCGGCAGAATGGCCATGCACAACTGGATATAGGTCACCAGCAGGCGCGATAGCCCGATAAATCCAAGCACGCGCGATTCGGTCAGGCCGAAGGCAAACAGCATGGCGACGATGCCGCCGAATACCAGGGTGTAGATCATGAACCAGCGTGCGCGCAGAGATTCCACTACATCCAGCTTGGCGGTGAGCCATAAGTTTTTCATTCAAATTCCTTGTGAATAGCTGTCAGCCATCTGCAGTCAGGAACCGCCGAGATTTTGCTGAAAGCTGATTGCCGATAACTGAAAGCTACTTTCCTTTTGCCAGAACCTGTTTTCTGGCCTCCACGTAATTTACGCTGCCCGGTTCCGGCAGCGCTACAGCGCCGAAGCCATAAGCCATCGGCGTCATCTTGTTGGGTACGTAATAAGCCTTGCGCGCCTCGATCCACTTGCCGGAACGCATGTCCATGACCCAGATTTCCGTGGCGGGGTCGTCAGCCCAGGGCTTGTCCTTTAGCCAGAACACCACACAGCCGAAATCGTCGAACTTGAATGCCTGATGCTTCGGCCCGCCACGTACCTGGGCGGCATAGCGCTTGTCGCTCAGGGCCATGTTGCAGCGCACGCAGGTGTCACGGTCCCATTTTACTTCCACCGGCCCGGTTTTGGGTTCCTGATGGCAGGCCGCCAACAAGCTCAGCAGCAGCGCCATGGCGCCTAGCCTGAGCAGGCTTGTCATGCCTGGTTTTCGCTGTTTTCAGCGAGACTGATGTGGGTAAGAATGCCGACATAGCGGGAAATCATTCCGATGAATCGGAGCCGGTCCGGTCCAGCCACACTGCCCTGCCATTGCAGGCCGTCGCCGGTATCCTGGAAATTCCAGCCTAGCAGCGCTTTTGCAATGGATTCTTCCGGGCGCCGCAACGTCAGATGGCAGGCCAGCATGCCGGTCAGGGAAACGTCGTCTGCCACGCGGTCGTCCAGCACCACTTTGCCGCGGTCCAGCTCGATCACGCGGTTTACCAGCGCCGATACTTCGTCCAGGCGGTGGCTTGAAATCAGCATGGTGGTGTTATCCAGGCGCTCGGCCAGAAGACCGAAGAAAATCTGGCGTGCTTCCGGGTCAAGATTGGCGGCGGGTTCGTCCATGATCAGGATATTGCTGTCGCGCCCAAGAGCGATGGAGATCAGCAGTTTCTGCTTCTGTCCGCCGGAGAGCTTGACGAAGGGCTGGTTTTTCATCCTGCCCACATCCAGGCCAAGGCGTTGGGCAATCTCCTCCATGCGCTGCTTTTCACTATTGCAGACCGCGGAGGAAAAATCCAGCAACTGGCCCACCGGCATTTTAAGCGGTGGCGGCAGTTGGGGCACGAAGCCGATTTTCCCCAGTACCTGTTGCCGGTTCGGGCGTGGCGCCAGCCCATGCACCGACACGCTGCCATCGTAAGTGTACTCACCCAGCAGGCAGCGGATCATGGTGGTTTTTCCGGCGCCGTTGGAGCCTACCAGCGCAATGCGCTCGCCTGGAGCAATGGAGAGCTCGAGCTCGTCCAGGACGCGGTTGCGCTTGAAGGTTTTGGAAACTTTCTTGAATTCAATCATGCGGTTTTCTTTTAATTGTAAAAACGGATTTTCACAGATTCCCTACACCAGCTTGCTCAGTCCTTTGACGTCAAACTTCAATGCTCCGCTCGGGCACACATCCACGCAGGCGCCGCAACGTGTGCAGTCGGCGCCGGTGTCCATGATGGCATCCGAGGCGCGGCCTTTCTTCACGATCTCCAATACGTGCGGCACTTCGCAGACCTTGCGGCAATCGCCTTCGTGGAAGCAGTTGTTCAATGTGTATTTAATCCGCAGCGGTGAAAATACGCCAACAAAGCCATAGGTCAACCCGATCGGGCATACATAGCGGCACCAGCCGCGGCGTGAATAGAAAATCTCGAATGCCAGCAGCAGCGCCACCCAGCCCAGTGCCAGTCCAGGGCCGTAGATCAGGGCGCGGCTGAGAATGCCGGTAGGAGACAGGGTTTCGAACACGGTATAGCCGGTCACCCATGCCAGCGCGGCGAACACTACCCACAGTACGGTGCGCACGCCACGGTTGAAAGTGTGGTCGGAAACAAGCTTTTTTTCAGCCAGGTAGAGGTGCAGATTTTCAGCCCACTCGGCTACCAGATGATAGGGGCATACCCAGGAGCAGAAGGAGCGCCCACCAAACAGGAGCCACAGCAGTACCACTGTGCCGGTTCCAATGATTAAATTGACAATGATATGCTTGTGCGCCAGCATCACTTGCAATGCCGAGTTCACATCAATCATGTGGAAACCGAGCAGGCGTGAGGCCGTGAGCGCACCTTCAAGTATCTGGATATCGAGCCAGAACGACACCACAAACAGCAGATTGATGCCGATCAGGAAGGCCCAGCGCCGGTTGCGCCACGGTTTTCCTTGCGCGCGGTGGGCACGAGCATGTTCTTTCTGCGCAACCCAGTCCACCTTTTCAACGCGTTTCAGGGTATGGATCGTATCGGCCGCCGAAGTGAATTTTGTTGGTTTTCTGGGTTCGCGTCCCAGCATCACCATCAGGGATTCAAAATATCTGCTCATGCTACCCCCCAGGTTTTGCGCGCTTCCACTACGATCGAGGTGGGTTCGGTGGGACAGACCATCTCGCATACGCCACAACCAACGCAGGGTTCATGTACCACGGGTGATTTGATCATTTTTCCATCATCCCCCAGCACGCTGTCGAGCGAAATCGCGCCCTTGATAGGGCAGGTACGCACACACAGATCGCAGACTTCGACATCGAAGGGGTGATCTTTGAGTGGAATGGGCTTCCAGCGGTCCACCTCCGTAAAACGCATGATACCTTTGAAATCGGTTCCCCGCGCAGCTCCCTTGAAACCCTTGCCCTGTCGAGCCAGGCAACTTTCTGGCCGGACCAGTACGGCAAGCCCGGTGCGCTCGGCGAGATTCAGTGTCGGCTCGGGATCTTTTTCCTTGGCAAGCAGTACCGGTGGTTGAGCCATCTTTGCGCCTGGCCGCACGCCCAGAAAGTCTGGCTTGTGGTAAGTCAGGGCGCCAGTGGGACAAGCGAGAATGCATTGCACAGCATCGCAAGAAAAATCGCATGCCTGACTGCGGGAGTCGATATAAGGAACGCCGATGCCGAAGCCCTGATCAATGTCATCGAGCTTGATTGCCAGCACTGGACAGACTTGTACGCACTGTCCGCATTTGATGCAGGAGGACAGGAAATCCTTTTCATCCAGCGCACCCGGTGGGCGCAAGCGGGACTCCCATCCGCGCGCCATCGGTGTCAGGCCGAGCAACGGAATGCCAATGGCTGCGCCGGCAAGAAAAACGGTGCGCAGAAAACGCCGTCGATCTTCAAGCTTGCGCTTGTTAACCAGTGGATGGGTTGGTTTTGGTTTTTCTGTATTCATTTTTTACCCCGCTTCCAGGGATCATTAAATAAAGGCTTTGTATCTTTCAACATCAAAGTTGGACTCGAAAATGGCGCCAGGCGTTCAAGAAAATCCAGTACTTCGAGAGCGGGCGCGATCTTGAAAAAACGCGCTTGAGGAATTTCCATCCAGAGTCGGTCTGCAAAGTCATACAACTCGAATGGCGTGTCGCCGATCCCGTCCTTGTTACGGTCAAAACCCTCGTACTCATCCCAGTAATTTCCACGCCAGATGTTGCGCTGGGCCGAGCCGGCCCCGCCTACGGCAATAATGGAAATGTTGCCTTCAAAACTGTTGCCCTCAATTTCGTAGCCTGCAAGATCGCTGTTGAAGGCGATGGCGATACCGTTGTAGGCCAGCCGATTGTTCTTCAGAATGATCTTGCTGTCAGGCTGGAACGGCGAAAGGTCGGCCGACAGGCCAAGTGCACAATAAATGATCTCGTTGCCTTCCAGCACGGCGCCGCTCGCTTCCTTGAAGCCAACACCCATGCCGGTAGAGCCGGTGGCATGGGAAATCACGTTGTTGCGCACCACTGTGCGGTCACTGTACATCAGGTATACACCCACCGCGTTATCGTAAAAGCTGTTGCTTTCCACCGCGTTCCCGTGGGCAAACATGAAATGAATGGAGTAACGGCTACGGGCGCCATAATTTTGGTAAAAAGTGTTGCCGTTGGAATACCACACCACCATGTCGCGCGAATCCACTACTTTGTTACTCTCGATGCGGTTATTCATGCTGTACCACAGGCGAATGCCATCGCCGCGCACCCCCAGATCCGCCGGTTTGGAACGGATGCTGTTGCCGCGTAGCGTATTGTTATTGGACTGTTTCAGGTCAATGCCGAAAAGGCAGTCATCAATGACGTTGTTTTCGATCAGATTGTTGTGACCGCGAACATTGAGGCAG
The DNA here is from genome assembly GCA_018824405.1 of Gammaproteobacteria bacterium. Taxonomy (GTDB): domain Bacteria; phylum Pseudomonadota; class Gammaproteobacteria; order Burkholderiales; family Sulfuricellaceae; genus Sulfurimicrobium. Next base: position 71,999 of record JAHJGO010000016.1, read on the forward strand.
GCATCATCGCTATCGTGCGAGCTGCCAGATCCCTTGAGGTGCACTCCACGCAACTTGGCGCCGTTGGTTTCAATCACGAACACCGTGCTCTTGTTGCCGCCATCTATGCTGACTTTGCCGCCGCCTTCTATGGTCAGCGGTTTGGTCAGATGTACCGGGCCGGAATAATTGCCCGGCTTGGGACGCAGGACGGAACCGGCGGGCGCGGCATCTACCAGAGACTGGAACGGCGTCAGGCCGTGAATACGCTTGTCGCGCAGATAGAGCGGTATCAGGTGTACGGGCTTGTCGACATCGACACGGGGCGCTTCTCCGCCCATGTCTGCGCTACCCCCCGGCTCGAAGGCCGCACCTGCCGGCAGTGATAAGCACAGTAGCAGGGAAAGCAGCAAACGTCCGGTCATCTGGCACGCACCAAAATAAGCATATTCCTGCCTGATTTCATGGCTTTAGATTCTGTCTAAGTGTTCCGGGCTCGTCCTGTAAGGGGAAGAGCCCGGAAGAGCTTATTAAGGGTTCTGCTCGCGCAGCATTTTGCGGCGAATGAGCATGGCCAGCGCCATGGCGATTCCCGAAACCAGAAGCAGGGCATAACCGTAGTAGGGGTAGGAATAGGTGCTGAACTGCGCTACCTTGCCTTCACCAAACACCGTCGGCATGAAAGGTTTGACGGTAAAGGCACCCCAGGGATGAAGATTGTGACCAAAGAACCACAGCCAACCGGCGTAATCGAGCACAAAGAATACAGGCAACAGGGCCGGAACCAGCGCCAGCAACAGGACAAACGGCCGAATTTTCCATACGCCCAGGATCAGGATCAGCATCGATGCCATCAGGCCACCCACAGCCGCCATAGTGGCCATTTTAAGGTTGGCTACCCAGCGCGCAAGCACCTCAGGCTGATTAAAGAATGTACTGGCCTCATTGTAATAATGATCCGCAAAGGAATTTAGGTGTCCCATTACAAACAGGTCAATCACCATCCAGGCGGATAAAGCCGTAAAACCCACGCTCATGATCAGTATCTGCATCTTGCGTTGCGTTGCCATGAAGGCGAGCATCATCACCGAAAACATGGCGATAATGAATTTCGACATCGGCACTTCTACCGGTGCACCAGTCGCAATGGGGTACATGCCCACATAGTGATTGATGGTGTTCATCTCATGTACGCAATCAAGACCGACTACCTGATCCCTTTTGGCCAGGGAAGGGTCCTCGCGCATGGCCAGATCGTCGCCCAGATCGTACTGGATGATCTCATCGTGGCTTCCCCCGGAAAGAGGTTTGGTATTGCAGCCGTTGTATACACCGTCGAAATGGAAGTGGATGCGAATGCCATCCGGAAAGGCTTCTTTAGGGTAATTTGGAGCGGTCAGTGAGACCCACCAGATCGGGCTGAAGTAGGCAGCAATCATCAGCACCAAAGCGATCAGGGTCAATACCCTAACCGTCATCATTTGTTTTTGCGGGCTATTCATTTTTTCTCTCATCAGGCATTAAACGTTGTAAACGTCCCCGTGCCTCCTTGGAAGTGAATTAATGGGAACACATCCCATTATACCTTCTCTTTTTTTACGCTGACTCTATACTGGGACAGCCACGGAAGAATATTGTTCTCCCGTGACCGAATTGACATTACTTCTTCTTGGCAGGTCCTGCCTTGCACATGGAGCCTGGCATCGTCAGGCTCGACTGGTAAGCGGAAATTGCCACCAGTTGGTCGTTGGTGTAAGGCTTGATGACCTTCACCATGTCGGGGTTGGCGTTGCGGCGATGTCCGTCACGAATTTCGGTCATCTGGCGCAGCAGGTACTTGTAGTGCTGGCCGGCGATCACAGGAAAGAATTTTTCCTTGTTGCCTTCGCCGTTCTTGCCGTGGCATTCCAGACACTGCTTCTGATAGAGTTCCTTGCCCTTGGCGATCTGCATGGCAGCATCTGCGCCCTCGTATTTACCGTGATCAACCGGGATGCACAGTTTCTCGATATAAGCAGCAACGTCAGCCAGTTCTTGCGCGTCTGTCAGAGTCTGGGCGAATGGATACATGGTAGGATTATCGCGCAGGCCGGCACGAATATCGGCCATCTGCTTGATAACTACTGTGGTGTGCTGGCCAGCCAGTTGTGGGAAAGTGCCGTCAGGACGTCCCGCGCCGGAAGGCAGGTGGCACGCGCCGCAAATTTCGTACGCTTCCTGTCCAGCCTTCACGTCACCCTTCTTGTGCAAAGCCTCGATTTTTTCACCTTCCTGGGCATTCCACACATACGCTTTGCCTTCAATACCTTCTTTCTTTGGTGCCGGTGCGCCCGCAAATGCTACCGCTGGGGCCAGTGCCAGAACCAGAGCAACTACTAAATGCTGTTTCATGTGTTATTCCTTTCTTTAAATGTTGATGAAGTCATTGTAACCGACCTCCTCGCAATCACCTTGACGCAGGTCAAAGGGATCTGAATCAGGGCTTGAGCTTCGACAGGTATGCAGCGATGTCCTTGATGTCCTGATCGCTCACCAGCACCATCACGCCCTTCATGGCTGCGCTGTTGCCATTGGCGCGTGCGCCACTCTTGATGTCGGCCATTTGCTTAATGATATAAGCCTCATTCTGGCCGGCAACTTTTGGATAGTCAGGCATCAGTGTCTTGTTGCCCGTTGCGCCGTGACAGGCAGTGCAGGTTTTTTCTGCATACAGCTTTTTGCCATCGCCGGCTTGAGCGTAACCACTAACCATTGCGGCAGACAAGGCAGCAGCAAGCGCTATCGATTTAAACTTCATTTGTAAACTCCTTAAGAAAACGTTATGTAGCGATGAGATTTTATCTAGAAAGTTGACATGAATCAACATTAAATCAAGATGAGAGTATCCGCATAAGCATATCCACTTGAATAAAAAAGTTATTTTGGGCGGAAAAAAACGGGGAGAGTAATCTCTCCCCGTTTTTGGTGCTACAGCCTAAACAGACGGCTTACTTGCCAGTTTTCTTGGCGCCATTCTGTTCCAGGAAGGTCTTGGCGCGCAGACCGATGTCCGCTGCTTTGACCTGATACTGCCACCATTGGCCAGCCCAGAGGGTTGCATTCTGCCAATCGCTTGTCTTGGCAGCCTCATCCATCTTGGCCTTGGCTTCTCCTGCCTTGTTAAGCTGGTCGGTTGCATCTTCAACCAGTGCCACTACCGGTGGGAAGTCCTTGTAATTGACGCTGGTGATGTAGCCTACCACGCTGTCGATCACGGCCTGGGTTTCTACGTTGGTCTTGACCTGCTTTTCGTAGTCAGCCTTGGTGTAAACGGCTTTTGCGGCAGCAACCTTGACTTCCTTGTAACCCTTTGGCTTGACCAGCAGGTAACCTTGCATCTCCAGGTGCAATGCGGAGCAGAACTCGGTGCAGTAGTAAGGATACACACCTTCCTTGTCAGCCTTGAACTTCACGGTGATGGTTTTACCTGGTTCGATAGAGCCATGCACGTTGTAAGTGCTTACTGCGAAACCGTGGGTTTCGTCCTGTGCACGTTCCAGGTTGGTCAGGTTGATGGTGACTTCATCGCCCACTTCGACTTCAATGGTTTCAGGCGTGATGTGGGAGCGGATCAATGTACCGAACACTTCCACGTTTTTGCCTTTTCTTACGGTCTTCTCTTCACCTGCACGTACCATGCCTGGATGCGGCTTATCGGTACGGCTGTCAGTACCCACTTTGTAACGGATACCTGGCTTGAGAGTCTTGGCGTCGATGGCTACAACATAGTGCGGCTCACCCAGTGGCAAAGGCATGTCGTACAGAAGCTGCATCTTGTCGTTGGCAATATCAATCAGCTGGTGGTTTTGTGGATGCAGTGGACCAACCGGGTTAAAACGATCGATAGACAGCTTGTTCAGCGCTACCAGGTAACGACCTTTAGGATCAGCAGAATCGCCTTCCATGGTCATCAGGTGACCGATGTTGTAGTGAATGGAAAGCTTGTCCAGCACCTTGCCTTCGCAGTAGTTCCATTTGGCAACCTGGGAATCCACATACAGGGAGGTGTAGGCCACGCACTGCTTGGAATCATACTGGGTATGCAAAGGACCAAGACCCAGCTGAACCTGCTTGTGCAGAGCGTCCTGCATGGCGATCACGGGAATGCCGTAGGGGTCCTTGCTTTCGAATTTGCCAGCCTTGATTGCAGCCTGGATTTTTTCGAAACTATAGACCGAAACGTGCGTATCCAGCTTGCCTGAAACGGTAATGAACTTGCCGTCCGGAGTCACGTCCACGCCATGTGGGCTTTTCGGTTCAGGAATCAAGAACAGGATGCCTTCCTTGATCGATGTTTCCATCATCAGAACGTCATGACCGTTGATCTTCTTGGCCTTGCCGGCTTTTACCAGTTCAGCTGCTTTCTTCCAGTTGATCACGTGCATGTAGTCGGTGTCTTTTGCAGAGCAACCAGCTTCATACGGTGGGCGACCCTTCTCGATACCGCCAACATAACGCTCGGTACAGAAAGAGTTGGTGAAGGACCAGCCGTCGGATACCAGTTTGCCGGCATCGGACAAGTCCTGGCTATACGGTGGCAATTCGAGGGAGAAGGATTCTTTGGGATCCAGCTTGCCTTCCTTGCGGTCGAATTTCCAGTAAGTCACGCCACCGCGGTATTCTTCATTGAAGCGCTCCAGCGGTACGAACTTCTTGTTTGCCAGCGGGGTTGCATACTGAGCGGCTTCGATTACGTATTCGGTATTTGGGGTAACGAAAGCACCGCCGTGTTCCGACTTGTAAATCGGGTTGACCACGATCTGCTTGGTTTCGAAATCTCGCAGGTCGATCACAGCCAGACGGGGGTTGGCCTTGTCGTTGATGAACAGGAACTGGCCGTCATATTTACCGTTGGTTTCGGAAAGTGCCGGGTGGTGAGTGTCGCCCCAGTTGATTTCCTTGCCGTCAATGTTGCCCTGGCGCAGCACTTTCTTCGAGCTTTCGTCGAAGCCGTAGCCCTGCCATGGCTCAGGCGTAAACACGCCGATGTATTTCAGGATACGCATGGACGGAATACCGTACACAATCACCTGGCCAGACTGACCGCCGGAGCTGAAGGCGATGAAATCATCACGCTTGCCGGTGGGTACATAGGTCTTGGATGCGGCCAGCAGATCCTGCTGAGACAAGCCTCTGCGCTTCATGACATCTTGCAGTGATTCAGCGGCCCAGGTGCTGCTTGCAGCTCCCAGCCCCAATCCTGCTGCTACCAGCAGCGATGTCGTTCGTTTACTGAACGGTTTCATCTTTTAGGCTCCTTTTTTGAAATTGAACTTCTTAACGGTTCTGCGATACTAACGCAGTGCGACAATTTGTCACAGCATTATGTTCGACATTAAATACCCATTCATTGATGTAGGTCAAGACTGGAATAATCAATTTCATTGATGCCGGTCAATGAGTGGCGTGATCTGTTGATCGTTGTGGAGGTTTCAGATGGTCTTGCAATAGGGCTGAAGCATTTCCCGCAGCATCTGAGGCAAGTCAGCGGCAGTGTTGGCATGGGGGTCGAGGTGAACATGCACGGTGCGCACCTTGGCAAGCAAGCCAGAAACTGAGTAAAAGGAACAGGATACGGTAAATGAGGTTTTGCCCAGGGCTTCGATTTCCAGCGTAACGGTGATCTTCTCCCCATGGCGCAATGGCTGGAAGTAGTCCGCGTCGGCATGAACCACCGGAAGTCGCTCGCCGGTAGTGATCATGGCGCATAGATCAAGCCCGAGGTGGGCCATGAAGTCCTCGTAGGCATCGTGGGCATGGACGAACAGGCGCGCAAAAAACATCACTCCGGCGTGATCCACGTCGTGCAAGCGTACCTCGAAAGCGTATGAATGATTCATGTCAGTATTTCCGGGTTAGGAACAAAGCCGAGTCCGGGCAGTTCGCCCAGTGTCATCATGCCAAGCTCGGGTCGCGGTGCGCTGCCGACATCCCGTTTCAGCCAGCCCGAAGTGGCCAGGCCGTGATGCAGCCCATTGTTCAAGGCGGCTGCAAGGTGCAGTGCGGCGAGCGTGCCGACGGCGCTGTCCACGCTGGTGGTCACCACGCAGGTCATGCCAGCTTCGTGCGCTCCTTGCGCCGTCTTCAGCGCTGCCTGCAAGCCGCCGGTGATCATCGGCTTGAGTACCATGCGTTGTACAGGGATAGTGGCCAGAACCCGCTCCAGGCCCAGTTCAGGCAGGGATTCGTCCAGTGCCAGCGGGATTTCGGTCTGCGCTTGCAGGGTTGCGAGATCGGTAAGATCGGGCTGTGCCAGCGGCTCTTCCAGCATCTCCAGCGGCAGGCCGGCCATGCCCGTGATAAAGCGCTGCGCATCCGCTATGTTCCAGGCGCGATTGGCATCCAGACGCAGTAAGATGCCAATCGGCAGGTCATCCGCCAGTTGCCGCAGCAGGGCCAGTTCGTGCCCGACGGGCGCCATTCCGACTTTCAGTTTGAGCACCTCAAAACCCTCGGCGATGGCAGCCTGAGCACGTTGCGATACGCCCGCATCCAGGGCGCCCAGGGCGGCATTGCAGCGCACCTGCTGTGCGGCGTCGGGAGCCAGCCAGTGTGCCAGAGGCTGGCCGGCCTGTTGCGCGGCCAGGTCGCCGAGCGCCACATCCACCGCACATCGCACAGCAGGGTGCTGGCGGGCAGGGCGCAGCCCATCCCAGGCTGAATCCATATCCATTCCAGCCATGACTCGCGCCAGGGCTTCCAGTTCTTCTGCCGCATCGTGCTCCGGCAGGGGGGCGCAATCGCCCCAGCCAGCCAGACCCGCATCTGTTTCCAGCCGCAGCAGCCAGCCGCACCGCGCGGCGAAACTGCCTTGCGCGCTGATCCACTCTGCCCGCAACGGCAGGCGATAGGGGATGATCCGGCTAGCGCGTATCCGCACCGGCCTGCTCAGTGCTTGCGAGTGCCGCCTGCAATGCCTGTTCGATACGCGCGGCGCTCATTGGCCCGCGGCGGGTGTCGACAATGTTGCCCTGTGCGTCGAGCACCAGGGTGAAGGGCAGGCCTGCCACCTGGTTGCCCAGCTTCTGCATCAGGGCAATGCCCTGCTCCTTGCCGGTTACCAGGGGATAGTTGATGTTGTAAGCGCGGGCAAATTCCTGCACCAGCGAGCGATTGTCCTCCACTGCAATGCCCAGGAAAGCCACGCCACGCTCGCGATACTGTTCCTGGGCCTCTATCAGGTCCGGAATCTCCTTGCGGCAGGGCGGGCACCAGGTGGCCCAGAAATTGATTATTGCCACCTTGCCTTTGAACTGCTCCAGCGCAACCGATTGACCCTCCAGGTCAGTGAACGATGCTTCATACAATGGCGCAGAGGAAACCTCGTCCGCTGCCTGGACGCCCTGCGTCAGGCACAGTGCCAGCATCATGAATATTAGGTGTTTCATAACATCATTCCCATGCATAACAGGATACCAAACAGCAACTGCAACTGTGCGGTCTGGGCCAGAATCTGGTTGAAACCCGGCCCCGCCGGTTCCTTGACGAAACGTTGCAGCAAACGCATGGCCCAGGGAAGGGAGAGAAAAGGCAGCGCGCCCCATTGCATTCCCGTCAGGTTGGACAGAACAGGCAGCAGAAGGTAGGGCAGAAACAGCAACAGGCCGTATTCGATCTGGCTGCGCTCGCGCCCCAGGCGCACCGCCAGGGTGTTCTTGCCGATCTTGCGATCGTTGTCGAGATCGCGATAATTGTTGACCACGATCACCGCTGCCGCCAGCGTGCCCATCATGGAGGCGGCGATGAAGGCAGCCCAGTCAAGCCGGAAGGTTTGCAGATAGAAGCTTCCCATCACCGCCCCGAGCCCGAAAAAGAGATACACGAACACCTCTCCCAGCCCGGTATAGGCCAGCGGGCGGGGCCCGCCAGTATAGGCCCAGCCGGAAGCCAGCGCCGCCAGCCCGAGTGCCACGATCGGCCAGCCGCCGTGCCAGGCGAGGTAGACGCCGCAGCCCAAAGCCAGGGCAAAGCAGCCCAGTGCCGCCATTTCGGCCTGGCGCGCGGTGAGCCAGCCGGAAGCCACGGCCCGCGCCGGACCCAGCCGCTCCGGCGTATCTGCGCCGCGCGCGAAATCTGCCGCATCATTGTGCAGATTGGTGCCGATCTGGATCAGCAACGCCGCGACCAGCGCCACGGAAGCGGGCAGCCATAACACCGTTGCCGTTTCCAGCCAGGCCAGCGTGGTACCCACCAGCACCGGCGCAAAAGAAACCGAAAGCGTTTTGGGGCGCGCGGCCAGCAGCCAGGTTTGTAAAACGGGCGGTTTGCTCATGGCCTGCGTGGAAATTTGCCGAAATCCGGTGCACGTTTTTCCAGCCATGCATTGCGGCCTTCCTGGCCTTCCGGGGTCATGTAATAGAGCGCGGTGGCGTTGCCGGCCAGTTCCTGGATGCCGGCCAGGCCGTCGGTGTCGGCGTTGAAGGCAGCTTTCAGCACGCGTAATGCGGTGGGCGAGTGTAGCAGCATTTCGCGGCACCACTTGACGGTTTCGGTCTCCAGTTCGGCCAGAGGCACCACAGCATTTACCAGCCCCATTTCAAGCGCCTGTGCAGCGTCGTACTGACGGCACAAGAACCAGATTTCCTTGGCTTTTTTCAGTCCTACCGCGCGCGCCAACAGGCCGGCACCGAGACCCGCGTCGAAGCTGCCGACGCGTGGCCCGGTCTGCCCGAAGCGGGCATTGTCGGCGGCGATGGTCAGATCGCATACCAGGTGCAGCACGTGGCCGCCGCCGATGGCATAGCCCGCCACCATTGCCACCACTGGTTTGGGCAGGCGGCGGATCTGCATCTGCAAATCCAGCACGTTGAGGTGCGGCGTGCCTCCGTCATCATGGTAGCCGCCATCGTCGCCGCGCACCTTCTGGTCGCCGCCGGAGCAGAAAGCCAGGTCGCCCGCGCCGGTAAGGATGATGGCACCGATTTCCGCGTCGAGATGCGCCTGCTGAAAAGCCTGCATCAGGGATTGCACCGTCTGCGGACGGAAGGCGTTGCGCACCTCGGGGCGGTTGATGGTGATGCGCGCGATCCCTTGCGCCTTGTGGTAGAGAATGTCCTGAAAACTGCCTGCCGTTTGCCAATCCATGTTTATGCCCGATTGCTCTTGTAAAGCGGAAATTATGTCACAAAGCGAAAATCACCTGCTGCTCCGTCATTGCGAGCGTAGCGAAGTAATCTCGATTCACGAAAATAAAAAACTACAGATTGCTTCGCTGCGCTCGCAATGACTTTCACGCTAGCGTGTCAGTTGCGCATACAGCATCGGCAGTTCGCGCGGCAGTTCTTCCGGTTTGCGGATCACCACGTAGCCGTTGACGCCGAACAGGTGCGGCAGATAACTGCTGCCTTTTTCGTCGATGGTGACGCAGAAAGGGCGCAGACCCATCTGGCGCGCCTCGTGGATGGCGACGCGGGTGTCTTCCACGCCATAGCGGCCTTCGTACTGGTCGAGATCGTTGGGTTTTCCATCGGTGAGAATCAGCAACAGCCGCTGTGTTGCCGCCTGTTTGGCGAGCAGTTGGCTGGAATGGCGGATGGCAGCACCCATGCGGGTGTAGAAGCCGGGTTTGATGGCCTGGATGCGGCCGCGCACTTCGGCATTGTATTTGTGCTCGAATTCCTTGAGTACATGAAAGCGGATGTTTTCGCGCTTGAGCGAAGAGAAACCATAAAGCGCGAAACGGTCGCCAGTGGCCGAAAGCGCCTCGGAAAACAGGAACAGGGTATCGCGAATGACATCGATGACGCGGGCATGATCGCTGGCATAGGCGTCGGTGGAGAGCGACAAATCCGCCAGCAGCAGGCAGGCAAGGTCGCGGTCGCGGTATTGGTGTGCCTTGTACAGCCCCTGTTCGCGGGCCTGCAAGCCGCCGATGCGATCGGCGCTGAATTGTACGCAGGCATCGAGGTCGAGTTCGGTGCCGTCGAATTGTCCCTTGAGCCACACCTTGGCCGGGGCCAGCGCCTCGAACTGGCTGCGCAGACGGCGTGCAGTGGCACCGAGATGCGCCGGAAGCGGAAGCGGCTCGGCATTGCGTGCCACCATGGGCTGCAAGCGGCAGTGCCCGGGCTGCATGAGGCGCTTTTTGTAATGCCATTCCGGCAACAGGATGCCGCCGCCGAGCGGCAGGTCATCCGCTTGCTCGGAAGGCAGGTCCAGATCGAAGCGCAGGCGCGAGGCGGTGGTCTTGCCATCCTGGGCCACGCTCAGGTTGTCCAGATCCTCTGCCGGACGCTCGTCTGGCGCTTCATCTTCCTCGGTGGGACGGTTGACCTTGATATATTCGGCCCAGCTGAAAATGCTCTCGGCACGGAAAAACATCATGAAGCCATCTTTTCCGTCCGGCATGTCGACCCGCTCTGCCTTATAACGGCGGTCTTTTTCGCTTTTCTTGCTTTCGCCACCTTCGTGGCTTTCGGGTTCTTTGCTGCTGCCGCTGCTGGCGGGTGTGCTGGGCGGCGGGGTGGGGTGCAGCCACAGGTAAACAGGTTGCGGCGGGCGCTTGGCACGCGGCATGCCTTCCACGCTGCCGGGGTGCTGCAAGGCTGCGCGGATGGCTGTCTCCTGTTCGCGTTCGCCCTGCGGCAGGCGTTCAGGTTGCGGGCGCTGGGCCAGCACGGCATCGACCAGGCGGTAATAGCGCGGTGCCAGGCCGGGAAAGCGCGCCAGAACATCCAGCGTGGCTTGCTGGTTACGCCGTATCCAGGGCTGGGTCGGGTCGGATTCGGTGGCGGCCAGGGCAATCAGCCAGAGATATAAGTCGCGGTTCAGCCCGCGCTGGGGGAAAAGGTCGATTGCCGTGGGCAGGTTCAGCGTTTCCCCATCCAGCCAGGTCAGCTCGGCTTTGGTATTGCTGCCGGCGATGCGCTGCAGCAGGCTGCGCTTGGCGCCGTGTTCGGTTGCGGTCGCGGATTTGACGGCAAGTCCGCTGTCGCCGCCCCAGGCGCGGAACACGATGCCGGCGGTCTTGCTGATTTGCTCCAGCGTGACCGCTTCCTGGGGGTAGCGCTTGTCCGCAGCGCCGGTAATAAACTTGTGCCAGAGGGCGCCGACCTGTTCTTCCATTTACTCAAGCCGTCATGTGTAGGGGGTGGGACAGTTTAGCGAATCTGGGGCGAAATGCCTTGCTTTGCATCAAGGAGCAGGCAGGCTTGTCTTGAACGCGATGCGCCATTGCTAGATGAGGATTGGCAAAAACGGATTGCTTGCTACTCTGCCTCATCCTCTGGCCAGTTCTTGATGTAGCGCTTGAGCAGCTTGTTTTCAAATTCCGCATTGCTCAAGGCAGAATGGGCGACATCGTAGAATGAAATAATACCTACCAGCCCGTTTTCATCCTCCACCGGCAGATGGCTGATGTGATTTTCGGTCATCACCTTCCGAACCTGGTCGACTGAGTCTTCCGGGTGGCCGACGATGGGGGAGGTGACCATCACATCACGCACCAGGGTGTTGCACAGGTTGCAGTTGGCTTTGCTCAAGCCGCGCACAATGTGGTGGTCGGTGAGCAGGCCGACCATCTTGTCGCCGTCTTTTGCCACCAGGGAGCCGATGTCGTGCCGGGTCATGATCGCCACGGCTTCGTGGATGGATTGATCGGGGGAGATGCAGTAGATTTCGACGTTTTTCTTTGCAGCCAGAATTTCGCGAACACTCATGGTTTGATACTCCGATGATGACTACTGAATCATGCCGGGTATTCGGGCATGAAGCAACCAAGCCATTTTCACCAGCACCCGGGGGTGTGGAGGAAAAGCCCGCCAGTGAAATTACCTATGTAACAATACTCTAAACTCCTCGGAATGGAGTTAACGGGGGGCTAGCGGGTAATTTTTACTGATGGAGACAGGAATGGAAGTCTGGCTGGAATTGTTCTCGGTTTTGCATGCGTATATTCCTGCTCTGGTGGCTGCAATGCTGGTTGCGTTGCTGCTTTGGGGCATGGACTGGCTGCTGCTTCGCCGCCGTCCTGATATGGGGGCGGAATTGAGTCTGCCGCGCCAGCTCATCATGCTGCTGCTGACCATGGCCGGCATATTGTTAGTGCTGCTGCTCATCCCGATGTCGGATACGACGCGCGGCCAGGTATTGAGTCTGCTTGGCCTGGTCGCGACTGGCGTGATCGCGCTTTCATCAACCACTTTTGTTGCGAATGCCATGGCCGGTATCATGCTGCGAGCGGTGGGCAGTTTTCGGTCGGGGGATTTTATTCGTGTCGGCGAACAGTTTGGCCGGGTGACCGAAAGAGGATTGTTTCATACCGAAATTCAGACCGAAGAGCGCGAACTGAGCACTTTGCCGAATCTTTACCTGGTCAACAACCCGGTGACAGTCGTGCGCACCTCGGGAACCATCGTTTCTGCCACGCTGTCGCTTGGGTATGACATCTCGCGCAAACGTATCGAAAAATTGCTGAAAAAAGCAGCGGAGGAGGCCGGACTGGAAGATCCTTTCGTTCAGGTCAAGAATCTTGGAGATTTCTCGGTTTCATACCGGGTTGCGGGTTTTCTCGCCGAGATCAAGCAGCTGCTGACAGCCAGGTCTAACCTGCAAAAAAGCATACTCGATGTGCTGCACGATGATGGCGTCGAAATCGTTTCTCCCACGTTCATGAGTCAGAGGCAGTTGCCGGAGGTGCGCAAGGTGATACCCGAAGCGGATGCTGCAGATGGAATATCCAGGGAAACCGCCGAGGAAGAACCGGAAGCGCTGATTTTCGACAAGGCCGAAGAAGCGGAAAAGCTGGAAATGGAACGCAACGAACCTATCCTGCTCAAGCAGCGCCTTGTGGAACTCGACGCGCTCAAAGAGGCCGCATCGGGGGTCGAGCGAGTCCGGATTGAAGCTGAAATCGATGCGGCCAGACAGCGTGTGGAGGAACTCGGAAAATCGGGCGATTTGCCACCCGCTTAGCAAAACGGATTTTTAAATGAAGACAGGGAGCTCTGCTGTGAAAAGAACAATCTGGCTGGTAATCATTGTTGTCGTTCTGGTGGCTGGAGCCGCAATATATTATGACTGGTTGCCGGGCCGAAAAGCTTTGGAAGCACCACACCAGGAAGTCCTGCCGTTGCCGCCTTCTCCTCCAGTGGTCAGTGTCGAGCCGGCGATACGCCATCCTATCGAGACGGCTCCCGTACAGGCTCTTCCCCTGCTGGGAGAGAGTGACGCGGCCATGCAAAAGGCACTGGGGGATTTGGTCGGCAGCAAGTGGCTGGCTGAATTCTTTTATGCCGACCGGGTGATTCGCCGCATCGTTGCAACCATCGATGAACTGCCGCGCAAGAAGGTGCCCATGAGCGCGATGCCGGTCAAGCCGGTTCCGGGTGCATTTGTCACTTCGGGTACGGCAGATAGCGTCGTCATCGGTGCCAAAAACTCGGCGCGCTATGCCCCTTACGTGAAGATCATGCAGGCACTTGATGCTCGCAAGCTGGTCGAGTTTTACGTCGGTTTCTACCCCTTGTTCCAGCAAGCCTACGAGGAGTTAGGTTACCCGAAAGGCTATTTCAATGACCGCCTGATCGAGACGATCGATAATGTGCTGGATGCGCCTGACCTCAAGGAACCGGCCCGGCTGGTACAGCCCAAAGTGTTGTATAAATTTGCCGACCCGGATCTTGAAGCGCGCTCTGCCGGTCAGAAAATCATCATGCGGATGGGGGGCGAGAACGCAGCCAAGATTAAAGACAAGCTGCGCGAAATCCGGCATGAGGTGATGCTCCGTGTTCCCAGCCAGTAATGCGGGCCATGTCGCGCCTTGAGCCCGGCAATTGCAGGATGTCCGGCGTCGGCTCATGATATGGATCGGTAGCCAGGCACTCATGAACCTTGCTGTAAGGGTAGTGATGACGATAGCGATCGGGGCGGATACATGGATGCTTTCAGCGAGTGCATAAGCGCCTGTCACCAGGGCAAGTGTCAGCAGGCTTCTACCTGGTATTCGTTGATGCGGCGCAGCAGGAGAAAGGTGGCATAGTCCGTGCGCATACCGAGCAGCGCCCCACCAACCGCTTCCTTCAGCAGGAACAGGGTGACGCCGGAGAGGGTGGGCTGCGTCCCGCCGACGGCGATCCCCAGGGCCATGAAAACGACCACCCCCACCCCGTCATTGGAAGCCGCATGAACTTGTAGTTCAGGTAACTCGCCAGCGCCGGAAAGCCGAGTATTACGGCGATTGATTGGAAGACTGTCATGGTTGCCTCAAAACAACCAATTCCACTTTCTAGGTTTGCCCTGGCTCCACCTGCAAATGTACGGTAGAGGTCGGGAAGGCAATCTCGGCGCCATTCTTTTCGATGATCTGGCCGACTTTCAGCAGCACATCCTGCTTGATCGCATGAAATTCCACCCAGACGGTCGTTTTGGTAAAGGTGTAAATGAAAAAATCCAGTGAACTCGCCCCGAAGCGGTTGAAGTTGACCATGAGTGTGAGGGTGCTGTCGATCTCGGGGTGCGCTACCAGCATGGCTTTGACTTCCTGCGTGATGCGTTCCATGGCATCGAAGTCGGCATAGCGGATGCCGATGGTTTCATGAATGCGGCGGTTGGTCATGCGAGATGGGTTCTCGATGGCGATGGTCGAAAAGACCGAATTCGGCACGTAAATCGGGTTTTTCGAGAAGGTGCGGATAACCGTCATGCGCCAGCCGATCTGTTCCACGGTCCCCTCGATTTGCCGGTCGGGGCTGCGTATCCAGTCGCCGATCTTGAAGGGGCGATCGAGGAAAATGATCAGGCTGCCGAACAGGTTGGCCAGCATGTCCTTGGCGGCAAAGCCGATGGCGATACCACCGATACCGCCGAAGGCCAGTACGCCGGAAATGCTGTATCCCATGGACTGCATGCCGACCAGCACGCCGGTAATGAACACCGAGATCTTGCCCAGGTTGCTGATGGCTGTCAGGGTGGTGCGGTCCAGCGACCCTTCCTGATCTGCGTGCGTTCTCTGGTAATTGACCTCCGCTTCCTTGATGCTGCGCATCAGGAACCAGACGGCTATCGCCACCACGCCCACCTTGCGTGCCGGGTCGATCAGATCGAAGATGGCGGCCTGGCTCTGTTGCCCTGCAATGCCGGCGGCAAAAGCGATGCCCAGCAGCCAGATCAGCGCGCTGAGCGGTCGGTGGGCCGAGGCCAGCAGTGCGTCATCCCATGCGGTGCTGGTTCTGCCGGCTTTGTGGCGCAGCTTGTTGAGCAGGAAGTTGGCGATGAAGTTGATGCTGACGGTGGCCAGTACCAGGAGAAATACCTGAGCGATCCACCATCTGTCATCGTTCAAAAAATCGATGAATTGTGTGATGTTGGTTTCCATTAATATTTATTTCTTAAGATTGTGCTTGTTGAAGCGGGCTATCCCGCTTCCGGAAGGATGATTTGAACAGTGTTCGAAATCGCAGGTGATTCAAATTGCCGTACGGCTATATTTCCGAGCATATCGGCTATTTAAAAATAGTTTTTGTGCAAAATAAAGCCAGGAAATAATAGCATATTTGCTGGAATGGGGCGGATTTGTAGGTGTATGTGATTGTTTGTTATGGCGAATCATATGCTTTGGTGAGCATCTTTGTGGTGAGCGGCGTTGTTGCATGGGGCTGGTCATGACGCGTCGTAAATTCACCGGGTCTGGTGTTGGGCCTGTCCGCCAGTGAGCAAATTTTCCTTCGGTTGCTTGGGTTCGTTCCGGTAGCAGTGCTCTGGTATGTCGATGTGATGGCCGAAATCCCTTGCCGACTTGTCCAGCGCACATTCATGCTCCACCCATTTCAGCAACGGGCCCCGTGGGTTGTTGGCTTGCACCTGGCTGCAGGCATTGGCGCACTGGCCGCACTGGGTGCAGGTGAACATGTGGCGCTTGATGCTACGCGGCCGGATGCGCATCGGACAGATGTTATCGCAGGCTGCATTGCAGTCAATGCAGGTGGCTGCACGTCGCCGGTCAAAGCCGATCACCATGGCTTTGCGGTTGCCCATCCAGGCCAGTGATTGAAATAAGCCTATCGCACAGGCGTAGCGGCAAAACAGGTGGCGCGCAAACATGAATTCAACAAAAAATGCCAGCGTGCCGGCGCCCAGAAAGATGGTCTGGTTTCGCGTCAGCGTGCCATGCCACAGGTTGCCGTAGATTTCAGCCGGGGGGAGCAGATAGGTCAGCAGGGCGATGGCCCAGAGGAAGGCGAAGATGATCACCAGCGGCAGCAATACCAGCCAGTAGAGGGGGTTGGATTTGGTGATGCTGCCATCGGCATTGGTTTCAGGTTGCGGGTGGTGTTCCCACAGGCTCTGCCGGCCGATAGCGAGGCGCATCACCTGATTGATGGTTTCCACTACTGAAAAGTGAGGGCACAGCCAACCACAATAGAGGCGACCGTATTTCCACGCTATCCATACGCCTAGCGCAATGGTGCCGAAAATTGGCAGACCGCCGCGCAGAGCCAGGCGAATGGCGGCTTCTGTGGCACTGATTTTTCCTGCGACAAAATCATCCAGGCCCAGCGTCCAGTGCATGCCAAGAAAAAAGAAGTGCTTGAGGTTGAGGTCGAGGCGGAACAAATCGAAGACCGGCGCCAGCATGAACAAAATGAAAAAGCCCGCCTGCGTTAGCAGGCGGTTGCGCTGGATTTTATCCATTGCAGCGCTGGCCGATCAGGGGATAAACGAAGTTTTGGCCGGCCATGGCCTTGGCAAGGCCGAGAATGCCCAGCAGCACCAGGGTGGAGTGGCAGGTGGTGAAGTAAATGATGACCACGGTCCAGGTGTTGGCCGAGGTGTAGCCGCCAAGCAGGAAAATGGCGAGGTTGGCAATGACCAGTAGTACCCCCGCCCAGATACTGGCGGAAATGGTTTGTTTCAAATGACAGATGGCGAGCAAGGGTGCACTTGTGCGGTGTTTGAAATACAGCTTGAGCAGGATGATGAAGCTCAGGCCGGGTAATACCAGCAGATTGGCGATATAAAGCGCTTCTGCGGCTATCGCGAGTGTTTGTCCGGGTACATCTCCATTATTTTCCGAATGTGGCATAGACAATCTCCATCAGCGCTTCAGCGGTCTCCTCGTCATCAGTAAGAGGTTCCACCAGAGCGGCCCGGCAGGCTTCCACTGGATCGAAGCCGCTGCCGATGAGCGTGGCGGTATAGACCAGCAGGCGCGTGCTTGCGGCCTCTTCCAGATCGTGTTCCTTGAGGGCGCGCAGGCTGTTGGCAAGGTTAACTAATTTCTTTGACAGCATTGTATCGGCACCAGTTTCACCGATGACGATCTGCTGTTCCAGTTCGGATGTCGGAAAATCAAAGCGCAGGCTGACGAAACGCTGGCGGGTGCTGGGCTTCATGCCCTTGAGAAAATTCTGGTAGCCTGGATTGTAAGACACCACCAGCATGAAACCGGGCGGGGCTTCGAGTATCTCTCCGGTGCGTTCGATGGGCAGGATGCGCCGGTCATCGGACAGAGGATGCAGTACCACAGTGGTGTCCTTGCGCGCTTCCACCACTTCATCCAGATAGCAGATTCCGCCCTCGCGCACGGCACGGGTCAGCGGGCCGTCGTTCCAGTAGGTTACGCCATCTCCAATCAGATGACGCCCCACCAGATCGGCTGCCGTGAGATCGTCGTGGCAGGCCACGGTGTAAAGCGGTAGCCCGAGTCGTGCCGCCATGTGCGCCACATAGCGGGTCTTGCCGCAACCGGTAGGACCCTTGATCAGCAGCGGCAGATGGTTGCGGTAGGCGTGCTCGAACAGCTCGATTTCATTGCCGTGGGGTTTGTAGAAAGGGAGCTCATTCATTTTTTTGACCAGATTGAAAATATGTTGCAAGTCTAGGTGAATTGGGACCCCGCTTACTTGACCGTCATCAAGTAAGCGATAGTAATCAGTCCCGAAACCAGTATCAGCCAGCCCAGAACCAGGCCGCGCCAAAGCCAGCGGGTGCGGCGCAGGCCCATGAAATAATTGGCCACCATTTCCACCTTGATGACGGCGGTGCCGAGTACGGTCAGCATGACGGCAGTGCCGCTCCAGCCTGTTTCGCCAATGGCAAAGGTGGTGCAGGTCAGGATCATCAGCGCC
This sequence comes from Gammaproteobacteria bacterium, assembly GCA_018824405.1. Lineage (GTDB taxonomy): Bacteria > Pseudomonadota > Gammaproteobacteria > Burkholderiales > Sulfuricellaceae > Sulfurimicrobium. The sequence goes on from JAHJGO010000016.1 coordinate 90,082, forward strand.
AGCCAGATACGGGTGCAGGGGCGGATGAAATGGGGTTTGTGGGGAGTGTCCATAGGTTTTCCCTTAGCGTATCACGTAAACCAGCGGGAACAGGATGATCCAGAGCAAATCCACCATGTGCCAGTATGAAGCGCCGGTCTCCACGCCAATATGGTTTTCTGCGGAGTAGCCACCGCGCAAGGCTTTCACCATGATCGCAGCCAGAATCACCATGCCAAGTATGACATGCATGAAATGGAAGAGCGTCAGCGACAGGTAAAACATGTAGAAAGTGTTGGTGCTGAGCGAGATACCGGTCGCAAACGTGGCGTTGAACTCGGCGATCTTGATTGCCAGGAACACGAATCCCAGCCCGATTGCGGCGGCTATCCAGCGTGCGCAGCTATTTGACAATCCCTGCTTGATGGCCGCGACTGCGCGCACCATGAAATAGCTGCTGGTGATCAGCACTAGGGTGTTGATTGCGCCGGAGGTGCGGTTGAGGTGCTGTTGCGATTCGTTGAACAGCTCCACATTGTTTGCCCGCGCGAATGCGTAGGCAACGAAAAAGACGCCGAAGGCCAGCAGTTCGGCATAGATGAAAAACCAGATCGCCAGATCGCCGGGCGGCGTGGCGTGAATTTCATGAGATGTTCTTGTATTGTTTATCAAAATAGTATGGTATTCAGGTGAAAAAAGAGGGGCCCGAAGGCCCCCCTTTCAGGAGAAACAATTAAGCAGCAGTCTGTGCTTCGCCCTTCTTGCAGAAGAAGCTCCAGATGTACATTACCAGGCCTAGCAGGAACACGAAGCCGGTGATCTCGCGCAGCCAGTAGAAGATCATGATCTGATCTTGAGCTGCCATGAAGCCCATCGGCGTGTCACCCATACGCTGCAGCCAGACTTGCAGAATGCCGGCGGCGGTAAGGAACAGGGTGATGAACACAATGGATACCGTCATCAGCCAGAACGACCACATTTCCAGGGTTTGCGCAGCGCCGGAGTTGGCGGTGCGACCGCGCAGCATTGGCATGGCGTAGGAAATCATGGCCAGGTTCACCATCACGTAGGCACCGTAGAACGCCATGTGACCGTGGGCCGCGGTAACCTGCGTGCCGTGGGTGAAGAAGTTCACCGGAGCCAGGGTGTGCAGGAAGCCCCACACGCCAGCGCCGAGGAATGCCATTACACCAGTACCCAGGGCCCACAGAGTGGCGGCCTTGTTGGGATGTTCGCGACGGCGACGGTTCACCATGTTGAATGCAAACACGGTCATCATGAAGAACGGGATTGGTTCCAGAGCAGAGAACACGGAACCGAACCACTGCCAGTACTCAGGCGTACCGATCCAGAAGTAGTGGTGACCGGTACCGATGATGCCGGTGATCAGGGTCATGGCGATGATGACGTAGAGCCATTTTTCGATCACTTCGCGGTCAACACCCGTTACCTTGATCAGCACGAAGGCCAGCATTGCGCCCAGGATCAGTTCCCACACACCTTCCACCCAGAGATGCACGGTCCACCACCAGAAGTACTTGTCCAGCACCAGGTTGGATGGATTGTAGAAGGAGAACAGGAAGAAAATGGCCAGACCCCACAGTCCAACCAGCAGAACCAGACTGATCGAGGTCTTGCGGCCTTTCAGTACGGTCATGCTGATGTTGAACAGGAAGGTCAGAACCACGATCACGATGCCGACCTTGGTGATCAGCGGTTGCTCGAGGAATTCCCGGCCCATGGTAGGCAGGAGATCGTTTCCGGTCATTGCGGCCAGGGTGGCGTAAGGCACCATCAGGTAACCAACGATGGTCAGCGCACCCGCAACCAGGAAGACCCAGAACGTGATCAGGCCAAGCTTGGGACTGAACAGCTCGGTTTCGGCCTCCTCGGGTATGAGGTAATGCGTCGCACCCATGAAGCCGAACAGCAGCCACACGATAAGCAGGTTGGTGTGGACCATGCGGGCCACGTTAAAGGGGATCTCCGGGAACAGGAAGTCACCGACGACATACTGGTAGCCCATGATCAGACCAAAAATGATCTGTCCGACGAACAGGCCAATTGCGGCGATGAAGTAAGGCTTCGCCACCGCTTGGGATTGATATTGCATGTTTATTCCTCCTAAACCTTTAATAAAATCTGGACATGCGCTGGCTTAGCCTTCAATGTTCGGCGGCCATTTAGCGGTGTTGATTTCTCCGGTCCACTTGAAGAAAGCCACCAGATCGTCCAGTTGTTGGTCGTTCAGGTTGAAATTTGGCATTTGGCGACGACCGGGTGAGCCGGTAGGCTGAGCCGCGATCCAGGCCTTGATGAATGGGCCGCCACGGCGGGCGTAGACGTTGCCCAGTTCAGGAGCGAAATAAGCGCCTTCCCCCAGCAGAGTATGGCAGCCGATACAGTTGTTTGTTTCCCATAAGTGCTTGCCTCGTACGACCGAATCGGTGATGTTTTCCCGATGGTCCCTGCCGGGTAGTTGTTGCATGGTGTCAAAGGTCAGGCCGAGAAACAACAGGAAGAAAAATACAGCTCCCCCGTAGAAGATGTTCCGCGCCATCGCCTTGGTAAATGTTTCGCTCATATTACCTCCTGATTTAGCTTGTGGTTATTGGGTTCCAGGCTGTTTACGTGTTGCAGCTTCCCGCCGGTATAAACGGACAGCCGCGTAACGAATCGCCTGGAACGCGGCAGGCAAAGACTAACTGAGCATGACACCTTAATCCTTGACGTGGATCAAGGTTGATAGTCTTAAGGAACTTTTCCCGGGAATTTTTGCCGCCGCGTTATGATAACCGTTTTTTGGAGATTGTCTCCCATGCTGCTGGTGTTTCTGGCAATAGTGGCCATTCTTGCGATGGCGGGTGCGTGGTGGTTGCCACTGCTGGCCGATATGCATCGTGCCGTCCATATCCACCTGGTTTTTGCGCTGGGCGTGATGCCTCTGATCATGGCGGCGATGACTCATTTTGTCCCGGTGTTGACCCGAACCGGAGGCGCGGCGCGCCAGGTTGAACTCTTGCCTGGCCTGGCCTGGCAGGCCGGGGTGCTGGCGACCGCCTTTTTTGCGTTCAGCCTGCCCGAATCCGTGCGTCTTTTTGCCTCCCTGCTTGCGCTGCTTGCCGTTGCGCGTCTGGCAGGCTGGCAGTGGATGCGCGCCCAGGCTGCGCTGGGCAGTCCTCATCCTGGCGTGTACTGGTATCTGGCGGCGCTGCTATGTCTGGCAGCGAGTCTGCTGGCTGTGGCAGCGATGGACATGTGGCCAGCGCATTATCTGGCTTTCAAACGTTTGCATTTGCACCTGAACTTATTTGGTTTTGTCGGCCTGACTGCGGTTGGAACCCTGCAGGTTCTGCTTCCTACCGCAGCAGGGAGTCCGGATCCAGGTGTTGCAGGACGCTTGCGTGCAGATCTTCCGCTCGCACTGAGCGGGGCATTGTTGATCGGTTTGGGTGCCGCCTGGCTGCCAGCCCTGTCCTGGCTAGGGTTGGCACTGTGGCTGGTGCTGCTGGCGCGGCTCGGGCGCGCATGGTGGAGACATTTCCCCGCCAGAATTTTTTCATGGCATGGCGCATCTCCTTTGCTCGCCGCTGCAGCAGCAGGCTACTGTGTGGCACTGGTAGCAGGTGGTTTGCATGCTGCAGCTTGGGTGGAATCTGCCGCTGCCGGACATGTACTGGTTTTTGCCTTCCTGTTCCCGCTGGTGAGTGGCGCTGTCGGGCAATTGCTTCCGCTTTGGCTCAGGCCGGGACGGCAGACAGAGTGGCATGATCTGGCTCGCAGGAATCTGACCTATGGCAGCGGAGCAAGAGCGCTCCTGTTGTTGACAGCAGGTCTGCTGGTGCTGGCTGGTGTGCGCTGGGGAGTCGCGCTAGCGTTGGCTGGGTTGCTGCCCTTAATGCTGGTTGTCGGCTGGACAGTACTTCAATCCCGACGCGCTTGATTTTGATCAAGGAGGAAGAAGGCGAGCGTGGTATACCCTACTGTTTTAATCATGAATCAGGGAAGCGGCAATGGCACAGTTCAATATTCTTCAACCCGAAGCAATTTACCCTTTCGATGCGCGTGGCGTGGCCAAGCGTTTTCGTCATGCAGCTATTTTTGGTGCGCTTGATGCGCTTACTCCGGGCGAGACCATGCGTTTCATGAACGATCACGATCCCCTGCCGCTGCTGGATCAGATGCGGCAACGTTACGGTGATGGGATTGAAATCCAGTATGTGGCGCGGGAACCGGAACTTATTTCAATTAATTTCACGCGCCGCTAGGCGTCTGCCGGAATTGCACGATGAGCGCATTTACCCGGAGGTAAGTGCGCCAGGCTGACGCCATGTTCAGCCACAGCCACAGGCCGGACACGCCAAACAGCACGGCAGCAGGGTAGAAAAAAACCGAAGGTTGCAGCACCGCCGCGAGAAGCGAGGCGAGGGCTGTAAAGTGCAGCCACATCTGCCGCCGTGTCTGTTTTTCAGGCAGGATCTGCTTGACGTTGGGTACCACAGGCCCTCCCGGCTTGCGCCGGCTTTGCAGGTGAAACCACACCAGAAACGGTACGATCTTGTAGAGCATGCCGTTCACCAGTGACATGGCAAAGCCGACAATCATCAGCAGTCCCAGCAGCAATTCATATTTCCCATTTTCTCCAAGTGAAAAAATTTGCCCCGAAAGCCAGATGGCGATGGCAAAAAGCATGCACAGCATACCGCCGCGCCAGAAGTTCATGGTCACATCCGGCAGTTTGCGCTTCCTCTGGTTTTGTAGTCGCAGGGTGGTGATGGAAAACCAGGCAAACCCGCCTGACAGGGCGATGCCCAGAGGCAATCGCAGCGCCGGAAGCCCCACGCCCAGCGACAGCGCCAGCAGGAGCAGGAAAAGGATGATGGCCAGCCAGCGGGTCATGAAGGCAGGATAGGCGGGGGTAAGCTGAAACATGGGAACCACCTGGAAGGCTACGCCTATGACCAGTATCCCGGCCCATCCCAGAAGGCCCCAGCTGAGGTGCAGGTTGGTGAGCGGTACGCGCACCTGCAGCCACCAGGAATAGGCATGGTTGCTCAGCAGCAGCAGGCCGAGAATAACGGTGGCAGCGAGCACCAGCACTGCCAGGCGCATGGCGCGGGCCGTCATGTTCTGCGCCTGTGCGTGGCGCAGAGTAAAGATGACAAGGCCCGCAAATGCCAGCAGTGCTATGCCTAGCAGGGGCAGGGAAAATTGAAGTGGCAGCGGCGAGGCTAGAATCAGGCCGGTGCATAGCAGAATGATGCCTGCCGTTCCCAGCGTGTGAATGATGCCGGCGGCCCATAAGGGATGGCGTACTGGCGTACCGGCCACGACCGGCAGCATCTGCATGATCGCGCCCATCATGATCAGGCCCAGGAAGCCTAGCGTCAGCATGTGGGTTGCGCCCAGCAGCGCAGGGTGCCAGCGGCTCAGCAGCATGGCCGGCCCCTGCCAGAGCAGCAACAGTGAGGCGGCAATGGAAAACAGAGGGGCGCTCAGAAAAAAACGCATCGGCACAAGAATCGGTGGTGCCTGGTCAAGCGATAAACTGCTAGGCTGACTCATGCTGATCACTTGTCTGGTTCCCCGGATCTGCCTCCTTGAGCCAGATGAGTATTTCGTAGGAGCCGTCTGCGCAGTCTATCGTTTGATAGGCAAACCCCCATTCCTGCAAGATGGGGAAAAGCATTTGCGGCTTGCGGTGAATCAGAAGTCGCAGACGCTCTCCGGGAAGCAGCTTCTCAATGGCTTCCAGCGTCAGTTCCAGCGGTTCCGGAGGCTCCAGCCAGAGTGCGTCAAGGATGCGCTCCTGCGTCATGTTATTCGCTTATGGCGCGCATGCGCCCGACCAGGCTGTCAGCTTCTCCAGCCAGAACCTGATCGGCCATGAGGTAAAGCATCTGTTCTTCTTTCATGTTGTGCTGTTGCATGATGATGAGCAGGGTTTCGCAATCGCCGAGAAAGGCGTCGCTATCCTGACGCACTACTGCATCGGCCAGCTGGTTGAGCAAATCGCTCATCTGACGGTGTTCCATGCGCATCATCTGGGTGGGGCCCTGGGTCATGCCGGTACGGGCCTCGAAAGCCGGGAACAGCACTTCTTCTTCCATGGCAAAATGGTGTCTCAGTGCGTCATGGAAGCGCGTCCACGCCTCTGTCGCCGTGCGCCAGTCTCCTTGTCCTGCAGCGGTTTCAGCTGCGGCGAAAAAGGTATCGCAATGCTGGTGGTCGGGTGTGAGGAAGGCACTGATGCTGGACATGGATTTAAGGTCTCCGGTTGAAAAATGGCAATTACACCATTTTCTGCATGCTGCTCGCTAGGCGCATTGACCTGAATCAAGAAATATGTGGCTTACCCGGGTCTGTGATCAATGCGCGGGCGCCAGTAAATCGGGCCGTATTTAGCAAACCAGGCGCCATAGCAGGCGAGCCAGATGCCCGCTGCCAGGGGGAAGAACAGGCTTGCCGGCAGTCCGAACAGGTCGGGAGCAATACGCGCCACGGCGGTGAATTGGAAGCCCAGGAACAAGGCCCAGGTCACTGCGTCCGCTTCAAGTTCCCGGCCGGAGTGACCAAGCGTAACTCTGGACGCCATGGCAAGGATCATCGAGGCGAAGAATCCGATGGTCAGGGAGTGCAGGGGAGCCAGACCGAAAGGCGCAGACCCGGTGACAAAAAGCGTCAGGCTTTGCACGCCGTACAGCAGTGTGGCGATTGAGAGCCAGAAAAAACTGACATGCAGCACCGCCAGCAACTTGATGCCGAAGCTGCGCAGCAGACCCCAGGAGTAGGAAAAATAGAGCGAACAGGCAAGCAGGGGAAAATCGGCCAGCCACAGCAGTTGTGCTTGCTGTGCCAGTTCCAGCGCCCCATGCAGCACGGCGCAGGCAAGCATGAAATAGAGTATCCAGTATGGACGTACCAGAATGTAGTTATCGAGTACCCGGCTGGAAAAGAAAGGAATCATTTTGTGGCTTACCGCAAGCAGAATCGGCAGCATGAACCACCAGATTCCGGCGTGACGCGAGAATGCCAGGGCAAACGGATTGTCACTGGCAAGCCAGACCAGATAGGACAAAATACCCAGCCAGCCCATGATCAGGGCCAGGGTGGTGACGATGGGGTGGCGCTTGTCATTGTGTTTTGCTCGTAACAGCACCCGTATCAGCGCATACAGAGCGATGCCCCAGCCTGCCAGTACGAGCGTGGTTCCTGCAAGCAGTAATGCCTTGCCTGCCAGCAGACCGAGATAGAACAGCGCTATTCCAGCAGCAAGGAGAAGAAAGGAGGGGATGTAAAAGCGCGGCGGTATTTTTTCCCCATTCATCCAGTTTGGGTAGGTGGTCATGAGAAAACCAAAGATGAAGAACGGGAAAAATCCGTACAGCATGAGAAAGGTGTGAGCCCAGACCGGGGCAATGCTCCAGGCCGGTGCAGCATACAAACCGCCATAGCGGCCGAGCAGGTCGAATAACCACCACAGCAGGGTGAGCACGCCTTGCGCCGCGCCGCCCAGCATCATCATGCGGTGAGGGGCGGCTGTGAAGGTGTACCAGGTTTTTTTGAGGGTTGTCATGGCGGGCATTCTAGCCTGATAGAGAAGCTAAAAAATTGAGGTAGGTCAATAAACTCTGGTCAGAGTGTACCTGACAAAATCAGGCGGATCTCGTTAGTCCTAAATATCTGGCGCATTGTGATCGTCTGTTGTGGCACCAATCCTTTTGCGCGATTGTGCGTATAACCGAGCCATTTCGAGGCGACATGTTGTAATAAAAAAGAATCTGCTATCGGCCAAAATTGGCGAGTAAATCTTCCGCCGGCGAAGTTATTCTAAATTTTTTCGTATGCAGAATGGCTGTATTTTTATTTGTGTTGTTATGCCATGTTTTTAAAAGAAGTTATCTTGGGGCTCAGTATAACGGGATAATAATATCGCCAAATCTATTGACCTCATCACTACATGGAGTATATTTGCAAAAATAATATCGCAACATGTTGTGTGTTGCTTAATTGAGGAGACTATAAAGATGAGTGAGGTGCAAGGGGAACAAGGGGTTTTGAGTTTGCCGCGCGCGGTCATCAAACGTGATGGCTCGGTTGCAGTGTTCGATGGCGGCAAGATTCGCTCGGCCATTGCGCGCGCCGGTGGCGTGAGCGGGGAGTTCGACGGCAGCGAGGCGGAGTTGCTGTCCGCTCAGGTGGCCAAGGTGCTGATTCACAAATTCCGCAACCAGCCGCCCAGCATCGAGAATATTCAGGACGTGGTTGAGCAGGTGCTGATTTCCGCCAACCACCTCAAGACTGTTCGCTCTTACATTGTCTATCGCGAGCAACACGCCAAGCTGCGCCAGGATAAAAAGACGGTGGTGGACGTCGGCAGTTCCATCAACGAATATCTCGATCAGCTCGACTGGCGCGTCAACGCCAATGCCAATCAGGGCTATTCCCTCGGGGGCCTGATCCTGAATGTGTCGGGCAAGGTGGTGGCCAATTACTGGCTCAACCATGTCTATCCGCCGGAAGTGGGCATCGCTCACCGCGAGGGCGACATTCACGTGCATGATCTCGATATGCTGGCCGGCTATTGTGCGGGCTGGTCGCTACGCACTCTGCTGACCGAGGGTCTCAACGGCGTGCCGGGCAAGGTCGAGGCCGGTCCGCCCAAGCACATGTCTTCCGCGGTCGGCCAGATCGTCAACTTTCTCGGTACGTTGCAGAACGAATGGGCCGGAGCACAGGCATTCAGTTCCTTCGATACCTATATGGCGCCATATATCCGTATCGACAATCTGCCCTATACGCAAGTCAAGCAGTATATCCAGGAGCTGATCTACAACCTCAACGTGCCATCGCGCTGGGGCACGCAGACGCCATTTACCAACCTGACTTTCGACTGGACCTGCCCGGAAGATCTGCAAGAGCAGGTGCCGATCATCGGCGGCAAGGAAGTGCCATTTACCTATGGCGATCTGCAGGTCGAAATGGACATGATCAACCGCGCCTATATCGAGGTCATGACCACTGGTGACGCCAAGGGGCGGGTATTTACCTTCCCCATTCCGACCTACAACATGACGCCGGATTTTCCCTGGGAATCGGAGAATGCCAAGCTGCTGTTCGAGATGACCGCGAAATACGGCCTGCCCTATTTCCAGAATTTCATCAATTCCGAGCTCAAGCCCAACATGATCCGCTCGATGTGCTGCCGCCTGCAGCTCGACCTGCGCGAGCTGCTGAAGCGCGGCAACGGCCTGTTCGGCAGTGCGGAGCAGACCGGCTCGGTCGGCGTGGTCACCATCAATTGCGCTCGCCTGGGTTTTCTCTACAAAGATAACGAGAGCGGCCTGCTGGCGCGCCTCGACGAATTAATGGAAATCGGCAAGAACAGCCTGGAAATCAAGCGCAAGACCATCCAGCGCCACATGGACGCGGGTCTGTTCCCCTATACCAAGCGCTACCTCGGCACCCTGCGCAATCACTTCTCAACCCTGGGCGTGAACGGCATCAACGAGATGATCCGCAACTTTACCGCTGACGAACACGACATCACCAGCGAGTATGGCCATGCCTTCGCGGTGCGCCTGCTGGATCACGTGCGTGCTCGAATGCTGGCTTTCCAGGACGAAACGGGGCATATGTACAACCTCGAAGCCACCCCGGCGGAAGGCACGACTTACCGCTTCGCCAAGGAAGACAGGAAGCGCTTCCCGGATATCCTTCAGGCAGGCACACGGGAAATGCCCTATTACACCAACTCCTCGCAGTTGCCGGTTGGGTTCACCGACGATCCATTCGAGGCGCTGGAGCGGCAGGATGAACTGCAGAAAAAATACACTGGGGGCACGGTGTTGCACCTCTACATGACCGAGCGCATTTCCAGCGCAGAGGCGTGCAAGAACCTGGTCAAGCGCTCGCTGGAGCGTTTCAGGCTGCCTTACATCACCATCACGCCGACTTTCTCGATTTGCCCGACACATGGCTATCTGGATGGGGAGCACAAATTCTGTCCCAAGTGCGATGAAGAAATTATCGCCAAAAAACGTCAACAAGCTGCTTAGGAGAACAACACCATGACCGATCTGTCCCAGCAAACCAATCTCAAGCCCGAAATCGCCCTCAAGGACGAGGAGCGCCAGCCTTGCGAAGTCTGGACGCGAGTGATGGGCTACCATCGCCCGATGGCCTCTTTTAACGTGGGTAAAAAAGGTGAATTCTTCGAGCGCCAGTATTTCTGTGAATCGCGTACCGATATCGCAGCCTGAAGCTTTAGCCCTGGACGTGGGCGGCCTGACGCCGCTCACGACGACTGATTATCCCGGGCAGCTGGCGGCAGTCGTTTTTTGCCAGGGTTGCCCGTGGCGTTGTGGCTACTGCCATAACCCTCACCTGATTCCACGCGATGGCGATGCAGCGGGTTGGGCTGATGTCCTGTCCTTTCTGCGCAGGCGTCAGGGCTTGCTGGATGCCGTGGTGTTTTCCGGCGGCGAGCCGACGCTGCAGTCCGGTTTGCTCGAGGCTTGCACGACAGTGCGGGAAATGGGCTTCAAGGTCGGGCTGCATACCGCCGGTACTTATCCGGAACGTCTGGCCGCTGTCTTGCCCGTTCTGGATTGGGTGGGGATGGATATCAAGGCGCCTTTTGCGTCATATGACCGCATTACCCAGGTGCCGGGAAGTGCCGACCGTGCGCGCGAAAGCCTGTCTTTGCTGCTCCAGAGTGGGGTCGAGTATGAAATCCGGACTACCCTGCACGCCGGTTTGCTGAGTCATGCACAAGTGCTTGAGCTGGCGCATGAACTGGCAGGGGCGGGCGTGAGGGATTTCGTCTTGCAGGCATTTCGCACCCAGGGATGCGCCGAGCCGCTTCTGTGCCGGGGCGATGGCGGGAATTATTCGTGGGATTTGTTGCGATCAGAGCTTAATGCCATGTTTCCGCGCTTTTCTATTCGGAGTGCTTGAACATATAATCTCGTTCCAGTTGGTATGTGCCTCGGATCGGAATTATTTTGAACAACCCAATAAAAATACCTGACATCCTGGCAAACATTCCCCTGTTTCGGGAAATGTCATCAGACGAAGTCGAACGCATTGCCCAGGGTACCCGCGAGCTGCATCTGGCGCGCGGAGACATGCTGTTCCAGCGCGGCACCCCCTCGACAGGGTTTTATGTGGTGGTTTATGGCCAGGTCAAGCTGGCCCTGTCATCGCCTCAGGGGGTGGAAAAGGTGGTGGAGCTGTTCGGCCCCGGGCAAAGCTTTGGCGAGGCTGTCATGTTCATGGGCAAGCCATATCCGGTCTATGCCCAGACGCTGGCGGATTCCTTGCTGCTGCATATTTCCAAGGCAGTGGTGTTCGAAGGCCTCGACAACGATCCGACTTTCTGCCGCAAGATGCTGGCGGGCCTGTCAATCCGCCTGCACCGCATGATTCATTATGTGGAATCGTTTTCCCTGCGCTCTTCCGAGCAGCGTGTGATCGGCTACCTGTTGCAGGATCTTGAAGAAATTCTGGAAGGACGGGATGTCCTCATCAACTTGCCAGCCAACAAGAACGTGATTGCCTCCAACCTCAATATTACGCCTGAAACATTTTCCCGCATCCTGCACCATCTGGCCGAATCCGGGCTGATTGATGTGAAAGGCAAGGAAGTGCGCATCAAGGATGTGGCGAAGCTGCGCGCTTACGACGAATAAACGAATGTTTTGCTTGGCGCAGGCAATAATTGCCTAGATGGAATACACCTTGATCGCGTAAACCACGGTCAGCAGGCTGCCCATGCCGATGACAATGCGTTCCAGCCAGCTTTTCGAAATCCGGCGTGCATAACGGCCGCCGAGATAGCCCCCCAAAATGGCGCCCAGCAGCGTGACCCAGGCATGTGGCCAGGAGATGACGCCGCTGATGATCAGGATGATGACGGAAAAAGTGGAGACTGATACCGAAACCAGATTCTTCATGCCATTCAGTTCATGGTGATCTTCGATGCCGCCCAGGCTGAGTGCTGCCAGCAGCATGATGCCGAGGCCGGCATTGAAGTATCCGCCATAGAGACCGACCAGGAAGGTCAGCACAATGGTCAGGATGCGGTGGCTATGATGGGAGTGAGCCAGAAAGTATCGGATGAACGCCAGCATGCGGGACTTGAAGGCGAAGGCTGCAGTGGCCACCAGCATCAGAACTGGAACCAGGCTCATGAAGCTGCGATCCGAGCTCTGTACCAATAGCCAGCCGCCCAGCCCTCCACCCAGTAGCCCGGCGGAAAGCAGCCAGGGCAGGCTGGTGCGGTGTTTGCCCAATTCATCTCGATAACTGAATAATGCGATGGCGTTGCCTGGCCAGATGGCGAAGGAATTGGTTGCATTGGCCATCACCGGCGGGACGCCTGCCGCGAGCAGGGCCGGAAATGAAAAGAAGGTGCCCCCGCCGGCAATGGCATTGGCGGCGCCGCCCAGAGTGCCTGCGCCGATCAGCAGAAAAATTTGAAACAAATCCACGGGTCAGATAATCCTTCATGGTGTTCGGGGCTGAGCGGTTTGCTTCATAGCATCAGAAGTGATGGTTTATTCTCAGTATAATCAGCTGTCCTTGAGCCGGCTTGTAAAATATTCGGCATCCTGAATTCTGGAGGTTTTTTCAGTGAAATTCATCGCAAATTTGATTGATGCGCTCAACGAGCATATAGGCCGTGCCGCCATCTGGCTGGTTCTGCTTTCGGCTCTGGTGAGTGCGGGCAATGCAGGTGTCCGCTATCTGTTCGGCATGAGTTCCAACGGCATGCTGGAGATCCAGTGGTACATGTTCAGCCTGATTTTTCTTCTGTGCGCCGGTTATACCCTCAAACATGATGGTCATGTGCGCATCGATGTCATTTACGGCCGTCTTTCCAAGCGATCGCAAGCTGTCATCGATGTTTTCGGTGCTCTGGTTTTCCTGCTTCCGGTCGCCCTTTTCATCACCAAAATGTCCTGGGACATGTTCCTGCTTTCCTATCAGATCAACGAAGTCTCACCCGATGCCGGAGGTCTGCTGCGTTGGCCGATCAAGCTGGCGATCCCGGTGGGCTTTGCCCTTCTTTCCCTCCAGGGTATATCTGAAATCATCAAGAAGATCCTGTTCCTGCTCGATCGACAGCCCAGTGCGCCGGCTGAAGCTCATGATGAAAGGGTCGCGTGATGAGTTTTGAAATGATGGCGCCGCTGATGTTCGGCGCGTTGGTGTTGTTCCTCCTCATCGGCTACCCGGTTGCTTTTTCTCTCGGCGCCGTGGGCCTGTTGTTCGGCCTGGTGGGGATGGAAATGGGGCTGCTCAACGCAAGCCTGTTCCAGGCACTGCCCGAGCGTATTTTCGGCATCATGGGCAACCAGACCCTGCTGGCCATTCCCTTCTTTACCTTCATGGGACTGGTCTTGGAAAGAAGCGGTATGGCCGAGGAGTTGCTGGATACCATGGCCCAGCTGTTCGGCCCCATGCGCGGCGGCCTGGCCTACGCGGTGATCATCGTCGGTACCTTGCTGGCGGCCACCACCGGCGTGGTGGCCGCCTCGGTCATCGCTATGGGGCTGATCTCCCTGCCGGTGATGCTGCGCTACGGTTATTCCCGTTCCCTCGCCTCTGGCGTGATCGCCGCTTCCGGCACCCTGGCCCAGATCATTCCCCCCAGCCTGGTGCTCATCGTCATGGCGGACCAGCTTGGCGTATCAGTCGGCGACATGTACCAGGGGGCGATGGTGCCCGGTCTGATTCTCACTGCCTTCTACTTCGGCTTCGTCCTGCTCGTGACCCTCATCAAACCCGCTGCAGCACCGGCGCTGCCCATGGAAGCCCGCACCCTGCATGGCGCTGCACTGGCAAAGCGGGTCATGACCACCATGGTGCCGCCGCTGTTGCTGATTTTCCTGGTATTGGGCACCATTTTTTTTGGCGTGGCGACCCCTACCGAGGGAGGCGCAATGGGTGCCACCGGCGCGATGGCCCTGGCTTTGGCGCATCGCCGCATGGACATCAAGTTGCTGAAGCAGGCCATGGACTCCACCGCCAAGCTGACCAGCTTCGTACTCTTCATCCTGATCGGTTCAACCGTGTTCAGCCTGATTTTCCGTGCGGTGGACGGGGACTTGTGGGTGGAGGGCTTGCTTACCGGCATGCCGGGCGGGGTTGTTGGTTTCCTCCTGGTTGTCAACCTGATGGTGTTTCTGCTGGCCTTTTTTATCGATTTTTTCGAAATTGCCTTCATCCTGGTGCCACTCCTGGCCCCGGCCGCACACAAGCTGGGTATCGACCTGGTGTGGTTCGGCGTACTGTTGAGCGTGAACATGCAGACCTCGTTCATGCACCCGCCTTTTGGCTTCTCCCTGTTCTATCTGCGTAGCGTGGCACCCAGGGAGGTGAAGACCACGGATATTTATCGGGGCGCGATCCCTTTCGTGATTATCCAGATCATCATGGTGGCGCTGATCATTGCTTTCCCGGGCCTGGTGCAGCGCTAGTCGGAGCTGCGAGAGGCCAAAAAAATCCCCGCCAAGGCGGGGATTTTTCGGTCTGAGTCTGGCTTAGCCCAGACTGGCAAGATTGGCGAAAGCGCCTTCCGCCATGCCGAACCATTGGTACTGCTGGTCGCGGTAAGGTTTCCAGCTGGCGTAGATCTTTTTGAAGTCAGGGTTCTTGGCAGCTTCTTCCTCGAAAATTTCGAATGCGACCTTGTGGGCGGCTTTCAGAATATCCTGCGGGAAGGCGTGAAGCTTGACGCCATTCTTGATCAGGCGCTGGATGGCCTGAGGATTCTTGTGGTCGTATTCGGCCATCACGTTGATGTTGGCTTCGGCGGCAGCCACTTCGAAAGCCTGCTGGTACATTTTGGGCAACTTGTTCCACTCGGCCATGTTGATGTAGAAGGTGAACTGGGTGCTGCCTTCCCAGAAGCCGGGATAGTAGTAATTCTTGGCGATCTTGTAGAAGCCCAGCTTCTCGTCGTCGTAGGGGCCGACCCACTCGGTGGCGTCAATGGTGCCCCTCTCCAGAGAAGGGTAGACATCACCGCCCGCCAGGGTTTGCGGCACTACGCCGAGGCGCGACATGACCTCGCCGCCGAAGCCGGGAATGCGCATCTTGAGGCCCTTGAGATCGGCCATGGACTTGACTTCCTTGCGGAACCAGCCGCCCATCTGGGTGCCGGTGTTGCCGCCGGGAATGTTGTAGATGTTGGATTTGGCGAAGAATTCGCGCATCAGTTGCAGTCCGCCACCGTAATACATCCAGGCATTCTGCTGGCGTGCGTTGAGGCCGAAAGGGATGGAACAGTCGAAGGCAAAGGCCTTGTTCTTGCCGACATAATAGTAGGAGGCGGAGTGTCCGCATTCCACCGTGCCCTGCTGCACCGCATCCAGCACCTGCAAGCCGGGGACGATTTCGCCGCCAGCAAAGACGCGGATGTTGAATTTGCCATCGGTCAGTTGCTTGACGCGCTCGGCCAGCATTTCAGCGCCGCCATACACGGTGTCCAGACTTTTGGGAAAGCTGGAGGCCATGCGCCAGCGGATGTTTGGCATGGAGTCGGCGATGGCAGGGGCGGCCAGGGTTGCTGCGCCAGCGGCAGCCATGCCGGCACCAAAATTTTTCAGAAACTTTCTTCTTTCCATGAGGTTCTCCTGTTGTTCATTATATTGCCTGGAAGGATGCGGAATTCTGTTGTCATCGACTTTGCCGTTCCGAGGTGACCATTCTGCCGGGCTTGGGCGGAGGGGACAAGCGTAATGTGGCGAAATTCGGCTGCTGCTGGCTTGCATGATTTCGCGAAACCATTTATATTTTTAGACATGAGCTTGTTTACGCACATTCAATCCAAATTTCTGCTTACAGCCGCCAGTGGTCTGGCGCTGCTGCTGCGCTTCGCGCGCTAATCACATCCTTCCCCTCTCTTTAAGTTATACAATGCAGGCCTGAAACGCTGCCGTTTCCGGCTGACGATTTATAGATTTCTATTGGAGTCTGTCATGAAAGACAAATTGATCATATTCGACACCACCTTGCGCGATGGTGAGCAGAGCCCCGGCGCGTCCATGACGCGCGAGGAAAAAGTGCGTATCGCGCGGCAACTGGAACGTATGCGCGTGGACGTCATCGAGGCCGGTTTCCCGGCGGCATCCAACGGTGACTTCGAGTCGGTGAAGGCGGTTGCCGACGCCATCAAGGACAGCACAGTGTGCGGTCTGGCGCGCGCTCTGGAGCGCGACATCGACCGTGCCGGCGAGGCTTTGAAAGGCGCCAAGTCCGGCCGCATTCATACCTTTATCGCGACTTCGCCCATCCACATGGAAAAGAAACTGCGCATGAGCCCCGACCAGGTGGTCGAGCAGGCGGTCAAGGCAGTGAAATGGGCGCGCAAGTGGACCGACAACGTCGAGTTCTCCCCCGAGGACGCAGGCCGTTCCGATCCCGATTTTCTGTGCCGCGTGCTCGAAGCGGTGATCGATGCGGGTGCCGGCACGCTCAATATCCCGGATACCGTGGGCTACAACATGCCGCACCAGTTTGGCGCCCTGATTGCCAGTTTGCGCGAACGTATTCCCAATGCGGACAAAGCGGTTTTCTCGGTGCATTGCCATAATGACCTCGGCCTCGCCGTGGCCAACTCGCTTTCGGCCGTGCTTAATGGCGCGCGCCAAGTGGAATGCACGATCAACGGCCTGGGCGAACGGGCGGGCAACGCCTCGCTGGAAGAAATTGTGATGGCGGTGCGCACGCGCCAGGATGTGTTCAATTGCGACACCCAGATCGATACCACCCAGATCGTGCCGGCCAGTCGCCTGGTGTCTTCCGTGACCGGTTTCGTGGTCCAGCCCAACAAGGCCATTGTCGGCGCCAACGCCTTTGCGCATGAATCCGGCATCCATCAGGACGGCGTGCTCAAGCACCGCGAAACCTACGAAATCATGCGCGCCGAAGACGTGGGCTGGAGCGCCAACAAGATGGTGATGGGCAAGCATTCGGGTCGCAATGCCTTCAAGACGCGCCTGTCGGAACTCGGGATCGAACTGGGATCGGAAGATGCGCTCAATGGTGCGTTTGCTCGCTTCAAGGAGCTGGCGGACAAGAAACACGAGATTTTCGACGAAGACTTGCAGGCGCTGGTGAGTGACGAAGCTGCCGCGCTGGAGCAGGAACACTTCAAGCTGGTGTCCGTGAAGGTGTGCTCCGAAACCGGTGAAACGCCTCACGCCACGGTGGTCGTTGCCGTAAATGGCACTGAAGAACAGGCAGAAGCGGATGGCGGCGGACCGGTGGACGCTGCTTTCAAGGCGATTGACTCGATCATCAAGAGCGGTGCGGAACTGCAACTGTATTCGGTGAACAATATCACCAGCGGCACCGATGCGCAGGGCGAGGTCACGGTGCGCCTGTCCAAGGGCGGGCGCATCGTCAACGGCCAGGGTTCGGACACCGATATCGTGATTGCCTCGGCCAAGTCTTACCTGCACGCCCTCAACAAGCTGCACAGCAAGCTGGAACGGGCGCACCCGCAGGTTTGAGTGCAACTTGATTTACCAGCTTGACCTGATCGGAACCGCGGTTTTCGCTACCGCCGGCGTGCTTAGCGCCGGCGGCAAGCGCATGGACCTGTTCGGTGTGGTGGTGGTTGCCATGGTCTCGGCGCTTGGCGGCGGCACGCTGCGCGACGTGATCCTCAATGCCAACCCGGTGTTCTGGGTGAATGACCCCTTGTATCTCTATGTGGCCGGACTGGCTGCGCTGGTGACTTTTTATGCCGCGACCCACGTCAGCCGCATCCCGCCAGCGGTTTTTCTGGTTGCGGATGCGATGGGTCTGGCGGTATTTACCATTATCGGCGCCAGCAAGGCCTTTAATCTGGGGGCGCCCTATCTGGTCGTGGTGATCATGGGCGTCATGACAGGCGTGGCGGGCGGCATCATGCGCGACATGCTGTGTGCCCAGATTCCGCTGGTGCTGCGCAGGGAAATCTATGCCACTGCCTGTCTGGTCGGTGGTGGGATGTTCGTCGTTCTCGCCCACCTGGAGGCCCCACAAAACCTGCTCATCCCGTTGCCCATGGTGGCCGTGCTGGCCGTGCGTCTTGCCGCCATTTACTGGCATATGTCACTGCCGGTGTTTGGTGACAGCGAGAATTAAGCCGTATCTCGCCGCTCGAATTCGGCGTAGCTGCCGCTGCTTTCCGTGACTTCCATGTCCGTGACCCCAGCCATCTCCGGCCCCCTTTTCGCCCACTCCAGCATGTGCCGTACTGCCTCTTCCGTGCCCTGTATCGTAGCTTCGAGAGTGCCATCGCGCAGGTTGCGCACCCAGCCGGTGACGCCCAGTTGCGCGGCTTTCTGACACATGGATTCGCGGAAATAGACGCCTTGCACACGACCATGAATTCTCAGTCGTTTGGTGATAGTGGTGGAGGCGTTCATATCAAGAAATGCTCTGGAGGATAGCGAATTCTAGTGGGCTGATTTTTTGGCGATTTTGAATATGCGGGCGTAGAAAATCGCACTGAGGAAAAAGATGATGCTCAAACCTGCTTCAATCATTCCCAGCGTTGCGCTCAGGCCGGAATCGGACCAGGCGCGCACCGCGCCTTCCGTGAAGTAGAGCAGGATCAGCATCGAGGCCCACTGGAAAGTATAAACATTGCCGCGCAGGATGCCGAACAGGGGCAGCAGGAGCGGAACCGCCTTGATTACCAGCAGGGTTCCGCCTGGGCGCACCGGCGCGAGCCAGCCCTCCCAGGCGAGGCACAGCAGGATCAGTGAGATCAGACTGGCGATGGCGACGTTGTGAAAAACGGTTTTCATGGGGCGGGATTTTTAATGACGGCCTGGCTGGGATCAGCGACGGGTGCGGTGAAATCCACGCGCATAATCTTTTTGTTGCGACGCAGATCGTAGCCATCACAATCCAGCCCGATCAGGTTCGCGTGTTGCGGCATCAAGGCGTTTTCCGCTTCTTGCCAGCCGTTCGCGGAAACGGTGAAGTCGCCCGGCGCAATCCAGCGTGCGGCACCAAATCCGCCGATATAGCGCAGCTGGCCGGGTTCGATTCGGCAGAAAAAGAAATCCAGCTCGAAATATGGCTCAGTTTCGGGGAAATAGCGCAGATAGCGCTGCTGCAGATCGGCGTGCTGCTCATCGCCGATGCGTGAAGCCTTTCCGGTCAGGGTCAGGCGCGGGCTGGCTTGTGCTTCGCTGGCGTTGCCCTGTATCAGCAGACTGACGCGCGGGTCGGCGGTGATGTTTCTGGCGTGCTCCGCCAGCGTGCTGATGAGAAATATTGGCCGCCCGGTGTGGTCGGTAAGATAATCCACTGCCGTGGCAAAGGGATGGCCGTCCAGTCGGCTGGACAATGTGGCCAGTGCAGCGCTGTGCTGGCTACGCAGCAGACGGCGCGCGGCGAGGATTTCGGGGTGGTCGGCCATTTATTAGAGCGGGCGCGCCAGTTTCAGAGCCGTCTCCGCCAGGCGTTTGCCGAGCGCGAGACACAATTTGCGTTCTTCCTCGGTGAACGGCCTGTTGCCGTCTGCGCCGGCGACGTGGCTCGCACCATAGGGCGTGCCGCCGGAAGTGGTGGCGGTCAGTTCCGGGTTGGAGTAGGGCAGGCCGGTGATGACCATGCCATGGTGCAGCAGCGGCACCATCATTGAGAAAAGCGTGCTTTCCTGGCCGCCGTGCATGCTGGCGGTGGAGGTAAACAGCGCAGCGGGTTTGCCGATCAGGGCGCCCTTCAACCACAGCGGGGTGGTGCCATCCCAGAAATATTTCATTGGCGCCGCCATGTTGCCAAAGCGGGTAGGGCTGCCCAGCGCCAGTCCGAGGCATTCTTCCAGATCTTTGAGCTCGACATAAGGCGCACCCGCATCGGGGATGGCATCCTCCATTGCCTCGCACACCGTAGACACTCCGGGCACGGTGCGAATGCGCGCCGTGGTGCCTGGAACCTGCTCGATGCCACGTGCGATCAGTTGCGCCATTTCCTTCACCGAGCCGTGCAGGCTGTAGTACAGCACCAGAATTTCATTCATTGCGCATTCTCAAGAAGATCTAATTTGCCTATTATACGCTGACCCGTTTATGGTGTTCCCCATGTCCCGCCCAATTCGTGAATTTCTCGGTTTCTTGCGCTTCCTGGCGCGCCGCTTCGATGAAGATCGCTGTGTCCAGATCGCCTCCAGCCTGACTTACACCACGCTGCTGTCGCTGGTGCCGCTGATCGTCATCACGTTTACCGTGATTTCGGCATTCCCGGTGTTTTCCGGACTGATGACGCAGCTCAAGATTTTTCTCCTCACCAATATGGTCCCGGAGGTTGCAGGCAAGATCATCACGGTTTACATGCAGGAGTTTTCAGAGAAGGCGGCGCGGCTGACCGCTGCGGGTATCGCGGCCCTGGCTGTGACGGCCCTGATATTGATGCAGACCATCGAGCATGCTTTCAACCTGATCTGGCGCGTGACCACGCGGCGCCGACTGCTGCAGCGCGTGCTGACCTATTGGGCCGTGTTGACGCTGGGACCTTTGTTGCTCGGCGCCAGCCTTTCGCTGACCTCCTATCTGGTGAGTTATTCGCTGGGTTATGTGGAATTTATTCCATCGCTGGGTGTGGGCGTTCTGAAAGTCGTGCCGCTGGTGATCACTTCGCTGACATTTTCCCTGCTTTATTTCGCCGTGCCTAATCGCTATGTGCCGTTTCGCCATGCCCTGATAGGCGGGGTGGTGACCGGGCTGGGGCTGGGGCTGATGAGCAAGGGATTCACCGCCTATATCCTGCATTTTTCCGGTTATACCCTGGTGTATGGTGCTTTCGCCAGTCTGCCGGTATTTTTGTTATGGGTTTATCTTTCCTGGCTGGTGGTGGTGAGCGGGGCGGTGGTGGCAGCTTCGCTGCCTTACTGGCGAGGCGGCATGTGGCGGGTCGAGCGCACCGCCGGACGGCGCTATCTTGATGCCCTGTTTGTGCTGCAGGCGCTATGCCACGCCCAGCGCAGCGGCGAGGTTCTGACCCTGGCTCAGTTGCAGCGTGAAACCAGTGTAACGCTGGAGGAGCTGGAAGATATCCTGCTGCAGTTGCTCGATGCTCGCTGGGTGGCACGAACGGTTGGCCAGCGCTGGCTGCTCTCGGCCCACCCGCGTGACATTGCCATGCTGGATGTGTTTCACCGTTTTGTATTCAAACCGGAGGATGATCTGCCTGCTGGCAGCGACGCAAACCTTGCAGCATTGAGCGAACGCACTTCCTCCAGCCTGGAGCAAGCCCTGGAGGGCTCGCTGGAGGATTTGTGTGCTAAGCCTGAACTGGAGTGAATTCGAACAGGTCGAAAGTGGCGGTCTGCTCCAGCAGCCGGGTGGCGCGTACATTTTGCGGCACGCCATTCTGGTCCAGAAGGAATTCGCGCTGAGGTAAGAATCCGCCGCGCAGGCAGACCAGGGTCGCGGGTTGCTTCAGGGCGGGGATCTCCGGCAGCAATAGCGCGGGCTGAAAAGGGGTGCCCGCACTGGTGATCAACGGGCGCAGCGTGACCGGGGTGGCGGTGGGTGCGATCATCTGCGCGCCAAGTTGCAGGTGGTTGGGGTTTTCGCTGCTGACCCAGCGTACCACGCCGATATTCCAGGCATCATTATTCTCGGGCCTGAGTCCGATGATTTCTCCCACCCTTACCTGCACATCCGTTTTGGGATCCTTGGAGAGCGCTAATCCACCTGCGCTTTCGTTGATGATCAGCCAGTTCTTTGACACGTATGTCTGATGGCTGGTTTTATCGAGTGGTGAATCCGCCAGTTCCAGAGTGATTTCTGTGGTTTCGTGTTCGGCCACACGGCCAGCCACGCCACCGCTAAGGTCACCGCTGAGGAAGTGGTGGATGGAACGGATGCCGGCACAGATTTCCATTTTTGCATCGTGCTGGGTGCGGTTGAACAGGCGTTTTGGGGCGATGCCCCAATGCTTGAGCATGCGTCTTAACAGGTTGGGGTAGCCAAAGTCCTTGGTAGCGAAAGGCAATAGCAGTGCCTTTGGATCCATGCCTGACTCCAGCTGACTGATCTGCTGGTGCAGCAGGCGCGCCAGTTCGATTGTGTTGAGCAGGATGTCGGTGCGCGCATCGGTGACTGTGATGTCATGCGCCAGCGCGCGTGGCGGCTTGTCGCTGTCGAGGCGGACCAGAAAGAAGCCGGACGGGTTGCTGGTCTGCATCAGTGGCTGCAGATGGGCATTGCCGCCAAACTGGGTGAGATACTCCAGCACCTTGTTGACCTCTCCCTGCATCAGCCTGTAGGGATCGAGCAAGGCCAGCAGCAGGGCCTGTTTGTAGGCCAGATTGACGCTGCTCTGGCGGCCATGGTCGGAAACCGACTCGTCCTGTATGCCCTGTTCGACGGCGTAGGTGAACAGAATATGCATTTCTGCCCAGACGCCGGCAGGTGTGGGTGCATAGGTCTGGTAGCACACCACCAGCATCCTGCCCAGGCTGGCGATAGCGCGCTCAACCACCAGCGGCAGCTGCTTGTTGCTGCCGAAGCTCAGTTTGCGGCTGGCCTGGTCGAGCAAAATGATCTTGTAGCCGTAGGCCAGTTCGGTTTGCAGTTGGCGCGCCTGGCTGGCGATGAGTCTGGATTTTTCCGGTAGCGGCAGGGGCTGCCCCGAGAATTGCGCCTCCAGTGATGTCATCAGGTCGCTGATGGTCGTGCGGTAGAGTTCGAGCAGCTTGAGCCGGGTATCTTCGGCAACCTTGCTGCGGTTAAGTGCGCTCAGCGCATCCAGGATAGTCCTTGAGGATTCGTTCAGGTTGCTCAGGGGGAGTGCAGCCAGCCATTCTGCGACTTGCTTGGGGCGGGTTTCTACGGTTAAATTCTGTTCCGGCGCTGGGACGGATAATTTAATGGTCATGGATTGTGTTTCTCCTGTCCTGCCTGATTGGTGTTTTTATCTTGATTCTAGAAACAATTGTCCGGTTTGTAAAACATTAAGCGAGGTAGAATGCCCGAAATTGCGCGTTCCTGGGTGAAGTGGCTCGGTTTTTTGCTGTTTTTTCTGGTGCTGCTGTTCGCCTGGCATCACTGGAGCATGGCGCGTGGCCTGCTGCCGCTGGCTGCTGCACAGGCCAGTTACGGTGCGGGCTTTGCGCTGTGCGCGGTGCTTCTGCTGGGCTTGCTGGCGCGCCTGCGGGTCAGTTCACATCCCGCTGTATGGCGCATGCTGACTGTCTTGCTGGGCGCTGCTCTGGCAGCATTGGAAATCATCCTGCATTACTACTCAGGCACATTGTTTCTTGCCTTGTGGGCAGCTGCAGTCATCGGGGTGTCTGCGGTTTCGCTGCTGGCGCGGTATTTGCCGTCTTCCGTTTTAAATTTCTGGTTGGGACTCGAGCCCGAGGTAAAGCAATAATATGATGAATCTGGTTGAAAAAATATTTGAAGGCGCTCTGTGGCGCAGCCGCTACATTGTCCTGTTTGCTGTAGTGGCGAGTCTGGCTGCGGGCTTTGCCATTTTTTACATGGCCACCGTGGACGTGTATTACCTGATCGTACATATTTTTCATTATGCCGACCCCAGCCTTACGGGTGAGGCGCGCAAGGTTCTGCACGATGACACCATTACCCATATTGTCGAGGTGGTGGATGGCTACCTGTTGGCCACGGTGATGCTGATTTTTTCCCTTGGCATGTACGAGTTGTTCATCAGCGACATCGACGAGGCGCATGGCAGCAAGACCTCGAGCAAAATCCTGGTGATCGAAAGCCTGGATGATCTCAAGGCCCGTCTGGCGAAGGTGATTTTGATGATCCTGATCGTGACCCTGTTCGAGAGTGCGCTCAAGATGGAGATGAAAACCACGCTCGATCTGCTCTATCTGGGTGGCAGCCTGGCTTTGATTGGTTTGTCTTTGTACCTTACTCATGCTGCGGATACGCATGGCGGCGAGAAGCATGTGAGCGAGGTTGCGCATGAAAAATAAGATGCTGATCCGGCTTTGGCTGGGGTGCATGCTGTTTACGATGGCGGGTCTGTCTACGGCAGCCGGCTTCACCTTCCAGGATACCGAGGGCAAGCAGCATTCCCTGGCCGGCTACAAGGGAAAATGGGTGCTGGTGAATTTCTGGGCCACCTGGTGCCCGCCGTGCCTGGAGGAAATCCCCGATCTGAGTGCCCTGCACGACAAGCACAAGGATAAGGATCTGGTGGTGTTGGGGGTGGCGATGGATTACCGCAGCGGACAGGAGGTCAAGGACTTTGCCGAGCAGCTGTTCGTTTCCTATCCTGTTATCCTTGGTACTCAGGCTTCGGCTGCACAGGTTGGCGCGCTTTCGGGTTTGCCGACCACGTATTTATTCAACCCCCAGGGCAAACTGGTGGCATACAATGTGGGCGCCATTACGCGCAAAGCAATAGAAAGTTACATCACCAAGAAATAGGAGCGAGACATGAAGAAATTCCTGCTGGGTCTGGCCTTTTGCCTTTTTGTCGCACCCGTCTGGGCCGAGAGCCGGGATGTGGGGCAGCATTTCTTCAGTCAGCATCTGGGCGACTTCAAGGCCGAGCTGGATACTGCGAAACAAGAGGGCAAGCAGGGTATTCTGCTGATGTTCGAAATGGATGACTGCCCGTTCTGCCATCGCATGAAGCAGACCATACTCAACCAGTCCGAGGTGCAGGATTACTACCGTCAGCATTTCCTGATCTTCAGCGTCGATAGCGAAGGCGCCAATGCGCTGGTGGATTTTGCCGGAAAAGCGACCATAGAAAAGAACTTTGCCCTGGAGCACCGGGTGCGCGCCACGCCGGTATTCCTGTTTTTTGACCTTTCCGGCAAAGTGCTGACCCGCTTTACCGGTGCAGCCAAGGATAGCCGGGAGTTCATGGCACTGGGCCGCTATGTGGTGGATGGCGCTTACAAAACCATGCCATTCGCCAAATACAAGCAGCAGGCCATTAAATGAAGCGTGCGTTGCTTGCGTTCGGATTGTTGCTGGCTGTCGCTCCCGTTCTGGGGCAGCCCTTGACGTTGGAGGAGGCGCTGGCATCCGTGGCGGAAGCGCATCCGGACCTGCGGATGGGCGAAGCTGACCGCGCCGTGGCCCTGGCCGAGCGTGAACTGGCTGGCGCGCGCAGCGACTGGAACCTCAATCTCGAAGCCGGTTTGCGTCGCGCAAAACCGACCGTCGGGCCGGATTCGGTGAGTGACAACACCCTGCGGCTCAATGCACGCAAATCCCTTTATGATTTTGGGCGCACCGCGCTGGCCGAGCAGGCTGCCGAGTCCGTGCTGTCAGCGCGCGAAGCAATGTTGCTGGATATTCGTTCGCGCCGCCGTCTGGACGTCATGACACGCTTTTTCGACGTATTGCTGGCGGATATGCAGTTCGATGCCGACAATGAATATATGGCGGTCGCCTATGTGACTCTGGACAACGCCCGCCATCGCCTCGAGGTGGGCCAGATTGCCGCTGCCGATCTGTCCGAGATCGAAGACAGTTACCAGGACCAATTGATGAAGCGCAATGCCAGCCAGCTGCGCCAGCGCATTTCCAGGGCACAATTGGCTTCTGCCATGAACCGCTCCGGCCAGTTGAGCGCGGATCTGGCTGACCCGAAGCTGAGCGGGAATGATGATCCTGCACCCGAGTACGAGGCGCTACTGGCGGTATTGCGTGCGAATAACCCTCGACTTGCCGCCATGCGTGCCCAGCTGGCAGGTGCCAGGCAGCGTATCGAGGCAGTGCGTGCAGACAAGTCGCCCCTGCTTGATCTCGAACTGGAGGGGGGGGGCTATAGCCGCGAGGCTTCGACCCGCGACAATCTGAAAGCCGGCGTGGTGTTGACCTGGCCCCTGTATACCGGCCGCAGGGTAGATGCGCAGATGGCGAAGGAGCAGGCGCTGTTTCAGCGTCTTCAGGCGGAAACCGAAAAGCTGGCACTGGAACTGGAGCAGGCCTTGCTGGAAAACTGGCTGGAAGTCGGCGAATTGCAGCGCACGGTGCGCACGGCAGCGAAAAAGCACAGCGACTACCGGGATCTGGCGCTGGAGCGCGCGCGCGGCCAATACGAGGTGGAACTGAAAACCAATTTGGGCGATTCCATGGCGGCGACCATGGCGGCCAAGCTGCGCGAGCGCAGAGTGGAATACCAGCTGGCGCTGGCGTTTGCCCGGCTGGAAGCATTATTGGGCCAGCCGCTTGAAAAACATGGCGCAGAACAGAAAGGGCAAACGAAATGAAAAAATGGCTGATCACGAAAACCGCAAAGCGATCTGTTTGGATCGCGGCTTGTCTATTTACCGTGGCGACGCAGGCGGCAGAAGTGCCCGCCGTGTTGCAGTGGTCGCAGCGGGTTGAACTTTCCCCGCCGGTCTCCGGTGTGGTGCAGGCGGTTAATGTAACGGTGGGCGAGCGCGTGCGGCATGGGCAGGTGCTGCTCAGGCTGGATGAACGCATCTACGCCGGACGGGTGGATGAGGCTGCTGCCATGGTCGCGCGCAACAAGGAAGATGCGGCCGAAGCACAGCGCGACCTGAAGCGCGTGCAGGAATTGTACGACCGCACCGTGATATCCATTTCCGAGCTGGATCAGGCCAAGCTGCGCCAGGCCAGGGCGGCTGCCCAGCTGAAAGAGTCCCAGGCGCGTCAGCGGCAGGCGCAGAAAAACCGCGAAGATACCTTGCTGCGTGCGCCTTTTGACGCTGTTGTAGTGGCGCGACAGGTGGAACCGGGGCAGGCGGTGGCAGCGACATTGCAACCGCAAAGCCTGCTGGTGGTGGCGCGGGCGGGAGAGATGCTGGCGCGGGCACAAGTACTGGAGACGCAGCTGGCAGGTCTGAAAGTGGGACAGGAAGTCGAAGTGAACGTAGGCAAACAGCGTTTTCACGGTAAGGTCAGGACGCTGGGACTGGAACCAACGACACGCGACAAATCAGGATTGCCGCTTTATCCTCTGGATGTGATTTTTGTACCGGCGGAAACGCAATTGCGCGCCGGTGCCGCGGCAATACTCAATCTGCCCTGATTCCCTGTTTCTCCAAGTATTGGCTGATTGCCCGGTCTTCGTGCAGGATGTGATTTTCGGTGAAATCGGTGAAGAAGGCCGTAATTAGCAGGGCGCGATTGGAATGTTCGGGGCTGAGCGTTTCCATCAGGTTGGTGGCTTCACGCAGCAGTTTCTCATGATCTGCCGTATGCTGTTCCGCACCGGGGAAGCCATGCCGGCGCATCAGGTCTTCTTCATGCGCAAAGTGCATTGCGGCGAAATCGAGGATTTTTTCCATCTTCTGGCGCGCCTGTTCGCAGTCACAGTCCTGCGCTACGGCTTCCGATAGTTCATTAACGAGATTCATCAAGCTGCGATGCTCGCTGTCGAGGGAGGGAATGCCGAGTGCGTAGCGGTTTTCGTCCCAAACAAGATGAAATTTCTTCATGGTACGAACTCCTTTAGTCGACTTCAGGACGTGGGGTGTTTATCGTCCTGGCTGGAAATACGGGTGCTAGGGGTGTTGTAGGCCCAGTGATTGCGCCATGCGCCGACGACCAGTGTTGGATACTCGGGGCGGCCCAGACTGCCATTGTAACGTCCCAGAGCGCGGTAAAGGTCGCCCTTTTCGATATCCAGATAGTGGCGCAGGATGGTGCAGCCGAAACGCAGGTTGGTGCGGATGTGAAACAGATTGTTTTCCTTGCTGCCAATCAGCTTGACCCAGAATGGCATCACCTGCATATAGCCACGCGCACCAGCGCTGGAAACAGCATATTTCTTGAATCCGCTTTCTACCTGGATCAGTCCCAGCACCAGCTGCGGATCGAGCCCGGCGCGCGAAGCCTCGTAATGCACGCTTTTAAGAAAATCGAGACGCCTGGATTGATCCGGAATGCGTTTTTCCATGCGGCGGGACATCTCGGCAAGCCAGTTCTGTTCCTCCACGGCAGAAGAAAACGACGTGCGCCGCGGTACGTTGTCGCTCACTGCCTTGTACAGCGAGGCGCGCACGCTGGCAGAAAGCGGCTCATACATCTGTGCCCCGGCGTGAGTCGCTAGGGGAAACAGCAGGAGCAGAAACCCGATCAGTTTTCGCATAATTTCGATTGTACGAATTCCAGCACGGAATGCAATGCAACGGACTGCGCCTTTTCGTCGCGCCGTCCCTGATATTCCAGGTTGCCTTCCTTCAGGCCGCGCTCGCCCACCACGATGCGGTGCGGAATGCCGATCAGTTCCATGTCGGCGAACATCACGCCGGGGCGCTCGTCGCGGTCATCCAGCAGGACTTCGATGCCGGCTGCCTTGAGATCGGCGTAGAGCTTTTCCACCGTTTCCTTCACGAGCTCGCTGCGCCCCATGCCGATAGGCACGATGGCCAGTTCATAGGGGGCGATGGAGCGCGGCCAGATGATGCCGCGCGCATCATTGTTCTGCTCGATGGCAGAAGCCACGATGCGCGACACGCCAATGCCGTAGCAGCCCATTTCCATGACGCGATCCTTGCCGGATTCGTCGAGGAAGGTGGCATTCATGGCTGAAGAATACTTGTTGCCGAGCTGGAAGATATGCCCGACTTCGATGCCGCGGCACAGTTCCAGCGTGCCTTTGCCATCCGGGCTGGGATCGCCTTCGACCGCATTGCGGATATCCACGACTTCCTTCAGCTCAGGCAGGTCGCGGCCAAAATTCACACCCGTCAGGTGATAGCCGTCCTCGTTGGCGCCGCACACGAAATCGCTCATCACGGCAACCGCACGGTCGGCAATGACGGGGATGTTGAGGCCGACCGGACCAATCGATCCGGCCTTGCAGCCCGCGGCAGCGAGGATCTGTGCGTCGCTGGCAAAGCGCACGGCGTCCGGGAGCTGGATCAGCTTGCCGGCCTTGACCTCGTTCAGTTCATGGTCGCCGCGCAGCAGCAGCGCCACCACGCCGCCATCCTGGCCTTCGACCAGCAAGGTTTTGATGGTTTTTTCTGCTGGAACCTTAAGCACCTCGCACACATGCTCGATGGTGTGCTTGCCGGGTGTGGCAACTTTTTGCATGGGTTGAGCGGGTGCTGGACGCGGCGTGGCCGGAGAAACCGCCTCGGCCAGTTCCACGTTGGCTGCGTAATCGGAATCCGGGCAGAAGGCGATGGCATCCTCGCCGGAATCTGCCAGTACGTGAAATTCATGCGAGCCGGAGCCGCCGATGGCGCCGGTGTCTGCTGCCACAGCGCGGAATTTCAGTCCCAGGCGGGTAAAGATGCGCGAATAGGTCTGGTACATGACTTCATACGTCTGCTCCAGCGAGGCGCGGTCGGCGTGGAAGGAGTAGGAATCCTTCATCACGAACTCGCGCGCGCGCATTACGCCGAAGCGCGGACGGATCTCGTCGCGGAACTTGGTCTGGATCTGGTAGAAATTGATCGGCAGCTGGCGGTAGCTCTTGATCTCGCGCCGCGCGATATCGGTGATGACTTCCTCGTGAGTGGGGCCGAAACAGAAATCACGCTCGTGGCGATCCCTGATCTTCAGCATCTGCGGACCGAACACATCCCAGCGCCCGGTTTCCTGCCACAGTTCGGCTGGGGTGACGGCCGGCATCAGCAGTTCGATGGCGCCGCTCTTGTCCATTTCATCGCGCACGATATTCTCCACCTTGCGCAGCACCTTCAGCCCCAGCGGCATCCAGCTGTAAAGCCCGCTGCCCAGGCGTTTGATCAGTCCGGCGCGCAGCATCAGTTTGTGGCTGACCAGTTCGGCTTCGGTCGGGGCTTCCTTGAGGGTGGAGAGGAAAAATTGGGATACGCGCATGTTATGATCCGGACGATTCTAAAAAAGAAAGAGTTGATCATTTTAGCATGGGATTTTTCAGTAAATGGCGCACCCATAAGTCGGTAGGCGAGCAGGGGGTGGTGGATGTGAGCGAGCGCGATGGGGTGCGCTTTCTCCATCTGGGCAGCGATACAGTGCAGAGCGCGATGCGCGTGAAAGCGCCAAACGAGCTGGAGCTTGCCTACACGCGCGCCATGATGGGGTTTCTGCTGTTTCATCCAGAACCCCGGAACATCCTGATGATCGGACTGGGCGGCGGTTCGGTGACCAAATTCGTGTATCACAGACTGCCTACAGCCCATACCCATGTGGTGGAAATCAACCCGCAGGTCGTAGCGGCGGCGCGCAGTCATTTCTTTGTTCCGGAAGCAGATCAGCGCTTGCAGATTGAAATTGGCGATGGAGTGGATTATGTGCGTAACCATTCGGACGCCTGTGATGTGCTGATGGTTGATGGTTATGATGACCGCAGCCTGGCTGAAGCGCTGGCGAGCCAGAGTTTTTATGATGATTGTGCGGCAGCGCTGACACCGGACGGAGTGTTGGTGGTGAACTTGTGGGGTAGCGACAAGATGTTTGATGTCTACTTCAGGCGTATCGAAGCCAGTTTCAACGGTCTGGTGCTCTCGATGCCCACCGGAAGAATGAGCAATATCGTTGTCTTCGGATTCAAACGCAGCCCGGGCAACCCTTGCTGGCAAGAACTCAAGGAGAGAGCCAGGAGCCTGGAAGCTGAATACGGCCTGGAATTCCCGGATTTTGTCAGTGCGCTGCGCAGTCTCAATGTCCACAGTGAAAAGCGTCTGCTGATCTGATCGCCCCGAACCCGCGCCTGCTGCGGCAGCTTTCAATGCGGGGCAAAATGTGAAAAAATCGCAGTAATTCGACGAATTCTAAAGTGAAGTAAAAAATGATTGACCAGGACGGTTACCGCCCGAATGTTGGCATCGTGCTATGCAATGCCAAGAACGAGGTGTTTTGGGGCAAGCGCATCCGCGAACACTCCTGGCAGTTCCCGCAGGGGGGCATCAAGTCCGGCGAGTCGCCGGAGCAGGCGATGTACCGCGAGCTGCACGAGGAAGTGGGGCTGATGCCGGAGCACGTGCGTATTCTCGGGCGCACGCAGGGCTGGCTGCATTACGATGTGCCGCAGCACTGGGTGCGGCGTGAGTGGCGCGGCAGCTATCGGGGGCAGAAGCAGGTCTGGTATCTGCTGCGTCTGGTCGGTCGGGATTGCGATGTCCGGTTGCGTGCCACCAGCCATCCGGAATTCGATGCCTGGCGCTGGCATCATTACTGGATTCCGCTTGAATCAGTGATCGAGTTCAAGCGCGATGTTTACCGCCTTGCACTCAACGAGCTATCTTCTTTTCTTGAGGCCGACCGGCAAACAGACGTGATTTCCGGCTGAATATAAAGATATTGAGTCTCTCCCATCAAATATTTTGATTAAATGCGTTTGGCCCTTCGAGTAGCATAGGGATTATTGCAAAACCCGACATTTATCAGTAAATCAAAATAAGGAGAGACGCGTGACCAATATCGAATATACCCCGATCGCTTCAACCACGCTGGAGAGTGGGGCCTCCTTCCACCGCACCGAGCGGATTTTTGATCTGATCAAGCTCGACGATCCTGCCGCGGCAGTGATGACCGATCTCAAAAAAATCAGTGCGGTGACCGTCGCCGCACAAGCGCCTATCGATGCTGCCAATTCGCGTATGAAACATCGTGGCGTGCGTCTCTTGCTGGTGGTGGATGACGAGGATACCGTGGTGGGCCTGATTACTTCCACCGACACGCATGGCGCCAAGCCGATCCAGCATATCCAGAAACACGGCGGCACCTATCACGATATTGTGGTGCAGGACATCATGACCACGCAGGACAAGCTTGAAGTGATCTGCATGGATGATATCAATCGCACCCGTGTCGGCAATGTTGTCGCCACCCTGAAGCAGGCCGGTCGTAGCCACGCCCTGGTGGTTGACCGTCATGAGAAGGAAAACCGGCAGGTGATTCGCGGCATCATCTCGGCATCGCAGATCGCGCGCCAGCTGGACATCGACATCCCCACCACCGAAATTGCCCAGACCTTCGCCGAAATCGAGGCGCTGCTGGCAAGCGCCTGATACAGACTTGGCTGCTTGTTAATCTCAAGGCGGGGCAGATGCCCCGTTTTGTCTTGTTACTGCTTTGCTGTTGGGGTATTTTGCTAAATTATGCAATCCCCATTTAAATCCCGATTTTTCTCTTTCCGTATCATTTTTGTCCTCGCGGTGTTTGTGCTGCTGCTGGCGGCGGGCTGGTACTGGACGCGTCCGCAGCCTGTCGCCGTGATGGTTTCTCAGGTTGGGCGCGGCACGGTCGAGGCGACCGTGGCCAACACCCGCGCCGGCACCGTGAAGGCTTGCCGTCGCGCCCGCCTGGCGCCACCCGCAGGAGGCCAGATTGCCAGGCTGCTGGTGCATGAGGGTGAGCGTGTCAGCGCCGGTCAGGTATTGCTGGAATTGTGGCATGACGATCTTGCCGCGCAGGAGAAACTGGCGCGTGAGCAGTTGAATTCCGCGCAGGCACGAATCCATGAGGCCTGCACCGTAGCGGATGAGGCCGGGCGGGCTGCGGTGCGCATGCGCCAGTTGAAGGAAAGGGGTTTTATTTCCGAGGAAGGTCTGGACCAGTCAGTGTCCGCCGCCAAGGCGCGGCGCGCCAGTTGCGAGGCCATGCGTGCAGAGGCCGGGCAGGCGCGGCAACGGATTGCCGTCGCGCGCGCCAATCTTGACCGTATCCAGTTGCGCGCGCCTTTTGCCGGCATCGTGGCCGAGGTGACGGGTGAACTGGGCGAATACACCACGCCTTCGCCGCCCGGCATTCCCACGCCGCCCGCCATCGATTTGATCGACGATTCCTGCCTCTACGTCAGTGCGCCGATCGATGAGGTGGATGCGCCCAATGTGCTGGTTGGAGGGGAAGGGCGCATCACGCTGGATGCGATGAGCGGCCGCCATTTTGCCGGCAAGGTGCGGCGCATTGCGCCTTATGTGCTGGACCTCGAAAAGCAGGCGCGCACGGTGGAAGTGGAAGTTCAATTCGACAACCCTGCAGAAACCAAATCCCTGCTGGTGGGTTACAGCGCCGATGTGGAAATTGTCTACACCAGCCGCCCCGATGTGCTGCGCATCCCGACAGCTGCCTTGCTGGAGGGAAACCGGGTGCTGGTCATTCGTGACGGCATGGCGGAAGCGCGCCAGATACAGCTCGGCCTGTCCAACTGGGAATACAGCGAAGTGACCGCGGGTCTGAGCGAAGGGGAACAGATCATCACCTCGCTCGATCGTGAAGGCGTCAAGTCGGGCGCGCACGTGAGCGCGGAAATGGCTGGCGCAAAAAAAACCGTGCCATGATCCGGCTCGAGGGCATCCAGCGCGTTTTCCAGGTGGGCGATCAGCAAGTCCATGCCCTGCGCGATATCGATCTCTCAATCGGCGCCGGCGAATATCTTTCCATCATGGGGCCGTCCGGCTCGGGGAAATCCACCCTGCTCAACCTGATCGGCCTGCTCGATCGACCCAGTGCCGGTATTTACCGGCTCGACGGCGGCGATGTGACGGGCCTCTCCGACGAAGAGCAGGCGCGCGTGCGGCGCGAGAAAATCGGCTTCGTGTTTCAGTTCTTTCACCTTATTCCGCGCCTCTCGGCCGCTGCGAACATCGAACTGCCCCTGCTGCTGGCCGGGGTGCCGGCGGCGCAGCGCAAAACGCGCGTCGACCAGCTGATTGTGGATTTCGGCCTGACGGGCCGTGAAACGCACCGCCCGGACCAGCTTTCGGGTGGCCAGCGCCAGCGTGTGGCGATTGCCCGCGCCACGGTGATGGAGCCGTCCGTGATTCTGGCGGATGAGCCCACCGGCAACCTTGACCGCGCTACCGGACAGGAAGTGATGAACATCCTGGAGGGACTGGCAGCAAGTGGCGTGACCCTGCTGCTGGTGACGCACGACCCGGAAATCGGCCACCGTGCATCGCGCAAGCTGCGCATGGTCGATGGCGGCATCGTCGCGGATGAGCGGGCGTCCTCATGAATACGGCGGATGTCCTGCGCTTTGCTTCCTTCAGTCTGACTGGTGCCCGCACCCGTACCCTGCTGATGATCCTGGCCATGGCTATCGGCGTGGCGGCGGTGGTGGTGCTTACTGCGCTGGGAGAGGGTGCAAGACGCTATGTGGTGGGGCAGTTTTCATCCCTGGGCACGCATCTGCTGATCGTGTTCCCCGGCCGTTCTGAAACCACCGGCAACCCCGGCATGCTGCTGGGTGAAACGCCGCGCGACCTGACCCTCGATGATGCCCTGATGCTCACCCGCAGCCGCGCCATTCGTCGAATTGCGCCCTTGACGGTGGGTTCTGCGCTGGTGACCACGCACAGGCGGAGCCGCGAAACGCCGGTGCTGGGATCGACGGCGGAAATGCTGGAAGTGCGCAAGATGAGCATGGGCCAGGGGCAATTTCTGCCCGGCGGTGACCCGCGTCTGGCCTCGCCGGTGTGCGTGCTGGGCGACACGGTCAGGAAAGAGCTGTTCGGCAACCAGCCTGCAGTCGGCGAGTGGCTGCGCATCGGCGACCGGCGTTTTCGCGTCATCGGCGTGCTGGCCGCGCAGGGACAATCCATGGGCTTCGATACTGACGAACTGGTGATCGTGCCGGTGGCTTCGGCGCAAATGCTGTTCAATACCTCATCGCTGTTTCGCATCCTGATTGAGGCGCGAGGCCGCGAGAGCATTGAAAAAGCCAAACAGGATGCACTGGAGATTCTGGCCCGGCGTCATGACGGGGAAAAGGATGTGACCGTGGTCACCCAGGACGCGATTCTGGCAACCTTCGACCGGATTTTGCGCGCACTGACCCTGGCCGTCGCGGGGATCGCGGCGATCAGCCTGTCGGTGGCCGGTATCCTGATCATGAATGTGATGCTGATCGCGGTGTCGCAGCGCAGGCAGGAAATTGGCCTGCTCAAGGCCATCGGAGCGGCTCCTGCGCAGATCCGCGCCCTGTTCTTTGCCGAGGCGGCGGTGCTGTCCTTTGCGGGCGCACTGGCGGGTCTGGCGCTGGGCTTGCTGGGCAGCTTCATCATCGGCAGGATTTATCCCGTCCTGCCGAGCGTTCCGCCCTGGTGGGCGGTAGTCGCGGCCTTCAGCACCGCGCTACTTACCGGCATCCTGTTCAGCGTGGCCCCAGCGCGGCGCGCCTCGCGGCTTGATCCGGTCGAGTCACTGGCCAGGCACTAGCCATGCTGATTCAGGATTTTTTACCTTTTACCGCGAGTTCCATCATTGCGCACCGCATGCGCAGCTTTCTCACTGCATTGGGGATTGCGGTCGGCATCGCCGCAGTCATTCTGCTGACTTCCATCGGCGAAGGCATACACCAGTTTGTGTTGTCCGAATTTACCCAGTTCGGCACCAATCTGATCAGCGTAGCACCGGGCAAATCTTCCACGCGCGGCGGGCCATCCGCCGGAATCATCAGCTCAGTGCGTCCCCTCAGCATCGAGGATGCCGAGGCCTTGCGGCGCGTGCCCCATGTCGAGCATGTGGACCCCAGCGCTCAGGGCAATGCCGACGTGGAAGCAGAGGGCAAGTCGCGGCGCGTGACAGTGTATGGCGTTGGTCACGAAATGGCGCAAACCTTCCGCATGAAAGTGCAGCTTGGAAAATTCCTTCCCCCCGACGACCCGAGCGCGGCGCGTGCTTTCGTGGTGCTGGGATCGAAGGTAAAACAGGAACTGTTCGGTACGGTAAATCCTCTCGGCAGCCGCATCCGCATCGGCAGCGAACGCTATCGCGTGATCGGCGTGATGGAATCCAAGGGCCAGGTACTGGGCTTTGATCTGGACGATACTGTGTATATCCCGGTTTCACGCGCCCTGGAGCTGTTCAATCGGGCAGGCCTGATGGAAGTGCACGTCACCTATCACAGCAACGCACCTCTGGATAAAGTGGTGAAGGGGATCAAAACCGTGCTGCTGGCACGTCACGGGCGCGAGGATTTCACCATTACGCCTCAGCAGCAAATGCTCGAGGTCATGGGCTCGGTTCTGGATGTGCTGACTTTTGCCGTGGGCGCCCTGGGGGGTATTTCACTGCTGGTGGGCGGGGTCGGCATCCTGACCATCATGACCATGTCCGTGACCGAGCGCACCAGCGAAATCGGCCTGCTGCGTTCGCTGGGCGCCAAACGCAGCCAGATACTTGCACTTTTTCTCGGTGAAGCTGCCTTGCTCGCCGCTGTGGGTGGGGCGGCTGGACTGGTGCTGGGCGTCGGCCTGGCGCAATTGCTGCACGTGAGTTTCAGCGCCCTGCCCGTGCATACCCCCTGGTCTTACGTCCTGCTGGCCGAGGGAATCGCAGTGGTCATCGGCCTTGTGGCCGGTGTGCTGCCTGCGCGTCGTGCCGCCATGCTGGACCCGGTGGAAGCGCTGAGGTCTGAATGAATATTGCCCCATGTCTGAAATTTTAGGAGTCTGAATGTCTGAAATGTTTTCCATTGCCCGTCTGCCGCGCATCGATTTTGGTCCCGGCAGCATCATGAAATTGCCTGCCCTGCTGGCCAGATACGGCAAACGGGTATTGCTGGTAACCGGTGGCGCTTCTTTTTGCGCTACGCCGTATTGGGCGGAATTGAGTGACACGCTGCGCGATCAGGGATTTGCCTGGGAGATTTTCAGGGTGAACGGCGAGCCGTCTCCGCAACTGGTGGATGATGCAGTGGCCGTGCTGCGAGGCAGCCAGTTCGACGTGGTGCTGGGCATCGGCGGCGGCAGCGTGCTGGATGCGGCCAAGGCTATCGCCGGTCTGCTCGGGTCGGGAAATTCGGTGATGGATTACCTCGAAGGCGTGGGGCCGGAACTGCCTTATCTCGGGCCGTCCACGCCTTTTATCGCGGTACCCACCACGGCCGGCACCGGTTCCGAGGCTACCAAGAATGCGGTGCTTTCCGCTCACGGCCCGGAAGGTTTCAAGAAATCTTTCCGCGACGAACAACTGGTACCGGAATATGCCGTGGTCGACCCGGATCTGCTGGCTTCCTGTCCGCCGCACCTGATCGCGGCCAACGGCATGGATGCCTTCACCCAGCTGCTGGAGTCTTTCGTTTCCAGTAAGGCCAACCCGTTTACCGATGCCCTGGCGTGGTCGGGTATGGAAGCCGTGCGGGATGGCCTGATGGCCTGGTACGAGGGCGGGGAGGATGCGGCGATGGGGCGGGAGAAAATGGCTTATGCCGCACTGCTTTCCGGTATTACCCTGGCCCAGGTGGGGCTGGGAGCGGTGCACGGACTGGCGGCGCCGCTGGGGGCTTTTTTCCCCATTCCCCACGGCGTGGTATGCGGCACCCTGCTGGAAGCGGCAACGCGGGAGAATATCCAGGTCATGGAGGCGCGCGATCCGGCCAATCCTGCGCTGGCGAAATATGCCCGTGTCGGGCGCCTGCTGCGCGGCAAGACCCATGTCGATGATGTCGGAGCGCGCGGGGTCCTGTTAAAAGTGCTTGGTGAATGGACCGAACGTATGGGCTTGCCGCGCTTGGGCGAGTTTGGCGTGAATGAGGCCGATTTGCCGCGCATCGTCGCCAACTGCCGCGGCAGCAGCATGAAAACCAATCCCATTGTCATATCTGACGCAGAGGTAGGCAATATCCTACAGGCGCGCCTATAATTCAGGACTTACTCGTTTTATAGAATTCCCCAATGCAGAGTTCCTTGCCCTCGAATACTGGCGATTTGTTAAACGCTTTGCGTGAACTGGACGCTGGCGTCCACAAGCACATGTCCTGGCTCAAGGTGTTGCATCGTTCTCTGATCTGCAATAGTGCATCCAATGCGGAAGACATGCTGGATGACGCCCACTGTCGTTGCCAGTTCGGACTGTGGTATTACGGACAGCCGCACCCGGAGTTGCTGGGCGATAACAGCTTCGAAAAAATCGGTACCTTGCATCAGGAAGTGCATGAATGCGCCCGTGCGCTTCTGCTCAAGAGCCAGGATGGCCAGGTGATTTCGCCGGACGAATACAATCAGTTCATGGATGCTGCGCTTCAATTCAAATTTGAAGTGGGCAAACTGCAGGCGAATATCATTAACCAGGTTTGTGTGGTGGACCATCTGACCGGCGTGTGGAACCGCAGCAGCATGCAGCAAAAGCTCGAGGAGGAACATGAGCGCATGATGCGCAGTGATCAGCAATGCTGCGTTTGCATGATGGATCTGGATAACTTCAAACAGGTCAATGATACCTACGGCCATCCGGTCGGCGATCTGGTATTGCAGGCGGCCACCCAATTTCTGAATAAACAGTTGCGGAAATACGACTCGGTTTTCCGCTACGGGGGCGAGGAATTTCTGTTGTGCCTTCCCAGTACAACGATAGAGGATGCTCAGTCCCTGATGGATCGTCTGCGCAGTGAATTGGCCGCATTTCCGATTGAGTTGAAGGGCAAGAGTGCAATCCATATCAGTGCTTCGTTTGGCCTTGCAACAATGAGACCGGATGAAAGTATCGCCAACACAATCGAGCAAGCCGACCACGCCTTGTTGTGTGCCAAAGCCAATGGCCGCAATCTGGTTTGTGTCTGGAGCCTGGATTTCAAGATGCCTGACTAGGTGCTAACACGCCTTAATCAAAACTAACCGTACCTGAACAACCCGGGGTTTTTCATAAATTCGGGCAATTCCCCTTTTATTTTGGAATAAAAATAAATCACTTCCAAAAGCATTGATCTAGATCAATGCTTGTTTCCTGGCTTGCCTCCAATCTTCCAGTCGCAGTGCGTTTCATCGTCCATTGGTAGTTAAATTATAAGGAGGAGATATGAAGCCCATGGGGATTGCCGCCATCATTGGTGGTTGTTTTATGATTCAAATGCCGGTATGGGCCGAAAGCCCAAGCCAGGCGGCCATGTTGTCGAATACTTGTGCCGGCTGTCACGGCACCAACGGAAGCAGTGTCGGACCCAGCATGCCTACCATCGCGGGTATGCCCGAAGTCTACCTGCTGGACACCATGAAGAAGTTCAAGAGCGGGGAACGTCCGTCCAGCATCATGGGGCGCCTGGCTAAAGCCTATTCGGACGAAGAGATCAAAATGATGGTGGATTTCTTTGTTAAACATCCGTTCGGTCGCGAGAAGCAGGATGTGGATGCGGCCAAGGTTGCCATCGGCAAGCAGATTCACGATCAGCGTTGCAAGAAGTGCCATATGGATAATGGTCGCGATTCCGAGGATAGCGGCATCCTGGCCGGACAGTGGAAAGAATACCTGCAAATCAGCATGCACGAGTTCCGTTCCGGCAAACGCAAGATGCCTGAAAAAATGGCAGAAAAAATCGAGGGCGAAGGCAAGTTGACGCCTGCAGAGGTGGAAGCCGTCATCCATTTTTACGCCAGCCAGCAATAAGGAGCCGATCATGAATCGCAGAAATTTCATACAAATGGCCGGTCTTGCAGCAGGAGCAGGCTTGTCTTCCTTTTCCATCCTGGCGCGCGCGGGTGAAGTACTGCCCAAGAAGGGCCGTCGCGTGGTCGTGGTGGGGGGCGGCTACGGCGGCACCATCGTGTCCAAATACATCCGCATGAGCGATCCTTCCATTGAAGTGGTGATGATCGAGCGCAACAAGACTTTTGTGTCCTGTCCGTTCAGTAACCTGGTGATCGGCGGTAGCCGCGATCTCAAGGACAACATGATCACCTACGATAAGCTTGAGGCAAAGCACGGTATCAAGGTGATTTATGATGAAGTGACCGGCATTGATGTTGCCGCGAAGCAGGTCAAGGTTGGCGCCGGAACCATCAGTTATGACAGGCTCGTGCTTTCTCCCGGTATCGATTTCCGCTTCGATGAACTGGAAGGCTACGATCCGGTTGAAACGCCGAAATACATGCCGCACGCCTGGAAGGCCGGCGAGCAGACGCTGCGTTTGCGCAAGCAGCTGGTGGATATGGCCGATGGCGGCACGGTTGTGCTGTCGGTGCCGGTGACCCCTTTCCGCTGCCCGCCCGGTCCTTACGAGCGTATCAGCCAGATTGCATGGCACCTCAAAAACCATAAACCCAAGTCCAAGATCCTTGTTCTGGATGCCAATCCGGATATCGTTTCCAAAGGCCCACTGTTCAAAAAAGCCTGGGAAAAGCATTACAAGGGCATTATCGAGTTTCACGCCGGCAACAAGGTGGTCAAGGTAGACCACAAGGCCATGATGGTGGATACCGGTGTGGAAGAGGTCAAAGGCGCCGTGATCAACGTTGTGCCGCCACAAAAGGCGGGTGCGGTTGCATACATGGCGGGTGTGGTGGGTGAAGACAAGAAATGGTGCCCGGTGAATCAGGTCACCTTCGAATCCACTATCGTGCCCAATGTACATGTGATCGGCGATGCTTGCAGCGCTGGTGCCATGCCGAAGTCGGGGTATTCTGCCAACTCTCAGGCCAAGGTGTGCGCGCTCAACGTGGTTCAGCTGATGAATGGCAAGGAGCCGATTCCGCCTTCACACGTCAATGTCTGCTACAGCTATGTCACAGACAAGGAAGCCATTTCGGTTTCGGCAGTGTACAAGGTGGCTGAGGGTAAAACGATTGCCGTGCCCAACTCGGGCGGGGTGTCTCCTGATCTGTCCGAGCTGGAAGGCGTTTATGCTCACAGCTGGATCAAGAATATCCTCCACGAAATGTCTTCCTGAATCACATTCAGTAAGTATTTCGTTTTTTTTGCCCCGCCAACCCGGCGGGGTTTTTTTTGGGGGGCACAGAATTAGTCCGTGCCGTGTAAATTCAACCGACCGGTATATATGGCGTTATAATCTATTTTTCCCCGACATTAAGTGATTAAACACCGACTATGCGTCCCGAAACAGACGACTTGCGAATTCGTGAAATCAAGGAGCTCATACCCCCTGCCCAGCTGCAGGCAGAACTTCCCATCACCGACAGTGCCGCCGCCACTGTCTTTGAGGCGCGGCAAGGCATTCACAAAATTCTCCACGAAGAGGATGACCGCTTGCTGGTGATTATCGGGCCCTGTTCCGTTCACGACCCTATTGCCGCTCGGGACTACGCTGAACGGCTGAAAAAGCTGAAGGATGAGCTGAAGGGCGATCTGCTCATCGTCATGCGGGTTTATTTCGAGAAGCCGCGCACCACCGTCGGCTGGAAGGGGCTGATCAATGACCCGGAGCTCGACGGCACCTTCAATGTCAACAAGGGTCTGCACTTGGCGCGGCAACTGCTGCTCGACATCAACAACCTGGGGCTGCCGGCGGGAAGCGAGTTTCTCGACCTGATTTCGCCTCAATATATTGCCGACCTCATCAGTTGGGGGGCGATCGGCGCCCGCACCACCGAGAGTCAGGGGCACCGCGAACTCTCCTCCGGCCTCTCATGCCCTGTCGGTTTCAAGAACGGTACCAGCGGTTCGCTCAAGATCGCCCTCGATGCGATGCGCGCCGCCTCTCAGCCGCACCACTTCCTCTCTGTCACCAAGGATGGTTTCTCTGCCATCTTTTCCACCACCGGCAACGAGGATTGCCATGTCATACTGCGTGGCGGCATCCGTCCCAACTACGATGCCGAGTCGATCAACATCGCCGCCGACGAGATAGCGGCGGCCGGTCTCAAGCCGCGCTTGATGGTCGACTTCAGTCACGCCAACTCGCGCAAGAACCACCTCAAACAGATCGATGTAGGCCGCGATGTGGCGGGGCAGATAGCTCGTGGCGACCGCCGTATCATGGGGGTGATGATCGAGAGTTTCCTGGAGGCGGGGAGGCAGGATTGGCGTACGGGTCAGGATCTGGTTTACGGCCAGAGCATCACAGATGCCTGCATCTGCTGGGATGACAGCGAACCACTGCTGCGTGAACTTGCTGAGGCGGTACGAAAACGCCGAAGCACACATCAGGGGTGACAGAATCGTACATTTACCCCTTAGGAGAATGACAGATTGCTTCAATATCCTTGAGGTCTGTGCGTCTTCACGATTAATGAACTAGTGTTTTAAATCCTGATTGCTTCACACCCATACTCGTCGCAGCGCAGATAGCCGCCCTGTTCGTACCAGTCTGGCAGAACCCAGCGTTCGCAACGATGCTGGTCAATTTCATGTTCATGTCGCGCCGGCCGATGGGTGTGGCCATGTATCATGCGCGGATAGTGGTAATCCCTGAAAGTATTTATAACAGATTCAGTGTTGACATCCATGATATCTGCTGTTTTCTGGCTTTGCGCCAGTTTGCTTTGTGCGCGCAAATGTTCGATCTGGGCTTTGCGTTGTGCCAGTGGCTGGGCAAGAAAATTTGTCTGCCACTTTGGGCTGCGGACCTGGGCGCGGAATGCCATGTAATCGGTGTCGTCAGTGCACAGAGTGTCGCCATGCATCAGCAGGGTCGGAGTGCCGTGAATGCCGATCAGGCTGGGGTCGGGCAGCATGTGCGCGCCGCAGGCGGTTGCCATGACTTTGCCCATGAGAAAATCGCGGTTGCCGTGCATCAGGTAGATCGCCACACCATTTAAATGCAGCCTGGCGAGCGCCTGGATTGCCTGCCGATTGAATGGATCGTGAATATCGTCGTCACCTGCCCAGTATTCGAACAGATCGCCCAGAATATACAGGGCTTCTGCCTGAGTTGCGGTGCTTGCAAGGAATCGCGAGAAAGCTGAGGAGATTTCCGGACGATCCGCGCTCAGGTGCAGATCGGAAATGAAAAGGCTGAAAGGCATTCAAGGCAAGGGGGAAGGACGGCTGGCTTACGCGTCGCCCCTACCCCTCACTCCCCGCCTATACGGCTTCAGCGCTTTCGATTATGACTGGCTCCACCGGCACGTCCTGATGCCCGTCCTTGTTGCCGGTGCGGACTTTCTTGATCTTGTCGATCACGTCCTGGCCTTCCACAACCTTGCCAAATACGCAGTAGCCCCAGCCTTGTTGTGTTTCAGCTGTAAAATTGAGAAAGCTGTTGTCCGATGCATTGATGAAGAACTGCGACGAGGCCGAGTGCGGGTTGGGCGTACGTGCCATGGCGATGGTGTAGTTATCATTCTTGAGGCCGTTATTGGCTTCGTTCTTGATCGTGTCGCGCGTGGCCTTCTGCATCATGTCCGGCATGAAGCCGCCGCCCTGGACCATGAAGCCGTCGATCACGCGGTGGAAGATGGTGCCATTGTAGAAACCGTCGTTCACATATTGAAGAAAGTTGGCAACAGTCTCCGGA
Source organism: Gammaproteobacteria bacterium (assembly GCA_018824405.1). Classification (GTDB taxonomy): domain Bacteria; phylum Pseudomonadota; class Gammaproteobacteria; order Burkholderiales; family Sulfuricellaceae; genus Sulfurimicrobium. The sequence goes on from JAHJGO010000016.1 coordinate 133,108, forward strand.
GCCTTTTCGGCGTCGAGATCGAGCGTGATGGTGCCAAAGTTGGTTTGCAGCTTAACCATGTTTTACGTCCTTTTCTTGGGAGTGGGTTGCTTTGCGGGTTTTTTTGTCACGGCAGGAGGCGTCTCCGCCTGCTGTATTTCAGCAGGGGAAATGGGGCTGATTTCCTCTATCACAATCCTTTCCACCGGCACCTCTTCCTTGAAAGGTCCGCTGGCAGTAGTCTGGACAGCGCCAATTTTTTTTGCTACATCCATCCCTTTGATAACTTTTCCAAATACGCAGTACCCGTAATAGTCAGGTTCGGGCTTGTAAAAATTGAGATGCAGGTTATTGTTGAGATTGATAAAAAACTGCGCAGTGGCGGAATTTGGCTCGTAAGTGCGCGCCATGGCCAGCGTGCCTGGTTCATTCTTGAGACCGTTGTCGGCCTCATTATCGATGGGCGACAGGGTCTGTTTCTGCTCCAGAGCGGGCGTAAAGCCGCCACCCTGGATCATGAAATTGTTGATGACGCGATGAAAAACTGTGCCGTTGTAGAAACCATCCTGAACATAATTGAGAAAATTCGCTACCGTTTTCGGCGCTTTCTGGGGATAGAGCTCGACCAGCATTTCACCGGCGCTGGTTTTGATCATGACCTGTGGATTGGCTGCGGCTTGACTGCCGAAGCTGGTTAGCAGCGCCACAAGGGCAATAAGGGAGCGGAAATATGGCATGCGAACTCTCCTTGAATAATGGAACTGCACGGCTTATGCCGCACCTTCGTATATGATGCGCCACTGGCCGCTTTCCAGTTGCCAGTACTGACGCTTTTTCATCACGTTGTTGAGGTTGTTGCTCTGATAGTCCTGGGTGAAAGTCACCACCATCAGATTTTCCTTACCCGGATACTGGAACAGACTGACATCGGACATTTTCACCCGTAGTGCCGATTTTCCCGCATGGACCTGCCGTTTCTGGGTGCTGAAGGTATTGAAATCCTGGCCGTTGGCGGAAAACTTGCCCGAGTAATGCCGTAGATAGCGCTCGTTGTCCAGGCTTTCCCAGTCCCTGCGCCAGACTTCCAGTTCGCCCTTGAAACGTTCGCGCTGACTGCGCCATTCTTCAGGGCTGACCCATTCTACATTGTTGCTGATGATCACCGGGGTGAGCCCCGCCTGCAGCGATTTTCCTACATCGGCCATGTCGGGGTTGCTGAGCACCACGCAGCCATTGCTTGCCCTCGGTGGGCGGCTGTAGGTGTCTTTTGGCACGCCATGCAGCCAGATGCCATGGCCGCTTTTGCCCAATCGTTTGTCCCATTCGTTGGGGTAATTTATGGGAAAGGCGCCTACACCATAGAAGTCGGTAAGCTTTTCCACCGGCAGGCTGGAAGTGACAAAATAAACCCCAAGCGGTGTTTTCTGGTCACCCTCGCGTATCTTTTCGGCACCGGCCTTGCCCTGGGTGATGTAGTAATCGCTGACATAGCGCGGTTCACCATTATTGTTTTCGAACACATAAAGACGTGATTTTGTGGTGTCCACCACGATGGCATGACGTTGTTCTGCTTGCATCTGCAGCAGGTATTTGGGGATTTTCCCCGCAGGCGGCTGCTCGAGGTGTCGTTGCAGGCGTACGCGCGCCTCATCCCGGAAATCGGCCACCTGTTCTGTTCCTGCGCCATCCGCGTTGCCAAATGCTGTCAGGGGTTTTGCGCGTGCCATGAGCAGGTCGCCGCGGATCAGATGGGCAAGTTTGAAGTTGGGTTTGCTGTCGAGCAGAGCATCGACGTCGCGCAGTGCGGTATCGAGCTGGTTATGTCTGATTTTGAGGAGGATGTTGACCAGTAATGCTTCCGGATCGTTGCTGTGGCTGCGCGCATATTGCAGAGGCGGCAACAGATCCCCCATGCCGCCGGCGGGAGCCGTTGTCAGCCCCAGCATCAACAGCAGGAACGTGCGCGTAAAATGCTTAAGCCTGCCTTTAATCAACGTCCAATGCGCTCTTCATGGATTAGCCATTTCCCTTCCGATTTGACCATCACCAGAGTTTTCCAGGTTTCACTTTTGAAGCTGGAAGCACGATAATTCTGTTTGAATATGACTTTTGCGTTGTTGGCATCGATTAGTTTGACCTCGGGTGTAATAATATCCACCGAAATCGATTTTGGTCTGCTGATCCGTTCGCGCCGTGTCTGCTCCCAGTTCTTGCGACTTTCGCCTTTGGCTAGCACCAGGTCAGGGGCGTAGAATTTCAGATAGCCAGCAACATTCTTGTCAGACCAGGCCTTTGCCCAGGCATCAACAGTGGCGATCAAAGCCGAATACTCGTCGCTGCTCTTGGCTTCCGGGGGTGCTTTTTCTGCTGCAGGTTTTGCTGCTTCCACGACAGGCTTGGTCGTTGGCGTAGGCGCAACTGCCGTCGGGTGGGGCTTGGCAGGCTCTGTCTGGGTGGGAGTTTTTGCCGGGGCGGCAACGAGGGGTGTCGCGGCAACGGGAGCAGGGGCCGGTTTTGCTGCCGTAGCGGCGGCGGGCGCTGCACTGGCGACAACTGCAGGTTTGGCTGGTGCTGCGCGACTGCCCTGTCTGGAGAAGATATCCTTGATCAGTGACAGTTTTGACTGGGCATTGGCATTTCCCTTATCCAGTTGCAGTGCCTTGTCGTAGGCCTGGCTCGCCATCTTGGCGTAAATATCGCCGAGATTTTCATGTGCCGTGGCGTAACTGGGGTGGGTGTTGATCGCCATTTCCAGTGCGGTCTTGGCTTTCTCATACTGTCCCTGGGAGGCATAAAGCACGGCCAGGTTGTTGTAGGGCTCCGGCAGTTCCGGGAAATCGTCAGTGATACTGGTGAAGATCTTGATCGCATCGCCGGTTTTGTTCTGTTCGGTCAGGATCAGACCCTTGAGAAAGCGCACCTGGGCATCCTTGGGGTGGGCTGTGAGATAGCCGTTGGCGCGCTCCAGTGCTTTTTCCTGCTGGCCCTGTTTCAGCATGCGGCTGATTTCCTGTGCTTCGTCGGCACTGGCAGGGGTGACGGCAAGCAGTAGCGCTGCGATAAGGAAGGAAAAAACGGGAACCATGCGGGAACGGCTCATTGATTGAATCTCTATTGAACAGATAACATCAGGATTCTAGCAAGAACTGATGTTTAACGCCATTCCATGGATGCCGGTCAACGCTGCCAGTCACTCCTCCCTGACCCGGTACCAGGCAGCATAGAGGGCCGGCAGGAACAGGCAGGTGAGGGCGGTGGCGATGATCAGTCCGCCCATGATTGCCACCGCCATCGGACCCCAGAAAATCTGGCGCGTCAGCGGGATCATGGCCAGCACGGCTGCCGCTGCAGTCAGGGTAATGGGGCGGAAGCGGCGCACCGTGGAGCCGATAATGGCTTCCCAGGTACTCTTGCCGGCTTTCTCGTCCTGGTCGATCTGGTCCACCAGGATCACCGAGTTGCGCAGGATCATGCCCATCAGGGCAATGACGCCGAGCTGGGCGACGAAGCCGAACGGTACCTGAAATGCCAGCAGCGACAGGGTGACGCCGATCAGGCCCAGGGGCGCGGTCAGCAGCACCATGATGGTACGGCGCATGCTCTGGAGCTGGATCATCAGCAGGGTGATGACGCCGACTATCATGAGCGGCATCACGGCCTGGATGGATTTCTCGCCCTTGGCCGATTCCTCGATGGTGCCGCCCATCTCGACACGGAAGCCCGGCGGCAACTGGGCGCGGATCGGATCGAGTCTGGGGTCGAGGCGGGCCGATACTGCCGGGGCCGTAGTCTGGCCCGCGAGGTCGGCGCGTACCGTAATGGCCGGCAGCCGGTCGCGCCGCCAGATGATGCCCTCTTCCAGCACCGGTTCCAGTCTGGCAACCTGGGCCAGTGGCACATGGCGTCCGCCAGCCGTGGCGATGTCGAGATCGGGCAGTCCGTCTAGGGAGTCGCGATTGACGCCGCTACCGCGCCAGACCACGTCGATCAGCTGGTCGCCTTCGCGGAACTGGGTGATGGCGGCACCCTTGAGCCAGGCCTGCAGGGTCAGCGCCACGTCCTGGCTGGAAATGCCAAGCAGGCGCGCACGGTCCTGGTCGATGGCGACGCGTACGCTCTTCACCTTCTCGTTCCAGTCGAGATGGACATCCTGGAGATCGGGGTCGGTGCGCATGACCTCCGCTACCTGCCCTGCTATGGTCCGAAGTTGCTCCAGATCTTCGCCCATGACCCGGAACTGTACCGGAAAGCCTACCGGCGGGCCGTTTTCCAGCCGCAGGACGCGCGCCCGCAAGCCGGACCAGGCGCCGTCGCTGGCGGAGAATTGTTCTTCCAGGCGTGTTTTCAGGTCTTCGCGCGCCTTCACGTCCCCGGTCACCACCACGAACTGGGCGAAGTTGTCGTTGAATAATTGCTGGTCCAGCGGCAGGTAGAAGCGCGGCGCGCCGTTGCCCACATAGGCAGACTGTGCGGTGACGGCGGGATCGCCCGCGAGGAGCGTTTCCAGGCGTCGCACCTCGGCTTCGGTGGCTTTGAGGGACGCGCCCTGGGGTAGCCACAGTTCGATCAGCAGCTCGGAGCGGGAAGATGAGGGGAAAAATTGCTTCTTCACCACCGTGCCAAAAACCGCGACGGATATCAGGAAGATGGCCAGGGTGGCTGCGATCACGGTCTTGCGATGGCGCAGGCACCATACCACCAGGATGCGGAAACGCAGGTAGAAGGGGGAGTCGTAGATGTCGCCGCCGTGCTTGCGGCCGATTTCGGCCAGTTTTTCCGCGTTGAGCAGCTTGTAGCCCAGATAGGGGGTGAATACCACGGCCACGATCCAGGATGACAGCAGGGCGATGGAAACCACGGCGAAAATGGAGAAGGTGTATTCGCCCGCCGCCGACCGGGCGAAGCCCACGGGCGTGAAGCCGGCCACCGTGATCAGCGTGCCGGTGAGCATGGGGAAGGCGGTGGAGGTATAGGCGAAGGTGGCGGACTTGAACTTGTCCCAGCCCTGTTCCATTTTTACCACCATCATTTCGGCGGCGATGATGGCATCGTCCACCAGCAGGCCCAGGGAAATGACCAGGGCGCCGAGCGAGATGCGTTGCAGGTCGATGCCGAAGATCTTCATGAGGAAAAAGGTCAGTGCCAGCACCAGCGGGATGGACAGGGCCACCACCGTGCCGGTGCGCCAGCCCAGGGAGAGAAAGCTCACGGCCAGGACGATGGCGATGGCCTCGGCCAGGGACTGGACGAACAGCCGGATCGACATCTGCACGACCTCGGGCTGGTTGGCCACGGTATGCACTGTGATGCCTGCAGGCAGGTCAGCTTCCAGCCGGCGCATGGCCGTCTCGAGATTTTCGCCCAGGTGAATGACATCGCCGCCCTTGTCCATGATCACGCCGATACCGATGGCCTCTTTGCCGTCCACCCGCATGCCCGGACTGGCCGGATCGGCGAAACCGCGCTTCACCTCGGCGATGTTGCCAAGACGGAAATGTTTTCCGGCCACGGCGAGGTCGGCTTCGCGAATGCTCTCCAGCGTGTCGAAGGGGCCGGTGACATGCAGGCGCAGACGGGCCGTGTCGGTCTCGACGAAACCGGCAGCGGCCACTGCATTCTGGCGCTGGAGCGCGTCAAAAACCTGGTTCGGCGCCAGCCCCAGGGCGGCGAGGCGCGTCGGGGTGACCTCGATGTAGATTTTTTCCTGCTGGACCCCGATCAGTTCCAGCTTTTTTACATCGGGCACGCGCTTCAGTTCCCGCGCCACACGGTCCGCCTCCTGGCGCAGAGAAGCAAGGTCAAAGCCATCGCCCGTCAGCGCGAAGATGCTGACCTGCACATCGCCGAACTCGTCGTTGGGAAACGGTCCCTGCACGCCGGCGGGCAGCGTGTGGCGGATATCGTCCAGCTTTTTTCGCACCTGGCGCCAGGCCTCGGGTACTTCGGGCTTGGGGGTGTAATCCTTGAGGATCACGAATACCAGCGATTCGCCCGGCTTGGAGGCGGAACGCAGCACGTCCACCCAGGGCGTCTCGGACAGTTTCTTCTCGATGCGCTCGGTCAGTTCCAGTTCCACCGTGCGCGCATCGGCACCCGGCCAGAGTGTGCGCACCACCATCACCTTGAAGGTGAAATCCGGATCCTCGGCGCGGCCCAGCTTGAGATAGGAAAGGACCCCCGCGCCCATGAGCACAATAATCAGGTAAAGCACCATGGAAGGGTGTGTCAGCGACCAGGCTGACAGATTCGGGGTTTTCATCGGGCAATCCGCACTTTCTGGCCGGCATTCAGCTTGTGTACACCCACGGCAACGATGCGTTCCCCTGGCTGGACGCCAGCTGAAATTACGGCACCGGCATCGGTGTAGCCCGCCACCGTCACGGGCCTGAGGCTGACTGTCGAGTCGCTGCCAGTAATCCAGACGGCGAGCTTGTCGCCTTGCTGGAACAGCGCGGCCAGAGGCACCACGGGTGCGGGTGCGGGTTCGCCGGCGAAGCGGACGCTGGCCGTCATGCCGAGAACAAGATGGGTATCGGCATCCGGAACGGATACCCGTGCCGCATAGGTGCGGGTTGCCGGATCAGCTGCAGGGGAAAGCTCCCGTAATCTGCCTCGGTAGGTTTTATTGCCACTCCAGGCACTGATTTCCGCTTCCATGCCCGGCTTCATTCCGGTTACGGCTGTTTCCGGCAGGGATATGGCGACTTCCCTTTCCCCGTCCCGGGCGATGCGCAGCACCGGCTGTCCGGCACTCAGCACCTGGCCGGGTTCCGCCAGCACGGCGGCGACGATGCCGGCATGATCCGCTCTGAGGTTTGCATAGGCGGCCTGGTTGCGAGCCATGCCGGCCTGGGCTTCAGCGGATGCCAGCGCCGTTTCCTTTGCCTCCAGGGCCGCAGCGCTGACGAAATTGCGGGTATGGAGGTCACGGTAGCGCCTGGCCTCTGCCAGTGCCAGGGCGCGTTGGGCTTCGGCCTGTCCGGCAGCGAGGCGCAGGTCGGCGGGGTCAAGGCGCGCCAGCACTTGGCCCACCTTGACAGCAGCCCCCGCATCCACGCTGCGCTCCAGCAGCTTGCCGTCAAGGCGGAAGGCCAGAAGTGTTTCATGGCGGGCGCGGATCTCGCCGCTATAAGAACGTCCGGTGTTCGCCGCACTCTGGCCAATGATCAGCGTTTTGACCACGGGCGGCAGCGGCGGGGGTGGCGTGGCCTTGTCGCAGGCGACCAGAAGAAGGGCGGCGAGAAATGGCAGAAAGACGTGCTTCATGGGGAGTGGTGCCAATATTTGACTGGAATAGCCGACAATTTGCGCATTGCCGGGAGCGACTGTCAAGTGCAGATACACGATGCTGCAAACAGAACGGTGCCCGTTCGACTTTGTTTTTCGGGTAAAATTGGCTCGTTCAACCATTTTATTGAAGCCCAGTCATGAGCAGCGAGCGCGAACCCGTTCCCCACTTTATCCGCAATATCATTGAAGACGATCTGAAAAGCGGCAAGCATCAGACTATTGTCACCCGCTTTCCGCCCGAGCCGAACGGCTACCTGCATGTCGGTCACGCCAAGTCGATCTGCCTGAATTTCGGTCTGGCGCTGGATTTCAATGGTAAGTGCAATCTGCGTTTCGATGACACCAACCCCGAAAAAGAGAGCGAGGAATATGCCCGCTCCATTCAGGATGATGTGCGCTGGCTGGGTTTCCAGTGGGACGGCGAAGTGCGCTGGGCGTCGGACTATTTCGACGCGCTGTATGCTTATGCAGTGGAACTGATCAAGGCCGGCAAGGCCTACGTGTGCGACCTGACGCCGGACGAAATGCGCGAATACCGCGGCACGCTGACCGCGCCCGGAAAAAACAGTCCCTACCGCGAGCGTTCCGTGGCGGAAAACCTCGACCTGTTCGCCCGCATGAAGAACGGAGAATTTCCCGACGGCAGCAAGGTGCTGCGCGCCAGAATCGACATGGCTTCGCCCAATATCAACCTGCGCGACCCGGCCATCTACCGCATTCGCCGCGCCCACCATATCCGCACCGGCGACCAGTGGTGCATCTATCCGATGTACGATTACACCCACTGCATTTCGGATGCGCTGGAAGGCATCACCCATTCGCTGTGCACGCTGGAATTCGAGGATCATCGCCCGCTCTACGACTGGGTGCTGGACAATATCACCATCCCCTGCCATCCGCGTCAGTATGAATTTTCCCGCCTTGAACTGCAGTACACCATTACCAGCAAGCGCAAGCTCAACCAGCTGGTGACCGAGAAGCGCGTGTCCGGCTGGGACGATCCGCGCATGCCGACCATCGCCGGCATGCGGCGGCGCGGTTACACTCCGGCGGGAATTCGCGAATTTGCGCGCCGCATCGGTATTTCCAAGAGCGATAACGTGATCGACATGGCGGTGCTGGAAGGCTGCATCCGCGAGGACATGGAAACCAGCGTGCCGCGCGTGATGGCGGTGGTGAAGCCGCTCAAGGTGGTGCTGACCAATTTCGTGGCGGGCGAAACCCAGTCGCGCGAGGCGGGCTTCCATCCCAATCACCCCGAGTTCGGCAGCCGCGAAGTGCCGATTGCGCGGGAAATCTGGATCGAGTCCGACGATTTCAGCGAAACGCCGCCACCCGGCTGGCAGCGCCTGATTCCGGGCGGCGAGGTGCGGCTACGCTACAGCTATGTGATCAAGTGCGATGAAGTGATCAAGGATGCGGCCGGCAATGTGGTCGAATTGCGCTGTTCGCTGGATGCCGAGACCTTGGGCAAGAACCCGCAGGGGCGCAAGGTCAAGGGCGTGATTCACTGGGTTTCAGCGGAGCATGCGCTGGCTGCGGAAATCCGCCTGTATGATCGCCTGTTTACCGTGGCCCGGCCGGATAGCGACAAGGAGCGCGATTTCCATGAATTTCTCAACCCTGAGTCACTGGCCGTAGTGCAGGGCTGGGTGGAGACCTGCGTGCGCGATGCGGCGCCTGAAACGTGCTATCAGTTCGAGCGCCTTGGTTATTTCTGTACCGATCGTCGCGAGCATCGGCCCGGTGACAAACTGGTGTTTAATCGCACCGTAACGCTCAAGGATACCTGGGCAAAAGAGTCCGTTTAGAGCGAGCTTGTTCGTGCTGCGGCATTTTGCCGCATTCTCGCCGCAGTCCTGGCGATTTACTATCTAAAATGGTTTGCCTCTCTCGATTTTTACTCAAGCAAGGAGCTTTTCATGAAATCACCAATTTTGACTTTTGTGGCTGCAGCTGTTCTGGCTGTTTCCACCCCTTCTTTTGCTGCAGGCAGCGCCGCCGACAATGTGACGGCTGGTGACCCCTATGTTCGCCTTGCTCCTCCGGGGCAGATGGTAACGGGCGCATTTCTGGTGTTGAAAAACAATGACGACAAGGATCACAAGGTCGTCAAGGCCGATAGCTCGGCTTCAAAGGTTACCGAGTTGCACACCCATACCATGGAAGGCGGCATGATGAAGATGCGCCAGGTCAAGGACATTGAAATCAAGGCCAAGGGCGAAACTGCGCTCAAGCCTGGTGGTTTGCATATCATGCTGATCGACCTCAAGCAGCCGTTGAAAGAAGGTGAAAACGTGGCCATCAGCGTCACCTTCGAGGATGGCAGCAGCAAGAAAATTGATGCCCAGGTACGCAAGCCCCAGGCTGCAATGGCAATGCCCATGGATCAAGATCACAAGGGCATGAAGCACTGATCCAGAAAATCCGCGTTTGACAGGATGAACAGGAGGGTCCAGGATTCCGGGCCTCCCCTGTCAATCCCTTCCCAGCCTTTCCATTGCCGCCTTAATGTCCGATTTTTCCGCTTTTCTTAATCGCCTGCGCAAGAATGCCCGCCACTGGGGCAAATGGGCGCGTCGCCAAGGTATTTCCTGCTACCGGGTTTATGACCGCGATGTTCCGGAGTTTCCTCTGGCGGTCGATATTTACCACGACCAGGCTCATCTGCAGGAGTTCGATACCGGCTGGCAGATGCCAGATGATGAACATGCTGCGTGGGTGGAAACGGTTCGCGAAAACGCCGCAGAAGCTCTTGAATTGCCATTGCAGCACATTACCTACAAGCTGCGCGCACGCCAGCGTGGCGAAAGCCAGTATGAGAAAAGCGGTACAGCAGGCGAGGATTTTGTGGCGGAAGAGGGCGGGCACCGCTTTGTCGTCAACCTGGCAGCGTACCTCGATACCGGACTGTTTCTCGATCACCGCATCACACGTCGCATGGTACAGGAGCGCGCGGCGGGCAAGCGCTTTCTCAACCTGTTTGCCTATACCGGCAGCTTTACGGTCTATGCGGCGGCGGGAGGTGCTTCCAGCTCTGTGACGGTGGATATGAGCAATACTTATCAGGACTGGTCACTGCGCAATTTCGAACTTAATGGCATGGATCTGAAGCGTCACAAGCTGGTGCGTGCCGACGTGTTCACTTTCCTCGAACAGGCGCTTGCCGCAGGTGAAAAATTCGACCTGATCGTGATGGATCCGCCCAGTTTTTCCAATTCCAAAAAAATGCAGGGTGTGCTCGATGTGCAACGCGACCATCCCAGTCTGATCAAGTCATGCATGGCGTTGCTGACTCCGGATGGCGAGTTGTTTTTCTCCACCAATCTGCGCAGCTTCAAACTTGATGCTTCTGCACTCGCCCCTTTTCGCGCCCAGGATATTTCTGTCCAGACCGTGCCCGAAGACTTCCGCAACAAAAAAATCCACTACTGCTGGCTGATCAAAAACCTGTTTCGGTAAGTTTGATGTCTGCTTTGCCCAATTGAGGCGAATGTGCGGCGAAAAAAAACGCGGCCCAGTTTTGGGTCGCGCTTAAAATCCACCAAAAAAGGAGGATGGAGGAGACAACACAAAAATCTCAAAGGGGTATGAGCGTTTCCATGTTGATTAGAATTATCTAATATAATAATTTTCTATGCAAGTCTTTTGGCAAGATATTTTTCTCTCTGGTAAAAAACACTTGTTTCTTTTAAACGCTGCTTAATCAGTGAGCTAAAGAACCTGTGGCAAGAGGCGGGGTCTGATGTATGCTAATCCTCTTTCTTCTTTTCTGGATGATGAGGGCGGCCATGACGGGACTTAGCGTATCAAGAAATATCATTTAAAACTTGTTGATAACTATTCTCATTAGCATTAGAATCCCTCCATCGATCACGATTAATTACTTTCATGGAGACCGCAATGAGAATTCTCAAGACTCTGTTCGCAAGCACACTCTTCTGTTTTGCTGCCACATCGGCCAGCGCGGCTGAAGTAGTGGTGTATTCAGCCCGTAACGAACAGCTCATCAAACCCCTGTTCGACGCCTACGCCAAAGAAACCGGCGTGCAGGTCAAGTTCATTACCGACAAGGAAGGTGCGCTGCTGCAGCGACTCAAGGCGGAAGGCCAGAATACCCCGGCTGACATGCTGATAACCGTGGATGCCGGCAACCTCTGGGAAGCCGCCAGGGAAGACCTGCTCAAGCCGGTCCAGTCGCGGACGCTGAGCGCCAACGTGCCGGCGTACTTGCGCGATCCGGGCAATCAGTGGTTTGGCCTGTCGGTGCGTGCGCGAACCATATTTTATAATAACCAGAAGGTAAAACCTGGAGATCTGTCCACCTATGAAGATCTGGGCAATGCAAAATGGAAAGGCCGCCTGTGCCTGCGGACTTCCAAGAAGGTCTACAATCAGTCGCTGGTAGCGATGATGATCGCCGAGCATGGTGAAGCCAAAACCGAACAGATCGTCAAATCCTGGGTTGCCAATCTTGCGACCGAACCGTTCCCGGACGACACCAAGATGCTGGAGGCCATTGCCGCCGGGCAGTGTGATGTCGGCATCGCCAACACCTATTACTTCGGGCGTCTGATGGAGAAGAAAGCCGGTCTGCCGCTGTCCATCTTCTGGCCCAATCAGCAGGGCAGTGGCGTGCATGTGAATGTCTCCGGTGCGGGCGTGGTCAAGCATGCCAAGCATGAGAAAGAAGCCGTTGCCCTGCTGGAATGGCTGTCTTCCGTCAAGGCGCAGAACCTGTTTGCCGACGTGAACATGGAATACCCGGTCAATCCAGCAGTCAAGACCGACCCGGTAGTCGCTGCCTGGGGCAGCTTCAAGCAGAACCCGCTGAATGTCGCCAAGGCGGGCGAGCTGCAGGCCGCTGCGGTGAAACTGATGGACCGGGCAGCTTATAGATGAAACGCCATGGCTGGTGCCTGGCTGCGGCCTTCATCGCACTCCTGATCATTGTTCCGCTGGCGGTGGTGCTGGCATCGGTGTTCAGCCCGGAGCGCGCGATATGGCAGCATCTGCTGGAACATGTCTTGCCCGGCCTGCTGGGTAACACTTTCCGCCTGGTGGTGGGGGTGGCGATCGGCGTGACGCTGCTGGGCGTAAGTCTGGCCTGGCTGACTGCCGTATGCGAATTCCCGGGGCGGCGTTTCTTTTCCTGGGCGCTGCTGCTGCCACTGGCAATGCCAGCCTATGTCACGGCCTTTGTCTATGTGGCTCTGCTCGATTTTACCGGCCCGCTGCAAACCGGGCTGCGCGAGCTGGCCGGCGGCCCGGTGGCTTTCCCACCCATACGCTCCGCTGGGGGCGTGATCATGGTGATGAGCCTGGCCCTCTATCCCTACGTTTACCTGCTGGCGCGCAACGCCTTCCTGACACAGGGAAGGCGTGCGCTGGAAGCGGCGCAGTCGCTGGGCTACAGCCGCAAGGCGGGGTTTTTCAAAGTGGCGCTACCGCTGGCCCGGCCCTGGATCATGGCCGGCCTGATGCTGGCCCTGATGGAGACGCTGGCGGATTTCGGCACGGTCGCGGTGTTCAATTACGATACCTTTACTACCGCCATCTACAAGACCTGGTTCGGCCTGTTTTCTTTGCAGGGCGCATCCCAGCTTGCATCGGTCCTGATCCTGCTGGTTTTTGCCCTGATTGCCGCGGAGCAGTTTTCGCGCCGCGGCCTGCGCTTCACCCAGGCGGGGCGTCATACCCGGATGGAACGAATTGTTCTGAGCGGTTCCCACGCCTGGCTGGCAAGCGGATTTGCCGCAGTGGTGCTGCTGGTGGCGTTCGCCATCCCGGTGGTGCAATTGCTGGTCTGGGCGGAAAAAGTGGTGGCGCAGGATTTCGACGCGCGCTACCTGGGCTTCCTCTGGCATTCCCTGCTGCTGGGCGGTCTGGCTGCCGCGCTGATTGTCGTTGCCGCGCTGGTGCTGATCTATGCCCAGCGCCAGCATGACGATACCTGGACGCGCGCCATGGCGCGGATTGCCACGCTGGGCTATGCCGTGCCCGGCCCGGTACTGGCGGTGGGCATCGTCATCCCGCTGGCCTGGCTCGATCAGCAGTTGATCGGCGCAGCCAGGAACTGGTTCGGGATCGACACCGGCCTGATATTGCAGGGCACTTTGCTGGTCATGCTGCCGGCCTATCTCACGCGCTTCCTGGCCGTGGGCTACAACCCAATCGACAGCGCCATGCAGCGCGTCACCCGCAATCTCGACGAGGCGGCGCACAGCCTCGGCGTGTCCGGCCTCGCCATGCTGCGCCGCGTGCATTTGCCGATGCTGCGCGGCGGCCTGCTCTCGGCGGCGGCGCTGGTGTTCGTGGATGTCATGAAGGAGATGCCGATCACCCTGATGACCCGCCCCTTCGGCTGGGACACGCTGGCGGTACGCATTTTTGAAATGACCTCGGAAGGCGAATGGGAACGCGCAGCCTTGCCTTCTGTGGCACTGGTGCTGGCCGGCCTGCTGCCGGTCGCCTTGCTGATGAAACATACGGAAAAATCATGATGACCCGCTCCATCCAATGTCCGGTCCCCGTTCCCGGTGCGCCGCTACTGGAAGTACAAGAGATCCGTCAGGCATATGGCAGCCAGGAGGTGGTGAAGGGGCTTTCCTTCGGCCTTGCCCAGGGAAGCATAGGCTGTCTGCTGGGCCCGTCCGGCTGCGGCAAGACTACCGTGCTGCGTGGTGTCGCCGGCTTCGAGCCGGTTACTGGCGGAGAAATTGTTCTAAATGGCGCCAGTGTGAGCCGGCCCGGCTTCATGCTCCCGCCCGAGCAGCGGCGCATCGGCATGGTGTTTCAGGATTACGCCCTGTTTCCTCATCTCAGCGTGGCGGACAACATCGCCTTCGGCCTGCACGGTATGAACAGGCAGGACAAGGCCCTGCGTGTGGCGGAGCTGCTGGAAGTGGTGGGTCTGCCCGATAGCGGGCGCAAGTTTCCCCATGAACTGTCCGGTGGCCAGCAGCAGCGCGTGGCGCTGGCCCGTGCCTTGGCGCCGTGTCCCGCCCTCCTGTTGCTGGACGAGCCGTTTTCCAGCCTCGACGTGGAATTGCGCGAACGATTGGGGCAGGAAGTGCGCGAGATCATCAAGCAGCAGAACACCACTGCGCTTATCGTCACCCACGACCAGCACGAGGCTTTCGCCATCGCCGACGAGATCGGCGTCATGCATCAGGGCGTGCTGCAGCAATGGGATAGTGCCTACAATCTTTACCATCAGCCCGCCAGTCGTTTTGTCGCGGATTTCATCGGCGAGGGAGTGCTGATTGCGGGAACCGCGTTGAATGGCGAGCAGGTTGAAACCGAACTGGGCCTGCTGAAGGGGGAAATCCCGGAAGCGTGCCGCGACCGGCGCAAGGTGGAAGTGCTGCTGCGGCCAGACGACATCGTGCATGACGACGCCAGCCCGATGCAAGCCGAAGTGGTGCACAAGGCTTTTCGCGGTGCCGACATCCTTTATACCCTGCAGCTGTCGAGCGGGCAGAAAGTGCTTTCCCTGGTGCCCAGCCACCACAACCACGCTTACGGAGAGAAGATCGGCATTCGCCTGGAAGCCGATCATGTGGTGGTGTTTCCGTGTGCGTGAACAGACTGGCATGGCGAATGCGCCACCCTTGATGGTGAAGTCTGCCATGACTTAAACCCCCCTCAGTCCCCCCTTGTCAGGGGGGAGACTGGCTCGCTCCTGCCCGGTTTGCCCCTCCCCTGACAAGGGGAGGCCGGGAGGGGTTGAGCTTCAATACACGATCTGCACGTTTTCCTTTTGCAGTTGCTCGCGCAGCGAACTCAGCAGTTCGTCATGCAGGTTGACATACCACGTCTCGCCCAGTTGCAGTTCGCAGGCAGCGTCCTTGTTGCGGTAGGCGATGCGCACCGGGCAGCCGCCATTGCGGTAGGGCGTCAGCAAGTCTATTAACTTGCCCGCATCGCTGCCGCCGTTGCACTTGAGCAGCATGGCCTTGGCGAAGCGGGTGCGCGCGCCGGCCAGGCCAAGCAGTTTCTCCGCCACGACCCTGAAGCCGCCGGCGTAGTCATCCTTGCTCACCTTGCCTTCCACGATCAGCAACTGGTCTTCCCTGAGCAACTCGCGGTTGCTGTCGAACAGTTCGCTGAACACCGATACGTCCTGGCGCCCGCTGCCGTCGTCGAGGGTGATGAAGGCCATTTTGCCGCGCCGCGTCATCTGGGTGCGGATGGCGTAGATCACTCCTGCCATGTAAACCGGCTGGTGCTGCGGCGCCAGATCGGAAAGTCGGGTGCGGATGAAGGTGGAGAGTTCCTTGCGGTAGCTGTCGTAGGGATGGCCGCTGAAATAGAAGCCCAGGCTTTTCTTTTCGTATTGCAGTTGTTCCGCTTCGGCCCAGCGTGGAACTTCCACCAGATTCTCGGCGGAATCGCCCGCTGTATCTTCGCCGAACAGGCTGGCCTGATTGATCGAACGGTTATGCTGCTCGGCAGATTCCATCGCCAGACCGACTGAAGCCAGCAGGCTGGCGCGATGGTCGGCAATGGCATCGAAGGCCCCGGCGCACACCAGCGCCTCGATGGTACGGCGGTTGACGACGCGCTTGTCCACGCGGCGGCAGAAGTCAAAGATATCCTTGAACGGGCCGCCCGCCTTGCGCTCGGCTTCAATAGACAGCACTGCCTGCTCGCCCGTGCCCTTGACCGCGCCCAGGCCATAGCGAATCTCGGTTCTTGAGACCGGCTCGAAGCGATAATTGGAAACATTGATGTCCGGCCCCAGCACCTTGATTTTGTTGGCCAGAGTGTCTTCATAAAACACCTTGAGCTGGTCGGTATTGTCCAGTTCAGAGGACAGGGTCGCAGCCATGAAGGCTGCGGTATGGTGCGCCTTGAGCCAGGCGGTCTGGTAGGACACCACGGCGTAGGCGGCGGTGTGCGATTTGTTGAAGCCGTATTCGGCGAATTTCTCCATCAGGTCGAACAGACGCATGGCCAGTTCCTTGCCATAGCCCTTTTTTTCTGCGCCGCTGCTGAACAGCTCGCGGTGCTTGGCCATCTCGTCGGCCTTTTTCTTGCCCATCGCGCGGCGCAGCAAATCCGCGCCGCCCAGGGTGTAGCCTCCGATGATCTGGGATATCTGCATCACCTGCTCCTGATACACGATCACGCCGTAGGTGGGCGTGAGGCAGGCTTTCAGATCCTCGTGGAAATAGTCGATCTTCTGCAAACCCTTCTTGCGCAGGATGAAATCGTCCACCATGCCTGAACCGAGCGGGCCGGGGCGATACAGCGCCAGCACAGCGATGATGTCCTCGAAGCGGTCCGGCTGCAGCTTGGCCAGCAATTTTTTCATGCCGTCCGATTCGAGCTGGAACACCGCGGTGGTGTTGGCTTTTTTCAATACTTCATAGGCGGCTGGATCATCGAAATGCTGGGTGTCGAGCGGCCCGGAGAAGGTCGGATCGAGCCGCTTGAGGTATTTCAGTGCCAGCTCGATGATGGTCAGGTTGCGCAGGCCAAGAAAGTCGAATTTCACCAGGCCGACGGCTTCCACGTCGTCCTTGTCGAACTGGGAGACTGGCACGGCCTCGGCGCCGGAGGCGACATACAGCGGACAGAAATCGGTCAGCTTGCCCGGTGCGATCAGCACGCCGCCAGCGTGCATGCCGACGTTGCGGGTCATGCCTTCGAGCTTCCTGGCCAAGAAGAACAGTTCGCGCACTTCCTCTTCGTTGTCGTAACGCTCCTTGAGTTCCGGCACTTCTTCCAGCGCCTGGTCGAGGCTGACGAACTTGCCCGGCTGGGCGGGGATAAGTTTGGAGAGGCCGTCGCAGAAGTTGTAGGGCATGTCCAGCACGCGCCCCACGTCGCGCAGCACGGCCTTGGCCGCCATGGTGCCGAAGGTGGCGATCTGCGATACCGCATCCGCGCCATATTGGCGCCGCACGTACTCGATCACCTTGTAGCGGGTTTCCTGGCAGAAATCGACGTCGAAGTCGGGCATGGATACCCGCTCCGGGTTGAGGAAGCGCTCGAACAGCAGGGCGTAGCGCAAGGGGTCGAGGTCGGTGATGCCAAGGCTGTAGGCCACCAGCGAACCGGCACCGGAACCCCGTCCCGGGCCGACCGGCACCTCGTTGTGCTTGGCCCAGTTGATGAAGTCCGCCACGATCAGGAAGTAGCCGGGGAAGCCCATCTGCAGAATGGTGTCAGTTTCAAACTTAAGCCGGTCCGAATAGGTGGGGTATTGCGCCGCGCGCTTGGCTTCGTCCGGATAGAGTTCCTGCATGCGCTCCGCCAGCCCGTCCTCGGCGCGCTTGATCAGGTATTCGCTTTCGCTCATGCCCTCGGGAATAGGAAACAGCGGCAGCTTGCTCTTGCCCAGCTCCACGGTCAGGTTGCAGCGCTTGGCGATCTCGACCGTGTTTTCCAGTGCTTCCGGAATGTCGGCGAACAGTTCCGCCATCTCGGCCTGGGTTTTGAAAAACTGTTGCTCGGTAAAATGCTTGGGACGGCGCTGGTCACCCAGTACATAGCCCTCGGCAATGCATACCCGTGCTTCGTGGGCACGGAAATCGTCCTGGTCGAGGAACTGGATCGGATGGGTTGCCACCACCGGCAGATCGAGTTCCCCGGCCAGAACCAGCGCCTGCTGGATATATTCTTCCGCCGGATTGGAGCCGGGGCGCTGCAATTCGAGATAAAAGCGCTGCGGAAAGCACTTTGACCATTCTTCTGCCAGTTGCCTCGCCTGCTCTTCGTTGCCGTTTAGCAGCGACTGGCCGATATCGCCAAGGTGTGCGCCGGACAAGGCGATCAGGCCATCGCCAAGGCTGGAAGCCAGCCATTCCTTCCTGATTTCAGCCCGGCCACGGTACTGGTTGCCGCGGAAGGCCTGCGACAGCAGTTCGCACAGGTTGCCGTAACCCAGCCTGTTCTGGCACAGCAGCAGCAGGCGGCCCGGCTGGTCCCGGTTGGCCTGGTTCTCTATCCATACGTCGCAGCCGATGATGGGCTTGACGCCGCCGCTGCGTGCCGCCTTGTAGAACTTCACCATCCCGAACAGGGTGTTCAGGTCGGTCAGCGCCAGGGCCGGCATGCCATCGGCCCTGGCCCGTTCCACCGGCGGGCAGGAATGATCCTTGCCCACGTCCAGGCGCACGATGCCGTCGGTGATGGAGTATTCGCTGTGGAGGCGGAGGTGGATGAAAGAAGGCGGGTTCATGAATGGGAGATTTTACGCCCCCTCGGCAAGGAGGGCCAAGCACATTAAAAATGTTTGCTTGAGGTGATATGTGGTATCAAATACAATACCAAAAATGAAATATCGGATTGTGCTTGATACCAATGTGATTGTCTCCGCCCTGCGTTCCAGTCAGGGTGCTTCTTTCAGGCTGCTGGGGCTGGTTGGGCAGGGAAAGTTTGAATTCAGTGTATCCGTGCCACTGATATTTGAATACGAGGACGCTTGCAACCGGCAGGGAGCCAGCAGGCTAAAACCTCAGGAGATTGGTGGCATCATCGATTACCTTTGTCTGGCGGGCGACAGGCGGCAGATATATTTTCTCTGGCGCCCTTGTCTGAAAGACCCGAAGGACGATCTGGTGCTGGAACTGGCGGTGGAATCCGGCTGTGATTTTATTGTCACATACAATCAGAAAGATTTTACGGGCAGTGAAAAATTCGGCGTGCGCGTTCTGGCCCCGAAAGAATTCCTGACCCTGATAGGAGAATGTTCATGAGCACCATCAGTCTTCGTTTACCGGAATCCCTGCACCAGCAGGCGCGGCAATTGGCGCAGCAGGAAAATATTTCGATCAATCAACTTGTTGCGACTGCACTGGCAGAAAAAATGTCAGCCTTGATGACAGAGACGTACCTGGAGCAGCGTGCTGCCCGCGCCAGCCGTGAAAAATTCGAGGCTGCGCTGGGCAAGGTTCCGGGTATAGCCCCCGACGATCAGGACAAACTCTAAAATGAATCAACAATTTTCACCCGAACTTCTCTTGCCTGCCGGTTCGCTGGAAAAAATGCGTACCGCCTACGCCTTTGGCGCCGATGCTGTTTACGCTGGCCAGCCGCGCTATTCCCTGCGAGCGCGCAACAACGAATTCAAGCTGGAGCAACTGGAAACCGGCATTAAGGAAGCGCATGCGCTGGGCAAGAAATTTTTTGTCGCCAGCAATCTCATGCCGCACAACGCCAAGGTCAAGACTTATATGGCCGACATGGAGCCGGTTATTGCCATGAATCCCGATGCCCTGATCATGGCCGACCCCGGCCTGATCATGATGGTGCGCGAGAAGTGGCCGGAGGTGGCGATCCATCTCTCCGTGCAGGCCAATACGGTGAACTATGCGGCGGTTAAATTCTGGAAAAGCATGGGTCTGACCCGGGTGATCCTGTCGCGCGAGCTTTCCCTCGACGAGATCGAGGAAATCCGCCAGCTGTGCCCGGACATGGAGCTGGAAGTATTTGTCCACGGCGCGCTGTGCATCGCCTATTCGGGGCGCTGCCTCTTGTCCGGCTATTTCAACCACCGCGACCCCAATCAGGGCACCTGCACCAATTCCTGCCGCTGGGATTACAAGGTGCATGAGGGCGAAGAGGATGCAGTCGGGGTGATCCGCGCCGATTTTTCCGCCCAGATGCAGGAAAGCGCCCTGTCGGATTGCGGCAGCCTGCCGCGCCACCCACTGGCAGACAAGGTGTATTTGCTGGAAGAGCAGAACCGTCCGGGCGAACTGATGCCGGTGATGGAAGACGAACACGGCACTTATATCATGAATTCCAAGGACTTGCGTGCGGTGGAGCATGTAGAGAGGCTGACCAAAATGGGTATCGATTCCCTCAAGATCGAGGGACGCACCAAGTCGATCTACTATGTCGCGCGCACCGCGCAGGTCTATCGCCAGGCCATTGATGATGCGCTGGCCGGGCGGGCTTTCGACCTGAAACATATGTCTTCGCTGGAAGCGCTGGCCAATCGTGGCTATACCGACGGCTTCTACCAGCGCCATCACACCGCCGAACACCAGAACTACATGCGCGGCTACTCGGAAAGCGCCAAAAGCCAGTATGTAGGAGATATCGTGGGCTTCGATGCCGCCAGCAACATGGCCGAGATCAGCGTGAGGAACCGCTTCGTGGTAGGCGACCGGCTGGAAATTCTTTTGCCTTCCGGCAACCGGGTGGTGCAGCTGGAACGCATGGAAAATCTGGAAGGCGAGGCCATGGATGTCGCACCCGGTAGCGGCTGGACGGTACGCATCCCCCTGTCGCCCGGAGATTATGCCCAGGGACTGGTGGCGCGCTTCGTGGCCTGATTACGTATTTTTGACGTTGATTTCCGGTATACTTTCAGCCGTTTAACTGTTCACTATTTCCTAAATGCAGCTTTTCGCTTTCGGCATCAATCACCATACCGCGCCGCTCGCCATCCGCGAGCAGGTGGCGTTTCATGCCGAAAATCTGCAACAGGCGCTGCTGAATCTGGTGGAGCACCGCCCGGTCAAGGAAGCAGCCATCCTCTCCACCTGTAACCGCACCGAGGTGTATTGCAACACCGAGGAACCGCAGCAGGCGATCAACTGGATGGCGGATTTCCACCAGCTCAAGACCCACTCTATTGAGCCGTATCTCTACACTCTGCCCAAGCAGGACGCGGTGAAACATGCTTTCCGCGTCGCCAGCGGGCTGGATTCCATGGTGCTGGGCGAAACCCAGATTCTCGGTCAGCTCAAGCAGGCGGTCAGAAGCGCGGAGAAGGCCGGCACCATGGGCACCCTGTTGCACAAGCTGTTTCAGCGCACTTTTTCGGTGGCCAAGGAAGTGCGTGGCACGACTGCCATCGGGGCCAATTCGGTATCCATGGCTGCTGCCGCAGTGCGTCTGGCACAGCGCATTTTTCCCAGCATCCACGAGCAGAACGTACTGTTCATCGGCGCGGGGGAAATGATCGAGCTGTGCGCCAATCACTTCGCCGCCCAGCACCCCAAGCATATCCTGGTCGCCAACCGTACGCTGGAGCGCGCCAGTACTTTGGCGCAGCGCTTCGGCGGCGGTGCCATCACGCTCAACGACCTGCCTGACCACCTCGCGGCTTACGACATCATCGTCACTTCCACCGCCAGTCCGCTGCCGATTCTGGGCAAAGGAATGGTGGAACGCGCCATCAAGGCACGCAAGCACCGCCCCATGTTCATGGTCGATCTGGCCGTGCCGCGCGATATCGAGGAAGAAGTGGCGGACATGGACGACGTTTTCCTTTACAGCGTGGACGATCTTTCGCAAGTAGTGCAGGAAGGCATGGACAGCCGCCAGGTGGCTGCCGCCGAGGCCGAGGCCATCGTCGAGTCGCGCGTGCGCAGTTTCGTTGAATGGATGGAAAACCGCGAAGTGGTGCCGACCATCCGCGCTCTGCGCGACCATGCCGACCGCGTGCGCCGCCAGGAGCTGGAACATGCCCAGCGCATGCTGGCCCGGGGCGAAGATCCGCATGAAGTGATGGAACTGATGGCGCGGGCGCTTACCAACAAGTTCCTTCACAATCCTAGCCACGCGCTGAGCCACGCCTGCGGCGAAGACCGTACCCTGCTCGAATCGGCCCTGCGCCGCCTTTATCACTTTCACCAGAATTAGCGCATGAAACCATCTATCCTGGCCAAGCTCGCCTCCCTGAGCGAGCGGCTGGAGGAGCTCAATTTGCTTCTTTCCAGCGCCGACATCACCAGCAACATGGACAACTATCGCAAGCTGACGCGCGAGCATGCGGACATCACGCCGGTGGTGGAGCAGTATCGCGCCTGGCAGCAGTGCGAGCAGGACATGAGTGATGCAGAGGAAATGTTGGCCGATCCGGAAATGAAGGAGTTTGCCACCGCTGAGATCGAGGATGGCAAGGCGCGGCTGGAGCAGATCGAAATCGATTTGCAGAAGCTGCTGCTGCCCAGGGATCCCAACGACGAACGCAATGTGTTTCTGGAAATCCGCGCCGGGACCGGCGGCGATGAATCGGCGCTGTTCGCTGGCGACCTGTTCCGCATGTACACGCGCTACGCCGAGCGCCAGCGCTGGCAGGTGGAAATCGTTTCGGAAAGCCTGGGCGAGATGGGCGGCTACAAGGAAATCATCGCCAAGATCATCGGCCAGGGCGCCTATTCCAAGCTCAAATTCGAGTCCGGCGGGCACCGCGTGCAGCGCGTCCCGGCCACTGAAACGCAAGGCCGCATCCACACTTCCGCCTGCACCGTCGCCATCATGCCGGAGGCGGACGAACTGGCCGAGGTCA
Source organism: Gammaproteobacteria bacterium (assembly GCA_018824405.1). Taxonomy (GTDB): domain Bacteria; phylum Pseudomonadota; class Gammaproteobacteria; order Burkholderiales; family Sulfuricellaceae; genus Sulfurimicrobium. The sequence continues at coordinate 155,633 of JAHJGO010000016.1, forward strand.
ACCTCAATCCCGCCGACCTCAGGATCGATACCTTCCGCGCTTCCGGCGCGGGCGGCCAGCACATCAACAAGACCGATTCGGCGATCCGCATTACCCATTTGCCGACTGGCATCGTGGTGGAATGTCAGGATGACCGTTCGCAGCATAAGAACAGGGCTCAGGCCATGAGCGTGCTGGCGGCGCGCATCATGGACGGGCAGCTACGTGAGCGCAACGCCAAGGAGGCCGCCACGCGCAAATCCCTGATCGGCAGCGGCGACCGCTCCGAGCGCATCCGCACCTACAACTTCCCGCAAGGGCGCATCACCGACCACCGCATCAACCTGACTCTGTACAAGATCGACCAGATCATGGATGGTGACATGGATGAACTCACCGGCTCGCTGATGGCCGAGCACCAGGCGGAATTGCTGGCCAGTCTGGCCGGAGAAGGCTGATTGGCGACGCTGGCCGAGACGCTGGCAGAGGACAGCCAGAAGCTGCAACAAGCCCTCGGACTTGATCTGCGAGAAGCGCGGCTGGAAATCCAGATCCTGCTGTGTCATGTGCTTGGCGTGCCTCGCTCCTGGCTTATCAGCCATGACCGCGATCACCTGGCAGATACTGCCGCACAAGCTTACGCAGCCTCTCTGGCCCGGCGTCTTTCAGGCGAACCCATTGCCTACATCGTGGGCAGACGCGAATTTTTCGGGTTGGAATTCTTCACGACTCCCGCGGTATTGATTCCGCGCCCCGAGACCGAACTGCTGGTCGAACTGGCGCTGGAACGCATTCCGCAAAACCAGCCCGGCAATGTGCTGGATCTCGGCACCGGCAGCGGTGTCATCGCCATCAGCATCGCCAAGAACCGGCCGTTTGCGACGGTTTCGGCGGTGGATCAGTCTCAGGCGGCGTTGGCTGTGGCGCGCGAGAACGCCGCACGGCTGCAGGTGCCAAATCTGCGCCTGTTACAAAGCAACTGGTTCAGTTCGCTTGAAGATGAAGTGTTCGAGCTCATTGTTTCAAATCCACCTTACGTAGAAGCTGCCGACCCGCATCTGCTTCAGGGTGATGTGCGTTTCGAACCCCTGTCAGCGCTGGCTTCCGGGGCAGATGGGCTGGACGATATCCGCCGCATTGCCGCTGCCGCACTGCAACATCTCAAGCCTGGCGGCTGGTTGTTGTTCGAACATGGCTACAATCAGGGAGAACGCTGCCGCGAGATATTGCGCCAGCAGGGGCTTTCAGCAGTGGAAACCATCCGCGATCTGGCCGGGCTGGAACGCGTAAGCCTGGGGGTGAAGGAAAGTGTTTAGATTATGGCTTTGACAATCTAACGTTGACGTTATATATTCAAACCTCACTTACACGTTAGATATGGAGAGCGCCATGCAAGCCGTTGACATCATGATTCACATCGACGAAATGCTCGATACAACTCAGCAACAGGCCATTGAGGTCGAACTGAGGGAGATAGAGGGTGTAATTGCCCCGCGCTTCAATAAACCTCATCTGCTCGTCATCTCGTACAACGCTGACAGCACAAATACGGCTACATTACTGAAAACCGTGAAAGACAGGGGCTGTCAGGCTCAGGTCGTAGCCTTGTAATTCGGCATGACCAGCGGATTGTATAAAATTGGGGACGTGGCGGACATGCTGGATACGTCCGTCCGAACCCTTCGCTACTACGAGGAAGAGGGTCTGGTAACGCCGGTGCGGACCGAGGGCGGAACACGCCTTTATTCCATAGGTCATATTGATCGGCTGCGCGCCATTCTGAACCTGGTCAAAAGTGGTTATTCCATCGATGCGGTTAACCTCGTGGCAAAGCTGCGAGAGAACAGCCAGACCGGGGATGAGAGCCAGGAAGTGGTATCTGCCCAGCTGGACAGAATACTCAATGACATAGATTCCAGAATCAATGATCTAAAGAAACTTGCAGCCGAGATTGAGGCCGCAAGGGGGACGGTCCAGCAGTGTGCTGGCTGTCACAATCACCCCAGTACGCATGGCTGTCCGAATTGTCCGGTACGCAGCCATCTGCGTGACATTGAATTGCTGAATCTGGTATGGGATCAAAACGGGTGATCGTCGCCTTGATCAGGAGACGATCCTGGCTGGCCCAGTGAAAATTTTGCGCGGTTTCATGAGCGGCGGCATCAGCCCCTGTATTTCCGGCATTTAATCCAGCCGTTCGGCGCGCTAAATCCGCTTCGCCAGCTCGACCGCAATGCCGATGTAGTTGGCCGGTGTCATCTGCAGCAGGCGCTGTTTTTCTCCCTCGGGGATCGCCAGCGTCTGGATGAAGGCATGCAGCGAGTCGCGGTTGATGCCGCTCTTGCCGCGCGTGAGCTCCTTCAGCTGCTCGTAGGGGTTTTCCACGCCGTAGCGGCGCATCACGGTCTGGATCGGCTCGGCCAGCACTTCCCAGTTATGGTCGAGGTCGTCGTCCAGGCGCTGCGGGTTCACTTCCAGCTTGCCCAGGCCGCGCAGGGTGGATTCGTAGCCCAGCAGGGCATACCCTAGTCCCACGCCCATGTTGCGCAGCACGGTGGAGTCGGTGAGGTCGCGCTGCCAGCGCGAGATCGGCAGCTTTTCGGACATGTGGCGCAGCACCGCGTTAGCCAGTCCGAGGTTGCCTTCCGAGTTCTCGAAATCAATCGGGTTGACCTTGTGCGGCATTGTGGAAGAACCCACTTCGCCCGCCTTGACCTTCTGCTTGAAGTAACCGAGCGAGATATAGCCCCAGATGTCGCGGTCCATGTCGATCAGGATGGTATTGACGCGGCCGAAGGCATCGAACAGCTCGGCCATGTAGTCGTGCGGCTCGATCTGGATGGTGTAGGGATTGAAGGCGAGTCCCAGTCCCTCGACGAAATGCCGGGCGAATTTTTCCCAGTTGATTTCCGGGTAGGCGGAAAGATGGGCGTTGTAGTTGCCCACCGCGCCGTTGATCTTGCCCAGGATTTCGACACTTGCAATGCGCGCCTTCTGGCGCTCCAGGCGGTACACCACGTTGGCCAGTTCCTTGCCGACCGTGGAGGGCGAGGCCGGCTGGCCATGGGTGCGCGACAGCATGGGCTGGGCAGCAAGGCCGTGCGCCAGTTCGCGCAGGCGGGAAATGACTTTTTCCAGGCCCGGCAGCATCTCGCTGTCGCGTGCCGATTTCAGCATCAGGGCATGGGACAGGTTGTTGATGTCTTCTGAAGTGCAGGCGAAGTGGATGAATTCGCTTACCTTCATCACCTCGGCGTTGCGGGCGAGCTTGTTCTTGAGCCAGTATTCCACGGCTTTCACGTCATGGTTGGTGGTTTTCTCGATATCCTTCACTGCCTGCGCATCGGCTTCCGAGAAAACCGCAAGCAGCTTGTCCAGCTCGGCCAGGGTGGTGGCGGAGAAGGGTGGCACTTCGGCGATGGCGGCGTCGCGGCTCAGCGCCTTGAGCCATTCCACTTCTACCCGCACGCGGTGGCGGATCAGGCCGAATTCGCTGAAATAGGGACGCAGGCCTTCGATCTTGCCGTGATAGCGACCGTCGAGGGGGGAAATGGCGGTGAGGGTAGAAAGACTCATGAAAAACTCCTTGATCAATCGCGCAATTTTAGCATGAGCCTGCCTGCGGTTCTCCGGCAACGATGATCATCTGTGGCGGCTTACGCTTCTCTTTCGCTCTTGCCAAGCTGATAAGCCTGGAATAGGGCATTTGTCAGCCCCTGGTGTTGATGGAGATCATCAATCGCCATTTCACGCGTGGCGATTGTCTGCAGCCTGCCGAGTACCTGGTTTTCCTGCCATGTGGCGGCAAAGGCTTTCTCGTCAAACTCCCCGTTAACCAGGAAATCAGCGGCTAGCCCCTGTGCGTTATCGAAAAAAATCTCTGCCTGCTGCATGACTTCATAGAGATAGGAGTAGGTATCTATGCCATGTTTCTCGGCGAGGATCGCATGAGTTGCCTGGAGAGATCCATGGCTTTCGACTAAGTCGTCAAGGTTGATCGTTGCAGATGGCGCATAGGTCTCGCCCTTGAAAGAGAACTCGACATGAGCATCAATGCTGTTTTTCATCTTGTTCACCCGTGCTGAATAATTGTGACGGCCTGCGTTCACGCCGCATGCCAGGCCATTGAAACACTTCGTAACATCTTGTTACCCGGTTGATATAAGTCGGAAACCCCTTTTCCCTATTATGCTTCACATCGACGGACAACAAAGCATCTCCGCAGTATGACGGGTGATCACAGCGGGTTGCTTGGTTCGTTCGATTATTGTTAAATTTTACAGGAATAGGATTATGAAAAAAGCACTTCAAGTTGCAGTACTCGCCTCCTTGCTGACCTCGTTCTCGGCTTTTGCCCACCACCCTGCTGAGGATATCGTCGACCCGGACATCTACGAGATGATTGACCTGAATGTGGCCGATACGCCGCATGCGCTTCTGGATTTCACGGATATGGGCAATTAAGAGCAAGCAGGATCAACCCCGGTTTCTTGGCCGTTAAGCGGGCGAGAGGCCGTGGTTTGTAAACTTATGTTTAGCATGATTCAAGGCTGGTATGAGCCTGGTTGTTCATCCTTAAATCTTTGCCTGTGACCTGAAGCATGGGCTTTGCTGCAGGCAAGGTTGATTCGCAGACAAGAAACGCAGCGCAGCCCAGGAGGGTTAATGCCTGGTCGCCGGACGCCAATTCACTGATGATTCCAGATGGGCGCGCCGTCTATTACTGCGGCGACGACTTGTAACCTATGATACTTTCCACAGCCGGTAAATACGTTCAACTTGGGTGACCAATTCCATGAGGCTGAAGCTACGGGCTTTTTCCAGGCACAACTGACCTTCTATATATAATTTTATGGCTGGAAGGCTGAATACGCCATTCTGAGCACAAATGTCGGAATTCAGCTCGCAGTCGACATACGCCAGGGCAATGTCAGGGAATTGTTGTGCCATCAGGCTTTCGATCTTGGGTTTGATGATTTGGCAAACACCACAATGAGCTCCTCCAAAAAGGATAAAAACAGCCTGTCCCGGTTTCAGTTGTTCAATCTGGCTGGCCGTAGTGAGGGTTTGCATGGTGGCGTTGGCTTGGATGAATAGTGGGACGGGCTAATCAACGGATTCCCGCTTAAACCGCAAGTGGGACAAAGGCGAATTGGTCGCCATCGAAAAGGCCCTTGTCGCTCAGTTTTAAGGCCGGAATGACCAGCAGGGCCATGAACGAGAGCGTCATGTAGGGCGCGCGCAGCGGAGAGCCGAGCGCCCTGGCCGCATGATCCAGCTCGGCATAACGCTGGCCCACCATTGCGGCAGGTTCCTGGCTCATCAGGCCTGCGATCGGGAGCGGCAGGCTTTGTACAGATTCCCCATCGCATACGGCGATACCGCCGCTGCTCTCAACCAGAATGTTCACAGCGCGCGCAATTTCCTCACGCGAGCAGCCAACGGCAATCAGGTTGTGGGAGTCGTGGGCGACTGAGGAGGCAATCGCGCCGCGCTGAAATCCGAAGCCGCTTATGAAGGCGAGGGCGGGTTTGGCATCCGGCTGGTAGCGATTAAGCACCATCAACAGAAGCATGTCGCGCTCCGGGTCGGGCTCCAGTATGTGGTTGACGCTACGCGGCGGCATGTGGCGTTGCCGGGTCAGCAGTTCGCCATCTACTGCTTCGATAACACGCACCATGCTTGCGCCTTCATCAGCGATACAAAGCGCTTCGGGGTCAATCGGGCGGGCGTTGAAACGGTTGATTGCCTGCCCCGCTTTGCCGGCAACCAGGCAGTGGCCATCCTCGGCCACCTTGGCGCCGTTCACGTAGGTGGCGATGGGCTGGAATTCATGCAGATTGGCGAACAGGACAGCATCCATCGGGTCACCCAGTTGCAGGGTGCCGACGGGCAGATGATAGTGGCGGACCGGGTTCAGACAGGTGCAGCGCAGCACGTCGAAACGGTCATGGCCCTTGGCGACTGCTCGTGCAGCGAGGCGATTGATATGCCCGGCGACTAGATCATCCGGGTGTTTATCGTCGCTGCAAAGCATGACCTGTTCGGGGGTTTCCGTGATCAGGGAATGCAAAGCCTCGAAATTACGCGCTGCCGACCCTTCCCGGATTTGCACCATCATGCCGGCGGCGATTTTGTCACGTGCTTCTTCCAGCGAAAAACATTCGTGATCGGTGGAAATGCCCGCCCCGGCATAACGGCGGGCTGCTTCACCCAGCAAGCCGGGCGCGTGGCCATCGATGGGATAACCCCGCTCGCGCGCCAGATCGAGCTTCGCGCCAACTTCCGGGTCGCCATTGAGAACGCCAGGGAAATTCATCATCTCGGAGAGCGCAACAACGCGCGGCTCATCAAACAGCGCCGCGATATCCGCCAGTTCGATGCGGGCGCCCGCTGTCTCGAACGGTGTTGCCGGCACGCAGGAAGGGGCGCCATAAAATATTTTGCACGGTGATGCCTGAGCCGATTCAAGCATGAAACGCACGCCCTCTATGCCGAGCACATTGGCGATCTCGTGCGGATCGGAGACGGTGGCGATTGTGCCGTGGCACACCGCCTGGCGCCCGAATTCGGCAGGGGTCAGCATCGAACTCTCGATGTGAACATGGGCATCGATCAGCCCAGGGGAGAGGTAACACGCCTCTGGCCGCTCTTCCCCCAGCACTTCTATCGCGCTGATCACCCCATTCTGCCAAGCAAGCCTGCCGTAGCGGACGGTGCGCATCTCGATGTCGACCAGGTTGGCGGTCAGTTCGCCGCTGAGATTGTTCATCCGGCTATATCCATTCGGTGATTTTTGAGGAAATATGATAAGAAGTTTGGATAAGTTTCATGTAATTTATCATTGTGTTAATGCTTTGAGAAACCATAAACGCTTGTGCCGGATAAGCGGCATGATGGTTACGGCTATAGGCTTGGTTCTTGCGATCTGTCTGTGCAGAGGCTAGAAACATATGGATATTGACGTATTGCTGCAACAAATCCGCACTTGCCGCGTTTGCGAGGCGCATCTGCCGCTGGGGGCGAATCCGGTTCTGCGCGCGGCGGGCAGCGCGCGTCTGATGATCGTGGGGCAGGCGCCGGGGCGGCGGGTGCATGAGACCGGCATCCCGTGGAACGATCCTTCCGGCGATCGTTTGCGGCTGTGGCTGAACATGTCGCGTGAAATGTTCTACAACGAGCAGCGCATCGCCATTATCCCGACGGCTTTCTGCTATCCCGGCACCGGCGCCAATGGTGATCTGCCGCCACGCCCGGAATGCGCGCCCCTGTGGCACCCGCAATTGCGCGCCCAGTTGCCGCATCTGCGCCTGACGCTGCTGGTCGGCCGTTACGCGCAGGCTTATTACCTCGGCAGGCGCGCCAAAAAGACGCTGGCTGCCACGGTGCAGGCGTGGCAGGAGTATTTGCCGGAATTCCTCCCGCTGCCGCATCCCAGCCCGCGCAATCAGCGCTGGTTCAAGGCGAATCCATGGCTGGAAGAAGATGTCATTCCGGCGCTTCGGCAGAGATTAACGCTACTCATGGCAGACTAGATCCGGCTAGAATTGAAGATATTCGCAGCGCTCAGCTTTGGCTCTGGTCTGCACCTAAATAAGGAGGCAAAAATGCTACGCACTTTTTTCCGCATGCTCATGACGCTTTTCATTCTGATCCCTGCTGTCAGCGCTGCGCCCTTGAAGGATGTGGCGGGCAGCCAGGACCATCCGATGGTGTCGCGTTACGCCGATTCCATCGTGATCGGCTACAAGCTGGATAAATTCGATGAAGCGGAGCTGGTGCTGGGGCCTGCCACCTACCGCGACGGCAAGCGCGGCTTCGAGAAATCCCAGATTCTGCAGGGGCAGCGCACCCGGCTGCTGTATGTGGCGCCGAAAGACCGCAGCTCGCTGGAGGTGATGAAAAATTACGAAGAAGCCCTGGCGAAGGCGGGTTTTTCCACCCTCTATGCCTGCTCGCGCGCCCAGTGCGGCAAGCAGATGGCCTCTGCAATCTACTTCAGCCCGCAAAACCCGCGTCAGATTACCGGCAAGCAACTGTCCGAATACGCTTTCTCCATGAAAGTGGACGACGATCGCCTGCTCACCGCCAAGCTAGCCCGCCCCAGCGGGGATGTTTACGTGACGGTGTTTGCGGCCATGCAGGAGAATGCCTCGAATGTCGATGCCAGCCACCGCGTCGCGGTCTTCGTCGAGGTGGTGGAAGTCAAGCCGATGCAGAGCAATATGGTGACTGTCAACGCTGCGGCCATGCAGAAAGGTCTGAGCAGCGAGGGCAAGATCGCCATTTACGGGATTTATTTCGACTCCGACAAGGCAGACATCAAGCCGGAATCCAGGCCGCAGCTCGATGAAATGGCCGCATTGCTGAAGAACAATGCCGGACTCAAGGTTTTCATCGTCGGCCACACCGATAATCAGGGCAAGCTCGATTACAACCTCAGCCTCTCACAGCGCCGCGCGGAAGCCGTTGCCAAGGCGCTGGCCCAGCAGGGCATCCCAGCCCAGCGGATGCTTGCCAAGGGCGTTGCCAATCTCGCCCCGGTATCGAGCAATGCCAGTGAGGATGGGCGCGCCAAGAACCGGCGTGTGGAGCTGGTCGAGCAATAAGCTTTAGCGCCTACTGGTTCAAGCTCGACCCTTGGTGCGGGCAGGACGTTTTGCCGGTTTAGCGGCAGCGCGTGGATGCGCTTTGACAGCGGGCGCAGATTTCTTTGCCGGCTGCGCCTGATGGCCGGGGCGGCGCACGCCTTCCACGGCGGTTCCAGTGCCGGCAGGCTGCCAGAAAGGCACCAGATGTTTCTTGCCATTGCCGATCAGGTCGCTGCGCCCCATGCGTTTCAAAGCCTCGCGCAGCAGCGGCCAGTTGTTGGCGTCGTGGTAGCGCAGGAAAGCCTTGTGCAGGCGGCGCTGGCGTTCGCCCATGGGGATGGGCACTTCCTCGCTGCTGCGCGTGACTTTTTTCAGCGGGTTGCGGTGGGTGTGGTACATGGTCGAAGCCAGCGCCATCGGGGTGGGCAGGAAGGCCTGCACCTGGTCGGGGCGGAAGCTGTTGGCCTTGAGCCATAGCGCGAGGTTGAGCATATCCTCGTCGGTGGTGCCGGGGTGGGCGGCGATAAAGTAGGGGATGAGATACTGTTCCTTGCCCGCCTCTTTGGAGAACTTCTCGAACATCGCCTTGAACTTGTCGTAGCTGCCCATCCCCGGCTTCATCATTTTCGACAGCGGGCCGGGTTCGGTGTGCTCGGGGGCGATCTTGAGGTAGCCGCCGACATGGTAAGTCACCAGTTCCTTGACGTATTCCGGGCTTTGCACCGCCAGATCGTAGCGCACGCCGGAGCCGATCAGCACCCGTTTGATGCCGGGAATGGCGCGCGCCTTGCGGTAGAGCTGCACCAGCGGGCCGTGGTCGGTACCCATGTTGATGCAGATGTCGGGAAACACGCAGGACAGGCGGCGGCAGGCGGATTCGATCTTCTCGTCCTTGCAGTGCAGCCGGTACATGTTGGCCGTCGGGCCGCCGAGATCCGAGATGGTGCCGGTGAAGCCCGGCGTCTTGTCGCGGATTTCCTCGATCTCATGCAGGATGGACTGCTCCGATCGGCTCTGGATGATGCGCCCCTCGTGCTCGGTGATGGAGCAGAAGGTGCAGCCGCCGAAGCAGCCGCGCATGATGTTGATCGAGAAGCGGATCATCTCGAAGGCCGGGATGCGCGCGTCGCCGTAGGACGGATGCGGGCGGCGGGCGTAGGGCAGGTCGTAGACGTGGTCCATCTCCGCCGTGGAGAGCGGAATCGGCGGCGGGTTGAACCACACGTCACGCTCGCCGTGGCCCTGCACCAGGGCGCGGGCATTGCCGGGGTTGGATTCCAGATGCAGGATGCGCGAGGCGTGGGCATACAGCACTGGATCATCTTTCACCTGCTCGTAGGACGGGATGCGCACCACGGTATGGCCGCGGTCCTGCTTTGGCTTGGGGTGAAAATGCAGGGGTGCTTCAACCCCAACCCCTCCCGGCCTCCCAACCCCCCCATCCCCCCTTGTCAGGGGGGTGTGGGCCGGGGAGGAGAAAATCGTCGCCTCCCCCCTGACAAGGGGGGATTGAGGGGGGTTAGGGGTTTGTTTTTCGTCGTAGGGATTGGGGTGTGCCGCCACCGGACCCGGCGTATCGAGATGGCTCGAATCCATCTCCGTCCAGCCTTCCGGGATGCCCTTGCGCATGAAAGCAGTGCCGCGCAGGTCGGTAATGTCGGCAATGGCTTCCCCGCCGGCGAGGCGATGCGCCAAAGATACCAAAGCACGCTCGGCATTGCCGTAGATCAGCATGTCGGCCTTGGAATCGGGCAATACTGAGCGCCGCACCTTGTCCGACCAGTAGTCGTAGTGGGCGATGCGGCGCAAGCTGGCCTCGATACTGCCGACCACGATGTTGGCCTTGGAATAGGCCTCGCGGCAGCGCTGCGAATACACGATCACGGCGCGATCCGGGCGTTTGTTGGGCTCGGCATTGGCGGTGTAGGCATCATCGGAGCGGATCTTGCGGTCCGAGGTGTAGCGGTTGACCATGGAATCCATGTTGCCGGCAGTGACGCCGAAGAACAGGTTGGGTTTGCCCAGTTGCTTGAAGGCCGCCGGGCTGTGCCAGTCGGGCTGGCTCAGGATGCCGACGCGGAAGCCCTGGTCCTCCAGCAGTCGCCCCACCAGCGCCATGCCGAAGCTGGGATGGTCGATGTAGGCGTCGCCGGTGACGATGATGATGTCGCAGCTGTCCCAGCCGAGCGCCTCCATCTCTGCGCGCGTGGTGGGCAGGAAGGGCGCGGTGCCGAAGCGTTTGGCCCAGAATTTGCGGTAGGAAGTGATATTGGGTGCGGTTTGCATGCGGCTATTTTAGTCTCAAAGAACACGTTACGGTCAGTCATAAAACCTTAAGCGGGTTGTCACCTGTCTGTCATCGTCCCTGTTTATCGTTCGCACATACGAAACGACAGGAGAGAACGAGATGTTGCTGAGCCAACAGACAGACGTGGCGCCACGCCGTGAGGCCAAACTCTTTTACTGCTTCGCTCAGAGCGAAGCCGATATAGAGGAAGCGCAGCGCCTGCGTTACAAGGTCTTCGCCGAGGAGATGGGGGCGCGTTTGCCGACCCGCAAGGCCGGCGTCGATCAGGACATGTTCGACCCCTATTGCGATCACCTGCTGGTGCGCGATGGCGACAGTAACGAAGTGGTCGGCACTTATCGCATCCTGAGTCCGGAGCAGGCGAAAAAAATTGGCGGTTTCTATTCCCAGAGCGAATTCGATCTGACCCGCATTGCGCATCTCAGCGACCGCATGGCGGAAGTGGGCCGCTCCTGCGTGCATCCGGATTACCGCAGCGGCGCCGCGATCACCTTGCTGTGGGCGGGGCTGGCCGAGTACATGATCACTCGCGGTTACGACTACCTGATCGGCTGCGCCAGCATCAGCATGGCCGACGGCGGCCACAGTGCCGCGAGCCTGTATCAGCGCATCAGCGTGGACAACATGTGCCCGGTGGAGTGGCGCGTGTTTCCGCGCCATCCGCTACCGCTGGAGGCGCTTAACCGCGAGCTGAACCCGCCCATGCCGCCGCTGATCAAGGGTTACCTGCGCACCGGCGCCTGGATTTGCGGCGAGCCGGCCTGGGATCCGGATTTCAATACCGCCGATGTGCTGGTGCTGCTGCCGCTGGCGCGCCTGAACCAGCGCTACGCGCGTCACTTCATGGGCCGTCAGGCGGCCTGAACGATGGAGCTTTCAGAATTTTCAGGCGCGACGCCACAGGGTTTCGCTGCCGGGCTTGTCTTCGAGGACGATGCCAGCTTTCAGGAGATCGTCGCGGATGCGGTCCGACTCGGCGAAATTCCGTGCTTTGCGAGCTTCGGCACGAGCGGCAATCTGCTGCTCGATCTGCTCTGGCGTTAAGCTGCCTTCGGATTTTCCACCCAGGCTGCCTTGCAGGAACTCGCTGGGGTCGCGTTGCAGCAGGCCGAGAGTCGCGCCCAGCGCCTTGAGCAATCCCGCGCGTTGCGGATCATTGCTCCTGTTGACCTCATTCGCCAGTTCGAACAGCGCGGCCACCGCTTCCGGTGTATTGAAGTCATCCTCCATGGCCTGCTTGAAGGCGGTGGCGTAGGCATTGCTCCAGTCTACTTGGTGAGGAGTGAGGGGTGAGGAGTGAGGGGGGGTGTTGTTGAGCGCGGTATACAGCCGCGTCAGCGCGCCCTTTGCGTCATCCAGATGATGGTCGGAGTAGTTCAGCGGGCTGCGGTAGTGGGCGCGCAGGATGAAAAAGCGCACCACTTCCGGATCGTATTTTTCCAGCACTTCGCGGATGGTGAAGAAGTTGCCCAGCGACTTCGACATCTTCTCGTTGTCTATGCGCACAAAGCCGTTGTGAATCCAGTAATTGACGTGCTGGTGACCGTGCGTGCCCTCGGACTGGGCGATCTCGTTCTCGTGGTGGGGGAACTGCAAGTCCGCGCCGCCGCCGTGGATGTCGAAATGCTCACCCAGCAGGGCGTCGCTCATCACCGAGCATTCGATATGCCAGCCCGGCCGCCCCGCGCCCCAGGGCGAGTCCCAGCTGGGTTCGTTTGGCTTGGCCGATTTCCACAGCACGAAATCGAGCGGGTCGCGCTTGCCGGTGGCGACATCCACCCGTTCGCCGGCGCGCAGGTCGTCGAGGGATTTGCCCGAAAGCTTGCCGTAGCCGGGAAAGTCGTGCACCGAATAGCACACGTCGCCATTGTCCGCGACATAGGCCAGCCCGTTTGCGATGAGCTGCGAGATCATCGCGATCATGCCCGGCACATACTGGGTGGCGCGTGGCTCGTGATCCGGCTTCTCCACGCCCAGTTTCGCGGCATCCTCGTCCATGGCGGCAATGAAGCGCCCGGTCAGGATGTCGATGGCTTCGTGATTTTCCGCAGCACGCTTGATGATCTTGTCGTCGATGTCGGTGATGTTGCGCACATAGGTGACATCCAGCCCTTCCGCCCTGAGCCAGCGCTGGATCATGTCGAACACCACCAGCACCCGGGCATGGCCGAGGTGGCAGTAGTCGTACACCGTCATGCCGCACACGTACATGCGGGCTTTTCCGGGTTCGATGGGGATGAATTCCTGCTTGGCGCGGGCGAGGGTGTTGTAGATTTTCAGCATATTATATTTAAAATGTTCAGGTGGATTTTGTCAGGAAAATTGGCTTACCCAACTTTCAGGTGTCATTGCATTTGCGCCTGCCGGTGCGCGTGCCAGCAGTTCACGATCCCAGGATACCAGCGGGGCACCGAGTCTGTCCGCCAGGGCGGCATAGCTTGCATCAGCGCCCCGGATAAAGCATTCGAGCGCGACTTTCTCTGCAGCGAGTGCCAGAGGTTCGTCAATGGGGTGAATGCGGATGGGGGTCCAGACACGGATTTGCTCCATTATCCGGGACGCAAGAGGGGTGTTTTTGCCTGGGCGTGAAAAAGCTGCCGCGGTTTCCGGAAAGAGTATGGCAGGCGCGCAGAGTTGCACGCTGCATTCAATCGAGGCACTCAGGAAATCCAGGCTTGCCAGGTGCTGGTCTTCGTCCGACTTGAATGCGGATACGAGTACCGAAGCATCAATAATCGCGAGCACGGCGGTCCTCAAAAAGCTGTTGCATGGCCGATTTGTCGCTATTCCAGTCCGCCGCATTGTCCCGCGCCAATCGACTTATTTCGGTAGAGAAGCGGGCGGCCCGCTGGTGTGCGGTTTCCTGGTCGTCCTTGTTCGTGATCTGCCCCAGTTCGTGCTCGACGGCGCCGGTAATCAGTTGTTTCAATGTCATGCCACGGGCTACAGCGGCGGCCTTGGCCTGGCGAAAGAGATCATCAGGAATTTCAATGGTGGTTTTCATGGTGGATTATTTCCCGCTAGAGGGGGAGGAATAATCATACCCATAAATATGGGTGTCGACAAGTTGTGTTGAGTGATTCAGGGCGTGTTAACTCGCCCTGGCTAGGCTGCCCGGCGGATGTAATCTCGTGGGCGGAATCCCAGCAGTCCGAGCGCGGCGAAGTAGGCGCCCGCGCCGACAATGACCACCCAGCTCAAATGCAGCGCCCGGTCGAGGATGTCGCCAGTGAGCCAGGCTGCTTGGGGCCCCATGACATACCACAGGGTTGCACCCATGACCGTCAGCGCGACGCCAAGTTTGAGCAGGAAAACCAGCCACCCCGACTGGGGCTGAAAAATCTGGTGGCGGCGCAACTGGTAGTACAGCAGGCTGGCATTGATACAGGCACCCAGACCGATGGCCAGCGCCAGCCCGGTGTGCTGAAGTTTCCAGACGAAGGCGAGATTCATGAGCTGGGTGGCGAACAGGGTGAAAATTGCGATCTTGACCGGGGTGCGGATATTCTGCCGCGCATAGAACCCAGGCGCCAGCACTTTTACCATGATCAGGCCCACCAGGCCGGCGCTGTAAGCGACCAGCGCCTCGCGCGTCATCCACAGGTCGTGGGCGGAAAACTTTCCATAGTAGAACAGCGTGGAAATCAGCGGCACGGCCAGCATCGCCAGCGCCAGTGCCGCCGGCAGGGCCAGCATCAGGGTCAGGCGCAGCCCCCAGTCGAGCAGGCTGGAAAATTGCTCAGGCGAGTCGTCGGAATAGTGCTTGGCCAGCGAGGGCAAGAGAATGGTGCCGAGCGCCACGCCCAGCATGCCGGTGGGGAATTCCATCAGGCGGTCGGCATAGTAAAGCCAGGACACGCTGCCGGTTACGAGGAAGGAGGCAAAGATGGTGTTGATCAGCAGGCTGATCTGGGCAATAGAAACGCCGAATACCGCCGGCCCCATGAGTTTCAGGATGCGCCATACGCCTTCGTCCTTCAGGTTCAGGCGGAAGCGTGGCAAAAGGCCGACTTTTACCAGAAATGGAAGTTGAAAGCCAAGTTGCAGCACGCCGCCGAGCAGCACCGCCACGGCCAGCGCCAGCACCGGCGGGTTCATGTGGGGCGCCAGCCATAGCGCGCAGCCGATAAAAGAGAGGTTCAGTAGCGCCGGCGTGAAAGCGGGTACGGAAAACCTGCTGTAGGTGTTGAGAATGCCGCCTGCCAGCGACACCAGCGAGATGAAGAAGATATAGGGGAAGATGTAGCGCAGCAGTTGCACGGTGAGGTCGAATTTTTCCGGCGTGGCGGAGAAGCCAGGTGCACTGATATAGATTACCACCGGCGCGGCGAGCATGCCGATCAGGCTTACGCCCAGCAGGATCAGCGCCAGCAGCGTGGCGACATGGTCCACCAGATCGCGCGTGGCATCGTGGCCGCGGCGCGTTTTGTATTCTGCCAGGATGGGTACGAAGGCCTGGGAGAAGGCGCCTTCGGCAAACAGGCGGCGCAGCAGGTTGGGCAGTTTGAAGGCGACGAAAAAAGCATCGGTGGCGATCCCGGCACCGAAGGCGCGGGCGATGATGGCATCGCGCAGGAAGCCGAGAATGCGCGAAATCAGGGTCATGCCGCCAACGGTGGCGAGGGCTTTGAGCAGGTTCATGGAGTCAGATCGTCGCTGTTATTTTTATTTCGGCCAGTTTGTCATGCCGGTTGCTGATTGGCTTTGGTTCAAGCAACTCGAATTCGCTGGCGATGGAGCAGCAGGTGGGCAAAACATGCATCGGTCTGCCGAGTCGGGAGGCCAGTTCAACCATGCCCTCGGAGGGATGAGCAAGTCCATTCAGCCCGGCCATGATGGCGTAGCTTTCGATTTCCAGCTTGGCGCGCCCCGGCGGACGGGCGCAGCCCAGCAACAGGGGAATGTCGGGGAGTGCATGCCGCGCCGCGCGGAAAAAATGGCCCACGGCATGGCTGTCGGGTGTGGTAAAAAGGCGTTGCGGAGGAGCATAAAATGGCATGGCAACCACCAGTACCACTGCGCACGGGGTGTGGCGTTGCAGCATGGCGAGCGCATTCCATTCGCCAAGCATCTTGCCGTAGTGCAGGCCGATGACGATGTGCGGCACGACCTGCATGCGGGTAGCGGTCAGGGTTTCCAGGGTGCGTTCGAAATCGGCTACGCTGCGTTTCAGGTGATAGACCTGGGTGATGGTGTCCTGTGCGCCGATGACATCCAGCATGGCGGTATCAATCCCTGCGTCTTCCATGCGCCATGCCGCATCCTGCTCCACCAGGGCCGTGTGGAGGGCGATCCTGAAGTGGGGAAAGGTACTTTTGATGCGACGCAGGGTGGGGTAATAGGGATCGTATTCGACCTCGTTGCGATGGTTGGAACCGCCGGTCAACAGCATGCCGGCAGCACCCAGGGCAATTTTCTCGTTGACTACGCGCCACAAATCTTCCGCTGTGCGGGCGGGGATCATGGGTACGAGGATTTTTCCCTTGCAGTGGTCGCATTGCAGCTTGCAATCGCCACCGGTGATGGAGATGGCAGGCCAGCTTTCCTTGCCGCATCCTGGCGCTGAATCCAGGGAGCAGGACTTGAAGCCGGGAACGTGAAAGCGGACCGGTGCGGGTGCATGTTGCTGCCGCTCCAGTGCTGCGACCAGAGCAGGATCCAGCACGAGGTCTTCCAGCGCTTCGATTTGCCGGGTGGCGTAGAGCCAGTCGGACATGAAAGTCAGTCGCCGCAGCCAGCAAAGCCTTCAGCTGCCATCTTGGCTTCGAATGCCTCTGCCGTGGCGGGACCGCTTATCAGTTCTCCGCACTCGTTTTGCCACTGTGCGGGCGTCATTCTGACCACCCAGCCCTGAACATAGGGGTCGCGGTTCATCAGGCCGGGGTCAGCGTCCAGTTCTTCGTTGACTGCGATGATTTCGCCGCCCACAGGAGCCTTGACAGGCCCTACCCATTTTCCGGACTCGATGGTGGCGACCGATTTGTTCTGTTCGATGACTTTGCCGGGCTTTTTCGGCATGCAGGATACGATTTCTCCCGCCAGCGCACAGCCATATATGGTCATGCCCACGGTGATCGAGCCGTTTTGCTCAAGCCTTGCCCAGACGTTATTTTCGACGTTGTAATAAAGGTCATCGGGAAAATCGCAGCCGCGTACTGTTGCCATGTGAACTAGTCCTGATAAATCATTCTTATGCCGGAAATATACCGGTAGAGAGGTAGCGGTCGCCGCGGTCGCAGACGATGGAGACGATGATGGCATTTTCTGTCCGGGCGGAAACCTCAAGTGCCGCAACCAGCGCGCCACCCGATGAGATGCCGGCAAAGATGCCTTCCTCGCGAGCCAGGCGGCGGGTCATGTCTTCTGCTGCTGCCTGGCGGACTTCGACGATCTGGTCCACCTGGCTGAAATCGCAGATTTTGGGCAGGTATTCCGGCGGCCATTTGCGTATGCCGGGAATCTGCGAGCCTTCGGACGGCTGGGCGCCGATGATCTGGATGGCCGGATTCTGTTCCTTGAGGTAGCGCGAGCAGCCCATGATGGTGCCGGTGGTGCCCATGCTGCTGACAAAGTGGGTGATGGTGCCCTCCGTGTCGCACCAGATTTCGGGGCCGGTGCTTTCGTAGTGGGCGAGCGGATTGTCCGGGTTGGAAAACTGGTCGAGGATGATGCCCTTGCCTTCTTCGTGCATGCGGTTGGCGGTGTCGATGGCCGCTTCCATGCTGCCTTCTTTCGGCGTGAGCACGATTTCCGCTCCAAAGGCGCGCATGATCTGGCGTCGTTCCACGCTCATGTGTTCCGGCATCACCAGCACCATCCTGTAGCCGCGCATCGCTGCCGCCATGGCCAGGGCAATCCCCGTGTTGCCGCTGGTGGCCTCGATCAGGGTATCGCCGGGCCTGATTTCGCCGCGCGCCTCGGCGCGCATGATCATGGACAGGGCAGGGCGGTCTTTGACCGATCCCGCCGGGTTGTTGCCTTCCAGTTTGAGCAGCACGGTATTCGAGGTGTTGCCGGGAATGCGCTTGAGCTTGACCAGCGGAGTGTTGCCGACAAAATCTTCGATGGTTTTAAACATTGGATTCCTGGGGCGCAGCTTGGTAGAGATGATCGCATTCGGCCACAATTCCTGCGATGGCAATGCAGTTCTTGCCATGAGCCTTGGAGTATTTCATTGCGCGCCCGGCACGCACATAATAGGCTTCGCGCATTTCGTCCGGTTGCAGCAGGGCGACGCCAAAGCTGGCGGTCAGGGGGCGCAGCAGGGGCAGGATAAGCAGGCTTTCGAGATCCATGCGCAGGCGCTCAGCCACGATCATGGCGCCCATTTCGTTGGTTTCCGGCAGCAGGATGGCAAATTCCTGTCCGCCGTAACGTGCGACCAGATCCAGTGTACGGGTTGCGCCATTGAGGATGGTGGCGACATGTTGCAACAGTTCGTCGCCCACTTCGCGGCCGAATTCATCGTTGATTGCGCTGAAATTGTCCAGATCCATCAGGACTAATGCCAAGGGTCGGCGGTAGCGCTCCCAGCGCAGAATCTCCTCGCTCACGCGCGAGTCGAGCAGCTTGATATTGGCCAGGCCGGTGAGTCCGTCATTGCGCTTGATGGTTTCCATTTCCTCCTGCAGTTTCTGCAGGGCGTGATTGCGCTTGGAAAGGATTTTCCGGTTTTCTTCCAGTTCCTGGTTAAGGCGCTCGTTTTCGCTGCTGAGCGACTCGAAGGCAGAGATATCCAGCTCGGCTGCAAGCATGAATAACTGGTTGCGGCGAAAAATCGAACCGGCAAAAGCACGTGTCAAGCCATGTCCGATGTTGAGCGTGATCAGGCCGGTGTAAAGCAGGCCTGTTTCATCCGGCTGCATCAAGACCAGCTGGTGGAGCGGCGGCTCGGCAAGGCGCTGGGCGATGCTGCCACTGGCCTCGGGCGTGAGGGTAAAGCGAAACCCCTCGTTGGCTTCGATGATATCGCCGTTGCTGTCGAACATGGCTACGGCTATCGCGCGCAGCGGATCAAGCCAGGACGGTATGAAAGTGAAGTTGGCCGAATTCACACTAAAAGATTTCTTGTGCAGAGAATGGTTGATTATTATGCACGTTTTTTTTCGCTACAAATAGCAAAGCCCCGCATGGAGCGAGGCTTGCTGGAAATTCCTGCCGCTAGTCTACCTGTTTTTTCTGGTATCGGGCTTTGCCGCAGATGAACGTGAGCTGCCGACTGTCAGTTCGGAGCGCATTTTGGCGACTGTTTTTGCGCCAAACCCGGTCACGTTCTTCAAATCATCCACGCTTCTGAAAGGCCCCATTTTACTGCGGTAGTCGATGATGGCCCGGGCTTTTGCCGGGCCGATCCCTTTTACCGATTCGAGCTGTGCCTGGGTCGCGCTATTGAGGTCGACCAGCTCACCCGCCCAGGATGCAGTCATGAAAGCAAGGCAGGCAAATAAAACGATCAGGAATCTTTTCATTCTGCAGCTCCGGCCGGATTGTGTACTCAGGACTGTTTCAAAAGATGCTCGACATAACGCTCCACGCCCTGTTCCACGGTGTACAGCGGGGTGTCGTAGCCGGCTTTGCGCAGGGCCGAGATGTCGGCCTGGGTAAAGCTCTGGTACTTGCCCTTGAGCGCTTCCGGGAAGGTGACATATTCGATGATGCCCTGCTGCTGTAATTGTTCCAGCGTCAGTGCGGCCTCGCCTTTGGCTGTGCGGCAGGCATTGATGGCGGCTACGGCGACGTCGTTGAAAGCCTGGCTGCGACCGGTGCCGAGGTTGAATATGCCGGACTGGTCGGGATGATCGAGGAACCACATGTTGATCTTGACCACGTCTTCCACCGACACGAAATCGCGCCGCTGTTCGCCATGGCCATAACCTTCGCAGCCTTCGAACAGCTTGACCTTGCCTTCGGCCTGGTACTGGTTGAAGAAATGAAAGGCAACCGAGGCCATGCGCCCCTTGTGCTGCTCGCGTGGGCCATACACGTTGAAATAACGGAAGCCGACGATCTGGCCGGTTTTTTCTTCCCACATGCGGCGCACATACTGGTCGAACAGAAACTTGGAATAGCCGTAGACGTTGAGCGGACTCTCGTGTTCGCGCGACTCGCTGAAAATGCTGCCGCCGCCATAGACGCTGGCGGATGAAGCGTAGAGGAACGGGATTTCCTCGTTCTGGCAGTGCTCCAGCAGGGTGATGGAATAGCGGTAGTTGTTCTCCATCATGTAGCGGCCATCGGTCTCCATTGTGTCGGAGCAGGCGCCTTCGTGGAAAACGGCTTTCATGGAATCGTCGAATGCACCATCCAGTACGGCATCGAGAAAGTCTTCCTTGTCCATGTAATCGGCGATTTCACAATCCACCAGATTTTTGAACTTGTCGGCTTTCTTAAGATTGTCCACCGCGATGATGTTGGTCTCGCCGCGTTCGTTGAGTGCCTTGACGATGTTCGCGCCGATGAAGCCCATGGCGCCGGTAACGATGTAGTACATGTTTTTTCCTTTTTAAAAGCTAACCCCCTCAGTCCCCCTTGTCAGGGGGAAGAGGGCAATCCTCTCCGAATAGCGCCTCCCCTGATAAGGGGAGGATGGGAGGGGTTAAAACAGTTCTTCTGCGCTCACCACGGCCGTACCCAGCTTGCCGACCACGATGCCGGCTGCGCGGTTGGCAAACTGCACCGCTTCTGGCAAATCCGCTCCGGCTGCTAGCATGGTGCCCAGCGTGGCGATCACCGTATCCCCGGCGCCGCTGACGTCGAATACTTCGCGTGCCTGAGTTTGTTCGTGCAGGGTATCGCCTTCGCGATACAGCGTCATGCCTTCTTCACTGCGCGTGACCAACAGCGCCTCAAGTTCGAGCTGGCTGCGCAGTGCCTGGGCCTTGCGCGTCAGTTCTTCCTCGTTGTGCCAGCTGCCTGCGACCTGCTTGAATTCGCTGCGATTGGGGGTGAGCAGGGTAGCGCCGCGGTAGCGTTCGTAGTCCTCCCCCTTGGGGTCGGCCAGCACCGGCTTGCCTGCGGAGCGGGCCAGTTCGATCATGCGCTTGATATGTGTCAGGCCACCCTTGCCGTAATCGGAGAGGATCACCACGTCGGCATCCGCCAGCATGCGTTCGAAATCGGCCAGTTTGTTCTGCAGCACCTCGTGGCCGGGCCAGGTTTCGAAATCGATGCGCAGCAACTGTTGCTGGCGGCCAATGACACGCAGCTTGATGGTAGTGTCGAGTCCCGCATCGCGATGCAGCACCACGCGGATATTTTCGTGTTCCAGCAGGCGGGCCAGGCACTCACCCGCTTCGTCGGTTCCCGCTACCGAGAGCAGTGACACCTGAGCGCCCAGGGCGGCAGCATTGCGCGCTACGTTGGCCGCGCCGCCGGGGCGTTCCTCGGTCTTGCCGACATGCACCACCGGGACAGGGGCTTCCGGCGAGATGCGGCTGACTTCGCCGAACCAGTAGCGGTCCAGCATGACGTCGCCGACCACCAGGACGCGGGCTTTGGAAATATCTTGGATTTTCATGGTTGGGTTATGGGTAATTGGGAATGGGTGATGGGTGAAGAGCGGTGGTTTTCATTCCACATCACTCATCTCCCATTACTCGTTTTACAATCGGCCAATCGGGAAATACTCCAAGCCCTGTTCACGCACCGCTTTCGGCTCATACAGATTACGGCCGTCAAAAATGACCGGGGTTTTCAGGCTGGATTTGATGGCGGTGAAATCCGGGGCGCGAAACTCTTTCCACTCGGTGACAATGGCCAGTGCATCGGCGCCGGCCATGGCTGCCATGGGCGAGTCACAGAGGGTGAGACGTTTGTCGTCGCCGTAGATGCGGTGCGTTTCTTCCATCGCAGCCGGATCGTAGGCGGCAACCGTGGCGCCGCGCTGCCACAAACCTTCGATCAGCACGCGACTGGGTGCTTCGCGCATGTCGTCGGTGTTGGGTTTGAAGGCCAGGCCCCAGAGCGCGAAGCGCTTGCCGGACAGATCGTTGCCGAAGCGCTCGGTAATTTTCTTGAGCAGAATATGCTTCTGCTGGTCATTGGCGTCTTCCACTGCTTTCAATACCTGCAGTTCGACGCCATTGGCGCGCGAGGTACGTTGTAATGCCTGCACGTCCTTGGGGAAACAGGAGCCGCCGTAGCCGCAGCCGGGATAAAGAAAATGGTAGCCGATGCGCGGGTCGGAGCCGATGCCCTGGCGCACGTGCTCGATGTCTGCGCCGAGGATTTCTGCCAGGTTGGCGAGCTCGTTCATGAACGAAATACGGGTGGCCAGCATGGCGTTGGCGGCGTATTTGGTCAGCTCGGCCGACTTGATGTCCATCACGATCAGGCGTTCGTGGTTGCGCTGGAACGGGGCGTACAAGGCGCGCATCAGCTCGGTCGGCCTGGCGTCGTCAGTGCCAACTACAATGCGGTCGGGGCGCATGAAGTCATCCACCGCAGCGCCTTCCTTGAGGAATTCGGGATTGGAAACCACGCTGAAATTGAGGCTGGTGCCGCGTTTCTGCAATTCTTCCTGCACTGCCGCACGTACCTTGTCAGCCGTGCCGACCGGGACCGTGGATTTGTCCACGATCACCTTATATTCATTCATGTGCTGGCCAATCGCGCGTGCGGCCGAGACGACATACTGCAGATCAGCAGAGCCGTCTTCGTCCGGCGGCGTGCCCACGGCAATGAACTGGATCACGCCATGGGCAGCGCTTTCTGCGACATCGGTGGTGAAACGCAGACGCCCGGCAGCCTGGTTGCGTCGCACCATGTCTTCCAGACCCGGCTCGTAAATGGGAATCTGGCCCTGTTTGAGCATGCCGATCTTGCGTTCATCCAGATCCAGGCACACCACGTCGTTGCCCACTTCTGCCAGGCAGGTGCCGGTCACAAGGCCGACATAACCGGTTCCAACAATACTGACTTTCACTTCTTTTCTCCAATATTTGCAATTTCTTGAGCGATCGCCTGCAAAGCCTGCAGGGGATCAGCCGCCTGGGTGATGGGGCGCCCTATGACCAGGTAATCGGCTCCCGCGCTCAGTGCATCGGCTGGCGTCATAATGCGTTTCTGGTCGTCCTGGCTGGCGCTGGCCGGGCGGATGCCGGGCGTGACAAGGCAGAAATTCGCTCCCAGGTCCTGCCGCAACAAGGCCGCTTCCTGTGCCGAACAGACCACGCCATCGAGCCGGCATTCCTGCGCCAGTCTGGCTAGCCGGCGCACCAACTGCTGCGGTTCCTCGCTGATGCCGAGGTCTGCCAGATCGTTCGAACCCATGCTGGTCAGGACCGTGACTGCGATCAGTTTTGGCCGTTTCGGCAAGCTATCCAGCGCCTCGCGCGCGGCGTTCATCATAGCACGGCCGCCAAGGGCATGAACATTGACCATCCACACCCCAAGGCTGGCTGCAGCCTTGCATGCCTGCGCGACAGTATGGGGAATATCGTGGAACTTGAGGTCGAGAAACACGCCGTAGCCCCGGCTGACCAGTTGTTCCACCCAGGCCGGGCCGGCCGCAGTAAACAGCTCTTTGCCCACCTTGAGTTTGCACAGGCCGGGATCGAGGCGTTCCACCAGTTTCGATGCGTCTGCTGTGCTGGAGTAATCCAGTGCGACGATGATTTTTGGGTCCGGGAGTTGAAAATCGCTGATCATGATGGGGTGTCCTGGTCTTCCTTGCGCTTTGGTGGCAACGTTTCCCAGCCGCCACAGGCGGGGCAGTGCCAGTGAAAAAGGCGCGCCTTGAAGCCGCAGCTTTCGCAGCGGTAGAGGGCAAGGCGCTGGCTATGCTGATGAATCAGATTCTTTATCAGCGCGATATCCTGCCGTCGTTCGGCAGGGGCGTCCAGCAGCGCGGCTTCCAGCAGTTTGTCCAGGCCAAGCAGGCTGGGGTTGCGCCGCAGTTCGTCGCGTACCAGTTCGTAAGCGGCACGCGGACCCTCCAGTTCCAGCACGGCCTGGAAGGTGGTGTTGAGCAAGTCGATGGAAGTATGGTGGGCCAGATAGCCGCGCAGCAGAATCAGGGCTTCGCTGCTCTGTCCCAGTTGTCGATAATTGTCGAGCAGCTTTGCGGCGGTAAGCGTCAGGTATTCCGGGTTCTGGGTTTCTATCCGTTTCCAGAACTGGATGGCTTCGGTGTGGCGCCCCGCTTGCGCTTCCAGGTCTCCCAGCATGATGTTGGCGCGGGCGCAGCCGCGAGAGTTTTGTAATGCCTGGTTGAGGTTGTCGCGAGCGGCATCCGGATTGCTCTGGGCAATGTCATTCGCCGCCTGTTCGCAGTAAAACTGTGCAATTTCCTTGTTGAATGGTGTGGGCGATGTCGCGCTCAACTGCTGCGCGATGACGATGGCGTTTTTCCAGTCGCGTTCGGTTTCGTAAATTTCCAGCAGGAATTTAAGTGCCTGTTCGGCATAGGCAGTCTGGCGCAAGTCGCTGAAAATCTGCTCTGCACGATCGAGCAGGCCCGCTTTCAGATAGTCCTGGCCCAATTCGAAGCTTGCGCTGAGCTTTTTTTCAGCATCCAGTCCTGTGCGTTCAACCAGGGTCTGGTGCATGCGGATGGCGCGATCGATTTCACCGCGACGGCGAAACAAACTGCCGAGTGCGAAGTGCAGCTCCACGGTTTCCGGATCGGCGCGCACGACTTCGATAAAGGACTCGATTGCCTTGTCCTGCTGTTCGTTGAGGAGAAAGTTCAGTCCCCTGAAATACGATGCCGGAAGACGGCGAGACTCGGATTGCAGATGTTTGATGTCAATTCGCGCGGCCAGCCAGCCGAGGCTGAAGAACAGGGGGAGAGCCAGCAGCCACCAGAATTCAAATTCCATCGTGGGTTCGCTCTCTAGGGATTGGGCTGGACATTTGCGTCCAGAGAAATGGGTGCGGAAGTTTGCATGGAAATTTTGGCTTCGCGGCGCAGTTTCTGGATTTCCCGCCTTTGCTTGAAAATGTGTCCAAGCGTTGCGGCAATGCCAGAAGCCGTTCCAAGGCAAAACGCAGTCACCAGTACCACGACCAGTGGTGCCTCCCACTGATAGCCGAGAAAATAATGCAAGGTGACGCTTTCACTGTTTTTGAGGGCAAAACCGAGCGCCAGCAGAAACAGGGCGATACCAGAAATCAGGGACAAATAGCGCATTTCATGGTCTTTGGGATGAAAAAAGCGGCATGATCTTGCGATTATGCCGCCATATTGGTTGACCGGCCAGAAGCCGGGTCAAATGCTTTATTCCGGGTAGTCCACACGTTCACGCAGTTCTTTGCCTGCTTTGAAATGGGGAACATACTTTTCCGGCACGCTTACCTTGCCGCCGGTTTTCGGATTGCGTCCGACGCGAGGCGGGCGGTAGTTCAGACTGAAGCTGCCAAAACCGCGAATTTCAATGCGTTCTCCCTGGGCCAGGCTTTCCGCCATGGCTTCCAGTACAGTCTTGACCGCAAGCTCTGCGTCTTTTGCCACAAGCTGGGGGTAGCGAGCCGCCAGTTTGTTAATCAATTCTGACTTGGTCATGAGTTTTCCCTGCGTGGGTTGACCGACCGGGGCGAACCCCGATCGGATTTGCCCGATTTTTACTGACCGCTGTTTTTGTTGTCCAGCTTTGCTTTCAGCAGGGCACCCAGATTGGTGGTGCCGGCGCTGGCCGCACTTTGCTCGCTGGCCATTTTGCTCATGGCATCGGTTTCGTCTGCCATGTCCTTGGCCTTGATGGACAAGCTGATGTTGCGGTTCTTGCGGTCCACGCTGATGATCTTGGTCTCGACTTCGTCGCCTTCTTTCAGGTGGCTGCGAATATCTTCAACGCGATCGCGGGAAACTTCAGAGGCGCGCAGGTAGCCTTCGACTTCGCCGTCCAGCGCGATAACTGCGCCTTTGGCATCAATGGCCTTGACCGTGCCGTTGACGATGTCGCCCTTGTCGTGAGTGGAAACGTAGTTGGAGAAGGGGTCGCCATCCATCTGCTTGATCCCCAGGGAGATGCGCTCTTTCTCGGCGTCGATGGCCAGCACCACGGCTTCCACTTCGTCGCCCTTCTTGTAGTTGCGAACAGCTTCTTCGCCAGGCATGTTCCAGGACAGGTCGGACAGGTGAACCAGACCGTCGATGCCACCAGGCAAACCGATGAAGATACCGAAATCAGTGATCGACTTGATCTGGCCCTGAACCTTGTCGCCTTTCTTCTGGCCGGCGGCAAACTCATCCCAAGGATTCGGTTTGCACTGCTTCATGCCCAGGGAGATACGGCGGCGCTCTTCGTCGATTTCCAGAATCATGACTTCGACTTCGTCGCCCAGGCTTACAACCTTGGCAGGGTGAACGTTCTTGTTGGTCCAGTCCATTTCGGAAACGTGAACCAGGCCTTCGATGCCCTGCTCGATTTCCACGAATGCACCGTAGTCGGTCAGGTTGGTGACCTTGCCGAACAGGCGGGTGCTTTGCGGATAGCGGCGGGACAGGTTGACCCACGGATCGTCGCCCAGTTGTTTGATGCCCAGGGAAACGCGGTTCTTTTCCTGGTCGAACTTGAGAATCTTGGCTTCCACTTCGTCGCCCACGGTGAGGACTTCAGAAGGATGCTTGACGCGGCGCCAGGCCAGGTCAGTGATGTGCAACAGGCCGTCGATGCCGCCCAGATCCACGAATGCGCCGTAGTCGGTGATGTTCTTGACGATGCCCTTGACCACTGCACCTTCTTTCAGGTTTTCCAGCAGTGCCTGGCGCTCTGCGCCCTGGCTGGCTTCCAGCACGGCGCGGCGGGAAACCACCACGTTGTTGCGCTTGCGGTCAAGCTTGATGACCTTGAATTCCATCTGCTTGCCCTGGTAGGGCGTGGTGTCCTTTACCGGACGGATGTCCACCAGCGAACCGGGCAGGAAGGCGCGAATCCCGTTCACGGTGACGGTCAGGCCACCCTTGACGGAACCGCTGATCACGCCGCTCACCAGAGTGCCTTCTTCCATTGCCTTGTCGAGGTCGTTCCAGGCGGCCATGCGCTTGGCTTTTTCGCGCGACAGTTTGGTCGAGCCGTAGCCATCTTCCATGGCTTCGATGCAGACACTGACGAAATCGCCGACTTGGACTTCGATTTCACCCATGTCGTTCTTGAATTCGTTTGCGTCGATCACGCTTTCGGACTTGAGGCCGGCATTGACGATCACCACGTCGTTGTCCACGGACACGACTTCAGCAGTGATCAGTTCACCTGAACGCATTTCCTGGCGTTGCAGGCTTTCTTCAAACAGGGCGGCAAAACTTTCGGAGGAGGCAGGAGCAGCAGTTGTCATAAAAAATAAAATCCACTAACCCGTAATGAGCCACGGGGCAAGTTGTTGATTGTCAGAATCGGCTGAAATTACAAAAGATAAAACGGCGCGTCCGGTTCGGCTATCAAGCCGAGAAACGCGCCGCTTAGAATTCTGTAAAACCTAAATTCATGACGCCAGTTGGATGCGTTCCCGATAGTGAGTCAGAACTTCAGCCACCGCCTCGGCGATGTTGAGTGTGCTGGTTTCTAACAGGTGAGCATCCGCAAATTTTTGCAGGGGGGCAACACTACGGGCGCTGTCGCGCGCATCGCGTTGTTGAAGATCCTGCAAAATCTGCGAAAGATTAGCATGTATTCCTTTCTCGATCAACTGTTTATAGCGACGTTCGGCTCGAACCTCGGCGCTGGCAGTGAGGAAAATTTTGAGCGCGGCGTCGGGAAACACCACCGACCCCATGTCGCGGCCATCCGCAACCAGGCCCGGTGCTGTGCGGAAACTGCGCTGGAACTCCAGCAAGGCCTGCCGCAAACGGGGCAGCGCTGCGATACGGGAAGCCGCGTTGCCGGATGCCTCGGAACGCACGTCATCACCGACTTTTTCCCCCGCCAGCCAGATTTCGCCGTTGTCGAAGCGGACATCAAGCTGGCCCGCCAGTTGCGCCAGGGCGTCTTCGTCGTCCAGAGAAATGCCTGCCCGCAAGGCGGCCAATGCAGTGACGCGGTAGATTGCGCCGCTGTCGAGGTAATGGAAGCCTAGTTCCCTGGCAACCAGCGCAGCCACTGTACCCTTGCCGGAAGCGGAAGGGCCGTCAATGGCAATGACGGGGATTTCTGGTGATGAGTGATGGGTGATGAGTGATGAGGTGGTCATTATGAATCAGCCCTGATGGGCGATGGATTGAAATTTTTCGAAATAATCGGGGAAAGTCTTGGCCACGCATTTGGGGTCGTTGATGCGTACCGGCACGCCCCCCAGTGCAATCAGCCCAAAACACATGGCCATGCGGTGGTCGTCGTAGGTGTCTATTACAGCATTGGGCGTCAAGGCAGCGGGGGGGGTAACGCGGATGTAATCCGCGCCTTCCTCGACAGTCGCGCCGACCTTGCGCAACTCGGACGCCATGGCGGCGATGCGGTCGGTTTCCTTGACGCGCCAGCTGGCGATGTTGCGCAGGGTGGTGGTGCCGTCTGCGAACAGCGCGGCCACCGCCAGGGTCATGGCGGCATCGGGGATGTGGTTGCAGTCGAGGTCAATGGCCCGGAGTTTGCCGGTGCCGCTGGATTCGATCCAGTTGTCACCCATTTCGATTTTGGCGCCCATGAGCGCCAGCGCTTCGGCGAAACGAACATCACCCTGGATGCTGGTCTTGCCCACGCCTTCGACGCGCACCGGCCCTTTTCCGATGGCGCCGGCAGCGAGAAAATAGGAGGCGCTGGAGGCATCGCCTTCGACATGAATCTCGCCCGGGCTGGTGTATTTCTGGCCGGCGCGGATGGTGAAGCCTTGCCACTCCTGGCGCTCTACTTCGATGCCGAAACGGCGCATAAGGTTGAGCGTGATTTCGATGTAGGGCTTGGAAATCAGTTCGCCGATCACTTCAATGTACACGTCCTGCCCGGCCAGGGGCGCGGCCATCAGCAGCGCGGTGAGGAACTGGCTGGAGACGTTGCCGCGTATTTTGACGCTGCCTGCAGAGTGAATGGCAGCCGGTTTGATGGCCAGCGGTGGAAAACCTTCGTTGCCGAGATAGCTGACATCGGCACCGAGCTGGCGCAGGCCGTCAATCAGGTCGCCGATGGGGCGCTCGTGCATGCGCGGCACGCCGCTGAGATGATATTCGCCACGGCATAAAGCCAGCACGGCGGTCAGCGGGCGAAAGGCGGTGCCTGCATTGCCGAGGAACAGTTCAGCCTGCTTGACGGGAAATGCGCCTCCTGCGCCATGGATTCGGTAGTCGCGGCTGTCGCCGTGCTGTTCCCATTCGACACCGAGTTTTTTCAGCGCCACCAGCATGTGGCCGGTGTCGTCTGACGCCAGCAAGGCTTTGACTTCGGTCACGCCTTCGGCCAGCGCGGCAAGCAGCAGGGTGCGGTTGGAAATGCTTTTCGAACCGGGCAGGATGATGCTGCCGCTGACGCGGGTGATGGGGGAAAGATCGATGTGTTCCATGAATTTAAGAATCCTGTTTGCCAGCAAGCCATTCAGCGCGGGCGGTACGGGCATGGCCAAATATTTCTTCCAGCGATTTACCGTCGCCCTGTTCCAGCATGCCGCGCAGACGGTCGAGCTGGGATTGATAGGTGTCGACTTCCCGGATCAGTACATCGCGATTCGCCAGGCAGATGTCGCGCCACATCTCCGGGTGGCTGCCGGCAATGCGGGTGAAGTCGCGGAACCCGCCCGCCGCATAGCTGAACAACTCTTTTGCATTGGGGCGAAAGGCGATGTCTTCAACCAGGGCAAAAGACAGCAGATGGGGAAGGTGCGAAACCGCGGCAAAAATTTCGTCATGCCTGAGTGCTGGCATGGTGTTGACGATGGCGCCGCAAGTCGTCCACATGTTGGAGATTTTAGAGACTGCTTCCGCATCGTTCTCGGGCAGCGGTGTCACGACCACGTTGCGGCCCTGAAACAGATCGGGAAAAGCTGCGGCAGCGCCGCTTTTTTCCGCGCCTGCAATGGGGTGGCCCGGAATGAAACGGCTGACGTGGTCAGGCAGGTGTTGCAGCGCATAGCCGATGACATCGCGCTTGGTGCTGCCGACATCGGTCACGATGGTGTCAGGTGACAAATGCGGAGCGAGTTCTTGTATGGTCGGCAGCATGGAAGCTACGGGCACGGCCAGCACGACTACGTCTGCATCTTTTATCGCGGTTGCCAGATCGGTTTCAATCCGGTCGATGATGCCTCGTTGGCGGGCGGTTTCGAGATTCTCCCGGCTGCGCCCGACGCCTACTACTTCCTTCACAGCACCTGCCTGGCGCAAGGCCAGCGCGAGCGAGCCGCCGATCAGACCGACACCGACAATGACGAGTTTGTTAATCATTAAAAATAATTAAACCACGGGGCACACGGGGACAACCCCAATATTTACTGCTTTCCCCGTGTGCCCCGTGGTTAAACAATCCTTAGATGGTCCGGCCAATTGCGCCGGCGATCAGGCCGAGCGTGCCCATCAGGTCTTTCAGTTCCTGCGGGGTGAGGGCCTGGTCGGCGTCGCACCAGGCTTCGCATGGGGTCGGGTGCATTTCCACCAGCAGGCCGTCGGCACCTGCCGCAATGGCCGCACGGGACAGAGCCGGCACCATCCATGCCTTGCCGCCAGCGTGGGAAGGGTCGACGATGACCGGCAGGTGAGTTTCCTTCTTCAGCACCGGGATCGCGGTAACGTCGAGAACGTTGCGGTAGTAGGTTTCGAAGGTGCGGATGCCGCGCTCGCAGAAAATGATGTTGTGGTTGCCACCGGCAGCGATGTACTCGGCAGCCATGAGCCACTCGGAAATGGTGGCGGACATGCCGCGCTTGAGAATCACCGGCTTGTTGATCCTGCCCACTTCCTTCAGCAGATCGAAGTTCTGCATGCTGCGGGTACCAATCTGGATCACGTCCACGTCGTGTTTCATGAAAGTATCCAGCTGGCGCGCATCCATCAGTTCGGTGACCATGGGCAGGTTGTAGCGTTCTGCCGCCTTGCGGAACATGGTCAGGCCTTCCTCGCCGTGGCCCTGGAAAGCATAGGGGCTGGTGCGGGGCTTGAAGGCGCCGCCGCGCATCAGGCGGCAACCGGCCTCATGGACGTATTGGGCTGCGGCATCCATCTGCGGCTGGGTTTCCACCGAACACGGACCGGCGATGATCTGCACCTGGTTGCCGCCCAGCTTGATGCCCTTGATGTCGACGATCGAATCCTGCTTGTGCCATTCGCGTGCGACGATCTTGTAGGGCTTGACGATGTGCATGGACTGTTCCACGCCGGGAAGGGCATCGATCAGTTCCTGATCCAGCTTGCGTTCGTCACCGATGGCGCCGATGACGGTACGTTCAGTGCCGCGCGAGATATTGACTTCGAGGCCGAATTCACGGATTTTTTTGACTACGCCATCGATTTGTTCTTCGTTGGCGCCATTGTTCATGACGATAATCATTAGGTTTCTCCGTTAGCTGTATTCGTTGTATCTGGGGGCGATGGATGATGCTTAATTCGGTGCGGCCAGAGAATGTTCAAGTGCCTGCAGGAATCGGGCATTCTCGGTCTTCAGCCCGACACTGACACGCAGGTATTCCGGCATGCCATAGTTGGCGGTGGGGCGCACGATGACACCTTGTTTCAGCAGGCTGTGGTTGATGGCGGCGGCATTGCCGACCTTGACCGCCACGAAATTGCCTGCGGACGGGATATAACTCAATCCCATCCGAGCGAGGCCGCTGGTGATCTGTTCCATGCCGCTACGGTTGATTTCCACGCATTCTTCCAGAAAAGCTTCGTCTTTCATCGCGGCCACTGCTGCTGCCTGCGCCAGGCTGTTGACGTTGAAGGGCTGCCGTACACGATTGAGAATATCCACCAATTCCGGGCGGCCCAGTGCGAAGCCGACGCGCAGTCCCGCCAGCCCGTAGGCCTTTGAGAAAGTGCGGGTGATGAGCAGGTTGGGGTGTTTTTGCAGCCAGGCGATCGAATTGCTGCGCTGGGATTCCGGCAGGTATTCGGTATAGGCTTCGTCCAGCACCACCAGCACGGTGTCGGGCACCTGGTCGAGAAAATGCGCCAGTTCCACGCCACCCAGCAGCGTGCCGGTAGGGTTGTTTGGGTTGGCGATGAAAATGACCCGCGTGTCGGCACTGATCGCTTCCAGCATGGCCTTGAGGTCGTGACCATATTCGTGCGCCGGGGTTTCGATGCCGCGC
The DNA here is from genome assembly GCA_018824405.1 of Gammaproteobacteria bacterium. Classification (GTDB taxonomy): domain Bacteria; phylum Pseudomonadota; class Gammaproteobacteria; order Burkholderiales; family Sulfuricellaceae; genus Sulfurimicrobium. The sequence continues at coordinate 187,673 of JAHJGO010000016.1, forward strand.
GCGCCGGCCGCCTGGGTGGCCAGCGGGTAGACGGCAAAAGCATACTGGGAATAGACGGCGGAAGTGCCGGGCGCGAGGAAGGCGCGCGCAGCCAGTTCCAGCAAATCGTTGGAGCCGTTGCCGAGTATGATCTGGTTCAGTGCAACGCCGTACTTCTCCACCAGCGCGGATTTGAGCAGGAAGCCATTACCATCCGGGTAGCGCGCAACTTCCATCAACACATTTTCAATTGCCGCCAGGGCGCGAGGACTGGCGCCGAGTGGGTTCTCGTTGGAAGCGAGCTTGACGATGTCTTCCTCGGCCAGGTGCATTTCCCGCGCCAACTCGGCAATCGGCTTGCCGGGCAGATAAGGCGCGATGGCACGAACATAGGAGGGTGAACGGTCACATAATTCCATAATGGTCTTTACAGCACAGCGGCTGGATAGGAGCCGAGAATCTTGACGAAGGCGGCTTTTTCGCGCAATTCAGCCAGTGCTTGCGCCACCTTCTCATCCTGGTGGTGGCCTTCGATGTCGATAAAAAACAAATATTCCCATAGCCCGGTGCGCGAAGGCCTGGATTCCAGCTTGCTCATGCTGACGCCGTGATGGGCGAGTGGTGCCAGCAGTTCATACACGGCCCCCGGAAGATTCTTGGAAGACAGCACCAGAGAGGTTTTGTCATTGCCCGATGGCGCTGCATCGTGCGCAGCGATCACCAGAAAGCGGGTGGTATTGTTGGGTTCGTCCTCGATGTTTTCCGCGACCTTGTCGAGGCCGTAAACCTCGGCTGCTGCTTCGCTGGCAATGGCGGCTGCGGTTTCGTCCTCGGATGCCAGTTTTGCTGCCTTGGCATTGCTCACCACCGGAATGCGTTCCACGCCGGGCAGATTCTGGTTGAGCCACTCATGGCACTGGGCAAGCGACTGGGCGTGGGAATAAACCTTGACCAAATTGGCCGTGGCGCCGGGCTTGCGCAGCAGAAACTGGTGCACGCGCAGATCCACCTCGCCGCAGACCTTGAGCGGGGTTTCCAGCAGCAGGTCCAGCGTGGTGCCGACTGCACCGCCGGTGGAATTCTCCACCGGCACCACGCCGTAATCGGCCGTGCCGGCCTCGACATTGCGAAATACGTCGTCTATCGAAGCGCACGCGTCAGTGTGTGCGGCATGGCCGAAGTGCTTGACGGCGGCTGCCTGGGTGAAAGTGCCCTCAGGGCCGAGAAAGGCCACCTTGAGGGGCTTTTCCAGCGCCAGGCAGGCGGACATGATTTCGCGGAACAGTTTGGCGACCGATTCGCCCGACAGCGGGCCGGGATTGTTTTCCTTCACCCTGCGCAGGATCTGCGCCTCGCGCTCGGGTCGGTACACCAGGCCACCGCCCTTGATGGCGCCAATGGTCTGGGCGTGCCGGGCGCGGTCGTTGATGAGTTTGAGCATCTCGTCGTCGATCGCGTCGATCGCGTCGCGGTGCTGGCGCAGTTCCTTATCCATGCCCATCACTTATTCTTGGCCTCGAAATCCTGCATGAAGCTGACCAGCGCCTGCACGCCTTCCAGCGGCATGGCGTTGTAGATCGAGGCGCGCATGCCGCCGACCATCTTGTGGCCCTTGATGGAAACAATACCCTGCGCTTTGGCGGCGGCGATGAATGCCTCGTCCAGCCCTTCCTTGTTCAGGGTGAAAGGCACGTTCATGCGCGAGCGGCAGGAGACTTCAACCGGGTTGTGGTAGAGGCTGCTGGCATCGATGGCCTCGTAGATCAGCTTTGCTTTTGCGATGTTGGCCTGCTCGATGGCGGCAAGACCCCCTTGTCGCTTCAGCCACTGGAAGACCAGTCCCGCCACATAGATCGAATAGGTCGGCGGGGTGTTGAGCATGGAGCCGTTGTCGGCCTGCACTTTATAGTCGAGCATGGTCGGGATGCTGGCGGGCGCCTTGCCGAGCAGGTCCTCGCGCACGATCACCAGCGTCAGTCCGGCCGGGCCGATGTTCTTCTGCGCGCCGCCATAGATCAGGCCGTATTTAGAGATGTCGACCGGGCGCGACAGGATATGCGAGCTCATGTCGGCGACAAGGGGGGCCGCAGCGCCCAGCGTGGCGATGTCGTGCATTTCCACGCCATGCACGGTCTCGTTGGTGCAGACATGCAGATAGGCGGCATCCGGACTCAGGCTGATCTCTTCCGTGCCGGGCAGGCGGGTGAAGTTGCTGGCCTCGGTGGTGGCAGCCAGGCGCGCATTGCCAACTTTGCCGGCCTCCTTGAATGCCTTCTTCGACCATGCGCCTGTAACAATGTAGTCAGCCGAGCGGCCAGCGAGCAGGTTCATCGGGATCTGGGCGAACTGCAGGGTTGCGCCGCCCTGCAGGAACAGCACGCGATAATTGGCGGGGACGTTCAGTAGTTCGCGCAGGTCGGCTTCGGCCTGAGCGATGATGCCGGAGAAATCCTTGCCGCGATGAGTCATCTCCATTACCGACATGCCGCTGCCGTGCCAGTCAAGAAGTTCGTCGCGCGCCTGCTCCAGGACTTCCTGGGGCAGCATGGCAGGTCCGGCACTGAAATTGTAAAGTCGTTGCATACTGGATATTAAAATCAAAAAACAATTAAACCACAGGGGGCACGGGGAAGACGGGGAAAGAAAAAATATCGGGTTTGTGCCCGCGTCCCCAGTGTTCCCCGTGGTTAATCAATTACTCTTCAGCTTCTCCGGCCTCGTCGAAATCTTCCGGCTCTTCCGATTCGACCACTTTCTGCAGCCCAGTCAGTTTCTCGCCCTTGTCCAGGTTGATCAGCGTCACACCCTGGGTGGCGCGGCCCATTTCGCGGATTTCGCGCACTCGGGTGCGGATCAGCACGCCGCCGGTGGTGATCAGCATCAGTTCGTCAGTCTCTTCCACCAGCGTGGCTGCAACCACCTTGCCGTTGCGATCCGAAGTCTGGATCGCCATGATGCCCTGGGTGCCGCGTCCGTGGCGAGTGTACTCGGTGATCGGGGTGCGCTTGCCGTAGCCGTTTTCGGTGGCGGTCAGGACGGACTGATTTTCACTCTCGGCCACCAGCAGGGAAATGACTTTCTGGTTCTTCTGCAGGCGCATGCCGATGACGCCGCGCGAATTGCGGCCGGTGTCGCGCACGCTGTTTTCCTCGAAGCGCACCGCCTTGCCGCCATCGGAGAACAGCATCACATCGTGCTGGCCGTCGGTGATGGCGACGCCGATGAGGAAATCACTCTCGTCCAGGTTGATGGCAATGATGCCGCGCTTCATCGGACGCGAGAAGCTGGTCAGAGGCGTCTTTTTGACGATGCCGCTGGAGGTGGCCATGAAGATGAAGTGATTTTCGTCGAATTCCTTGACCGGCAGGATGGCATTGATCTTTTCGCCTTCTTCCAGCTGCAGCAGGTTGACGATGGGCTTCCCACGTGCGATGCGGCTGCCCTGCGGCACTTCATAGACCTTGATCCAGTACACCCGGCCATGGTTGGAGAAGCACAGGATGTAGTCGTGGGTATTGGCGACGAACAGGTTGTCGATGAAATCCTCTTCCTTCATCGCCGTGGCCTGTTTGCCGCGTCCGCCGCGCTTCTGCGCCTTGTAGTCGTCGAGCGGCTGGGACTTGATGTAGCCGGTGTGAGACAGTGTGACCACCACGTCTTCCGGTGTGATCAGGTCTTCCATGCTCAGGTCCTGGGCATGGGCGATGATCTCGCTGCGGCGGCGGTCGCCGAACTGGGTTTTTACAGTATTCAGTTCGTTAACGATGATTTCGGTGACGCGCTCAGGCCGCGCCAGAATATCCAGCAGGTCGGCGATCTTCAGCATCACGTCCTTGTACTCGCCGACGATCTTGTCCTGCTCCAGCCCGGTCAGGCGTTGCAGACGCAGCTCAAGGATGGCTTGTGCCTGCGCTTCGGAGAGGCGATAGCCCTGGGCGGAAAAGCCGAATTCCGGCGCCAGACCATCTGGACGGGATGAGTCGGCGGAAGCGCGCTGCAGCATTTCTTCCACCAGCGGCGAGCGCCAGGTGCGCTCCATCAGGCCCTGCTTGGCGATGGCCGGCGTGGCTGCGGCCTTAATCAGGGTAATGATTTCGTCCACGTTGGAGAGCGCAACGGCCAGACCTTCCAGAATATGGCCGCGATCGCGCGCCTTGCGCAGCTCGAACACGGTGCGGCGCGTGACCACTTCGCGGCGGTGACGCAGGAAGGCATCGAGCATCTGCTTCAGGTTCAGCAGGCGCGGCTGGCCGTCCACCAGGGCCACCATGTTCATGCCGAAGGTGTCCTGCATCTGCGTGTCTTTGTACAGCTGATTGAGGATCACTTCCGGCACTTCGCCGCGCTTCAGCTCGACTACTACGCGCATGCCGGACTTGTCCGACTCGTCGCGCAGGTCGGAAATACCCTCGATTTTCTTCTCGCGCACCAGTTCGCCGATCTTGATGCACAGATTGGCTTTATTCACCTGGTAGGGCAGCTCGTCAACGATGATGGCCTGGCGCTCGCCCTTGCCGATATCCTCGAAGTGGCAGCGCGCGCGCATCACCACGCGGCCGCGGCCGGTGCGGTAGCCTTCCTTGACGCCCACGGTGCCGTAGATGATCCCTGCAGTCGGGAAGTCCGGCGCGGGAACGATCTCGATCAGTTCTTCGATGCTGGTTTCCGGTTCGGCCAGCAGCTTGAGGCAGGCGTCCACCACTTCGTCCAGGTTGTGGGGCGGGATGTTGGTTGCCATGCCGACCGCGATGCCGGAGGAACCGTTGATTAGCAGGTTGGGTATCTTGGCCGGGAGCACCAGCGGTTCAAATTCTGAGCCGTCGTAGTTGGGGCCGAAATCGACGGTTTCCTTGTCGAGATCCGCCAGCAACTCATGGGCGATTTTTGTCATGCGGATTTCGGTGTAACGCATCGCGGCGGCGTTGTCGCCGTCCACTGAACCGAAGTTGCCCTGGCCGTCTACCAGCGGGTAGCGCAGCGAGAAAGGCTGAGCCATGCGGACGATGGTGTCGTATACCGCGGTGTCGCCGTGGGGGTGGTATTTACCGATGACGTCGCCGACGATACGCGCCGACTTCTTGTATGCCTTGTTCCAGTCGTTGGATAGTTCGTGCATGGAGAATAGCGCACGACGATGCACCGGCTTCAGTCCGTCGCGTACGTCCGGCAGGGCGCGTCCCACGATCACGCTCATGGCATAGTCGAGGTAGGAACGGCGCATCTCTTCTTCAAGGCTGACCGGGATTGTTTCTTTGGCGAATTGATCCATAAATTTTAAGTGCTTGCTCTATCAGACGGCAGAATTTGAACTCGCGATATTAGCACGCGAGGATGTTTCAAGCCATAATTCGGCCCATATTGTCCGTGCAAGCGCGAAGATCCTTCCATGGGGCGACGCTGGCTTTATTAAGGACTTTCATATACTGGATAACCCATGACGATTGCGCCCTGGCGCTTGATTGACACCGGCCTGCGTTCGGCGGCTGAAAATATTGCGCTCAACCGTGCATTGCTTGAAGCAAGGCAGGCGGGAGAAAGCCCATCCACCCTGCGCTTTCTGCAATTCACTCCTTCCGCCTTGCTGGGCTTTCATCAAAGCGCGGAGCAGGAACTCGACCTTGATTATTGCCGGGCGCATGGGGTCACGGTGCAGCGGCGAATCACCGGCGGTGGGGCAATCTATTTCGATGCGACCCAGCTCGGCTGGGAGCTGTATCTGCACAAGCACGATCTGGGCACTGCTGACATGGCTGCCATTGCCCGTCGCCTCTGTGAGGCAGCTGCACGCGGCATCAGTTCGCTGGGTGTGGACGCTCGCTACCGCCCGCGTAACGACATCGAAGTGGATGGGCGCAAGGTTTCCGGCACCGGCGGCGTGTTCGAGGGCGATGCGTTGATGTATCAGGGGACGCTGCTGGTGCAATTCGATGTGGAAAAAATGCTGCGTGTACTGCGCATTCCTGCCGAAAAACTCTCCGACAAAGCCATCGCTTCAGCCCGCGAACGGGTGGCGAATCTGGCGGATTTGCTGGGCTTTGTGCCGCCGCTGGATCTGGTTAAAAAGGCCTTGTCCGAGGCTTTTGGCGCGGAATTCGGCGTGGATTTTGTCGAAAGCGGGCTGTTGCCGCCGGAGCAGGCCCGCTATCAGGTTGCGCTGGCCGAGATCAATACGCCGGCGTGGGTGGGCCAGGTGGCAAAGCCTGCCTCGGATATGCCCATCGTTGAAGCCGTACGGAAGTTTTCCGGCGGCCTGCTGCATGCCTCGCTGGCCTATGATGCCAAGCGGCGGCGCATTGCCCAGGCGTGGTTCAGCGGCGATTTTTTTATCAATCCCCAGCGCACGGTGGCCGACCTGGAAGCCGCGCTGCGCAATACCCCAGCGGATCAGGCGCAAGAAATCGTGCGTGCCTTTTTCTCTGAGCGGTCGGTGGATATGTTGCTGCTCCAACCCGATGATTTTATTGCCGTGATCGTGCAGGCGCTGGCTGATGCAGATTGAAACCGATGTGCTGGTGATCGGCCTCGGCCCGGCGGGCGGAGCCGCTGCCCTGGCTGCTGCCCGGGGTGGCGTTTCTGTTCTGGCCGTCGAGCGCAAACTGGAAGTTGGCGTGCCGGCGCAGTGCGCCGAGTGGATTCCTCTTTCGTTGGGCCGTCATGCCCAGACGCCGGGTGTGCTGGTGCAGACAATCAGCGGCATGGAAAGCGTGTTGCCATCCGGCGCGGTGGTGCCAACCCGGACGCCGGGCCTGATGATCAACCGGGCCGCCTTCGACCAGGCGCTGGCGCACGCCGCAGTCGAGGCGGGCGCAAGCTTGCGGCTGGACAGCGTATTGAGAAAACTCGATAGCGCGCAGCGCCGGGCCTGGGTGGAAACGCCGCAAGGGTTGCTGGAGTGTTGCTACAAACTGCTGGTTGCTGCTGACGGTCCTTATTCTGGTGTTGCGAAGCAATTAGGGCTGCCGCGCCAACCTGTGGTGCATGCACGGCAGTACAACGTACCGCTCAGACAGCCGGGCAACCAGACTCGGGTGTGGCTTTCAAAGGATTATCCGGGTGGGTACGCCTGGCTTTTCCCCAAGGGCGATGTGGCCAATCTTGGTGCTGGAATGGATAAATCTCGGGCTCCTGACCTGAAAATACCGCTCGATCAACTTCATCAAAAACTGGCCACGGAAGGCTTGGTGGGGCGGGAAATTCTTGCCCGCACCGGCGGCGCAATTCCGGTGGGTGGCTTGCGTTCTCAACTGGTGGTCGGTCACGTCATGCTGGTGGGCGATGCGGGCGGTTTCACGCACCCGATTACCGGCGCCGGGATCGATGCTGCGGTCGTTTCAGGAGCGCGCGCCGGGCAGGCTGCGGCTGCGTGGCTGAATGGCAGGAAAAATGCATTACAGGAATTCGAGGATGAGATGAGAGACCAGTTTGAAGCGTCTTTGCAGCGAGCAGTTCAACGGCGTGCCATGTCTAATTCCGCCACTTATTCCGATGCAGCGCTACGCGTAGGATGGGTGGCATTCCCGGAGTATTTTCTTGGAAAGGGTGTTTGAATGAGTGATCTGCGTTCTCCCGAATACGTTCAGCTAAGTACCGCTGCTGCCATTACCCTCGGGTTGATGCCGGGCAAGATGTTTCGTACCGAATGCACGCACTGCCTGAATCTGCTGGTGACCTACCCGGAAGGTTGTCGTGCCAATTGTTCTTACTGCGGTCTGGCGAGGCATCGGGAGGAGACGCGCAACTATGCCGAGCGCAACTTTATTCGCGTGGACTGGCCAACACTTTCCTATGATGAAGTGATCGAACGGGTGAGGGCAGGCGGGGACAAGGGGCAGTTCCAGCGCATGTGTATTTCCATGATTACCCATCCGGATTCCGATTCAGATACTCGAATTTTGCTAAAAAAATGGGTACAGGAACTGCCCCATATTCCGGTTTCCATTCTTTCCAATCCGACGACGATGGTGAAATCGGACCTGGTGCAATTAAAAGATCTGGGTGCGGAAATCTTTACTGTTGCGCTGGATGCCGTCACCCCGGAGATTTTCGAGCAGACGCGCGGCAAAAGCGTGGAGAGTCCGCATCGCTGGGAAAAATACTGGCAGACCATCGAATGGGCTGCGGAAGTGTTCGGGCCGGAAAAATTTGGCGCCCACCTTATCTGCGGCATGGGAGAAACCGAGCGGGAAATGCTCGAGGTCTGTCAGAAAATCCGTGACCTGGGTGGGCATAACCACCTGTTTGCCTTTTTCCCCGAGCGCGGTTCGCTGATGGAAGACTGGCCTGCCTGCGATACGGCTCAATGGCGGCGGGTGCAGCTTGCGCGTTATGTCATTGACTATGCTGGCGGAAATGCCAGAGCGATGCACTTTGACGAGCAAGGCAGGCTGATGGATTATGGCTTGCCGTCGGCTGAAGTTTCGCGATTGATCCAGTCTGGCACGCCTTTCCGCACCTCCGGCTGCCCTGGCAAGGAAGATGATATTTCCGCCTGCAACCGGCCCTACGGTGATTCGAAGCCGTCGGCTATTCTGTCCTATCCGTTTATGCTGGATGAGGATGATGTTGTGCTAGTGAGGCGGCAAATAAAGGAATAATCCTGAGTGTTGCGTGAGCGCAACAGTTGACTTGAAAATAGTGCGTACATGCTTGCCCGGCTTGTGTTTTTATGTAACATTGATGCAACAAAAAAAGCTTCACAAAACGATAAACAGAAACCGTTACATAGCATAAAAAATAAACTTTTCTGAGTTAACAGGGGATACAGCATGAAACTGAAAAAAATTGTGGGCGTATTGGCCGCCATCGGTATTACAGCACCGGGCGTTGCAATGGCAACCAACGGTATGCTCATGGAAGGCTACGGTCCGATCGCAACCAGTATGGGCGGCGCTTCCATGGCCTATGATAACGGTGCTGCCGGCATGGCAAACAACCCGGCAACCATCGGCATGATGGCAAATGGCACCAATCGTCTGGATCTGGCAATTGGTGGCCTGCATCCGGATATCGATACCAAAATGGCCGGTATGCCAAATGCACATTCCGATGGCGATGCCTATTACATGCCAGCTGCGGGCTGGGTGAAGAAAGATGGCAAGCTGGCATATGGCGTAGGTGTGTTTGCTCAAGGTGGTATGGGTACTGAGTATGGCACTACTTCCTGGCTGAGCGCTGGCACTGGCTTGGAAAATCGTTCCGAGGTGGGCGTGGGCAACCTGATTGTGCCCCTTTCCTATGATGTTTCGCCTGACCTGAATATCGGTGGTTCGGTTGACTTCGTTTGGGCTGGCATGGACCTGAAAATGCTGATGAGCGGTGGTCAGCTCATGGATATGATGCCAACAATGTATAACCCAGGTGCAACAAATACAGGTGGCACAGTATCCGGCACCATGATTGATGGGTTTGCGAGCATGATGGGTGGTGCTCCTGGTCAAATTAGTGCATTGAATTATGGATACTTTGACTTTTCAAATAGCAATGACTTTAGTGGTAAGGCGCATTCCACTGGCTGGGCTGGAAAGCTGGGTTTCACCTACAAAGTAAACAAGCAATTGACTGTGGGCGGTACTTATCATTCTAAAACTTCTCTCGATGACATGGAAGGTAGTGCTTCAGTTGCTTTTAATGTTGACGTAGTTGGTATGGGTACAACTACTATTCCTGTTAATGGAAAAATTGCAGTCCGTGATTTCCAGTTTCCGGAAACCTATGGTCTTGGTCTGGCTTATCAAGCTAACGACAAGCTGATGATTGCGGTGGACTATAAGCGCATTGGCTGGGCCGATGTCATGAAGAATTTCAAGATGAGCTTCACTGCATCTGGAAACACTGGTATGGCTGCAATGTTTGACGGCACAGTAATGGACGCGACGATGTACCAGAACTGGGATGATCAGGATGTGTTCATGCTGGGTGTGGCTTACAAGGCAACTGATGCTCTGACTCTGCGCGCTGGTGTGAATCTCGCCAATAACCCAATTCCCGATGCTTATGTGAATCCTTTGTTCCCTGCGACGATCAAGGATCACTACACACTGGGTGCTGGCTATGCGTTTAGCAAGGTGTCTGAAGTGAATGCTTCTTACGTCTATGCTCCGAAAGTGACTGTAAATGCACCTGCATCTGCTGGTGGTTACTCGATCGAGCATGCTCAAAACAACTGGCAGCTGATGTACAGCCACCGCTTCTAAGTTCAAGCTGAACACCTGGTTGTGTTGAACTGAAAGGGCTGAGCAGTTACACTGTTTCGGCCCTTTTCTTTTGCGGCTTTTGAACAGAATAAATAAGGAGACTATAAGCATGAAGAAGTTACTGGGAGCATTGCTGTTGACTGTGTGGGCGCCGTTGGCGTTTGCGATTACGCCGTATATTACCGGCGACAAAGTGACGGGTGGCGACGTGAATGCCGTGATGGGTCAGGTAGAGAAAAAACTGACGGCAGATGGCTTTACCTTGGTGGGCAAGTACTCTCCCAAGGGTGTGAGCACGCATGGCATCGTGGTGGTGACCGATAAGGGTATTCTGGATGCGATTCATAATACTGGCGGCGCGACCGTTGTTGGTGCTGGTATCCGCGTGGCTGTGAAAGCGGATGGTTCTGTAAGCTATCAGAACCCGGACTACTGGTTCCGTGCCATTTTCCGCAAACAGTTCGGTTCAGCCGAGGGTGCCGTGAAAGCGGTGCAGGCCAAGCTGCAGAAATCGCTGGGTGCAGGCAAGGGCTTTGGTGGTGATGAATCCGCAGGTGATCTGCCCAGCTATCGCTATATGATCGGTATGGAGCGTTTCGAGTCCGACAAGAACGAACTGAAATCTCATGGTAGCTTTGAAGCCGCAGTGAAAACCATTCAGGATAATCTGGCGAAGGGTATCAACAAGACTTCCAAGGTGTATGAAGTGATTCTGGCCGACAAGAAAATTGCTGTATTCGGCGTGGCCATGAATGACCCTAAAACTGGGGAAGGCGTCTGGCTGAACAAGATCGGTACTGACAACGTTGCTGCAATGCCATATGAAATCTACGTGGTTGGTGGCAAGGTTAGCGCTTTGTACGGTCGCTATCGCATCGCGCTGGGCTGGCCTACGCTCGGTATGGGTACTTTCATGAAGATTAGCGACTCTCCGGATGAAATTCTGGAAACCCTGACGGGTGTTGCTGGTGGCACATTTGAAAAATCCAGCTCCTTCTGAGTACTAACTCATCCTTTTGACCTTGTGTCAGTTGGGAAAACCCCGCGAAAGCGGGGTTTTTTTATGGAAAAAATAATAAAGGTTAAAGTAGTGTGCTTTCGCTAATGCACTGTGCGGGGTGTTTTGCCTTGGCGCAGGTGTTCATAAAAACAATCCATGATTTTCTGGATGAAATTCTGTAAGTTCCGCCTGGTCTTGCTTGTGGCATTTATGAGAATTCAAGCGTATTCTAATGTATAGATAATCTTGCCGCGGCGAGATTAGCGTTGTGTTTCAGGCCCCGCGAAAGCGGGGTTTTTTATGTTTAAAAAACGAGGATGATATGCGACTAAAAAAAATGGCCACAGCCATGGCATATATGGCAATTCCGGGGGTTGCATTCGCTACTAATGGTATGAATATGGAAGGCTACGGACCGATTGCGCTGGGCATGGGCGGTGCGTCCATGGCTAACGATAACGGTTCGGCTGCAATGATGAACAACCCCGCCACCTTGGGTTTGATGGAAGAAAGCCACCGCCTGGACCTGGCGCTGGGTATTCTTGGTCCGGATGTGAATGCCAGCATGGGTGGCAATGCTTCACGATCTTCTGCGGATTCATTTGGTGGACCCGCTCTGGGATGGAGCCGCCGGCATGACAAGGTGACCTTTGGCGTGGGTGTTTACGGCCAAGGTGGTATGGGGACTGAATATGATCCTGGCAGCTTTATGGGCGCGGGCACAGGACTTACGACACGCAGCGAGCTTGGTGTGGGGCGGTTGCTTTTTCCTATAGCCTATAACGTTTCTCCGGATTTAATCGTTGGTGGCTCGGTTGATTTCGTTTGGGCAGGGCTTGATCTGCAAATGGCTATGCCCGCGGGGCAGATGTCACAAATGGCGCAGGCTGGTCTTTTGATTCCTGCGACAAATGATGCGGCGACCGGGGCAATCCTGAATGGATTTATGAATACGCCAGCGACAGCGATGAGCAACGTCGGGTATTTCGATTTTTCAAATAGCAACGATTTTTCCGGTAAGGCTCATTCCACGGGCTGGGCTGGCAAGCTGGGAATGACTTACAAGGTCAATACGCAATTGACGCTCGGCGCGACTTATCACTCTAAAACCGATTTGGGTGATATGGAAGCGGATGGCGCAAGGATGTTGATGATTGTTGATGCAGGCACGCCAGGTGTATCTACGATGGCCACTCTCACAGGAAAAATCAAAATCGTTGATTTTCAATGGCCTGAAACCTACGGTGTTGGCCTGGCTTATCAGGCAACTGACAAGCTGATGTTGGCAGCAGACTATAAGCGCATCGCTTGGGCAAACGTGATGAAGAATTTCCATATGGTATTCACCAGTGCGGATATGGGAGGTATCGGCATTGACATGAAATTGCCGCAAGAATGGAAAGATCAGGATGTCTGGATGCTGGGTCTTGCATACCAGACTACAGATGCTCTGATATTGCGAGCCGGTGTCAACATTGCGGATAATCCGGTGCCTGACAGTTTGATGCACCCTTTATTCCCCGCTATTGTAAAAAATCATTATACGGCGGGATTTGGTTATCGTTTCAGCAAGGCGTCCTCGATAGATTTTGCTTACAGCTATGCTCCAGAAGTGGAAGTTACCAACAGTTCTGGAATAACAGTGAGCCATGCTCAAAACAACATGCAGTTTATCTATAGCTTCCGCTATTAAGACCTGATCTAGAAAAAACCGGCTTATTGCCGGTTTTGTTTTGTTATTTGCCATAAAAAACATTTATGTTTTCATAAATTAACAAATGCTTGACAGCGGGGGTTATTAACACCTTTCTTTTCCAAGATGTTGTCATGTCGTGCGATCTGGGAGCGTAAAAAATAGACAGACAACTTATTGTTTATAAACGAGTAATAAATCGTTCATTTGCTGCGCTTTATAGAAAAAACGTATTCCTTCAATAGGGTTAGAAACACTATTGAGCTGCTATCCACAGAGTTATCCACAGATTCTGTGGGTAACAAAATAAGTCTAATTAATTGAGTGGCTTGGCATCTATTCCGAAAGATTACTTTAATGATGGATGCTAACTTGAGATTTATGATTTAGAGATTGTTTCCCATTGTTTTTCAAGTCTTTTTACAGAAACAGGCTGGATGGTCTTGAGCTCTTGGGCATACAGTGATACACGGAGTTCTTCCAGCATCCAGCGAAAATCCTGGAGCAACAAACTGTTCGCTTCACCCATTTTTTTATTTTGCGCTGTTTTTTCCAGATAACGTCGCCAGAGAGGAGCCAGTTGTTCGCGATTAAGTTTGTCGCGTTCTGACGCGCTTGCCAACTTTGAGAGTCTGAACGAAATGGCCTTGAGATAACGTGGGTAATGATGCAGCCAGTTGAAAGGTGTCTGGGCAAGGAAACCGGGATAAATTAGCTGATCCAGTTGGGCCTGCATGTCCGAGATGGCGTCTGGCCACTGCTTGATGGTTTTCAGTTTGTGCGCCACAAGCTGATATTCAGCGAGAATTTCTGCCGCAAGCTTGCATATCCGGTTGGCTTCGGTGACAAGTAGGGGGCGAGCCTCATCGCGACGCTGATTGAACTGCGCCTCATTGCAAACTGGTGGTTTGTCATCGATCAGGACATGTTCAGCGACGGCTTGCTGCAACGACTGTTTCAGTTCCTCGCATAAGCCCAGTGGCAAATAGTGCAGGCAGGTGGCTTTGCTGACAGGCAAAGATTTTTCCAGAAAGCGCGCCTGTTCAGGAAGTTGCTGCAAAATCAGGCGTGCTAATCCGGCGCGCATGGCCTGATTGGCCTTGGCTGGCGTATCAAACAGACGCAGCGCAATATGTTCGCCCTGCACCTGCAGCGCCGGGAAGCCAAGCAGCTTCTGCCCATGGCGCTGAAATTCCAGCTTCTCAGGCAGTTCACCAAAATTCCAGCCGCTTACAAAATCGCGTTCAAAAACGGATGGCAATGCCGTACCGAAGCTTTGTTCTGCCTTGCCGCTCAAACGTTGCCGTAATTCTGCAAGATCACGACCGTTGGCGATTTCATCGCCACTTTCGGAGACAAGGCTGAAATTCATAAGTAAATGCGCAGGAAGTGATTCTTGCGGCCATGCTTCGGGCGGTACGCTGATTTTTTTGAGACGTGCCAGGAAATCAGTGAGAACAACGGTCAGGGGTTGGTCTCGGGGGGCTATCTGATTCAGCAAGGTGGTGACAAACTCAGGTACCGGCACGCAGGCGCTGCGCAGCTTATGCGGCAGGCCGCGAATCAACCAGGTGATTTTTTCCCGTAGCAGGCCGGGCACCAGCCATTCGCAGCGCGCTGCGCTAATCTGGTTAAGCGCTGGCAGCGGAATGGATAGCGTAACGCCATCGAGGGGGTGGCCATGCTCGAAGCGGTAGGAAAGGTTGAACGCGCTTCCGTCGAGATCGAGCGTGGCTGGGAACAAGTCTTCGGTGACATGCCCAGCTTCGTGGCGCATCAGTTGTTCGCGGCTGAGATGAAGCAGGCGAGGATGCTGGTGTTCCGCATCGCGCCGCCATTTGTCGAAGGCTGCACCGTTGTGGATGCCAGATGGAATCAGTTCGTCGTAGAATTCAAATATGCGCTGTTCGCCTACCAGAATATCCTGCCTGCGTGCCTTATGTTCAAGTTCCTCGATTTCTTCAACTAGTGTTCGGTTGTGAATGAAAAAAGGGGCTTTGCTATGGAATTCCCCCTCCACAAGGGCAGAGCGAATGAAAATTTCACGGGCTTCCGATGGATCAATGGGCCCGTAATGGATTTTACGTTTGGGTTCGATCACCAGGCCGTAAAGCGTAACCCGTTCATAGGCCGAAACACGTGCAGCTTTCTTTTCCCAGTGTGGGTCGAAATAACTGCGTTTGATGAGGTGCCCTGCCAGCGGCTCTATCCATTCCGGATCTATGTGGGCAAGGGTGCGTCCATAAAGGCGCGTGGTTTCGGTGAGTTCGGCGGCCATGAGCCATTTTGGGCTAACCCTCCTCGATTCTCCCTTGTCTGCTGGGGCGCTTTCTCCTCCCCTGAGAAGGGGAGGTTGAGAGGGGTTTGGCTTGAACAGCACAGACCCCGGAAAAATGGAAAACTTGATACCGCGCGCACCCAGGTACTTACGGCTGTCACTTTTAAAGCCGATATTTCCGAGCAGACCGGTGAGCAGTGCACGGTGAATCTGAGCATAATCAGCTTCGATCTCATTGAGGCGTATGCCCATTTCCTTTACCATTACCGCCAGCTGGCCGTGGATGTCGCGCCACTCGCGCATGCGCAAAGCCGAAAGGAAATTGTCTCGGCATAGCTGGGCTAACTTGCGGCTCGATTTCTTGTGGATCAGGGCTTGTTCATAAAAGCGCCAGAGTTTGATAAAACCGAGAAAATCCGAACGTTCGTCCTGAAATCGCCGGTGCGCCGTATCTGCTGCTTCCTGTGCAGATAGTGGCCGGTCACGTGGGTCCTGACTGGACAGCGCGGCTGCGATGATCAACACTTCTGTCAGGCAGTTTTCCTTTTGCGCGGCCAGAATCATGCGCGCAATGCGCGGGTCAATGGGGAGCTGCGCCAACTGCTTTCCCAGGGGCGTCAACCGGCGCGCTTCATCCATTGCGCCAAGCTCTTCCAGTAGCTGGAATCCGTCCGCTACTGCGCGCGGATCGGGAGCCTCAAGAAAGGGAAATTCGTCAACGTCGCCCAGCCCCAGAGCCTGCATGCGCAGGATTACAGCGGCAAGGTTGCTGCGCCGGATTTCAGGGTCAGTGAAAGCCGGGCGAGAGTTAAAGTCTTCTTCACTGTACAGGTGTATGCAAATGCCTGCAGCAACGCGGCCACAGCGTCCTGCACGCTGAGAGGCGGAAGCGCGCGATGTTTTTTCCACCTGCAGGCGCTCGACTTTGGCGCGTACGCTATAGCGCCGAATACGGGCGTAACCCGGGTCGATCACATAGCGGATGCCGGGCACGGTGAGGGATGTTTCCGCCACGTTGGTCGCCAGCACTATGCGCCGCCCGCCGCCGGGCTTGAAAATCCGGTCCTGCTCGGCGCTGGACAGGCGGGCAAAAAGGGGCAGAATTTCTGTTCCGGGCGGGTGATGCTTGCGCAGCGCTTCAGCTACATCGCGAATCTCGCGCTCGCCGGGCAGGAAAATCAGGATATCCCCGCCGTGTGAGGCAATTTCATCTACAGCGTGGAGGATGGCCAGTTCAAGTGCTTCTTCGCTGCCGCTGTCTTCGTCTGTTTGCAGAGGACGATAACGGACCTCAACCGGAAAGGTGCGGCCTGATACCTCGATTACCGGCGCTCCGTCAAAATGGTTGGAAAATCGTTCCGCATCGATGGTGGCGGAGGTGATAATGAGTTTCAGGTCCGGGCGGCGCGGCAGGATGCGTTTGAGGTAACCAAGCAGGAAATCGATGTTCAGGCTGCGCTCGTGGGCCTCATCGATGATGATCGTATCGTAGGCGTCAAGAAAACGGTCGCCCTGGGTTTCGGCAAGCAGAATGCCATCGGTCATGACCTTGATGTAATTGTGTTCGCTGACACGGTCGTGAAAGCGCACCTGGTAGCCAACCGCGTGGCCGAGTTCGGACCTGAGCTCTGAAGAAATTCGTGTAGCTACGCTGCGTGCCGCAATCCGTCTGGGCTGTGTGTGGCCAATAAGACCTGCAACGCCACGTTTGAGATCAAGGCAGATTTGCGGCAACTGGGTGGTTTTTCCGGAGCCGGTTTCGCCGCAGATGATGACTACCTGGTTGGACGCAATCGCGGCCGCGATGTCATGACGTTTTTCATTTACCGGTAGTTCGGAGGCAAACGTGGGGATCGGAATGCTTTCCAGGCGACTGATCCGCCTGGCAGAGGAGGCACTGATACGAGCAGCAAGGGAGACCAGTGCGGCATCAGGGGGTTTGCCGCTACGCTGAGCAGTTTCAATTTTATTAAGTTCGCGTCCGAAACGGTATCGGTCTCGCTGCATGCATTTTGCGATTTCGACGGAAAGGGCGCGGAAGTCAGAGGCCACAGTGAATATGCTGAATTGGATCAATGCAATTATACATTGAACATTAATCCCTATTGTTGACTATTTCAATCAGGTATGTTTTAATTGGCCCACATATTATTTAATGTCTAAGTTGTAGACCGCCTACATTTTATGTGGGTGGGTTTGGACAAATATTCAGTAACATTATTAAGGAGTAGAAAATGGAACTTCCAGTGCGTGATGGTGATGGTTATTTGGCTGATATGAACGAATGGACTGAGGAAATTGGCCGTGCAATGGCTGAGGCTGATGGGGTCGATCTCGACGAAGTAAAATGGAACCATATTCTGAAAGCGCGTGAATATTTCGAGGAAACCAGTTCCGTGCCCCCGATTCGTAAATTCGCCAAATATATAGACGAAGATCAGAAAGTCATTTTCAATACCTGGATGACAGGACCAATGAAGCCAATCACCAAATACGGTGGTTTGCCCAAGCCAACCGGCTGCGTATAAATTAGCAATTTGCGGCATTAAAGGCCTGGTGTGCAAAGCACGCCGGGCCTTTGCTTTTTTGCGATAGAATAGGCCTATCGTGACATAGTAGAACGGGCTATAAAATGATTGCCATCGAGCACCATGACCAGATCGTCAAAGTATCCGTTTTTGGCGAATTTTCCCTTGCCGATTACAAGCAGTTGGAAGAGAGCGTGGTCTATGAGCTGAAATTCAAGGGTAAGGTCAATCTGCTGGTTGATCTGAGGGACATGGCTGATTTCACGCTTGACGTTGCGTGGGAAGATGCACGTTTCAACTGGCAACATGCACATGATTTCAGAAAAATCGCAGTGGTTGCCAGCGGCCGTCTGGTGGCGTGGAGCGCCTGGCTGGCACGTGCCTTTATGGATGCGGAAATCCAGTTTTTTGAAAACTACGATCTTGCCAGCGATTGGGTGGAAGCTAGTGTCTGAAAGATTGAAACTTTAAACTGCCTTCTGTAGTCTTAAGCTTACGAATGTCTGTTTCACATCAAGGAGAGTGTTTGATGCAACCTGAATTACGAATGACCACGCAAACTGCGGAATTTTCTTTATCCACCCACAGGGTATTGCGCAATACCTACATGATGCTTGGCCTGACCATGATCCCAACGGTCATTGGCGCGGTCATCGGCATGAGCATGAATTTTTCTTTTATGGCTCAAAGCCCGATTCTGGGTGCGGTTGTCATGCTGGCAGTCATGTTCGGTTTGTTCTGGGGTATTTCAAAGAACCGTGACAGTGGCGTGGGCGTGGCCTTGCTGCTGGCGCTGACTTTCTTCATGGGGATCATGTTGGGCCCGATTCTGCAAGTGGCTCTGCACCTTAAGAATGGTGCGCAACTGGTCGGTCTGGCTGCGGGCGGCACAGGCGTGATTTTCCTCGCGCTGGCTTCCTATGCCACGGTTTCCAAGAAGGATTTCAGTTTTCTGGGGAATTTTCTCTTCGTTGGTCTGATTCTTTTGATCATAGCCTCCCTGGCCAATATGTTCTTCCAGGTCCCTGCGGCATCCCTGGCTATTTCCTCGGTTGCAGTGCTGCTTTTCTCTGGCTTTATCCTGTTTGATGTGAGTCGCATCGTGCAGGGAGGCGAGACCAACTACATCATGGCAACGTTGGCACTGTACCTGGATATCTACAACCTGTTTGTCAATCTGTTGCAATTGCTGATGGCGTTTGCTGGCGAGAGAGATTGATCGGGTCTTTATAAAAGCAAAAAGGGCAGCCTAGGCTGCTCTTTTTTAACGTCTCTGTTGTTAGCAGCGCCAGGTTGTGAGCCGGCATAACATTGACTGCATTAATGCGATCCTGCCCGCAATCCTGTCCCGCTAAAGCAGGACAAGATTGTAGTTCCGGCATAACGTGCGCAGGTGCACATTAGCCTTCACTGCAATCTGGTTTTGCTTAGAGCAAAACCAGATTGTCACGGTGTATCAGTTCCATTTCATCCACGTATCCCAAGATGGATTCAATCTTGTTACTGGGTTGACGCATGATTTTCTTCACTTCGCCAGAAGCATAATTGACCAGGCCGCGGGCGATTTCACGACCATTCAGGTCTATGCAGGTTACCGCTTCTCCACGCTCAAAATCCCCGCTCAGATCGCATACTCCTATGGGCAGCAGGCTTTTCCCTTCCTGACCCAACGCTCTGGCTGCACCTTCGTCCAGTATGATCTTGCCACGTACCTGAAGGTGATCAGCAAGCCACTGTTTTCTTGCGGCAATGGGCATGGCTTCTGCAATCAATTGGGTACCAATGACTTCTCCGCGCGCGAGGCGCACCAGTACGTCCTGCTCGTGTCCGGAGGCAATGATGGTATGGGCGCCACTGCGAGTTGCGCGTTTGGCTGCTAAAATCTTGGTCAACATGCCACCGCGGCCGATATCGCTGCCTGCGCCGCCAGCCATTTTTTCCAGCTCAGGGTCTCCGGCACGGGCTTCCTGAATCAGCGTGGCGGAAGGATCTTTGCGCGGGTCGGCACTGAACAGGCCGGACTGATCGGTCAGTATCACCAATGTGTCGGCTTCGATCAGGTTGGTGACCAGGGCACCCAGGGTATCATTGTCGCCAAAGCGGATTTCGTCGGTGACCACTGTGTCGTTTTCATTGATGATGGGGATGACGTTGAGTTGCAGCAGCGTACGCAAGGTGGTCTTTGCATTGAGATAACGCTTGCGGTTAGAGAGGTCATCGTGGGTGAGCAGAACCTGTGCGGTATGCAGGCCGTGCTGGCGGAAACAGGTTTCATAGACCTGCACCAGTCCCATTTGCCCAACTGCGGCGGCAGCCTGCAAATCGTGTATGGCACTTGGTCGTTTTTTCCAGCCCAGACGTTGCATGCCTTCGGCTACAGCGCCAGAAGAAACGAGAACAACTTCCCGCCCCATTTTCTTGAGTTCGGCAATCTGTACTGCCCAGTTGGCAATAGCGACATGGTCAAGGCCGGCGCCGCTGTTGGTGACCAGGCTGCTGCCGACTTTGACGACCAGACGACGTGAATTTTCGAGTATCGATTTCATATTTTATTCGGCTGCGGCGGGATCTTGTGGTCCTGGGTTGAGTGATTCAGTATCTTCCAGCGGGGGACGGTTCTGCTCAAGATGTTCCATGATGGCATAGGTGAGTTCTTTGCAGCCTTCGCCAGTCAGGGCGGAAATCATGAAACTTTTTCCATCCCATCCAAAGTCGTGCAGAAATTGTTGCAGGCGTTCGCTTCGATCATCTGCGTGAATCGCGTCCATTTTGTTCAGCACCAGCCAGCGGGGTTTCTGGTAAAGGCTCTCATCGTATTTACGCAATTCCTCGACAATTGCGTGCGCCTCCCGTACCGGGTCCACCGCTTCGTCGAATGGGGCAATGTCCACCAGATGCAATAGCAGACGGGTGCGTGCCAGATGACGCAAAAATTGATGTCCCAGGCCAGCACCTTCGGCAGCGCCTTCGATCAGGCCAGGAATGTCGGCAATGACGAAGCTGCGTTCGCTATCCACACGCACTACGCCAAGATTGGGATGCAGCGTGGTAAAAGGGTAATCCGCAACCTTGGGTTTGGCAGCAGAAACGGCGCGGATGAAAGTGGATTTTCCAGCGTTGGGCATGCCCAGCAGGCCAACATCGGCTAAAACCTTGAGTTCCAGTGCCAGTTCGAATTCTTCCCCAGGCTCACCCGGTGTGCATTGGCGTGGTGCGCGGTTGGTGCTGGACTTGAAGTGCAGGTTTCCCAGGCCGCCTTGTCCGCCTTTGGCAATTCGTGCTTTCTGACCATCGCTGGAAAGGTCGGCAATAACTTGGCCGGTTTCGAAGTCGGAAATAACCGTGCCAACGGGTACGCGCAAGATCAAGTCTTCACCGCCCTTGCCGTAGCGATCGCTGCCATGGCCGTTCTCGCCGCGCTCGGCGCGGTGGACGCGCTTGTAGCGATAATCGATCAGGGTGTTGATGTTGCGGTCTGCAATAACATAGATGCTACCGCCACGGCCACCATCGCCACCATCCGGCCCGCCATCGGGGACGTATTTTTCTCGCCTGAAACTGGCAGCGCCGTTGCCGCCGTTGCCGGCATGGACCTCGATCTTCGCTTCGTCTATGAATTTCATGTTTTCGTTTTAATTGGTCAGTCTTCAGTTCCCAGTTTCCGGTTTATTGACAGTTGATGACTGAAAACTGACGGCTAAGAACTATAAAAACAAAAAGGCCCTATCTTTTCCGATAGGGCCGCATCGCATTGCCTGGTGCCT
Source organism: Gammaproteobacteria bacterium (assembly GCA_018824405.1). Classification (GTDB taxonomy): domain Bacteria; phylum Pseudomonadota; class Gammaproteobacteria; order Burkholderiales; family Sulfuricellaceae; genus Sulfurimicrobium. The sequence continues at coordinate 209,108 of JAHJGO010000016.1, forward strand.
GAAAAATCAGGCGGCCGGGATGATGCTCACCATGGTGCGACGCAGTGCGCCTTTGACTGCAAATTGCACGTGGCCGTCAATTTTGGCAAACAGGGTGTGATCCTTGCCGATGCCTACATTGTCGCCAGGATGCATCTTGGTGCCGCGCTGGCGAACGATGATGCTGCCGCCGGAAACCAGTTCGCCGCCGAAGCGTTTTACGCCAAGGCGTTTGGAATGTGAGTCGCGGCCGTTACGTGAACTGCCGCCAGCTTTTTTATGTGCCATGAATTTTCTCCTTGAGCAGCGCTTTTAGAACCCGCGCTTACTTGGCGATTTGATCGATACGGATTTCGGTAAAATTCTGCCGATGTCCCTGGGTTTTACGGTAGTGCTTGCGACGGCGCATTTTGAAAATCATTACTTTCTTCGCACGTCCCTGGCTCAGAACGGTAGCCTTCACCGTTGCACCTGCTACCAGAGGAGCACCTACTGTTACCGCTTCGCCATCCGCGACCATCAATACTTGATCCAGTACGATTTCGCTGCCGATGTCTGCCGGTATCTGTTCTATTTTAAGTTTTTCGCCAGCGACGACGCGATATTGCTTGCCGCCGGTTTTTATGACCGCATACATGTTGAGCTCCATTGCTTCACTTTTGAAATGAACCCGGAATTATGCCTAAGCTTATGATAGAGGTCAAGATTCTTTTGTTGTGCATGGCTGAGGCAAGGGTCTTGTTTGTATCTCCTCTTGACACTGTCTTGTGAACATTCCTAACATTCAAACTTTTCGGATTATTTCGTGCCACTTGAAGCCATTCGCGATTGCATAGAATCGGACATGCGTGCCGTTGACGCAGTTATCCGCCAGCGCCTCCATTCTGAAGTGGTCCTGATTCGACAGGTCAGCGAATATATCATCAATAGCGGCGGCAAGCGCCTGCGCCCGGCCCTGGTGCTGCTGGCGGCGGGTGCGTTCGGCTATCGCGGTACGCATCATCATGAACTGGCTGCCGTGGTTGAGTTTATTCATACCGCGACGCTGTTGCATGATGACGTGGTCGACGAATCCAGCCTGCGCCGAGGGCGCGCGACTGCCAATGCGATGTTCGGCAATGCCGCCAGCGTGCTGGTCGGCGATTTTCTTTATTCGCGTGCTTTTCAGATGATGGTCGGCGTGAACAGTCTGCGCGTCATGGAAGTGCTTGCCGATGCGACCAACGTCATTGCAGAGGGCGAGGTTCTGCAGTTGCTCAACTGCCATGACCCGGATATTGATGAAGATCGCTATCTGCAAGTGATTCACTACAAGACAGCCAAACTGTTTGAAGCTGCCAGCCGCCTGGGTGCGATTCTGGGCGGATCGTCGCGCGAGGTCGAGGATGCCATGGCGGAATACGGCATGCGCCTGGGTACCGCATTCCAGTTGATTGATGATGTTCTCGATTATTCGGGGGATCATCAGGCGACGGGGAAAAATGTGGGGGATGATCTGGCTGAGGGCAAACCAACCTTGCCGTTGATCTATGCGATCAAGCATGGCAATGCGGAGCAGGCAGGGGTTGTGCGTCATGCAATCGAGCAGGGCGGCCTGGAAGACATGCAAGGCGTGCTGCAGGCGATTCGCGATACCGGCGCGCTTGACTATACCCGCCAGCAGGCCGAGTGTGAAGCACGTGCAGCCTGCGCCGCGCTTTCGGGTCTGCCCGTTTCAAAATACCAGGAGTCTTTGTTACAATTGGCAGACTTTGCGGTTACGCGAAATCACTAGCGAATCGCTGTCATTTCGGGGTGTAGCTTAGCCTGGTAGAGCGCTACGTTCGGGACGTAGAGGCCGGAGGTTCGAATCCTCTCACCCCGACCAGTCTGGTTTTTATTCCAGTGACTTAACTCCGCAACCCATAGCGAATCAGTTTTCTGTACAGAGTTCTCTCGCTAATTCCCAGTATTTCCGCCACCTTGCGCCGGTGACCCTGATACTGTTCCAGCAGCCTTGAGATGTGGCTCGATTCCAGCTCGGATATCGAGGAGGCCTGTCTGAATGTTTTTCCTGTATCCGGACGGATGTTTGAAGGCATGGGTGAGGCTTCGGTTGTCCATGGACCAGTTGTGTCGAAGCGAATGTGCTCGGCCATAATCAGGCCTTGGTCGCTCAATATCAGGGCTTTTTGCAGTATGTTGCGCAGTTCCCGTACATTTCCTGGGTAGTCGTATTCCAGCAAGCGTGCGACAGCATCTTCTCGAAGATGAAAATCCTTTCCGCCATTCATGCGCGAGAGTAATACCTTTGCCAGGGGAGGTATGTCGCTGAGTCTTTCCCTCAGGGCGGGCAGTGTGACGTCGATGCCAGCGATACGGTAGTAAAGGTCGAGACGGAATTGGCCTTGATCGACCATGTCCAGCAGGTCCCGGTTGGTGGCGCTGACAATGCGTACATCGGCATGCAAGGTCTCAGTTCCGCCGACGCGACGGTATTCTCCACTTTCCAGAACACGCAGCAATTTGGACTGCATCGAGAGGGGGATTTCCCCGATTTCATCGAGAAAAAGCGTGCCGCCATCAGCCAGTTCGAACAACCCCAGTTTGCGGCCTACGCATCCGGTAAAAGCCCCGCGCTCATGGCCGAGAAGTTCGCTTTCGAACATGGATTCAGTGATGGAGGCGCAATCCACGGCGATAAATGTTTTGTTTTCCCTGCTGGAGCGGCGGTGAATGTACTGGGCAGCCAATTCTTTGCCTACCCCGCTTTCGCCGTACAGCAGAATCGATGCTTCCGACTCGGCGACGCGTGTCAGGTTGTCCACGCAGGTCAGAAAGGCGGGGGATTTTCCGATCATGCGCATTTCATCGCAGTCCATTGCAGTGGAGGGCGCGAACGGGTAAATGGCTTCTCCCAGGTACATCTCGCCACTCAGTCCGCTAATCGGGTGTCCCTGAATGCGCACATGCTCAGGTCGGTTGTGGTGATCGTAGTGGGTGTGCAGAACCTGCTGTCCTTCGCCGGTGGCAAATACCTGCTGGTGCGGACAGTTTTCGCCATTGAGGTGGCAGGGGACGGATGAGTGGTGCGAGATTTCGTGACAGGCGCGCCCAACCACTTGTTTCTCGTCGGCCCCATAGCGTATGCAATAGGCGCGGTTGGCGGCGACGATGCGGTAATTGCTGTCTATCAGGACGAAAGGATTTTCCTGTGCGTCGATGAGAGATTGAAGCTGGACAGGTATATGGTTCATGGCTGTGTCATGACAATGTGTCATGACAGTATACGTCAGGCTTCATGAATTGCAATGCCTGTGTTTTATTGATATTTAATATACAAAACACGAGGTTGAGTGCATTGTTATACAACACATGTTTTACGTGACTATATTAAAAAATTATAAAAAACAATGGCTTATACGTGTCACGCCAGAATGACATGACATGTTGTCATGTTTCGCCTGCTGTTATAAATAATTATTAAACATTACAGGCAGTTAATGTTCTGGCATGGTGATTGCTTATGTCTTCAAACTGTTAGCCTAGGCTTTTTATTCCAAGGCAAGTCAAAACGGAGAAGATAAATGGCACATGTCGTAATTATGGGTGCGGGTATCGGCGGCATGCCGATGGCTTATGAAATGCGTGAGCAGTTGAGGCCGGGAGATAAACTGACGGTGATTTCCAATACCGACAGTTTCCATTTTGTACCTTCCAACCCCTGGGTGGCGGTCAACTGGCGTACGCGTGAGGATATTCAGTTCCCGATCGGCCCTTATTTTGAACGCAAAAAAATTGGCTTTATACCTACTGCGGCCAAAAGGGTGCACCCTGAAAAAAACCAGGTTGAATTGACAGATGGGCAGATGGTCGATTATGACTTTCTGGTGATTGCAACCGGCCCCAAACTGGCGTTTGATGAAGTCGAGGGTCTGGGTCCAGAGGGGCATACCCAATCAATTTGCCATGTGGATCACGCAGTGAAGGCGGGTGAAGCCTGGAATGATTTTGTCAAGGATCCTGGTCCAATCGTGGTGGGTGCCGCGCAAATGGCTTCATGCTACGGGCCGGCTTATGAATTCGCTTTTATCATGGATACCGATTTGCGCCGTCGCCGCATCCGCGACAAAGTGCCAATAACTTTTGTTACAGCCGAACCATACATCGGGCATCTTGGCCTGGGTGGTGTGGGTGATTCGAAAGGCCTGATGGAGTCGGCCATGCGCGATCGTCATGTCAAGTGGATTACCAACGCCAAGGTGAGCAAGGTTGAGGCCGGCAAGATGTTTGTAACCGAACATGACGATATGGGCAACGTCAAGAAAGAACACGAATTGCCGTTCAAGTACGGCATGATGCTGCCGGCTTTCAAGGGTGTTGACGCGGTGTTTGGCATCGAGGGGCTGACCAATCCGCGCGGCTTTATTCTGATCGATCCTTACCAGCGCAACCCGAAATACCAGAATATCTACTCGGTGGGTGTGTGCGTGGCGATTCCTCCGGTTGAGGCAACGCCTGTTCCGACTGGCGCACCCAAGACCGGATATATGATCGAGACCATGGTTACCGCTGCGGCTCACAATATCCGTGCCGTGCTGGATGGCAAAGAACCTGACCAGAAGGCGACCTGGAACGCCATCTGTCTGGCAGATTTCGGCGATACCGGGGCTGCTTTTGTGGCCTTGCCGCAGATTCCGCCGCGCAACGTGAACTGGTTCAAGGAAGGTAAATGGGTGCACTTGGCCAAAATCGCTTTCGAGAAGTACTTCATTCGCAAGATGAAGAAAGGGACAACCGAACCCCTGTATGAGAAATACGTACTGGGTGCTTTGGGTATCAAGAAGTTGAAAGACAAATAATAAAAATGGGCTTCACCCCCCCCTCTCCTTTTTGAAGGGGGGCAATTGTGGCTTTTATAAAACGGAGACGAAATATGAAAAAAATTCTGAGTATTATTTGGCTGGCATGTGCAATCATTGCGATGCCGGTTGTGTATGCGGCTGACGAGGCGCCAAAAGACCAAAAGAATGAGCAGAAGGCGACCGGTGACAAAAAAGATGGTAAAGCCGGAGAATCAGGCGAAAAAAAGAAAGATGAACCGAAAGGCGGGGGCAGTGCAGAACCCGAGTGCAGTTAAATAATAAAAAGTTGTACCGTGTATCAAAACCCATTAGGAGGATGGAAATGACTGTTAATAAACTACTTGCTTCAACCGCTTTGCTGGCCAGTTTCGTGCTGCCCGGAGTTTCGTTTGCGCTGGACGTGAACATCACCGCCGACATGCCTACTCTGGAAGTGATGCACAATGGCCAGAAGGTGGCTATTCAGCGTAACCAGAATCAGGACAACAACATTAATCCTGCTTTTGGCAAGACCTCGCGCAAATGTCCCCCATTCTGCATCCAGCCGGGTGAACTGGCTCCGGGCGTGGACACCATTGGGGAACTGGAAGTGCTGCATTACCTGAAGAAAATGAGCGATGGCGACAAGAGCATCATGGTGATCGACTCTCGCACTCCAGACTGGGCAGCCAAGGGTACTATTCCCGGTGCGGTGAATATTCCCTGGGACAAGCTGAATATTGGCAAGTCCGATCCGATCACGGTACAGGAAATTCTCGAGAAGCAACTGGGCGCAAAGCAGTCGGAAGGTTTCTGGAATTTCAGCAACGCGAAGACGCTGGTAATGTTCTGTAATGGGTCCTGGTGCGGCCAGTCACCCACCAATATCAGGGGCTTGCTTAAAATTGGTTATCCTGCCGACAAGATCAAGTGGTACCGCGGTGGCATGCAGGACTGGGAAATGCTGGGTCTGACCACGGTCAAGCCTTAATCCCGCGCATCACCATACAATAAATAACGGAGGATAAATTCATGAAGAAAAATCTGCTCAAGCTTTCTGCGATTACCTTGACGCTGGCTGCCGCAATCGGCATGTCAGGCTGCGCTTCGACTGGCGGCAGCACTAAATCCATGGAAGTCGGCATTACATCTGATATGCCTTCAGTGGACGTAATGCATGGCGGCAAGACTGTCACCATTCAGCGTAACCAGAATGTCGATAACAACATCAATCCGGCTTTTACCAAGACTTCGCGCAAGTGCCCACCATTCTGCATCCAGCCGGGCGAACTGGCCTCCGGGGTGAAGACCATCGGTGAGCTGGAATTGCTGCAATACCTGCAAAAAATGAGCGCGGGTGACAAATCCATTATGGTGATCGACTCTCGAACCCCAGACTGGGTCGAGAAAGGTACTATTCCCGGTGCGGTGAATATTCCCTGGGACAAGCTGAATATCGGCAAATCCGACCCGATCACGGTGCAGGAAATTCTGGAGAAAAAACTGGGCGCCAAGCAGCAGGATGGTTTCTGGAATTTTGATGGCGCCAAGACACTGGTGATGTTCTGCAATGGTCACTGGTGCGGCCAATCACCCACCAACATCAAGGGTTTGCTCAAGATTGGCTATCCCGCGCACAAACTGGTCTGGTACCGCGGTGGCATGCAGGAGTGGGAAACGCTGGGCCTGACCACGGTCAAGCCGGCAAAATAATTTGAATGCTGGTGTGTCTCCGTTGAGGGCGGCGTAAGTCGCCCTTTTTTTGGCGTATCAATATGATTGTTTGATTGGACTGGAAAGCATGATGACAAAATACTTTATGGTACTGTTGGCTGCACTGCTGGCGTTTCCAGTCGGTGCTACGGAGCGCCTGTTTCTCGGCGTCAATACCGGGGTTCCTGCACAGGATGAACAGCGGGATATCACGGACAAATACAAGCCTTTGGCAGACTATTTGACTGCTACGCTGAAACGACCGGTCAAACTGGAAGTGAGCCAGAACCTCTCCGCATCGGAGCGGCGCCTTAAAAAAGATGCTTTCGACCTCTTTCTGGGGCCGCCCCAGGTTATCGCCCAGGCCATGAAGAGCGCAAATTATGTGCCCATCGTCCGCTACCCGGGCAAGCTAAAGGCAGCATTCGTGGCAATGGAATCCAGCGGGATCAAAAATTTGAGCGACGCTAAGGGTAAGCGTCTGGGTTTGCCGGATAAGGATAGCCTGGCTTCCCACCTTGCTCTTGCCAAGCTGCGTTTTTCCAGAATTAATCCGGAAAGTTATTTTGCCGAGGTGTTTAATCAGCGTTTCCAGGATGCAACGCTCAATGCGCTCAAAATGGGCCGCGTCGATGTCGTGGCAGTGACGGCCGGGTTTGCCAAAAAATGGGTGGGTGAACACCCGGGTTCGCGGGTGATCGAGGAGAGCTATGAAGTGCCGCACTTTGCTTTCGCAGTGAGCGAAGACGTGAGCGAGGCAGATTCTCAGCGTATTCAGCAGATTTTGCTGGATGCGCCAAATACCGTCGAAGGCCGTACCATGCTGGAGAAAATGGGGCGCAAGGATGGTTTCATCGCGACCAGCAAGGACGATTACACGCCATTGATCAAGTTGTTCGGGCTTTGAGCAGAGTGATTTAAGCAGGGCTTCTTGCATGCAGGTTTGACCTGGGTCATAACCGGCGTGGGCCGGATCGATTAGAATACTGTGCCCATATGAACTCACCAGCCCATCCTGAATGTACCGCAGTGGAATGTTTCCACTGCGGTCAGCCTGTTCCTGAAAATACTCACTATCCTGTCGAAATTGAGCACATTTCACGCGAAATGTGTTGCCGCGGCTGTCAGGCCGTTGCTCAGGCGATCGTGGCTGGTGGGCTGGCGGATTATTACCGTCACCGCACTGCCAAATCCGGCACGGCAGCTCTGGATGCCTCCGAAGTCGTGCCGGAGTGGTTGCGTCAGGCCAAACTCTACGATTTGCCGGAAGTGCAGCACAGCTTTGTGCGGCAGGAAGCCGGTGAGGTGCGCGAAGCTTCTCTGATACTGGAGGGGATAGTCTGTGCAGCCTGCGTCTGGCTGAATGAGCATCATATTTCCAGTCTCTCGGGGGTGCTGTCGGTCGAGGTCAACTATTCCACGCACCGTGCCCGGGTGCGCTGGGATAATGCGCGCATACAGCTATCGGAAATTCTCCACGCCGTGGCGGCCATCGGCTATACCGCGCATCCCTTCGATCCCGGGCGCCAGGAGCAGCTTTTTCAGAAAGAGCGCAAGACGGCCTTGCGCCGCCTGTTCATCGCCGGTATCGGCATGATGCAGGTGATGATGTATGCAGTGCCGATGTACCTGGCATCGGATGATGGCACCATGCCTCAGTGGATTGCGGACATGATGCGCTGGGCAAGTTTGGCGCTGACATTGCCGGTGGTGGTTTATTCTGCATGGCCGTTCTTTCTCGGTGCCTGGCGCGACCTGAAAGTGAGGCAGGTCGGAATGGACGTGCCGGTGGCGCTTGGGATTGGTGCCGCCTTCCTGGCCAGCGTGTATGCGACCCTGCTTGGCGAGGGCGAGGTGTATTTCGACTCGGTCGCCATGTTCGTGTTTTTTCTTCTTTCCGGGCGTTTTCTTGAAATGGGCGCGCGACGCAAGGCTGCGGATGCGGCCGAAAAACTGGTCAAGTTGCAGCCGGCAATGGCCAATCGGCTAGTGGCCTATCCCGATTCGTGGAATAATGAACTGGTGGCGGTGAGCAGTCTGAGTCTGGGCGAATATGTCCTGATCCGGCCCGGCGAGTCAGTGCCGGCAGACGGGTTGGTGGAGCAGGGTGCAAGCGAGGTGGATGAATCCCTGCTGACCGGTGAAAGTCGACCCGTTGCCAAGAGAGTGTGTGAGCGTCTGATTGCCGGCACGGTCAATGTGGGTAGTGCTCTGGTAATGAAGGTGGATGGACTGGGTCAGGATACTGTGCTTTCGGGGATTGTGCGTCTGCTTGATCGTGCCATGGCCGAGAAACCCGCTCTGGCACAACTGGCGGACCGGGTGGCAGGCTGGTTTGTGCTGGTGCTGCTCCTGATCGCAGCCGCGACCGGAGTGACCTGGTACTTTATCGAACCGGCGCGGGCCTTCTGGATCACGGTGGCCGTGCTGGTGGTGAGTTGCCCATGCGCCCTGTCGCTGGCCACGCCGGCAGCACTTACGACGGCAATTGGCAGCCTCACGCGGCTGGGATTGCTGACGACACGTGGCCATGCGCTGGAAACATTGGCTCGCGTCACGCATTTCGTTTTCGATAAAACGGGCACGCTGACTTACGGCAAGATGAGCTTGCTGGAAACGTTGCCTCTTGGGGGGCTTGCCGGCCCGCAGTGCCTGAGGATTGCTGCTGCGCTGGAACATGCCTCTGAACATGCCATTGCACGCGCGCTTTCTACTGCTGCAGAAGTGCATGGACAGGAGCTGGAGACGGGCGAAACAGTCAATTTTCCCGGAAGCGGCGTTGAAGGCGTTATCGCTGGGCGACGCTACCGTCTCGGCCGCTTGCAGTTCGCCGAGGAATTGTGCGGGGTCGTGGCGCCAGAAGCTGTTTTGCTGGGACGCAACGGTGCCACCACAGTGGCACTTGCGGATGAATACGGCTGGCTCGCGCTGTTTGTCCTGGACGATACGCTGCGACCGGATGCGTCAGAGATGGTGGCCGGTCTGCAGCAGCGCGGGAAAACGGTTGTACTGCTGTCCGGCGATCAGGAGGATGCCGCCCAGCAGGTGGCAAAGGAACTGGGTATCCCGGTCGTGCGCGCTGCCATGACGCCGCAGGGCAAGCTGGATTATGTGCATGAACTGCAATGCGAAGGCGCCGTGGTGGCGATGGTTGGCGATGGCGTGAATGATGCGCCGGTACTGGCTGCGGCCGATGTTTCCATTGCCATGGGGGGCGGCACTCAGGTGGCGCGTGCCAGTGCAGACATGATTCTGCTGTCGGAGCATCTGCTACATTTGCATGCGGGTCTGGATGTTGCCGTCAGAACCCGGCGCATTATCCGTCAGAATCTGACATGGGCTTTTGCCTATAATCTGCTGGCAATCCCGCTTGCCGCTCTGGGGTATATTACGCCCTGGATGGCAGGCATCGGCATGTCGGCGAGTTCGCTGCTGGTGGTGCTGAATGCCTTGCGCCTGGTTCAGTCCGGGGCCGGTGCTGCAAAAATACATTAAGAAGCGATCATGGAAATTCTCTACTTACTGATCCCCCTGAGCGTCATCCTGGTCTTTGTGATTGTCTGGATTTTTCTCTGGGCAGTGAAGAGCGGGCAGTTTGATGACATGGAAGGACCCGCTCACCGGATTTTGATGGATGACGATCGTCCCCGACCCCCTCCTGATGCCTGACGATTTAAAAACTTATCTGCGACATTTGACCGCACAAAATGCACCAAGTTTGATCTAGCGCAAAATATATCCCTACTGATGACGTTATTATTCCGGACCGTAATGTCCCGAAAGGGAATACGCCAGCATTTTATTGTTATCAGGAGGGATTTTATGGAAGCGCAAGCCACATATAACTACAAAGTGGTGCGGCAGTTTGCCATCATGACTGTAGTATGGGGAATCGTCGGCATGCTGGTCGGGGTGATTATCGCCTCGCAGTTGATCTGGCCGGAGTTGAATTTTGAGACGCCATGGCTGACTTATGGCCGGTTGCGGCCGCTGCACACCAATGCGGTGATCTTTGCTTTTGGTGGTTCTGGTCTGTTTGCAACCTCTTACTACATTGTTCAGCGCACCTGTCACACGCGGCTTTTTGCCGATGGGTTGGCGGCTTTCACCTTCTGGGGTTGGCAACTGGTGATCTTGCTGGCCGCAATTACCCTCCCCCTGGGTTATACGACCTCGAAGGAATATGCCGAGCTGGAGTGGCCGATTGATATCCTGATTACCGTTGTCTGGGTGTCCTACGCCATCGTGTTTTTCGGCACCATCATGAAGCGCAAGACGTCTCATATCTATGTGGCCAACTGGTTTTTTGGCGCCTTCATTATTACCATTGCCCTGCTGCATCTGGTGAACAATGCGGAACTGCCGGTGAGCTTTCTGGGTATGAAGTCCTACTCGGCCTATGCGGGGGCACAGGATGCCATGATCCAGTGGTGGTACGGCCACAATGCAGTGGGCTTCTTCCTGACCACTGCTTTCCTCGGCATGATGTATTACTTCGTGCCGAAACAGGCAGGCCGTCCGGTGTATTCCTACCGTCTGTCCGTGGTGCACTTCTGGGCGCTGATCTTTACCTACATGTGGGCAGGCCCTCACCATCTGCACTACACCGCGCTGCCTGACTGGACCCAGTCGCTGGGTATGATCTTCTCGCTAATCCTGCTGGCTCCTTCCTGGGGCGGCATGATCAACGGCATCATGACCATGTCCGGTGCGTGGCACAAATTGCGTACCGACCCGATTCTGAAATTCCTGGTGACCTCGCTGTCCTTTTATGGCATGTCCACTTTCGAAGGTCCGATGATGGCGATCAAGACCGTGAATGCGCTGTCCCACTACACCGACTGGACCGTGGGTCACGTTCACTCCGGAGCGCTGGGTTGGGTGGCGATGGTAACCATAGGCTCCCTGTACTATCTGATTCCCCGTCTGTTCGGGCGCCAGGAAATGTATAGCGTCAGGCTGATCACGACTCACTTCTGGATAGCTACTATCGGCGTGGTGCTGTACATCGCCGCGTTGTGGATTTCCGGTGTGATGCAGGGTCTTATGTGGCGTGCGGTGAACGTCGATGGCACGCTGACTTACAGCTTCGCCGAATCGGTCAAGATGGTCTATCCGTTCTATGCCATTCGTCTGGTGGGCGGTCTGATGTTCCTGAGCGGAATGCTGATCATGGCTTACAACGTGTACAAGACAGTGGCAGGCTCCAAAGCGGTGGATGATGCAGTGATCCCCGCCCAGGCCGCCGCTCACGCTTAAAGTTCAGGGAAGGAGAAAAGATAATGAGTGCAAGTTCATGGCATGACCCGATAGAAAAGAATATCGGTGTAATGATGGTGTTGATTCTTCTGGTAGTGAGTGTGGCAATGCTGGTGGAAATCCTGCCGCTGTTCTTCCAGAAGTCCACCACCGAACCGGTGGCCGGGCTGAAGCCTTACACTTCTCTGCAATTGGCAGGACGCGACATTTATCAGCGCGAGGGGTGCTACAACTGCCATTCGCAGATGATCCGTCCTTTCCGTGCGGAAACAGAGCGTTATGGTCACTATTCTGTAGCAGGTGAGTCTGTTTACGACCATCCTTTCCAGTGGGGGTCAAAGCGTACCGGACCGGATCTGGCTCGCGTCGGAGGACGTTATTCCGACGACTGGCACCGCACCCACCTCAATAACCCGCGCGATGTCGTGCCTGAGTCCAATATGCCTTCCTACCCCTGGCTGGCCACCACGCAAGTGTCGGGTGGTGATATGGGCGAGCGCATGAAAACGCTACGTGTCCTGGGGGTTCCCTATACCGATGCTGACATTGCTGGCGCGAGCGAAGCCGTGGCCGGCAAGTCAGAACAGGATGCGCTCATTGCCTACCTACAAAATCTTGGAACAGCCATTAAGAGTACGAGGTAAACATGGACATCAACGATCTTAGATCGATCATGACGGTAGTTTTTTTTATTCTTTTCGTCTCCATCGTGATTTGGGCTTTCATGCCAAGTCGCAAGAAGGAGTTTGACGAGGCCGCCAGTCTGATAATGGACAATGATGAATCTGATTCGGTGATTGAGAAGCCCGCGACCAAGGCTGCGGGGCACTAAAGGAGAATTATGATGAATGAGTTTGTAAGCGATTTCTGGAGTCCGTGGATCGCTGGGGTTTCATTACTCAGCATAGTTGGCTGCGCGGTATTCTTGTGGGCGACGAGTATCAAGCGCACCAGTGCCAAGGTGGATATAACCGGCCATGTGTGGGACGAGACCTTGGCTGAATATAACAACCCCTTGCCGGGGTGGTGGACCTGGCTGTTTTATTTGACGGTGGTGTTCAGCCTCGTTTATGTGGTGTTGTTCCCGGGATTGGGTAGTTTCAAGGGTATTCTGGGATGGACGTCCACAAGCCAGTACGAAGGTGAGATGAAGGAAGCCGCCAAAACCTACGATCCAATTTTCGACAAATACCTGAAAATGGATGTGAAATCCGTGGCTGCAAATCCGGAAGCGAATGCCATGGGGCAGCGCTTGTTCTTAACCTACTGCTCGCAGTGCCATGGCTCAGATGCGGGTGGCTCGCGTGGTTTCCCAAATCTGGCTGACAAGGATTGGCTGTATGGCGGTGATGCAGAAGCCATCAAAGCCAGTATCACCACTGGCCGTGGTGGCATCATGCCTCCTCATGGCCCGGTGCTGGGCGATGCGGGTGTGAAAGAAGTGGCCAATTACGTGTTTTCGTTGTCGGGTCGCAAGCATGACGCGAGTCTGGCTGCAGCGGGCAAGCCCAAGTTCGAACAGGTCTGTGCAGCGTGCCACACACCTGCCGGCACAGGCATGCAGGCGTTGGGTGCACCTAACCTGACCGATAAGGTATGGCTGTATGGCAGCACCGAAGCGGCTGTGATCGAAACCATCAACAAGGGTCGTAACGGTGTGATGCCGGCGTGGAAAGATTTTCTTGGAGAGGCTAAAATTCACTTGTTGACGGCTTATGTATACGGCTTGTCTCAGAATAAATAAGCACTCGTAATAAAAATAATATGTTTTATTTGGGGAGGGCGGGATTGTTCATGATTTCGCCCTTTTCAACTCATCACAAAATAGGTTTGTGAATCGCGTGAAGAATGACTGGGGGCGCGACATTCTGTAGTGGAATTAATGAAGGAGTGTTTGTGAGCCAGTCTGAAGTCAAAATACCCGGTAAGGCTGAAGAACCGGGAGAAGGTCAAGAGCTGTATGCAGCTCGCAAAAAGATTTATCCACGCTCTGTAGCGGGTATTTTTGCCAATTTACGCGTATTGGGTGTGGCTTTGACCCAGTTCGTGTTCTATGTTTTTCCTTGGCTGGTCTGGAACGATAGGCCGATGATGCTGTTCGATCTGGTACATCGGAAGTTCTACGTCTTCGGTTATGTTTTTTTCCCCCAGGATTTTATTTATCTGACCGGCGTGCTGGTTATTTCCGCACTGGCCCTGTTCCTGTTTACCGCTGTAGCGGGCCGCATCTGGTGCGGCTACGCATGTCCACAAACGGTTTACACCGAGATCTTCATGTGGATCGAGCGCGCTATCGAGGGCGATCGTGTAAAGCAGATGAAACTCGACAAGGCGCCATGGACCCTACGAAAAATCGGCCTCAAGACAGCCAAGCAAAGCGCGTGGTTGGCGGTTGCGCTGTGGACGGGCTTTACCTTCGTCGGTTTCTTTACGCCCATCAGGGAGCTTGCCCATGAGTTTGTGACATTCTCCATGGGGCCGTGGGAAACGTTCTGGGTGTTTTTCTACGGGTTTGCCACCTATGGCTTTGCAGGTCATATGCGTGAGCAGGTGTGCCTTTACATGTGCCCCTACGCACGCTTCCAGAGTGTGATGTTCGATCCGGATACCCTGATCATTACCTATGACGAGAAACGCGGTGAGCCGCGCGGCCAGCGCAAAAAAGGCGCTGATTACAAGGCGGATGGCAAAGGGGATTGCGTCGATTGCGGTATTTGCGTGCAGGTTTGCCCCACCGGCATCGACATTCGCAAGGGCTTGCAGTATGAGTGCATAGGTTGTGCGGCCTGTATCGACGGCTGTAATCAGGTCATGGACAAGGTGGGCTATCCGCGCGGCCTGATCCGTTACTCAACTGAAAATGTGATACTGGGCAAGTTTCCCGAGCGCAGCATGGTGGCTCATGTATTCAGGCCGCGCGTGTTGCTGTATGCCGCCATCCTCGGTGCAATCACGGTGGCACTGGGTGTGGCGCTGTACATGCGTACGCCACTCAAGGCCAACATCATCCGTGACCGTACCAATCTGGTGCGGGAAACAGATGAGGGGCTGCTGGAGAACGTCTACCGCATGCAGATCATCAACATGGACGAGAAGCCTCATCGTTACACTTTGACGGCGTCTGGCATTAAAGACCTGAAAGTGACGACCAACGTAGCGCAACCGCTGGAAGTTGGGCCGGCTTCTACCCGCGTCGTGTCGATGGGACTGATTGCCGATCCGGCGGACCTGAAGCCGGGATCGATCCCGGTGCACATCAAGCTTCAGGATATCGACAATCCCGGCATTAGTGCCAACGAAAAAACCAGTTTTCTTGTGAGATAAAGATGAATGTCATGACAGAGAAAGTTAAACCCTGGTACCACGAGCCCTGGCCGTGGATTCTTATGGCCGGGCCGGCGATTGTCGTCGTTGCTGCTCTTGCTACCGCCTGGCTGGCGGCGACAACCGATGATGGCCTGGTGGAGGATGATTATTACAAGAGCGGCCTGGGCATCAACCAGACCATAGAGCGCGACCAGGCCGCACATGATTTGCATATCAAGGCGCAGCTAATGGTCGGTGATACCCCGACCCATGTGCGGCTCATGTTGCAAGCAGGCGAGTCGGGCGCCTTGCCTCGGGAGTTGCGGCTTAAAGTGATGCATCCTACCCGCACTGGCCAGGATCAGGTGGTAGTAATGATGCAGAGCGGGGATGGTATGTATGTGGGGGAAATCAAGGCATTGGGTGCCGCACGATGGCGCCTTGCTCTGGAAGATACCGACAATCGCTGGCGCCTGACGGGCACTTGGCGGGTCCCTAAAGACAGCGTCGTGGTGCTGGATTCCAGGGGTTAGTTTTATCAACGAAGAGCGGGAGATGAAGAAATGGGAATCATGGAAATGTTGTTTGCAACCGATATCGGCCTGTTGAGCATGTTCACGATCGGTTTTATCCTTGCGATGGCCGTATTTTTTATCATCTGGTACAACAAGAAAATAAATGAACCCAATCAGGGCGAGTGAGCGGCAGCAGGAGTGTGACAACTTCAGAGTTGCTGAAACCGCTCAGACAACCTTCTGGCTGGTTTGCAGCAAAATACCGATCTTAAAGGTGTTAATTGCCTGACAGATTGGGGCGTCCGGCTATTTGCCTTAAACGTGCCAGATCGTTGAGTACAAGCTGTTTGTTCTGAACGGTGATGAGGCTTTCATCCTGGAATTTTGACAGCGTACGACTGACCGTTTCCAGTTTCAGCCCAAGGTAGCTGCCGATTTCCCCACGCGTCATGCGCAGATGAAACTCGACTGGCGAATAACCACGTGCCTCGAAACGCTGGGACAGGTTGACCAGAAAGGCGGCAAGGCGCTCATCCGCATGCATGTTGGAAAGCAGCACCATCAGGATATGGTCGCGCGAGATCTCGCGGCTCATGATTTTGTGGAACTGGTGCTGCAGGGCGGGAATTTCCCGGCACAGGCTTTCCAGAGCAGAGTATGGGATCTCGCAGATTTCGCTATCTTCCAGTGCAATGGCATTGCAACTGTGACTGTCGTTGCAGATGGCGTCCAGACCCAGTAATTCACCTGTCATGTGGAAGCCGGTGACGTGCTCCTGACCGTTTTCGCTGTTCAGGACAGTTTTGAAAAAACCTGTGCGCATGGCGTAGAGCGAGCGAAATGAATCACCGGAGCGATAAAGGTATTCGCCGCGTTTGACGCGTTTTCTGCGGTTGATGATGCTATCCATTTGCTGGAACTCCAGCCCCTTGAGCCCGATGGGCAGGCACCACAGGTCGCGCAGATCGCAGGCAGAGCATGCCGGCTTTGGGTAACGGACATCGATAATATCGGCGAACAGCTTGTGTACTTTCTGTTGCATATTTAGTTATCGCGTCGATTTTCTGAATGGACCCAATCATCGCATGATTGGCCATGTTGTGCCAGCGCCCATGCAACATGTTCCTGCACCAATTCTGACGGGTAGTTTAGCCTTTCGCTTAAGGCCTGTAATACTGCATCGCTGGATTGGGCATTGCCCAGTGCAATGGCAATATTTCGCAACCAGCGCTCGAAACCGATGCGGTGGATGGCGCTACCCGCGGTTCGGGCAAGAAAATCTTCTTCATTCCAGGAAAAAAGCGCGACCAGGTCGGGGGCGTCGAGGCCATGGCGCACCATGAAGTCCTTTTCCGGGCTCAATTGCGCTTGGCGATTCCACGGGCATACCAGTTGGCAGTCGTCGCAGCCGTAGATGCGGTTGCCCATCAGGGGTCGCAGATCCAGCGGAATACTCCCTTTCAGCTCGATGGTGAGGTAGGAAATGCAGCGCCGCGCATCGACCTTGTAAGGGGCGATAATCGCCTGGGTGGGACAGGCGCTGATGCAACGGGTGCATGTGCCGCAATGGTTTGACTGAGTTGGGTCGGGAGGTAAGGGCAGATCGGTAAATATCTCGCCGAGAAAGAACCACGAACCATGCTCCCGAGAAAGCAGCAGGCTATGCTTTCCACGCCAGCCCAGCCCAGCCTGACTGGCCAGCTCGACTTCCATCGTGGGGGCGCTGTCGGTGAAAACGCGGTAGCCGAACGGCCCGACGGATTCCTGGATTTTGTCCGCCAGTTTCTGCAGTCTGCTGCGCAGCGTCTTGTGGTAGTCACGTCCCAGCGCATAGCGTGAAATGAAGGCTTTATCCGCGTTAGCGAGCACTTCCTCGCTGTTGCAGGCATCCGGGGGCAGGTAATCGAGCCGCGCGCTGATCACGGTGACTGTGCCTGGCACCAATTCGGCCGGGCGGCTGCGCTTAACGCCATGGCTTGCCATATAATGCATTTCGCCGTGGTAGCCATGCGATAGCCAATCCAGCAAGCGCGTTTCGGCTTGTGCAAGCTGTGGAACACTGATGGCGACGGCCTGGAAGCCTAATTCTCTGCCCCATGCCTTTATTTTTTCGCTCAATTTGCCGTAATCAGAATCAGAACATGAAACCTTCACAAGCATCCAATATGGAAATGTCGCGATACCTCGCGGATGAAAACAGCACCCTGCAACTAGGTGCGAAACTGGCTCTGGCGCTGCATCCGGGGCTGGTCATCTATTTGCGCGGAGACCTCGGTGCAGGGAAAACCACCCTGGTTCGCGCCATTCTACGCGGGCTTGGATATGAGGGAAAAGTAAAAAGTCCAACCTATACACTAGTTGAACTTTACGTTGTTTCTAGTTTAAACTTATACCACTTTGATTTATATAGATTCGCTGATCCAGAGGAATGGGAAGGGTCAGGGTTTCGAGAATATTTCAATTCGGCCACCGTTTGTCTGGTGGAATGGCCGGAGAAAGCCTCAGGCTTCTTGCCCCCGGCGGATGTGGAGATCCAGTTCCAGATCCGGGATGAAGGGCGAGATATAGCGCTGACGGCAGTAACGGAGGCAGGCAGACAATGTTTAAATCGGCTTCAGAACATGAATACAATCTGAATGCGCTGATATTGCCCCGGCGCAGTCTGTTTGCGTTGTTTGGCCTCGGCGCGTTGTGGGTGACATTTCTGTTTACCCTGTTTGCGGTGAATATGGCCAATGCGGCACCCGTGGTCACCGCCTCGCGGGTTTGGCCCGCTGCCGAATATACGCGCATTACTTTGGAACTTTCCCAGCCAGTCAAGTTTTCCTTTTCCACCATCAAGAATCCCGAGCGCCTGGTGCTCGATCTTGAAGGCATCGAGCCTAATGACGTTCTGACCGGCCTTTCGGCCAAGATCGGAGAGACCGATCCTTATGTCAAACTGGTACGCGTAGGGCGTTTCAAGCCCAATGTGGTTCGCGTAGTGCTGGATCTCAAAACCGAAATCAATCCCTCGGTGTTCACCCTTGCGCCAGTTGGCGAATATGGGAACCGTCTGGTCGTTGATATCTACCCGTTACAGGCAATGGACCCGCTGATGGCGCTGGTGAACTCTCCGCGCCAGGCTGCGGGGGGCTTGGTGGAAAGTGCTCAGGAGGGAGAGAAAGTGGCTGTATTGTCTTCGCCAGCGCCAGATGCAACGGAACAGGCGAAGGTGGCCATGCCGGAAAGCGGGAAAGATAATCCAGAAAAACTCGCCAGGACTGAAAAACGCAAACCTGAATTGCAGGTCACCCGGCTTGTCACCATTGCGATTGACGCCGGTCATGGTGGTGAAGACCCGGGAGCGCGCGGGGCACGCGGTACGCACGAAAAAGATGTGACGCTCTCGATTGCCAGACGTCTCAAGGCGGTGGTGGATAATGAGCCGAATATGCGCGGCGTACTCATCCGCGACGGCGATTACTTCATTCCGCTCAATGGCCGGGTGGTCAAGGCGCGCAAAGTCAGCGCGGACCTGTTCGTATCCATTCATGCCGATGCCTTTACCCGTCCTGAAGCGCGAGGCTCGTCTGTGTATGCCCTTTCAGAAAATGGCGCCACTTCCGCTGCGGCACGCTGGCTGGCAAAGAAAGAGAATGACGCCGATCTGATCGGCGGCGTGAATCTGGATGTGAAGGATCCCTATCTGGCGCGCACCCTGCTCGATCTGTCTCAGACCGCGACCATCAATGACAGCCTGAAACTGGGCAAGGCCGTGCTGGGCGAACTGGGCGGCATCAATTCCCTGCACAAGGGCGCGGTGGAACAGGCAGGCTTCGCGGTGCTCAAGTCGCCCGATATCCCCTCCATCCTGGTGGAGACCGCATTCATCTCCAACCCGGAAGAAGAGCGCCGTCTGAATGACGATGCCTACCAGGACAAAATGGCCAAAGCCATTCTCTCTGGTATTCGCAGTTACTTCGCCAAAAATCCGCCGCTGGCCAAGTCCAGGCTGGCTCAGGCCGACTGACCTGCAACCCAGCCGGACGACCAGGCCCACTGGAAGTTGTAGCCGCCCAGCCAGCCGGTGACGTCCACCACTTCGCCGATGAAAAAGAGCCCCGGCAGCGCCTTGGCTTCCATGGTCTTGGACGAGAGTGCGTTGGTATCCACCCCGCCCAGCGTCACCTCCGCCTTGGCATAACCCAGCGTGCCGGATGGCATCAAAGCCCAGCCCTTGAGTGCCTCGGCTGCGGCGTTGATGTCCCGCTTGGAGAGCTCATTGAGCGGCCGCCCCCAGCCGAACAGCGCGCACCATTCGTGCGCGAAGCGGCGCGGCAGGTGCTCCGCCAGCAGATTGGATAGCAGCGCCTTGCTCTTGCGGTGCTCGGCCAGCCAGGCCGCCGCGTCCACGTCGGGCAGCAGGTCGATCTCGATCGGCTGGCGCTTGCCGCCACCATAATCCTGCATCTGCCAGTAACTTGAAATCTGCAAAATCGCTGGCCCGGAAAGCCCGCGGTGGGTGAGCAATACATTCTCGCGGAATGATCCACCATCGCAGCGGGTCGCGGCATCAAGCGTGGAGCCTGCTAGCGGCTTCAAGGGCACCAGTGTTTCAGGCGCCAGCGCCAGCGGTACCAGCGCGGGCTTCGGCGCCACCACGGCCAGGCCGAATTGCTCCGCCAGCTTGTAGCCGAAAGGGCTGGCACCGATCTGAGGCGCAGCCAGGCCGCCCGTGGCGACCACCAGCGACTGGCAGCGGAAGGTGCCGCGTTCAGTGGCCACGGAAAACCGCATGCCGTCCTTGTCCTCGATCCGGGCCACCTGCTGCACGGCGCAGGGCATGGCCCATTGCACCCCGGCGTCGTCGCAGGCGTCCTTCAGCATGTCGATGATGTCCTGCGCCGACTCGTCGCAGAAAAGCTGGCCGTGCTCGCGCTCGTGGTAGGGAATGCGGCGGCGCTCCACCATCTTGATGAAATCGTGCTGCGAAAAGCGCGCCAGGGCCGAGCGGCAGAAGTGCGCATTCTTCGACAGGTAATTTTCCGCCCCCACGCTGCGGTTGCTGAAATTGCATTTCCCGCCGCCGGAAATGCGGATGCGCTCGCCGAGCTTTGTGCCATGGTCGAGCAGCAGCACGCGTCGCCCGCGCATGCCCGCCTGCGCGGCACACATCATGCCGGCCGCGCCGGCACCGATCACGATGACATCGAAAGAACTCAATCGGCAGGACTTTTCTGGGTGGCGAGCAAGGCCAGCCCCAGCGGGAAGGCCCCGGACAGGAGCAGCGCGATGCCGGAGACCACCAGAGCCAGTCCGCCATCGCTATTGAGCAGCGGATGCACCTGGCGCAACAGCCCCGCCATGGCGGCAAAACCGGCTGCAAGGGCGATCAGGCCAAGCGTCCCGAAAATGATTGCACTCACGGGCAAACGAAAGTTTTTAGAAATCAAACCGTATAGCTCCATCAAAAGAGATAATTGTCGATGCATCGCGTCTCGGAAGTCATCTTCGAAACCACCGCCACCTCGGTCGCCCGATCCCCCATGGCGGGTGAAAGGCCGGTTGTTTCAAAGTCGATGACGGCTACGGTTTCCATATTGCTTGGGTCGTCAGGGCAGTGCTGCCCGCAGTGATCCTGATGAAAAAATGAATAATCGCATTTTCTTATCACCTCGCGGAGGATATGTTCAAGAAACACCGGATTTCGCGCATCTCGAATAGGGCAGTTTCCTTTGTTTGGCGGGTCTCACAGGGCTGAATATGCTAGGATGCTGAAAAACTCATCAGCAAACAATGTCCCCAGAAGCCACCGCCCGTAAGGATATCGACCGATTGCTGCAAGCGGCAGGCTGGCACGTCTGCGACGCAACGCAGGCCAATATTAATGCCGCGCGCGGCATGGCGATCCGCGAATTTCCGCTCCCCGGTCATGGATTTGTTGACTATATAATCTCCGTTCCCAGTGCCAGACGTAACCATTCGGAAACTCCATGAAGCAAGAAGAACAGCAATTCCTCAACGACCTCGACAAGCGCCTGTGGACCATGGCCAACAAACTGTTGCCCATGCTCGATGCCGCCGTTTACAAGCACGTCGTGCTCGGCCTCATCTTCCTCAAATACGTGTCGGACGCTTTCAAGGAACGCCGCGAAGAGTTGAACGCCGCCTTCCGTGACCCGAACAACGACTACTACCTGGGCGACGACGGCGCCGAGCTGATCGAACAGGAGCTCGAAGCCCGCGACTACTTCACCGAGAAAAACGTCTTCTGGGTGCCGGCGCTGGCGCGCTGGGATTTTCTGCAAGCCAATGCAAAGGTTGCGGTCGGCACCGTGCTTCAGGTCAAAAACGGCAAGACCACCGAATACAAATTCAACGGCATCGGCCGCTTGCTCGACGACGCCCTTGAAGCCGTGGAGAAGGAAAACTCCAAACTCAAAGGCGTGCTGGAAAAAGACTACGCCCGCAAGCAGATCGACACAGCGCTGCCGGGCCTCATCGACCTCATCGCCGAAATCCCTTTTAAGCACGGCACGCTCCACGCCAAGGACATCCTCGGCCACGTGTACGAATACTTCCTCGGCGAGTTCGCCATGGCCGAGGGCAAGAAGGGCGGGCAGTACTACACGCCCAAGAGCATCGTCACCCTTATCGTCGAAATGCTGGAGCCCTACCAGGGCCGGGTGTACGACCCCTGCTGCGGCTCCGGCGGCTTCTTCGTGCAGTCGGAAAAATTCGTCGAAGAGCACGGCGGCCGCATCGGCCAGATCTCCGTCTACGGGCAGGAATCCAACCCCACCACCTGGCGCCTGGCCTCCATGAACATGGCCATCCGCGGCATGGACTTCGACTTCGGCAAGGAACCCGCCAGCACCTACACCCGCGACCAGCACCCCGACCTGCGCGCCGACTTCATCATGGCCAACCCGCCCTTCAACATGAAGGAGTGGAACGCCGGCGTCAAAGACGACGACCCGCGCTGGAAATACGGCATCCCGCCCGCCGGCAACGCCAACTTCGCCTGGATGCAGCACATGATCCACCACCTGGCGCCGCACGGTAGCATGGCCCTGCTGCTCGCCAACGGCTCCATGAGCAGCAACACCAACAACGAAGGCGAAATCCGCAAGGCGCTGATCGAAGCCGACCTCATCGAATGCATGGTCGCGCTGCCCGGCCAGCTCTTCACCAACACCCAGATTCCCGCCTGCATCTGGTTCCTCACCCGCAGCAAATTAGCACGCAACGAAACGCGCGACCGCAAGGGCGAAACCCTCTTCATCGACGCCCGCAACCTCGGCTACATGAAAGACCGCGTGCTGCGCGACTTTGCGCCCGCAGATATCCGCAAGATCGCCGACACCTTCCACGCCTGGAAGAGGGGCGAGAATTACGCCGACGAGGCGGGGTACAGCAAAGCGGCCAAGCTCGAAGACATCAAAAAGCACGATTACGTGCTCACCCCCGGACGTTACGTCGGGGCGGCGGAGCAGGAAACCGACGGCGAACCGTTCGAGGAGAAGATGGCGCGGCTCACCGCACAACTGAACGAACAGTTCGGCGAGAGTGCGCGGCTGGAAGGGGTGATACGCGAGAACTTGGTGAGGTTGGGTTATGGCGGGTGAGTGGCACCACACCACGCTCGGCGAGTTCGTTAGCCTTCAGCGAGGACATGACCTGACCGAGCCAGAGCGGAAACCTGGGGCGGTTCCTGTTATGGGTTCGGCGGGTCAGAACGGTTTCCACGACACCGCGTTGGTCAAAGGCCCTGGAATTGTCATTGGGCGCAGCGGTGCATCTTTTGGTCAGGTGCATTACTGTCCGATTGACTATTGGCCACATAACACAACCTTGTATGTCACCGATTTTCACGGCAATGACCCGCAATTTGCTTACTATTTTCTGAAGAGTATCAACTTCGCTAGATATAACTCCGGAAGCGCTCAGCCTTCGCTGAATCGAAACTTCATATATCCAATAGAGGTAGATGTTCCGCAGTTCGACGAACAACGCGCCATCGCCCACATCCTCGGCACCCTCGACGACAAGATCGAACTGAACCGCCGCATGAACGAAACGCTGGAGGCCATCACGCGGGCGATCTTCAAGTCCTGGTTCGTCGACTTCGACCCCGTCCGCGCCAAAGCCAGCGGCGAACCGCCCGAATCCATCTGCCGCCGCCTCGGCCTCACTCCCGACCTCCTCGCCCTCTTCCCCGAACGCCTCGTGGTTTCCGAACTCGGCGAGATTCCGGAGGGGTGGGATGTGAAGCCGCTCGACATGATTGCGGATTACTTGAACGGCCTCGCACTCCAAAAATTTCCACCTGAAAGTGAAACCGAGTGGTTGCCGGTTATCAAAATTGCTCAGCTTAAAAAGGGCGACACCAGCGGAGCAGATCGTGCCTCGCACAAACTGAAATCCGATTACGTCGTGAATGACGGCGATGTGCTTTTCTCTTGGTCGGGCAGCTTGGCAGTGGATATTTGGTGCGGTGGATGTGGTGCACTTAACCAGCATTTGTTCAAAGTCTCCTCGGCCAATTATCCCAAGTGGTTTTACTACCAATGGACGAAGCATCATCTTGCGAACTTTCAGGCAATCGCGGCGGGCAAGGCTGTCACGATGGGGCATATCCAACGCAAACACCTGACGCAAGCGCTGTGTGTTGTACCGCGAAAGCCTCTAATGGAAATGCTGGAACACATCATGGAACCACTTCTTGGTAAGCAAATCGAGAATCGCAAAGAATCTCGAACACTGTCGATGGTGCGCGATGAACTTCTCCCCAAACTTCTTTCCGGCGAACTGAATCTTATTTCTTAAACTAAACAAGGGAGTTGGCAGCATGCTACTAATTACAGGCGCGGGTGTCGATCGTACGGAAGGCATCGACTTTCCGTTGGCAAATACGCTGTTAGCAGACGTGACGCGCTATCTGGATGGTGAAGGGAAAGGGGTTGATGCAGCGCTGCGGGATATGCTGCCAGGTATGCGCTTCAGCTTTAACAATATGATTGCGCGGGCGGTGGACAAAATTGCCACTCGCGAGCCTCACGAACAGAAGGCGATGGTGCTGCGTGTACAGAATGCCATCAAGAGCTTGCCTCATGAAAAAGAAAGTGTGCGCAAGCATGGCGAATTGATAATTCGTTTGTTCAACAAGCTGGCTACCATTGCCGAGCAGAGTCAGCTTGATGAAGAAACTGAAGCGCTGATACGAGAGGTCTTCCCGAAGGACGCAGACGATCTAATCGACAGCGATTCGATTTTGGATATACATAAGCTGTCACTGTCCGATACGTTCAAGACGGTGCTCAAGCGCACTCTGAAAATGGGGCTTACGGGCGATCATCATGAGGTGGCGTTGGCGTTGGGTGCAGATATGCTGAATATCGAAACTTTGCTGATCGAGAAGTTTCTCGGCTTTTATAACGATAAGCCTGCGGACATCAAGAACTATCTCTATATTTCGTGGGCGCTATGGGCCTATCTTGTTGCCAAACAAAATGAAGTTCTGGCGAAGCATGAAACCAAAACGTTGCCGTTCTATGGCAATCTCCCGAAAAATGTGCGCGCAATTACGTTGAACTACACGGCCTTTTTGCAACATCAGCTTGGCGTGGAACAAACGTTGTACTTTCATGGCGGTCTAGCAGAATACGTCCGAATGGATACACGGGATTTACTGCCTGTCGAAGATATTCATACATGTGATCCAGAGAAATTCATTCGCGAGTACGTGTCGCCCAATGTAGATGTCTCATGTGATGATTTGCGCCAACAAAAGCATGTCATTCCTGCCTTGGTTCCCCCGTTGCGGCTAAAGCCCATTCTTTCTCATCGCTATATCGAGCTTTGGGCTAGGGCTTCCGATTGGGTGAAGGAAGCTAGCCACATTGTTGTAGTTGGATATTCGTTCAATAACGCAGATGAACACTTCAACGATATTCTGCGCAATCACCCGGATCGAAAGGTCGATATTGTGTCTCCAGAAGCAAATACGCCTGATTTTGTTGCTCGCATGGAAAAAGTGTTTGGCACATCAGCCAACCAATACACGAAGGTAAAGGTCAATGGCAGAGAAGCGTTGCAAGCCAAGAAGGTGCGCCTGATCCCAGCCAAAGCAGGCGAAATTGATGTGGGAGCTTTGTTTAAAGCTGGGAACGGCGGATGATCACCGAAGACCACCTCGAACAAGTCGCCCTAACCTGGTTCCAGGACTCCGGCTGGGAATACCGCCACGGCCCGGACATCGCGCGGGGCAGGGGTACGATTACGGATGAGTTGGCATGAACAATAATCTCGGCGAAGTTATCCTGTACCAAACCCCCAATGGTGAAACACGGCTGGAAGTGAGGCTGGAGCAGGATACTGTCTGGTTGCGCCAGGAGCAGATGGGACAACTGTTCGGGCGCGAACGCTCCGTAATTACCAAGCATCTGCGCAACGTTTTTACCGAGGGGGAGCTGGACGAAAAAAGCAATGTGCAAAATTTGCACATTGCTGGTTCGGACAAGCCTGTCAGGTTTTATAACCTCGATGTCATTATATCGGTAGGCTACCGGGTCAAGTCGCCGCAGGGTACACGCTTCCGTCAGTGGGCAACAAATGTGCTGCGCGAACATCTGGCTCTGGGCTACACGCTGAACCGCCAGCGCTTCGAGCAGAACGCCCGCGAGCTGGAGGCGGCGCTGGCACTGGTGCGCAAGGCGGCTGGCGGGGAGGCGCTGACCACGGACCAGGGGCGCGGGTTGGTGGATGTGGTGACGCGCTACGCCCAGACCTTTCTGCTGCTGCAACGCTACGACGAGGGTTTGCTGGCCGAGCCGCCGGTGGCGGCGGGCGGACATTTGCCGACGCATGCCGAGGCATGTGCCGCACTGGCCGGGCTGAAGGCCGATCTTGTCTCGCGTGGCGAGGCAACGCAGCTGTTCGCGCAGGAGCGGGGCGATGCCTTCGCCGCCTTGCTCGGTAATCTCGATCAAACGGTGTTCGGTGAGCCGGCTTACCCCAGCGTGGAGGCAAAGGCGGCGCATCTGCTGTATTTCGTCATCAAGAACCATCCCTTCTCGGACGGTAACAAACGCAGCGCGGCCTTTCTGTTCGTCGACTTTTTGAATCGCAATGCCCGCCTGCTGGATGGGGCAGGCAATCCGGTCATCAATGACATCGGCCTCGCCGCGCTGGCGCTGCTGGTGGCGGAATCCGACCCGGCGCAGAAAGAAACGATGATCCGGCTCATTATGAACATGCTTGCGGGGGGCGGGAAATGATCACCGAAGACCAGCTCGAACAACTCGCGCTGACCTGGTTTCAAGATTGCGGCTGGGAATATCGCCACGGTCCGGATATCGCCCCGGACGGCGACACGCCCGAGCGCGCCGATTACCGCCAGGTGTTATTGCAGGAGCGTTTGCTTGAGGCACTGCGCCGCTTGAACCCGGACGTGCCCGATGCGGTGCTGGGAGAGGTGCTGCACCGTGTCGCCAAACTGCATGAACCTTCGTTGATACAAAGCAATCGCAGCTTTCACGAAGCGCTGCTCGATGGCGTGCCGGTGGAGGTACAGCGCGACGGCGAGAAACGCGGCGACCGCGTGCGCCTGATCGACTTCGAGCACCCGGATCAGAACCGCTTTCTGGTGGTAAACCAGTTCACGGTGCAGGGCACCAAGCAGCCGCGCCGGCCGGATCTGGTGTGCTTCATCAACGGCATTCCCATCGCGGTGATCGAGCTCAAAAACCCGGCTTTGGCCCAGGCGGATATCTGGTCGGCGTTCAATCAGCTGGAAACCTATAAGGCCGAAATTACCGATCTGTTCGTGTTCAACGAGGCGCTGGTGATTTCCGATGGCCTGCATGCGCGCGTAGGATCGCTGACGGCGGACCGCGAGCGCTTCATGCCGTGGCGCACCCTGCGCAACGAGAACGACCGGCCCTTGCTGGAGTTTGAGCTGGAGAAAATGGTGCGCGGTTTCTTTGCGCCCGAGCTGTTGCTGGACTATCTGCGCTACTTCATTCTGTTCGAGCAGGGTGACGACGGCATCATCAAGAAGATCGCCGGTTATCACCAGTTCCACGCCGTGCGCGAGGCGGTGCGGGCCACGGTGATTGCGGCCACGCAGCCGCAGGTTGCGACGAGCAAGGCAGAGGAAGAGCGCGCCACCTATGGCAAGCAGGTGGTGCCCGGCTCGCGCAAGGGCGGCATCGTCTGGCACACTCAGGGTTCGGGCAAGAGCATTTCCATGGTGTGCTTCACCGGCAAGCTGATGCAGCAGCCGGAGATGCAGAACCCGACGATTGTCGTCGTCACCGACCGCAACGATTTGGACGGGCAATTGTTTCAGACCTTTGCCGGCGCGCGAGCACTGTTGAAGGAAACACCACAACAGGCAGAAGACCGTGATCAGCTACGCGCGTTGCTGAACGGGCGGCCATCCGGCGGCATCATCTTTACAACGGTGCAAAAATTCTCGCCCGAAAAGGACGAGGACCAGTTCCCGCGTCTGACCGAGCGTACCAACGTCGTCGTCATCGCCGACGAGGCGCACCGCTCGCAGTATGGCTTTAACGCGGTGCTGGACAAGAAGACAGGCAAATACAAATACGGCTTTGCCAAACACCTGCGCGACGCCTTGCCCAACGCGACCTTTGTCGGCTTTACCGGCACGCCGGTGGAGACCGACGACAAGGACACCCGCGCGGTGTTCGGCGATTACGTCAGCGTCTACGACATTCAGGATGCGGTGGATGACGGTGCCACGGTGCCGATCTACTACGAAAGCCGCCTGGCCAAGCTGGATATCAATCAGGCGGAGATCGAGGCGCTCAGCGATCAGGTGGAGGAAATCTTCGAGGACGAAGAGAGCCTCGCGCTGCGCGAGGCGGCCAAGACCAAGTGGGCCGCGCTGGAAAAGCTGGTGGGGGCAGACCCGCGCGTCAAGGAAGTGGCGGCCGACATTGTACAGCACTTCGAGGCGCGTAATGCAGCGGTGGAAGGCAAGGGCATGATCGTGGCGATGAGCCGCGAGATTTGCGTCCACCTCTACAACGCCATCGTGGCCCTGAAGCCGGAATGGCACAGCACCGACCCGGCCCAGGGCGCGATCAAGGTGGTGATGACGGGATCGGCGGCGGATAAAGAATTGTTGCAGCCCCACATCTACAACGCCACCACCAAGAAGCAACTGGAAAAGCGCTTCAAGAACCCGAAAGACCCGCTCAAGCTGGTGATCGTGCGCGACATGTGGCTCACCGGCTTCGACGTGCCGTGCCTGCACACAATGTACGTCGACAAGCCCATGCGCGACCACAACCTGATGCAGGCCATCGCCCGCGTGAACCGCGTGTTCCACGACAAGGAAGGCGGGCTGGTGGTGGACTACATCGGCATCGCCGCCGAGCTGCGCCGGGCGCTGAAGACTTACACCGAAAGCCGCGGCAAGGGCCAGCCGACATTGGATGCGGCTGAAGCGCTGGCCAAGCTCAAGGAACTGATGGAAGTCGCACGTGGCCTGCTGCATGGCTACGACTATGTGGCGTACCGGACTCAAGCCACCGGTCTGTTGCTGCCTGTCGCCAACTTTGTGCTGGGCCTGGAGGATGGCAAGAAGCGCTGGTTCGACGTGGTGTTGGCGATCACCAAAGCCTTCTCTCTGTGCGGCACGTTGGATGACGCGATGGAATTGCGCGAAGAAATCGCCTTCTTCCAGGCGATCAAGAGCGTGATCGCCAAGGCGACTCAAACCGACAAGAAACTCTCCGAGGACAAAAGGAACGCCGTCCTCAAGCAGATTCTCGACAACGCAGTTGTGGCCGAAGGTGTGGAAGACATCTTCAAACTGGCCGGGCTGGATCGCCCGGACATCGGCATCCTGTCCGATGGGTTCCTGGAGGAGGTACGCAATCTGCCGCAGCGCAACTTCGCGGTCGAGCTTTTGCAAAAGCTGCTGAACGACGAAATCAAATCCCGCAGTCGCACCAACGTAATCCTGGAGAAGAAATTCAGCGATCGGCTTATGGCCGCGCTGAACCGTTATCGCAGCCGAGCCATCGAAAGTGCGCAGGTCATTGAAGAACTGATTCAGATGGCCAAAGAGTTCCGCGAGGCGGCGAAGCGCGGTGAGAATCTTGGATTGAATGAGTCGGAGCTGGCTTTCTATGATGCCCTGGCTGATAACGAAAGCGCGGTACGTGAACTAGGCGATGACATTCTGAAAAAGATCGCCCACGAACTGACCGACAAACTGCGCAACAGCACCACGGTTGACTGGCAAAAACGCGAGAGCGTTCGCGCGCGGTTGCGCAATCTCGTGCGGATAACGTTGCGCCGCTATAAGTACCCCCCAGATATGCAGGAAGAAGCGATACGACTGGTATTGGATCAGGCTGAGCGGCTGTCTGATGATTGGGTAAGGTAAAGGGCGAAAATGAACCGGATATTGTTCGGGATAGTTATTGGCTCAATGATAGCCGCTCTTGTGCTCTGGCTTGGAGACTCTCTGTTTACGCACTTGCTTGTGTGGCTGCGGCTGCCGGGTTGGCTGCTTGTCATCGGAATTTATGCCATGTTCGTGTTGTTGATCTTGGTCTATCTCTCAACACAAAGGGCTGACTTGGCTAAAGGTGATCTCCGGAATTTTCTCCCAGGCATTGTTAGCAAATGTTTGTCGATCACCGGGACGTTCATAGGCATTGGTTTATTTGCAGGGTTGCATTGGGCGGTCACGCAGACAGGATATGGACACGCGGTGTTCATGCTGTCTTTGATGATTTCCGCCCCTTTAGGGTGGATCGCTTACGGCTTGGGCAGTTTGTACATCGATCTAGTCGAAACATATGCGCGAGATCGGTGACCTAAGGCCCCGGGGATAAATGGGGTAGGCGGATTAAGGCGGGGAAGCCCTGCTTTTGCAGACCTTCCTTAAGTGTTTGGTGGCCATCGGTTGATTTGGTTTCAACAGGTGGATGCAACACACTAGAAACCTTGCTGCCTACGACGAACAACTGCAGTGTGACGTACCGCCCAGGTTAAAGAATTTCTCTTCCTTCTTTTTGCAATACAGGGCTGCCACCGCTTCGGTTTGTTCACTGTAGGGGTCTGCCAAAACATCGTGCAGCGTGTGCACGAGACTGAAATCACCGCTGTCTGTGGCGCTGCGATAGGCTTCCACCAGCATCCATTCTCTGGGTATGTATTTGGGATTGGTTCGCTTCATGGCTACCGAGACGTCCGTGGGGTTGCGGCCTTCTTGTTGCAAAGCGATGTGCCATTTTTCCAGCCATGCATGCCAGCGTGCATCCATTGACGCGCTGTTTTGCGCATAGCCGCCGCGTGTTTCATAAAAGCTGGTTTTCAGTGCGGCCACTTGCGTGGGCAGGTTTGAGAGCTCGCGCCAGAAGAGGGTGTAGTCCACCGGGGTTTCTGTCATGAGTGTGTGCAGCTCGGTGAAAAGTGCGGCATTAAATTCGGCAAGGCCCATTTTGCTTGCCCACATGCGATTCATTTCGCGCTGCATGAGTTCCGGCAGTTCATTCAGGATTGCTTGCAGTGATTGAATCGCGCTTTCTTCCTGCTTGAGCAGCGGCACGAGGGCAATGCAGAACATTCTGAAATTTTCCATGGCGGCCATGGGCTGGTTCATGAAGGAGAAGTGTTCGCCGCCGCCTGTCCACATTTGAAACGCCGGGTCATACGCTTCGATAAAGCCGAAAGGGCCGTAGTCCAGCGTGCGCCCGCCCAAGGCGCAGTTGTCGCTGTTGAAGTTGCCCTGGCAATAGCCCACGCGTATCCAGTGCGCAATCAGTTGCGAGAGGCGCATGGCAAATTCTCGCGAGACGGCCAGGACTTTGTCGCTCAGGGTTGCTGCGGTTTGGCTGAGTTGTGCGGCGAGGTCAGGGTATTCTCGATCGAGCACATGCAGAAAAATGGCTTCGAGCTCGGCAAGGGCGTTGGGGTGTTCGTTATTTCTGGCGCGGCGCCCAAATAATTCGAGCTGACCCACGCGCAGGAAAGAGGGGGCGACGCGGGTGGTGATGGCGGCCGGTTCGTCCACCATGCGGTCCGGGTCCCAGGTTTGGGCGTTGGGGGAATACCAGGGACGGGAGATGGCTTCGCTCTGCGAGACATACAGGCATAGGGCGCGGGTGGTGGGCACACCCAGTGCGGCCATGGCTTCCGACACCAGAAATTCACGAATGCTGGAGCGCAAGATGGCGCGGCCATCGCCACCGCGACAATACGGCGTGGTGCCGCCGCCCTTGAGCTGAAACTCCCAGCGTTGATGGTTGGCCAGCAATACCTCAAGCACGGAAATGGCGCGGCCGTCGCCGTAACCATTGCCGGTTTTGAATGGGCAGTTTTGGACCATCTCTTGCCCGTAGATGCTCAGCGCGTAGCCGCTCGCCCAGCCGCTTGTTCGAATAGCTTGCGTCTCGATGCCCGCATTGGCGCACTCCACTGCAAGCGTGGGGTTGCCGGTGAAAAACTGCATGAAGGCTTCTTCACGGGCGAGGCTCTCGGGCAAATTCAGCTCGTTGAAGAATCGTCGGCTATGGATGACGTAATGAGGCTTTGGCAGGGGGGTAGGTTCCACCTCGACGTAATGGCCGGATTTGACTTCGCGCATCCTTTTGTTGGGGTGGTGGCGAGCCTGCTCGGGGTCTGCTGTCAGTGAGCGCAGCAGCGAATAATCTGCGCGCTGCAGAAAAGCGCTAAAGGTGATCGGGGTGGAGGTGGGCATTTTGTGAGGTGCGATAGGTTTTAAAAGTAAGGTATTGGATAGGTGCTGCGGCCTTGAAGTTCAAGATAGTAGCGTGTTTAAACCGCGGAGGCACACATGACCTTACTGGACGAGTTCGTGAAGTGCTACCACCCGGAAAACCGGCACGACCGGAAGGCGACGTGGTTTGATGAGGCTGCCCCTCTCCCTGGCCCTCTCCCCGCGAGTGGGGAGAGGGGATCAAAGGGGAAGTGGCGCTGGAGCAGTTTCGGGAGATACTGGTGACCTAGGCACGCATGAAACTGGAGAACAGCTATGAGCCCGACGCAAGACAGCAGCAAAATGGACAAAATCATTCTTGAAGCAAGGCGCAATGCAGAGAGTCGCGCGAAGACTTATCGCGAGCAGGCGCTGAAGCTTTACCCTTGGGTTTGCGGGCGCTGCGCCCGTACCTTTACGCGACAGAATCTCCAGTTGCTGGAGGTGCACCACAAGAACAACAACCACGACGACAACCCGGCTGACGGCAGTAATTGGGAATTGCTGTGCACCTATTGCCATGAGAATGAGCATTCCAAGGTCAAGGATTCAGCAGGCCGCACCGACACCGGAAACACCGCGTCGCCGGCGACGTTTAATCCGTTTGCCGGGTTGAAGGATAAATTGAAGGGCAAAACCTAGCAGGCTAAATGGGGCGGTTTTGAATGGTTTCTGATACGCGCTTTTCACATCCCGCATGATTATCCACTGCTCGCAAAAACTCGCCGCCAAACTGCCAGGCGTCTCACCGACCCCGCTGGAAGAAACCAGCCCCTTGGGTAGTTGGCACGGCCATCTGTTCACCCTGGACCGGCGCCAGTGCGCCATGTTTTGCCACGATGCTTCGCGCTACGCGTTGTTCTTGCCCGGTCTGCGCAAGGAGCATTTCGCCGAGCTGGGCGGAAAGTGGTTTCGCCCGCTTTACCTGGCGACGCTGGCCGCCATGGGCTGTTCGGTCGCGCAACTCCGCAAGGTGGAGTTGGCACTGGGGCCGATGCATTTCGATACGGCAACGGACCGCTCGGTGCAAGGTTCCTTGCGGGTGGCCAAGCAGGATCTGGAGGCGTGGGTGTATCAGGTGCCCAACGTGATGGACCTGAACCCGTTGGCCATGTCATGCCGGCTCAACGAGCGCCCCGCAACGGTTTACGGGAAGCTGGTCTGGCCGGATAGGGCGATGCTGGAGGTGGTGGCGGGCTTGTAATGGTGATGTTTGTAGCGTTGCCCTTATTTGCTTTCGCTGTTCGCGAAATGAGAATGCGGCACTACACAGGCTTGGGTATGACTTGAAATCCTGTTGAAATTATTGTATTTTCGTGTTTCGCGAAATGCGAAATGTCTTGCTGGAGTTCACCCATGCGCCGCCCCGTTAACCGCCAACCCGCTCTCAAGGCTCAGGATTTGTACCTGCTGCTGGCGCTGCTCGCCAGGCGCGGTGAGGTGTTGACGTATCCCGAGTTGGCGGCTTTTGCCGGTTTGTCCATGTCGGAGGTGCATGGCGCCTTGAAGCGAGCCGAGCAGTCTCGCCTGCTGGCGTTCGTGGACAAGCAGCCGCGCATCATCGTTCCGGCATTCAAGGAGTTCCTGTTTCATGGCGCGCGCTATGTTTTTCCGGCGGCACGGGGCGGGATGGTGGGCGGCGTGCCCACGGCTTATGCGGCTGCTCCTCTCGATACTTTGATCGTTCCTTCGTCTGATCCTCCCCCGGTATGGCCGCATGCTGAGGGCGCTGCGCGAGGCATTGCGCTGGTCCCGCTTTACCCAAGCGCGCCTGCGGCGGCGCTACGCAGCCCGCCGTTGTATGAGAACCTGGCCTTGTTCGATGCCTTGCGCATGGGCAATGCGCGCGAGCGCAACCTTGCCGAGAAGTTGTTTGAGGAGCGGTTTTGAATCCACGCGATCCCAATGTCCACCTGGTCGAGATGGAAGCTTTCAGCTCACGCGGGCTGGGCGACCTGATGTCCAGCCATGATTTCGAGGACATCATCAATGTCATCGACGGGCGGCCTGGAATTGAGGCGGAAGTCGCTGGTACAGGCGGCGAGCTTGCGAATTATCTGGGTTCCAGCTTCGCGGAAATTGCACGCGCTGCCAATTTTGAAAACACGCTGCCGGGTCTGGTGGTGTATGACGAGTTATATGAGGAAAGGATTCGCCGCGTGCGCGATCGAATAAATACGATCATGAGCTTGGGTAAGGTGACCAAGGGGCCAGCATGCATGTAGCGCTTTTCGCCAGCACCGAAGGCCGTCTTCTGGGCGTCGGCCTTGCGCTGACGGCTCTGATGCTGCTGGCGTTCGGGATCGGCTGGCAGTTGTTTCCCGACAGCGTGCTCACTTACGCGGCCATGACCGGGCTGAATCTCATCATCGGTCGGGCTGCGGGGATGTCTTTCGGCTATGCGAGTGGTCTGGATCATGCGCAGGTGATCCCGCTCAACCTGCTGGTCGAGACCATCCAGGTGCTGGTGCTATACCCGCTATTCGTACTGAGCTGGCGGCAGCTGATCCGTGTGCCCCGTCTGCAGCCTTTTGTGATGCGCATGCACAGCGCCGCGGAGTCACGTGGCGGGGCGGTGCGCAAGTTCGGCATCGTGGGCCTTTTTGTTTTCGTGTTTGTGCCATTCTGGATGACCGGCCCGGTGGTGGGGGCGATCATCGGGTTTCTGATCGGCTTGCGCGCCTGGGTGAATCTGGCCGTCGTGCTGGCTTCAACCTATCTCGCCATTGGTGTCTGGGGCTTGCTGCTCAATGAGCTCAATGCCTGGGTGGCAACCTTCAACCGCTTCGCACCCTACGCCCTGGTCCTCGCGATTGCACTCATTATTGTCGCGATGCATCTGCTGCGCCGGCACCGCCCCGTTAAAAACGAGCGCGACTGAGCATGCGCGGCAGATTTGCCTGGCACCGTTGCGGCTTCTGGCTGACTGGAGGTCTTGCGCGCAGTTTCTGTCATGCCGAATCTCCTTTCCAGGGGAAGTAATGCCACATGATATTTTCTATGAAAATATTACAGCGGGGCTGGTTTCAGGCATTGCGGCGTATTGAATAGTCCCTGGTGAGCGGCTTCGCTGACTGCCAGTGCTGCCGGGTGGCTAAGTTTGCGCTCCACCGTGATGAGGTAAAACCGGTCTTTAACAGCTTCGGTGTGGCCCAGGGGTACCACGCCATATTGTGCCGCCACCTCGGCGGCGATGGCGGTCGGCGCGGGAAACGCACCGGCGCCCGCCTGGCCGAAGGATTTCATGAGCGCGCCATCATCGAATTCCCCGACGATGCGCGGGTGGATGTCCTGGCCATGCAGCCAGCGCAGCAGCGGGGCGCGCACGGCGCTATCCTCGCCGGGGATCAGCAGTGGTGCGCCGTCGAGCAGATGCGGAAACCCTCCTTCGAGTTTTTCTGCGAGAGAGGGCGCGGCAAAAAAAGTAAGTCCGCATTCTCCAAGTCGGTGGCTATAGCCTTTCACATCCATGCCCGGCGGCAAGGGGCGGTCGGCCAGAACCATATCCAGGCGGTGGATGGCAAGTTCGGCCAGCAGCAGTTCGAACTTGTCCTCCGGGCACACCAGCCGTACCGGTTCTGGCAGGCCCAGTGCCGGAGCCAGCAGCCGATAGGCGATGGCCTTGGGCACCACATCTGCAATGCCTACCCGGAACAGGAACGGGCGCTCTTCTTCGCGATTGCGCAGGATTTCTTCGAGTTCGCTGCCGACCTGAAAGATATCGTCCGCATAGGACAATGCCAGACGCCCGATATCGGTCGGTTCCAGCCTGCGCCCCACACGACGAAACAGGGCTACGCCCAGATTTTCTTCCAGCTGGGATATCTGTCCGGAGATGGTCTGCGGTGTGAGGTGCAGTTGTTCTGCGCCACGCGCAATGCCGCCGGCCTTGGCCACGGACCAGAAATAATAGAGTTGTCGGTAGTTGAGCATGGCAATCCAATACTTCGTTAAAAACGAACAATCGAAACATAATAAACGAATTTTCTTGGTATATCGAGACCGCTATCATGTCGACATCGGATTACACTTTTCTTTATCTGCGATGGTTGCTGAGATAAATATCCAGCGTAGATCTGATCTAAGGGTGCGCGACTATGGGACGAAGCGCAGAAGTTGGCTCCGGGCTTGCCTGTTGCACAGTGAGTGCCCCGTTTTAATTCGCTTTGGGATTTTTATGCAAAAGATTGAACGCTTCCTCGAAAGTTTCATATTCGCCAGTCGCTGGCTGCTGGCACCGTTTTATCTTGGATTGGTGGGGGCCATCGCGCTCTTGCTGTTCAAGTTTGTTAAGGAATTTGCCAACCTGTTACCGGTGGTGGTGACTGGCGAGGGTACCCAGGTCATGGTAGGCGTGCTCACCCTGGTGGATGTGGCGCTGGTGGCCAACCTGCTGATCATTATCGTGTTTGCCGGCTACGAGAACTTTGTCTCCAAGATCGATACCGGGAGCCATGAGGACAGGCCCGACTGGATGGGGCATGTGAGCTTCTCCGATCTGAAGATCAAGGTCATCGGTTCCATCGTCGCCATCTCCGGCATCGAGCTTCTCAAGGCTTTTGTCAACGTCGAAGCCTATACAAACGAGCAGTTGGCATGGAAGGTCGGTCTGCACATGGCTTTTGTTGTCTCGGGCGTGCTGTTCGCGCTGATGGATAGGCTCACGAAATCCGCGGATCACTGAGAATAGCCATGAACAAACCTTGCCCCTTCGCCCACAGTGTGGGATATGATTTTTGTTGCAAAGTATTTAGATAACCAAGGAGATCCTTGTCATGAAACGCATCATGCTTTTCCTCGCCACCAATCTTGCTATCGTCCTGGTGCTATCGCTCACCATGAAGATCCTCGGGGTGGAGCCTTACCTTAACGAAAATGGCCTGAACCTGGGCAGCCTGCTGATTTTTGCCGCTGTCATGGGTATGGGCGGCTCTTTCATCTCGCTCGCCATTTCCAAGTGGAGCGCCAAGCGCATGACAGGCGCAAAGGTGATCGAAAACCCCGCTACGCCCGGTGAAGTCTGGCTGGTCGAGACTGTGCGGCGTCAGGCGAAAATCGCGGGCATCGGTATGCCGGAAGTGGCGATTTTTGATTCACCCGACGTCAATGCCTTCGCCACCGGATGGAACAAGAACAATGCCCTGGTGGCGGTTTCCACCGGGTTGTTGCAAGCCATGACCAAGCCCGAGGCAGAAGCTGTGCTGGGGCACGAGGTTTCCCACGTGGCCAATGGCGACATGGTGACGCTGGCGCTGATCCAGGGCGTGGTCAACACTTTCGTGATGTTCCTGTCGCGCGTTATCGGCTACCTGGTGGACAAGATCGTGTTCAAAACCGAGCGCGGTACCGGCCCGGCCTTTTTCGTCACCATGATCATCGCCGAGATGGTGCTGGGTATCCTTGCTTCGATTATCGTCATGTGGTTCTCGCGCCGGCGCGAGTTCATCGCCGATTCGGGCGGTGCGGCACTGGCCGGCAAGGCAGCCATGATCTCCGCGCTGGAGCGTCTCAAGGCCCAGCACGGAGTGGCAGCAGAACCGCTGCCGGAAAAAATGGCCGCATTCGGTATTTCCGGCGGCATGGCTTCAGGTCTGAAACGCCTGTTCATGACCCATCCTCCGCTGGACGAGCGCATCGAGATGCTCCGGCACCTCAAGGAAAGGGATTAACGCGACTTAGAACCCATGCATTAATCTCAGCTTTACCAACCCCCAAAAGTAATAAAAGTGGCTGAGGCGGCCTACCGCTTCGGCGGTACCTCGACGCCCAGTGCGTGCTGCGCATCATGGCACTCAGAAAGACAAGTGCCGGGCGAAGAAAATTTGTTCCGGAAAAACCCGGAAAACATATTGGATATGTAAATGGATAACGCGATTTCTATCGGCGAACCCTGGATGTGGGGCGCTTTCATTGCTTTCGTTCTGGTCATGCTGGCGCTGGACCTGTTCGTGTTTGGCGGCAGGAAGGCGCACAAGGTGAGCGTCAAGGAGGCGGCAGTCTGGTCGTTGGTCTGGGTCAGTCTCGCGCTGCTGTTCAATGCCGGCCTGTGGTGGTATCTGAGCGGTAGCGTCGGGCAGGAAATCGCCGACCGCAAGGCGCTGGAGTTTCTCACCGGTTATCTGATCGAGAAGTCGCTGTCGGTGGACAATGTGTTCATCTTCCTGCTGATCTTCTCTTCCTTCCACGTGTCTGCCGAATATCAGCGTCGTGTGCTTATCTATGGCGTGCTGGGCGCCATCGTCCTGCGCGCCGTCATGATCCTGGCCGGCGCCTGGCTGGTACGGGAGTTCAGCTGGGTGCTGTATATTTTCGGCTTCTTCCTGGTCATCACCGGCATGCGCATGCTGGTCATGGCGGAGAAAGAGCCTGATATGAACCAGAACCCGGTACTGAAATTCGCGCGCCGCCACCTGCGCATCTCCGAAGACCACCACGGCGAAGAATTCACCGTGATGAAAGACGGCGTGCGCTATTTCACGCCGCTGTTCCTGGTGCTGGTCCTGATCGAAACCTCCGACGTGGTGTTCGCGGTGGATTCCATCCCGGCTATCTTCGCCATCACCACCGACCCCTTCATCGTTTTCACCTCCAACATCTTTGCGATCATGGGCCTGCGGGCGCTGTACTTCCTGCTCGCCGACGTGGCGGACCGCTTCCACCTGCTGAAATACGGTCTGGCCATGGTGCTCACCTTCATCGGCACCAAGATGCTGATCGCACCCTGGTATCACGTGCCGGTAGCGGCTTCTCTGGCCATCGTCGCCGTGCTGATCGGCGCCAGCGTAGCTGCCAGTCTGATTGCCACGCGCAGGAGTTCGACCTGATGCTGCTGCGCCTGTTCTGAGTTTTTCTGCTGGGGTGGTAGGAGTCATTAGTCTAGGGTCAGGACGGAAACGTTCTGACCCCTTTTCGTTTTGAGGTCGCCATTTTTTGTTTTAGTCTGCAAGTGAGGCCGCAAATAGAATAAAAAAAACGGGTAGACTTGATCCATGGCTTGTAAGGTCTCATTTGTGTACTATTTTTTACTGCTGCTGATGCTGGCCCCCGTACCTGCACTGGCTTTGGATACTCTGCGCGTGCTGGCGTGGCCGGGTTATGCTGACCCCGACCTGGTGCAGGCTTTCGAAAAGCGCCACCATGTCCGGGTTGAAGTGACCCTGATCAGTTCAGATGACGCCTTGTGGGAGCGCCTTTCAAAGCGAGAAGGCGGGGATTTTGATGTATTTGCGGTCAATACCGCCGAATTGCAGCGCTACATCGACAGGGGTATCAGCATCCCGCTCACCCCGGCCAATATTCCCAACACCGCGAAGCAGCAGCCACGTTTTCGCGATCTTTCCGCCATTCCCGGAATTACCCGGAATGGCGCGGTTTACGCCATCCCTTATACCTATTCGGAAATGGGGCTGATCTATGATCGGAAGGTCTTCAAGACCCCGCCCGACTCCTTTGCCTCAATGTGGGACAAGCGTTACAAGGGGCGCGTGCTGGCATTTCAGGCCAGTGCGCACAATTTCTCGCTGGCGGCGACGGTGCTGGGCATGAGAAATCCGTTTCATATTGATGGAAATGATTTCAGGCGGGTCAGCCGTCATCTGGTCGAGCTCCGGCGCAATGTCCTGTCGTTTTACAGCCAGCCTGAGGAAGCAACCGAGCTTTTCATGCAGAACCGTATCGCGCTGCTCTTCGCCAACTATGGTTCGCAACAGGTGAAAATGTTGCAGAATGCGGGGGCAGACATCGGCTATGTCATCCCAAAGGAAGGTGCTCTGTCCTGGCTTGATTGCTGGTCGCTGACACGCGGCGTCAAAAACCGCAAGCTGGCGGAGGCGTGGATCGATTACACCTTGGAGGCGCCTGTCAGCCGGGCATTGACCGAGCGGCAAGGCTTGTCAAATACGCTGGAAGATCCGCCCACGATGCAAAAATCCGACAAAATCATCTGGCTGCAGCAGGTGGAAGATGCCGCCAGGCGTGCTGCGCTTTGGGACAAAATCATTTCTGGCGACCTGCCGGAGAAATTCTAGCGTATGGCGAAGCTGGATTCAAAACTGTTTGGCGACATCAATTTTGGTATTGCCATCAAACTTGGCATTCTGCTCGCTGCATTTGGCGTGCTGGCCAGCGGGCTCACCGGCTACTATACCTTCCAGGCTACGCGCGACATCCTGATTCGGGAGGCAAGCCAGGATCTTCTGCATTCGACCCAGGTTCTGGGCCGGAGATTTTCGATCATGGCGGGCGAAGTGGCCAACGACGCGCGTTTTCTGGCACAACTGCCTCGCGCGCACGAAGTTTTCGGATCCGGGAATGCTGCTGAAATTTCACGCCAATCCTTGTCAGAGGAGTTTAGAAGCCTGCTCTCGGTACATCCTGAATATTTTCAGGCGCGGTTCATCAGTGCAGTGCATAACGGCATCGAACTGATCAGAGTGGACCGTGACGCCAACAGTCTCAGGATCATCAGTGATCTGGATTTGCAGGAAAAACTGCATTATCCCTATGCTTATGAAACCCTCAGGCTGCCAGAAGGACAGGTGCATTTTTCCAGAATTGTCATTAACCGCGAAGAGGGTGCGCACGCTGGACTGAAACAACCGACTCTGCAAGTGGCGACGCCGGTGAT
This sequence comes from Gammaproteobacteria bacterium, assembly GCA_018824405.1. GTDB lineage: Bacteria > Pseudomonadota > Gammaproteobacteria > Burkholderiales > Sulfuricellaceae > Sulfurimicrobium. Next base: position 250,076 of record JAHJGO010000016.1, read on the forward strand.
GGGGCACGATGGTGGCGCGCTAGGGGTGATCGTGATCAATGTCGACCTGAACCGCCTTTTCGGCCTGCTCAAGGCTGATCTGGGTAGTGAATATCAACTCTATCTTGCCAATCAGGCTGGCGATTTCCTGATTCACCCGGATAGCGCCATGACCTTCGGTTTCGATTACGGCCGGCGTTTTCTGGTGCAGGATACATTCAAGCCAGTAGCGGCGATTGTCGATAAATCCGCCGATACTGCCATGGTGCGCACGCTTTCTGCCGAGCAGCACGACGACGTGATTGGCGGCTTTGCCCGCATTCCGTTCGGGGACCAGTCAGGCCGTCGCTTTGTCATTATTGGCCTGACTGTCCCGCTTAATAGCGTGCTGGCCGAGACCGATGTTCTGGCCAGAGACAGCCGCCGCATTGTCTTCGCGTTCAGTGTAATGGCCATCGTCCTGTCGATACTGGTGGCATTTATCTTTGTCCGGCCGGTCAAGCGTCTGGTGGCAGCAGTTCGATCCTTCGCGGAAACGCATGAACTGACCCCGGTGCCGGTGCACAGCAGGGATGAGCTTGGCTTGCTGGCACGTAGTATCGGCCAGATGCAGGAGGATATACTGGCCCATCTGAACGATCTCGAGCAGAGAAACGATGAAATGGAACATCGGGCGCAGCACGATGCGCTTACCGGTGCACCCAACCGCGTGATGTTTCACGAACTGCTGCAGTTTTCAATTGGCAACGCCCGGCGCAATGGCTCACAACTGGCCGTGCTGTTCATAGACCTCGATCATTTCAAAGAGGTCAATGATACTTATGGGCATGCAGCAGGTGATGCCATTCTGATCGAGGTGGCGCGGCGTCTGAAGACGGCAGTACGCGAAAGCGACGCCGTGGCACGCCTCAGCGGTGACGAATTCGTCGTGATGATTCAGCCGGTAGATGATCCGCAACAACTTGCCGTGATTGCACAAAAACTGATTAAGGCACTGCAGGATCCGATCGAATTCGAAGGGCAATCGCTGCATATCAGCGCCAGTATCGGCATCAGCGTCTTTCCCGGGGATGGCGACGACATGGAGCAATTGCTGCATAACGCCGATACCGCGATGTACCATTCCAAACGTAAAGGCCGCAATACTTTCCATTTTTATGCCTGAGTCGACTTTGGCAACCCATGCCTTGCTCGCCATATCCGGCATCAAGTTGCGGAACCACTTGATTGACGCACTGTCAGGACTTCCTGTGCCGATTATGCTGTATTGTTCGTTTCTTTGATTATTTCGCAAGAGTGCTAAAGGTTGTGCCAGCGTGAGTGATTATCCTGTGGTTGACTGGTCAGAGGCAGACGCCCCCCGCTCTGCCCGCTGGCGTTCGGAGAGCGGGGCACAGCCGCCCAGGCGCGTGATGGTCGCAGATGATCGCATGACGGCTGATGCCGCCTATCGTCTGGCCTGTGAAGGTACTGCACTGCTGTGGCGGGGAGATTTTCAGAATGCGCGTCAGTTGCTGCAGGCGATGGCACGCCGCATCGATCGTAAGCCGCGCAAACCGGCTTCTTCGCCGACCGAAGCTTTCCATTTCCATCGCCAGTCCCAGTCTCAGCGTGCACGCATACTGGGAATGCTGTTGCTGCCGCTGGACGCGGATTACCGCATTCCCTTGCGGCGCGCACCGGATGTGCGGCAAGCCTGCATCGAGGCTTACGGTCCCGGGGTGGAATCCTCGCTGGTCTCGTTGCGAGAGTTGCTCGGACTGATCGGCGCCCATGAGTGGCGCAAGAAGGGCGTGGAAATCCCCGCGCTTGGCGGACGCATCTATCCTCACTATGGGGTATTTTCTCCGGTGCGTGGCGAGTACGTTGGGCTGGTGGCCGAGGCGCCGCTGCCTTCGCTGGAGCTGGCCTTCGACATCGGCGCTGGGACGGGTGTGCTGGCCGCAGTGCTGGCCAGGCGGGGTGTAAAGCGCGTTGTGGCCACGGATCAGGATCCGCGTGCACTGGCATGCGCGCGCGAGAATATCGAGCGGCTTGGGCTGGCGGCGCAGGTGGAGATTTTCCAGGCCGATCTTTTCCCGGAAGGGCGCGCACCGCTCGTCATCTGCAACCCGCCGTGGCTGCCGGTACGCGCAAATTCGCCGATCGAGCATGCAATTTATGATCCGGAGAGCCGCATGCTGCTGGGTTTTCTGGCCGGGCTGGCCGATCATCTGGAAGCCGGCGGCGAGGGCTGGTTGATCCTCTCGGACCTGGCCGAACATCTGGGATTGCGTTCGAGGGACGAGTTGCTTGCCGCTTTCGACAAAGCAGGTCTGAAAGTGGTCGGAAGGATGGATGTGAAGCCGATTCATCCTCGTGCTGCGGACAAGACCGATCCGCTTCATGCCGCGCGCGCGGCTGAGGTGACCTCGTTGTGGCGCCTCGCGGTTCGCTGAGCGGCCGGGTTTTCTGGAATCATTGAAGTGCAAAACGCACAAAGTAGTCAAAGGGAGTGAATATTGAATACCAGACGTTATCTTTTTACCTCTGAGTCTGTTTCAGAAGGCCATCCGGACAAGATCGCCGACCAGATTTCGGACGCGATTCTGGATGCTTTTCTGGCCGAAGAGCCTGAGGCCAAGGTGGCCTGCGAGACTTTCGTCGCGGATAATCTGGTGGTGATTGCCGGCGAGTTCAAAACGGTTCGCAAGGAACTGTTCAGCGAGATTCAGGAGCGCGCCGAGGAGATTGCCCGCCAAGTGCTGCGAGAAATTGGTTATCGCGATGCAGAAACTGGTATCGACCCGAATACCTGCGAGGTGCAGGTGCGTTTCAATCACCAGTCCATCCAGATTCATAAAGGCATCACGCTGGCGGGTGGCGACATCGGTGCCGGCGATCAGGGACTGATGTTCGGCTATGCCTGTGACGAAACTCCTGATCTGATGCCCTATCCGGTCTGGCTGGCGCATCGTCTCGTGCAACGACAAGCCGAGCTGCGCAAATCCGGGGCTTTGCCCTGGCTGCGCCCCGATGCAAAAAGCCAGGTGACCGTGGCATATGAAGGGCAGCAGGTGTCAGGCATCGAGAACGTGGTAATTTCCACGCAGATCGAGCGTGATCTTGACCCCGCCTGGGTGACGCAGGAAATTACACGCGAAATCATTGACCCGCTGGTGCCGATGGAACTGCGCACGCCGGGATTCAAGCTCTGGGTCAATCCCGCTGGCCCGTTCGAAATCGGTGGCCCGAATGGCGACACCGGTTTAACCGGCCGCAAGATCATTGTCGACACCTATGGCGGTTCCTGCCCGCACGGTGGCGGTGCTTTTTCAGGAAAAGATCCAACCAAGGTGGATCGCTCGGCGGCTTATATGGCGAGATATATCGCCAAGAATCTGGTTGCGGCGGGCTACGCAAAACGCTGCCTGGTTCAGCTGGCTTATGCCATCGGGGTGGCGGAACCGGTTTCCCTGCTGATTGAAACCTATGGCACAGGAAGCGTGCCGGATAACAAGCTGGAAGCGATGGTGCGCAACACTTTTAATCTGACGCCTCGCGGCATCATCGACAGTCTTGATTTACGTCGGCCCATCTACCGGAAAACTGCTGCCTACGGGCATTTTGGACGGGCAGAGCCGGAATTTACCTGGGAACGCATTGATCAGGCCCAGAAGCTGGCCATGTTTGAATAAATCGGCTGGGTTCAGAGTAGACTCAACTCGGTAGCGAGAGGAGTGGATGTGCTCACTTGGGAAGGAAGTCGAATATCCATAAGTCGACCACCTTCAGTATGCCAAACCGATTCGGCCTGCCAGAAATACAAAACCCGCTGATTGCTCAGCGGGTCAGGTCGATTTTGGTGGAGGCGGCGGGAATCGAACCCGCGTCCGCAAGCCCTCTACAGGCAGTTCTACATACTTAGTCCGATTATTTGGTTTTAACCCTTGTCACGCCAACCGGACAGGCTGGACTTGGGCGAGTTACCTTTTCTTTAGCACCGGTTCAAGTAACCCGGACCGGCGCGATCTCATGTGAATGACTCTGCTGTCAGTTGCCTGACGCGGCCCATGAGAGAACCGTTGCAGAGGCTAAGCCTTAAGCGGCTACAGCGAAGTTTTCGTCGTTTGCGACTAGTTTTTTCCAGATGTATTTACGAGGTAACTGGTCCTCGGTATGCCCTACGCTGCTTTGCAACCCACGTCGAAACCGGGTCGCCCCCATGCTTTATATTGACTGAGTCTGTTGGACAAAGTTCAACATGAGCCTGATTTTATCACAAGGGCCGTTACAGAAAGCGTAATAGTTCCGCAGGGTGTTCGATGGAGCCTTGTGAACCCCATTGTTCCGGGTGGTCATCTGCGCCGAGATAACCATACTGCGCGATGATCGGGAACATACCGGCTGCAATGGCGGCCTCGATGTCGCGCTCGGCATCGCCTACATAGGCACATTGTTGCGGTTCCACGGCGATTTCACGGCTGGCGCACAGCAGTGGTTCTGGATGCGGTTTGGGATGGGTGCAGGTGTCGCCGCTGATGATGCTGGCTGCGCGTTCGGAGAGGCCCAGTGCCGCCATGAGCGGGTTGGTGAAGCGCGCGGGCTTGTTGGTGACGACGCCCCATGCAATGCCCTGCTGTTCGAGCGCGTTCAGGGTCTCGGCCATGCCTTCGAATAAACAGGTGAGACGACACAGATTGGCCGTATAAAGCTCCAGATACTCCGCTCTCATGTCGGGAAAACGCGCATTTTCCGGGCTCAGGCCAAAGCCGATATCGAGCAGGCCAACGGTGCCATGGGAGGCATAGGGTCGGATCTGCTGGTGCGGGAGCGGTGGCAGGTTATGCCTGCGGCGCTGTTCGTTGAGCGCAAACCCCAGATCCAGCGCCGTGTCGGCAAGCGTGCCGTCGAGGTCGAACAAGACTGCCTTGATCATGAAGCGTTACCTGCTACTCGGCTTCGCGGCGGCAGGCCATCAGGTAGTTGATGCTCGTATCGTCGCCAAGCGAGTACACTTTTGATAGAGGGTTGTAGCTCATTCCGGTGATCTGGTTGACTGTCAGATTCGCTGTGCGGCAGTGTCGCGCCAATTCGGAAGGTTTGATAAATTTGGCATAGTCGTGGGTGCCGCGTGGCAGCATATTGAGCACATATTCGGCACCAATTACAGCAAACAGGTAAGCCTTGAGATTGCGGTTGAGGGTGGAAAAGAATACGTGGCCGTCCGGCTTGACCAGCTGGGCGCAGGATTTGACGACACTCAAGGGGTCGGGAACGTGTTCCAGCATTTCCATGCAGGTGACCACGTCATAGCTGCCTGGCGTTTGCTGCGCCAGCTCTTCCACGGCGATCAGGCGGTAATCCACGCTCTGGCCGCTTTCCAGCAGATGGAGCTTGGCAACCTTGAGGGCTTTTTCGCCCAGATCAATGCCGGTCACGTTGGCGCCGCGTGCCGCCATGCTTTCCGACAGGATGCCGCCGCCGCAGCCTACATCCAGCACCTGCTTGCCCGCCAGACCCGCCAGGCTGTCGATGTATTCCAGGCGTAAAGGATTAATGTCGTGCAGCGGCTTGAATTCGCTGTTGGGATCCCACCAGTTGTGAGCGAGCTGGCTGAATTTATCGAGTTCGTGGTGGTCGGCGTTTTGCGCCGTGGATGAATTACTCATGTTTCTTACCTATCTTTTCCTGCCAAAGCGTGGCCTGTTTGAAAAGCTGCTGCTGCGAGAGGGTGAGCAGATTGCCGTTCTCTACCACGGCTGTGCCGTTGACCCATACATGGGTGACATGCTCGCGGCCGGCTGCATATACCAAATGTGAAATCACATCATAACATGGCATGGTTTCCAGGTTATCGAGCCTGATTGCGGTTATGTCCGCTGCCTTGCCGGGCTCAAGCGAGCCGAGTTGGTGATCCAGCCCCAGGGCACGGGCGCCATTGAACGTCGCCATCTGCAACGAATCAAAAGCGGGCAGGTGATCTGCCTTGCCGCTAATGCCCTTGGCGAGCAAAGCCGCTAGCCGCATTTCCTGAAACAGGTCGAGCCGGTTGTTGCTAGCGGCGCCATCCGTGCCAAGGCCGACGTTGATGCCCTGTTCCATCATGGCATGGACGGGAGCAATGCCGCTTGCCAGTTTGAGGTTGGAGGTGGGGCAGTGGGCGACATGGCAGCCCTGCTGGGCAAATGTTGCCATTTCGTCGTGTTTCAGATGCACGGCATGGACTGCAATCAGATTAGGCGCAAGCAAACCCAGGTTCTGCAGGCGTTGCAATGGCCTGAGGTGATATTGCTTCAGGCTCTGCTGGATTTCATCTGCCGTTTCGTGGAGGTGAATGTGAATTGGCAAATCCAGCTGTTCGGCATAAGTCAGCACCTTGCTCAGTGTTTTGTCGCTGACAGTGTAGGGTGCATGCGGGGCGAGAGAGAAGGACAGCAGAGGTTCCGCAGAAAACTGGTCGCGAATGGCCAGACCCTTGTGCAGGTAAGTATCTGCGTCACTGGCATACGGGGTGGGAAAATCCAGTGTAATCAGTCCAATGGTGGCGCGCATTCCGGATTTGAGGACGGCTTCGGCTGCCGCATCCGGAAAAAAATACATGTCGTTGAAGCAGGTAATACCACCGCGCAGCATTTCCGCACAGGCCAGAAGGGTCCCATCATGTACAAATTGCGTCGAAACATGGCGGCTTTCTGCTGGCCAGATATGCTGCTGCAACCATTCCATCAACGGCAGGTCATCGGCCAGGCCGCGCATCAGGTTCATGGCGGCATGCGTGTGAAGATTGATCAGCCCGGGAATGAGAACGTGCTCTCCCAGCGTGACTGTGCGGCTGGCAGAAAACTGTGCATGAGCTTCTGGCGTGGGCAGGATGGCGGCAATATTCCCATCTCTGATAACCACGCTATGGTGGTGCAGAACCTGATGTGCCGGTCGGACAGGAACCACCCAGCGTGCGTCAATAATAGTATCGGCTTGTTGCATCTCGAATTTTGGCCAAGAAAAAAGCCCCGCAGAGGCGGGGCTTTTCAGGTGAGTTCAACCCTGGATTACTTCTGGGTTGGCTTCTGTACTTTAACTTCAACCATCACGCGGCGGTTGGGTTGCAGGCATTCAACCAGTTTCTTGTTCTTGCCACTTTCCTTGCCTTTGATGTCGCTGCAAGCAACGACGGGTTCAGCTTCGCCCTTGGCTGCAGTTTCAATACGGCCGGCATCAATACCCTGGCTAACCAGGTAATCCTTGACCGCAGCAGCACGGCGCTCGGACAGTTTCTGGTTGTAGGCATCCTTGCCGATGCGATCGGCATGACCTGTTACCAGAACCACTTCGACTTGTGGGTATTGCTTCATTTTGCCGACAACTTCGTCATTCAGTTTCTGCTTGCCATCTGCGCGTACTACTGACTTGTCGAAATCAAACAGTGTTTCGGCTTGCAGAGTGATTTTTTCAAAGGCTGGCTTTTCCGGTCCGGCAGGAGCGACTGGCGCAGGAGCAGCTGCTTTCTTTTCTTCCTTCTTGATCAGGCTAGGATCGCATTCTGCAATGGCCATGGCCGGTGTCCAGTAACCGGTTTTCCAGCACTCGTTATAATTGTTTTTAACCACATTGCCACGGGTGTCAATCAGATAGCCTTCTTTCTCCACCGAGTGAGCAAAGGCAGTACCAGAAAATGCCAAGCTCAGAATCAGGCTCAGTGTAATTTTTGCAATTTTGTTGTGCGTCATATTTTTCTCCTTAAATGGTTAATCGGTATATTTTGAAATATTTAGAACGAATATAACTTATATATTGTTCATTAGGACACAATTGGCGAAATAATTCAAGTTTATAAGGCGGTTAGAGCTTCTTCAGCAGGGTATACAGTTCTGTTTTATCACCCTGGCGGCGTCCCTGCCAGATTGGCTTCCATCCCTGTTCTGACTGCTCCGGCAAATTCGCTCCATTCTGAATCAATTTCAGCTCGCAGTGGCTGTCGTCAACTTCATCTCGTAGTGTGATGATGCCGGCAAAATAATGCAGCAGGGCGCGTTGCGGTTCTCCCAGCTGTTTGCTGCCTATGCAGTTGTAATTTGATGGCAGGCTGCCTTGCAGGGAAACGATCATGGCGCGATAGCTTTTGTCAGAGTCGAGCCATGGCAGCCAGATTGTGGCAAGCAGTCCCCAGGCCAGGGTGATACCCAGTGCGGAATTGACAATTCCTCGCAGTGCATTGCGCTTCATGCGCGCGACAACTACTATCCAGGCGGTGCTCAGTGCTGCGGCCAGAAACAGTGCCAGGCCATTGATATGAACGATATAGCCGGGTTGACGTTTATCGACCCAGTGAGCGACCTCGGTCGGGTGACCGGTCAGTGATGCATACCATGCCAGCCACAATACACCGGCAAACAGGCTGAAAGTCATTACGCTGAACCAGTCCAGTGAATTGGCGGCCCCTCTGCGCAGGGAATTGACGGCCGCCGTGGCCAAAACCGCCAGTGGCGGAAGTAGCGGCAGGGCATATACATCGCGCGCTATGACGGCGGTGCTCAAGACAAGCAGAATTACCAGGAATGCGGTAAGGGGCAGGGCAATGGCCGGGATAAATCCGTCTTTCCAATTGTGGCGCCACAGTGTCCAGAGTGCCAAGGGAAGGGCGGGCCAGGCAAACCAGGGCAGGATGGTGAAGTAATAGCCTGGCTCGTGACTGGCAAGGAGGGGGGTGGACCCGGTCAGATGTCCCAGATTGTTGACCCACAGCCATTCCATGAATAATTCTGGAGCGCGCTGGTAAAGCAGGAAAGGCCAGATGGCAAGCCAGGGCAGGGCGGCAACGAATGCAATGGCCAGGCAGATTGCATAGCGGCGGCTACGCCAGGCACTGGATAGAAAGGGCAGGAGCAAAGCTGTGATGGCAATGATGCCGGGTTCGAACAGGCCTTTGGACATAAAGCCAACGCCTATTCCACTGCCGATGATGATACCCGCAATGACATGGCGGCGCGGTGCCAGTGCCAGACCATAAAGCGCAATCGCAACCCCGGCCAGTAAAGCCGTATCGGTGATGATCTGATGGGTGCGCACTACCAGGCCAAGGCAGGCAATCATGATCAGGGCGGTAATGCGACCATAACCTTTGCCCCATAGTTCGCGTCCGGTCAGGCCTGTGAAAAGTAGCGCCAGCCCCATATAGAACCCGCTGGCGAGGCGGGCGCCGTCATGCAGAGGCAGCCAGCCGGAAAAAATCTTGGCAATAGCCGCAGCGGTCAGGTAGTAGAGTGGCGGTCTCTCCATGAAGGGTTCGCCGGCCAGCATGGGAATAACCCAGTCTCCACCCTGAAGAATTGAATAGACGAGTCCGAAGCCAGAGGCCTCATCAGGCTTCCATGGGTCGTGGCCAACCAGTCCGAGCAGAGTCCACAACGCACAAAGCGCGACAACCCAGCTCAGATGGATGTGAGGTGGTTGTCGGAAAGACTCGAAAAAGGACATGTTTACAGTGTAAGCAACAAAAAAGAAAGGCAGCCTGAGCTGCCTTTCTTTCTGAGTCGGATGCGAACTTACTTCATGCCGTACTTCTGGCGGAATTTCTCAACACGGCCAGCGGTGTCAATAGTCTTCTGCTTGCCGGTATAGAAGGGGTGGCATTGCGAGCACACTTCAACGGTCAGGTCTTTGCTCATGGTAGAGCGGGTTTTAAAAGTAAAACCACAGCTGCAGTTCACGTTGATTTCGTTGTAGTTTGGGTGAGTATCCGGTTTCATGATTCAAATCCTTGCCTGTTGCTCGGTTTTTGGCATTTGAGTGCCGCGAAAAATGGCGCAATTATCCATGATTCAAGTTGGCTTGGCAAGGTGTTTGTGGTGAATAAAAGCTGCTCTCGGGGTGCTGCTCAGATCAAGTTCTTACGCACCAGTTCGCTTTTCAGGTAGGCATAATAAATGGGTGCCGCAACCACGCCCATGATGCCGAACGCTGCTTCCATGACCAGCATGGCAAGCAGCAGTTCCCATGCGTGGGAACGGATCTGGGTGCCGATGATGCGTGCATTGAGGAAGTATTCGAGCTTGTGGATCACGATCAGGAACAGCAGTGAGGCAACAGCGATCTGTAGCGAGTGCCCCAGACTGACGACGACGATGATGGAGTTGGATATCAGGTTGCCGATCACTGGCAGCAAGCCGGCAAGGAAGGTGATAATGATCAGGGTTTTTGTCAGGGGCAGGTTAACACCTAACATAGGCAGCACCACGACCAGATAGATTGCGGTAAAAAAGGCATTCAGCGCCGCAATCCTGACCTGGGCAAAGACGATGCGGCGGAAAGCGTCGCCAAGTAGCCGGACTCGCTCTGCCAGTGCGCCCGAGAGGGGGCCATAGCGATGTTGCACCGTCACTTCTCGCAGCGAGATCATGGCGCCGATGATCAATCCGATCAGTACGTGAACCAGGGTGCGGCCCATTTCCTTGCCCACGGTCTGCACTTCGCTGGCGTGGGTGCGCAGCAGTTCCACTGCGGCGGTCTGGATGCCTTCAGCGCTGGTAGGCAGTTTTTCCACCAGCCAGTCAGGCAACAAGGTACGCGAGCCTTCGATGATCACCGCCATTTTTTGCAACAACGCGGGAAGTTTTCCGGTATCGCTGTGAAAGAATGCCATCAGGCCGATGGTGGCGAAGGTGATCAGGGTTGCCATCAGGCTGGCCAGCAGGGCAACTGCAACAATCTTGGCCGGACGTCCGCCAAAGCGGCGCAGATTGATGCGTGCGGCAAGCAGGTGGACCAGTTCGTACATCAGCAGTCCCGCCAGCAGTGCCGGCAGAAGGCGTGAGTAAACGATGAAAACAAGCAGCACGGCTGTGATCAGCCAGGTGGAAATTTCAACATGGTAGGGGTTGAACTCTTTAGATAGTGCCATGGTTTTCCTCGTTGATAGCGACGCCGATCTGCTCCCACACGTTTTGCGGCGTCAGTTTCATCAGACATTCGAGATGGCCGAGCGGGCATTCGCGTTTGAAGCACGGACTGCAGGACAGATTCAGGCTGAGGATATGCGCCTTGTGTGACAGAGGGGGCGTAAAGCCGGGGCTGCTGGAGCCGTAGAGGGCGACAAGCGGCTTGTCCAGCGCGGCGGCGACATGCATCAGGCCGGAATCGTTGCTGACGATCACGCTGGCCGAGGCAAGCAAATCCACCGCTTCATTGAGGCTGGTCTTGCCGCACAGGTCGAGGCAGGTATCCATGCTCAAGCGCGCCGCCTCGGCACCGGCTTCGCCATCCTTGGCGGAGCCCACAAGCCATACCTGGAAGCCCTTTGCGTGCAGCAGCTTCCCCAGTGCGGCAAAATGCGCTGCCGGCCAGCGTTTTGCCGGGCCATATTCGGCGCCCACGCATAGCGCTGCAATCCGGGGTTCTGGGTCCAGGCCGAGCTTGCTCAGCGTGGTATGGCGCGTTTGCTCGTCCGTGTTCAGTTTCGGCTGTGGTATCGGATTTGGCAGGGGGCTGTCAGGTGAGTCGGCCAGCGCCACAAAGCGTTCCACCATCAACGGTAGCTTATCCTTGTTCAGTTCGCGCACATCATTGAGCAGTCCCCAGCGCATTTCGCCGCGATAGCCAGTGCGTTTTGCAATGCCGGCGAAAAACGGCACCAGGGCGGACTTCCACGAGTTGGGCAGCACGATGGCCTGGTCGTACTGCCTTTGGCGCAGCGCTTTACCCAGGTGGTAGCGTGCTGCCAGATTGAATTCACCATGCCCGAATGGGTTGGCAATGGCCTCATGCACTTCTGTCATGCGCGCCAGCAGGGGCAGTGTCCAGGCAGGCGCCAGCACGTCCAGCAGCAGACCTGGATGAAGCTGATGCAGGCGCATGAACAGCGGCTGCGCCATGACCATGTCGCCTACCCAGGAGGGGGCGACGATGAGGATTTTGTAGGGTTGCGGGGCCATGAGGCCGCAGTTTACCCAATTTCTATGCGTGCCGGTGAATCGCTACCGGAATCTGTTTCCGCCCGAATTGGCGGGCCAGGACAAAGTGTTCAAAACGCCCGGCGATGGCAGTGCCGCAATGCGGGCAATGGCCGTTGTCGCTCAGATGATAGGCGTTGATCTGGTACCAGTCGCGCTCGATCAGCGCTGCCTGGCACTTGGGACAGTAGGTGGTGTCGCCCGCCGGGTCATGCACGTTGCCGATATAGACATAGTGCAACCCCTGATCCATGGCGATACGGCGCGCCCGAGTAAGCGTTGAGCCGGGAGTCGATGGAATGTCCATCATTTTGTAATCGGGGTGGAAGGCCGAGAAATGCAGCGGCACGTCCGGCCCCAGTTCCCTGGCGATCCACTGCGATAGCGCGGTGATTTCCTGCTCCGAATCGTTCTGGCCGGGGATGATCAGGGTGGTGATTTCCAGCCAGCACTGGGTTTCGTGATGGATGTAGGCGAGGCTATCGAGCACCGGTTGCAGGTGGCCGGCGCACAGGCTGTGGTAGAAATCGTCGGTGAAGCCTTTCAGGTCCACGTTGGCGGCGTCCATCTTGGCGAAAAATTCGCGTCCTGCCGCCTGGTGGATGTAGCCCGCCGTGACCGCGACGGTCTGGATGCCGCGTGCATGGCAGGCATCCGCCGCGTCCAGGGCGTACTCGGCAAAAATCACCGGGTCGTTGTAGGTGAAAGCCACGCTCTTGCAGCCATGATGTTCTGCGGTGCGGGCGATTTCATCCGGCGAGGCCTGATCCATCAGGCGGTCCATGTCGCGGGCCTTGCTGATGTCCCAGTTCTGGCAGAACTTGCAGGCCAGATTGCAGCCCGCGGTGCCGAAAGAAAACACGCTGCTGCCGGGGTAGAAGTGGTTGAGCGGCTTTTTCTCGATCGGGTCGATGCAGAAGCCCGAGGAACGACCGTAAGTGGTGAGGATCATCTTGCCGCCGACATTCTGGCGCACAAAGCACAGGCCGCGCTGGCCCTCGTGCAGCTTGCAGTCGCGCGGGCACAGATCGCACTGGATGGTTTTTTCGTCCAGAGTATGCCACCAGCGACCGGGGTGGCTGGATTCGGCGTGGTTGGATTCTGCGTTCATGAGGATTCCTTCCATTTGTTCACGGTATAGCGGAACAGTTTGACGTCCTTGTCCCAGAAGTCGGGCGACAGCCCTGCCTTGTGCTTGAGGTGGGCCATGAATTCGGCGGGTTGCGGCAATTGCTCCCACACCTGCGGCAGGAAAGTGGCGCGGTACGGCCCGTATTCGAACACGATGCCGTCCTCCAGTGGCCGCAATTGCGCCAGCGCGTCCTGTTCGCTGCTGAAACTGATGGGAGCAAGCGACGAGAGCAGCGACACTTCAACCTGAGTCCTGTCCAGTTCGTCCGCGTCCAGCGGCGCAAAGCGCGGGTCGCGCAAGGCGGCGGCCAGGGCGTTGGCCTTGATGTCCGACAGCAAGGAACGGTGCGCTTCCAGGCTGCCGATGCAGCCGCGCAGTTCGCCCTGCTGGGTGAGGGTGACGAAGGTCGCGCCCGGCGCCTCTAGCCATGGGGCGGATTCGTCTGCCTGCATGGATTTGCCAAGCGCGCTGGAAATCGTTGCGCGGGCAATGGCGAGCAGGGCTTTTCCCTGTTCAGTGGACATGGCCGGACTCTTCAAAGGCAAATGCACCATAACCCACCACGCGGCTGCGGTCCCCCGAAGTGTCGCCGGAGTTGCGCAGATCCAGTAGATGCGGCTTCAAATGATGGTGCCGTGCGGCCAGCAACAATCCGTTGACCGGTGTGCCTCCGCAAGCCTGCTCGTGGCTGACCGGCGCGTCCAGGGCCAGAATGGCCTGTGCCGTCTCGCTGTCCACGCGCTTGGCTACATCATAGGGCAGATAATGCGAAAGGTCGGAGCTGATGACAATCAGGGTTTCCGGGCCGCCCCATAGTTGTTCCAGCACTTCCGCCACCTCCTCTGGCGTGGCATCGCCCACGGCCAGCGGCACCAGGCTGAAATCGTCCAGCACCATTTGCAGGAAGGGCAGTTGTACTTCCAGCGAATGTTCCCAGGCATGGACGGGGAAGCTTTCCACCACCTGCGGCAGGCTGGCGGCCCGCGCCATGGCCTGCTGATCCAGCGCAATGATGCCCAAGGGGGTTTCAAAACTGTCGACGCCGGGCAGCGCCAGTCCGCGTACCGGCACGCGGTGCACCGGGCCGAGCAGCACCACGCGTTTGATCTGGTGGCGCAGCGGGATGAGCCGGGCATAGGCGCTGGCGGCGATGGGGCCTGAATAGATGTACCCGGCGTGGGGTACAATCAGGGCCTTGGGCGGAGTGGCGTCTGCAGGCGCGGCGACAGCGGCCAACATGGCCTGGATGTCGTGTTTCAGGACGCCGGGCTCGCCGGGATAGAAAGCGCCGGCAACGGCGGCGGGACGGACTTCATTCATGCTTACCCCTCCTTGCCTTAACTGACAGTAAAATGGGTATGATCAAGACCTTACTTCATCATACCCCTGACACAATTCGGATCAAGAGATGACCACCTTTTATGCTTTGATTCCCGCCGCCGGCTCAGGTTCACGTATGGGCGCGCCCAGGCCCAAACAATATCTGGAAATCGGCGGGCATCCCCTGATTTACTACGCGATTGCCCGCCTCTGCGGCTGCAAGGAAATCGAGCGGGTGTATGTGGTGCTGGCGCGCGACGACGAGCGCTGGGGCAGCTATGACTGGGAGGCTTTTGCGCCGACGCTGGTGCCCCTGTTTTGCGGCGGGGCGGAACGCTTCGAAAGCGTACGCAATGGCCTCAAGGCCATTCAGGATGATGTGGCTGCCGATGACTGGGTGCTGGTGCATGATGCCGCCCGGCCCGGCCTGAGTGAGGAAGCGCTGGGGCGCCTGATTGCCGAAGGCGGCTCGGACGAAGTGGGCGGGCTGCTGGCCGTGCCGGTGGCAGACACCCTGAAACGCTCCGATGGGGTGCATCACGTCGCCCATACCGAGCCGCGCGCCGGCCTGTGGCAGGCGCAGACGCCGCAGATGTTTCGCCACGGCACGCTGCTTGAGGCGCTGTCGCAGCCAGGAACGCATGTGCCGACCGACGAAGCGCAGGCGATTGAGCAAATGGGGCTGAAGCCCAGGCTGGTGCTGGGGGACAGCCGGAATTTCAAGGTGACTTATGCGCAGGATCTGGAGATGGCGGAATTGCTGTTAACTAAGGAGGCAGTATGAGAATCGGTCAAGGTTTCGATGTACATGCCCTGGTAGAAGGGCGCAGGCTGATCATGGGGGGGGTTGAAGTCCCTTATCAACTGGGTCTGGCTGGACACTCCGATGCGGATGTGCTGCTGCATGCCATTTGCGATGCGCTGCTGGGCGCGGTGGGGCAGGGCGACATCGGGCGCCATTTCCCGGACAGCGATCCGGCATTCAAGGGGATCGATAGCCGCCATTTGCTGCGCGAGGTCGTACGACTGGTGGCGAGCGAGGGTTATCAAGTGGTGAATGTCGATGCCACGATCATCGCTCAGGCACCCAAAATGGCGCCCTATATTCCGCAGATGGAAGCCAATATCGCGGCCGATCTCGATGTGGATACCGCTGTCGTCAACGTCAAGGCGACGACCACTGAAAGACTTGGCTATACCGGTCGTGGCGAGGGCATTGCAGCACAGGCGGTGTGCCTTCTGATGAAAGGCTGAAAATGCCAGAGGGAGAACAGACGGCACGGCTGTTTTTCGCCCTGTGGCCGGATGCCAAGGTGCGGCACGTTCTCGATCAGGCAGGCAGAAAGCTGCACGCGGCCTGTGGCGGACGCCGGATGCGGGCGCCTAATGTGCATCTCACCCTGGTGTTTCTTGGTAACGTGGCAGTGACTCGGCTGGACGAATTGCGCGCCGTGGCCGGGAGCGTATCGGGTTCTTCTTTTTCCATGACGCTGGATCGACTTGGCTGGTGGCGCCATAACCGGGTGGCCTGGGCTGCGCCGAATGAGACGTCGGAGGAACTTCAGGGATTGGTGACCCAGTTGCAGGAAGGTTTGCGCAATGCGGGCTTTACTTTTGACGATCGCCCGGTTTTTTCCCCGCATGTCACGCTGCTCAGAAATGCCCGTTGCGAGGGAGTCGAGATGCCGCCCCTGTTGCCTCTTGCGTGGGCGGCTGATGCATTCGTGCTGGTGAAGTCGGTGACGAACGATGCCGGTGCGACCTATGAAGTCATAGGTCGTTGGAGCCTTTCAGAGGAAAATGATGTGCTCTAGGTGCCCGGCCAGCTCTTTTTCAGAGGCCTTGGTGTAATCCTTGTCCACATCTTCGCTCACCAGCTTGCTCACATGGCTGTTGATGCAACCTTTGAGCAGACCCATGAAGGCCGGCGCTGCCACCAGAATGGCGCGCGTGTAGCTGTTCGAGGTGCGCCCGCTGTCCATCTCGTTTGCCAGTTGCTGGGCGAAGCGCTCCGCCTCGATGTGTTTCGGGGCAGCGGCGGGGACAAATGAACCATGGCCGTCACCTGCGCCGGGATTGTGGCCGGGGCGGTCTGAGACCAGATTTCCGGCTTTTTCCCGGCTTTCCGGGTGAGCGAGTTCCTTGATTAATTGCAGCCCTTTTTTGGGGCCATGATTGGCATAAAGACGTGCGATGCTGGCATTTGCGACAAGAATCCAGGTGGTGCTCATAATGTTCAACACTCCTGATTGTGATTCCATTTGACCTAGGTGTGATCAGCTGGAATCGAGGTTGGAATTCCATGCGCGAGGGGTAAAACGTCCCACGATGGTTTGTACAGACTAGCACTTTTTTTTTGCTGGTCAATTGAGACAGATCAATTTCGCCTTGTCCATGATCGCTGTTCTAGTCCAAACCGCTCAATACAACTTTCCATTGGTGTGTGAAAATCATCCTGAACCATATTCTAAAGACGAAGACGCATGAAAATCTTGACCCTGATTTTAGCTTTGCTGTTTACATCCCAAGTTGTTCAGGCTGGTGATATCCAGCTCAGAAAGATTGTTATAAAGTCGGGTGATGTGGATGTCCCGGCGGAAATTGCCATTCCCGCTGGCAAAGGGCCATTCCCGCCGGTGCTTTATATCCATGCCAAGCGGGGCTACGACGAAGTGGATCAGCGCCATATTGCCTCGTTAGCTAAGCAGGGTTTCGCGGTGCTGGCGCCGGACTGGCAGGCAGGGCGATTTATCGAACGCTGGCCGTCGGCTCATGATCCGGCCACGGAAAACGATGTCGAGGCCGGGCTGGATGCGCTCATGGCCTTGCCGGAAGCGTGCAAAATCCCCGTGGGGGTGGTGGGGTATTCGCGCGGCGGTTACTACTCGATCCGCTTGGCGGCCAAGCGCGGCAAGGATGTCGCTGCAATCGCCGCCTATGCGGGCCACATGCAGAACCCCAATGCACCGGAGCCGGAACAGCTTTTTAGCGTAGCACCGGAGATTGCGCAGATCACCACCCCGCTGCTGTTTCTGATCGGCGAGCAGGATTTCGAATTGCGCCGCATTAACGGCGGCCGTGCTTTCTATGCACTATATGAGCGTGGCGTACCTGTCGAGATGCAGTATTACCCGCTGGCGCGGCGCGCGTTCGATTTCCGCAATGACCAGACGCCGGAAGAGAAAATTGCCACCCGGCATGCGCGCGAGCGGGTCAGGGGCTGGTTGCAGAAGTATATGAAGCTGGACAAAAACGGGCGCTGCAGCTAAGTCTTGAGTATCTCTCTTGTCGCCACCTGCATCGCTTCCATACTCAGGCTCTGAGGCTGCAGGATGAGTCCCTCGCCGTAAAGCGGATAGTGCTTGAGCGTGGACCGGGTATAAGCCGGGTCGTAGTGCTGCTCCAGCAATTCCGCCACCAGTGTGTCCCACTCGCCCTGTTGTGCCATTTGTTGCCAGCGGGCGATGCGCTCATTGCCGTGGATCTCGGTCAGAAATCCCAGTTTTTGTCCGAGTTCGTTCGGGTCGACGAGAAAGTGCGCGTACTCTTCCTTCAGTAATTCGACCCGTTGCGCGATGCTCGCTTCGACGCGGATGCACTGGCTTTGCCACATTGCGGCAATGAGCGTTTCAGGCACGCGGACATTGCCGATTTTCTTGCTCTCCGCTTCGACATAGACCGGCTGCGCAGGGTCGAAGCTGTGCAGCTTGGACCAGATCAGGCTTTCGAAAAATTTCTGTCCCGGCTGGGGCGTGCCGGGCAGGTTGCCTAGCAGCGAGCCGCGATGGTTGGCCAGGTCTTCCAGGTCCAGTACCTGAGCATCTGCGGCATGCAGTGCCTGCAACAGGCGGCTCTTGCCCGAGCCGGTGGCTCCACACACCACGCGCCACTGGAAGCGGGCTGGCAGGGTTTGCAGATCTTCCAGTACCTGGCGCCGGTAAGCCTTGTAGCCGCCGTCCAGTTGGCCGCTATGCCAGCCTACCTGCCCCAGCACGTGGGCCATCGCGCCGCTGCGCTTGCCGCCGCGCCAGCAATAAACCAGCGGGCGCCAGTTTTTCGGCTTGGCGGCAAAAGCCTGCTCCAGATGCCTGGCGATATTTCGCGATACCAGCGCGGCGCCGGCTTTCTTGGCATCGAAAGAGGAAACCTGTTTGTGCAGGGTGCCGATGCGGGCGCGCTCTTCATCGTCGAGTACGGGGAAATTCAGCGCGCCGGGAATGTGGTCCTCGGCAAATTCTGAGGGTGAACGGACGTCGAGGATCTCGTCAAACTGGTCCAGCTGTGCTAGGTTTGCTTCCTTAACCAATTTCATGACTCTTCAAAATAATGTCAGCAATTAAATTAACACAGTTCTCCCATGGCGGTGGCTGCGGCTGCAAAATTGCGCCGGCCCTGTTGAACGAAATTCTCGCCAACATGCCCGCTCGACTGGTTCATCCCGATCTCATGGTGGGAACGGAAACCGGCGACGATGCCGCGGTCTATCGTCTTAACGACCATCAGGCCATTGTCGCCACCACCGATTTTTTCATGCCTATTGTGGACGATGCCGTGGATTTTGGCCGCATTGCGGCAACCAATGCATTGTCCGATATCTACGCCATGGGCGCGCAGCCGATCATGGCGCTGGCCATTGTCGGCATGCCGGTAGGCAAGCTGCCTACCGATGTCATACACAATATTCTGGCTGGCGGCGAGGCGGTATGCGCGGCGGCTGGCATCCC
The DNA here is from genome assembly GCA_018824405.1 of Gammaproteobacteria bacterium. Lineage (GTDB taxonomy): Bacteria > Pseudomonadota > Gammaproteobacteria > Burkholderiales > Sulfuricellaceae > Sulfurimicrobium. The sequence continues at coordinate 269,158 of JAHJGO010000016.1, forward strand.
CATCGCAGGCGGCCATTCGATCGATTCACCTGAGCCGATTTATGGGCTGGTGGCGCTGGGCGTGGTTCATCCCGACAAGGTGAAGCGCAATGTGGGTGCTCAGGAGGGTGACGTGCTGATCCTCGGCAAGGGGCTGGGCATCGGCATCATGAGCGCAGCGCTGAAGAAGGGGGACTTGTCTGAAGAGGGTTACCGCCAGATGCTGGCGAGCACGACTCAGCTGAACGTGGCTGGCGCCACGCTGGCCCACATGCAGGGTGTACACGCACTTACCGATGTCACCGGTTTTGCCCTGCTCGGCCATTTGCTGGAAATCTGTCGTGGTTCCAGGCTGGGGGCAGAACTCGAATTCGACCGCCTGCCCATCCTGCCGGTGGCGCTGGAACTGGCCAAGCAGGGGTATGTCCCAGGCGCGGCGGCACGCAATTGGGATAGTTATGGGAGAGAAGTGGCACTGCCCGAAGGCATGGCAGAGTGGAAAAGGAATCTGTTGTGCGACCCGCAGACCAGCGGCGGTTTGCTGGTGGCCTGCGCGCCGGAGGTGGTTGCCGATGTGCTGGATCTGTTTCGTCAGCAGGGCTTCGATTACGCCCGCGAAATCGGAAGCATGGTGGCGGGCGAGATCAAGGTAAGCGTGCGGTAAAGCGCTGCGACCAGTTAGTTCATTGAATGCAGGCGTGGTTTTGCTGCTTTATGTTCATTGTTGTCGCGGCGGCTTTTCTCGCGCCGACGCTCGGGGCCGGCATAACAGCTGTCGGCATTTCTGCGGCGGTCGTCAAGACGCCGCTCCAGTGGAATGAACTCGACTTCGTAGACAGGGAGGGCAGACTTGCTTGCCATGATTTCCTCCGTTCATTACGTAGTTAACGCTTTCAATATAGCATTTTGATTGAAAAGCGGAAATGAACATTTGTTCATGTTGTTTCTGTAATAATTGGCTTAGCATTTTGCCATTCCCATCATGGACTCGGATTCTGCATGAAAATCCTTATCGTTGAAGACGACCCTGCAGCCGCTCAGCTTTTACAGCAGGGACTGGCAGGCCTGGGTTACCGTTCCAGCATTGCTCGTGACGGAGAGCATGGACTGGAGATGGCCCGTGGCGGCAATTTTGACCTGTGGGTCGTGGATGTCATGATGCCCAGAATGGATGGGCTGACCATGCTGCGGACCTTGCGTGGGGAAGATGACAATACGCCGGCACTGATACTGAGCGCGCTGGGCGAAGTGGATGAACGGGTTGAAGGCTTGCGCTCGGGTGGCGATGACTATCTGGTCAAGCCTTACGCCTTCAATGAGTTGCAGGCTCGCATCGAAGCGCTGCTGCGCCGCACTCGAAGTGCACAGTCCCAGGAGACAGTGCTGGACGTGGGGGATCTGAAACTCGAACTGCTGACCCGCAGAGTGACTCGCTCCGGGCAGGAAATATTCCTCAAGCCACGTGAATTGCGTCTGCTCGAATATCTCATGCGCCATGCGGGCCAGGTGGTGACCCGCACCATGCTGCTGGAAAATGTCTGGGATTATTATTTTGATCCCCAGACCAATGTGGTGGATGTCCATATCAGCCGTCTGCGCCACCAGATCGACAAATATTTCCCTTCCCCCCTTCTCCATACGGTGCGCGGAGAGGGCTATCTGTTGCGCGCGGAATGAAATTTTCCGACTCGGCGCCGGTACGCTTAATTTTTCTATTACTGGTGGTTTATGTATTAAGCGCCGGGCTGATCTTTTTCTTCCTCGACTATCAGCTCAACTCTACCCTGACCAAGGGGGTGGATCATACTCTGTCTGAAGAGCGCAGCCTGTTGCAGTTGCAATACCGCGACAATGGTACGGCAGGCCTGTATCGCGCGATCAAGAGCGAAATCGAAAGCGAGGGCAGCCAGTCTCACGGTTTCCGCATTCTTGATCGGCAAAACCGGGTTACCTATCAGGCTGGTGGCCTGATCCTGCCTATGGAGAAGATGTTCCCCGGCGTGCGGCAGATGGAGGTCGAGGCGAGTGACGGAAAATCGCATTCCATAAGAGTGATTTCCTTTTCTCTGGGCGACGGAATGACGGCCTTCACCGCGGTCAGCGTGGAACCGATGATCGCTCTGGTCAGGGATTTTCGCCAGACTTTTATCCTGACTGCCGGCGTGTTGTCCCTGTTCGGACTGGCGATAGGAATCTGGCTGGTGCGACAGTTTCGCAGCCGGATTGATGTCTTCAACCGGAATACCAACCTGATCATGCAGTCGGGTGATCTTTCCAGCCGCATGCCGGTTACCGGCAACGACGAACTTTCGGTCCTGGCTGGCAACATGAATGCGATGCTGGAGCGAATAGAACGACTGGTACAAGGCATACGCCAGGTGAGCGATAACATTGCACACGATTTGCGTACGCCCATGACGCGCCTGCGTGCCGATGTTCAGGTTGCACTGCAGCAGGAAGATCCTGAGACATACCATGCGGCGCTGAAAAGAGTGCATAACGAACTGGAAAAGATGCAGAGTATTTTCAGTTCCCTGCTGGCCATCAGCAGGGCGGAATCGGGTGGGATGCCGGTGAAGCGCGCGGTGGTCGATTTTTCCGAACTGCTGGACGAACTGCTCGAGCTCTACGAGCCCGCAGCCGAGGAGAAAGGCCTGGTGCTGCAAGGCGAAGTGGCCCAGGGTCTGCTGGTCTACGGTAACCGTCAGCTTCTCGCCCAGATCATTTCAAACTTGCTCGACAACGCGCTTAAATATGTCCCGCCGGGAGGAGAAATCCGCTTGGGCGCGAATCTCCAGGATAATCATATCAAAGTGCTGGTGGAGGACGGTGGGCCGGGCATCCCTCCAGAGATGCGCGACAAGGTATTCGAACGTTTTGCACGACTCGATCCAAGCCGCACCATGGCAGGTTCTGGCCTGGGTTTGAGCCTGGTCAAAGCCTTCGTCGAGTTGCACCATGGCAGTATTTCCATCGTCAACAGCTCCCTGGGGGGGAGCGCATTCCTGCTCGATCTGCCTGCTGCTTAAACGGCGCTGGTCTGCGTTGCGTGAAGATGAGTTCGCCCGGCTTCACTGCCGGCGGCAATACAGCCAAACAGCCTTACAAAAAATCTAAAAATATCCGGTATTGGCCGTATAGGGCATCCACAACTCTACAGAACCCTGATCTTCCCATTGGTGGGAAACTGAATTGCTCCTGTTCTAGTAGAAAGTCACCATGAAGCGCACTCATCTGACGAGCTTGCGCCAGAGCTATTTGCCATTCATCATTGGCGAGGCGGAACGCAGCCCGTGGATGGGGTACATGATGCGCGCAATGGATGATGTTGGTGTGGATAAAAACAGCGTCATGAGTTGACCGCCGCATTCTGGAAGACTGCTGATTTCATGCGTGACAAGGAGGAATGACATGATATTCGGAAAAACGACGGAGGGCGCCGGGAGCACGGCCCGGGGTGCGGTCGGCAGCGTGGTGAAAAAGGTTTTGCTGGTTCCCTTGCTGTTTTTTGCCCTGGCGTTGCTGTGGAGCATGGTGGGTGTGATCGAGACCGGCAACGTCGGGGTGCGTACCACGCTCGGCCACGTCAGCCAGGATGAGCTTACGCCCGGCATGTACCTGGTGTTTCCTGCTGTTTCCAGGGTGGAGCAGTTCTCCGCCAAGGAAATTGCCATCGAGCTCAATGACATGACGCCCAAGGCCAAGGATAACCTCTCGTTGCGGGACATGGATGTCACGGTCTATTACCGCGTGGTGCCAGAGAAAATCGCGGAAATCATTACCAAGTATGCCAGCCAGTCGGCGCGCATGGAACATGAGAACTTCTGGGTGCCTGCCTACAATCTGGTTTACAGCGTGAGCCGCAACATCGTCTACGAGGAGGTAGCCAAGATCGACAGCCTGGTGGTGCATACCCGACGCGACGATATCGGGGCCGAAATCCAGAAAAATCTGCAAATCGAGCTGGAGCGGAATGATTCGGGCGTGTTTCGGGTGTCGCGGGTGATATTGCGTTCCATCACCACCGACCCGGCGATTGAGGAATCGATTCGCCTCGCGGTGTCGAACCAGAAAAAACTGGAGGCGATGAAAGTGCAGGTGGATATCGCCCAGAAAGAGGCCGAAGTGAAAATCACCGAGGCCAAGGGGATCGCCGAGTCCAACCACATTATCAACCAGTCCCTGACCCGGGAATACCTTCAGCATGAGGCCAACCTGGCCTTGCTGAAATTTGCCGAAAAGGGCAACACCAATACCGTGGTAGTGCCGGCAAACATGAATGTTGCGCCACTGATCGGTATCCCGGCGGCAAAATGAACGTGCAGTAATTCGTGCCGAGACTGAAACTGGCTGGCATATCAAGGGCGTTTGTTCAAAATGAGGGCTTGATATGCATAAGGGAACTCTGGAGTAACACCCCCCATATTCTGTGCCATTTATCGCGCAAAATTGTTCCAAAAAAGGCACGTCCCTACAATGGACGTAAAAAAGGCCAGAAACCTTGTATTTGCTTGGGTTTCCGGCCTTTCTTGGATCGCTTGGGATCGTATTTTGGTGGTGATAGGTGGACTTGAACCACCGACCCCAGCATTATGAGTGCTGTGCTCTAACCAACTGAGCTATATCACCATGCGAGAGGCGAGATTTTACGTTTTGCCAAGAATTTGTCAAGTCGGGTATAATCCAGCGCTTCAAATCACGCGCCCGTAGCTCAGTTGGATAGAGTGTTGGTTTCCGAAGCCAAAGGTCACAGGTTCGACTCCTGTCGGGCGCGCCAGTCACACCCAAAAGTGGGCACTTGATTAGTGTTCACTTTATTTTTGCTAAACTATTTTCCCCTGTGACTGGCTCACCAGATGACACTCACCCCTTCACGCACACAATTTGTTATTAGGTGATACCAGAAAGGATCAGCGTCAAATTTAATTCATCGCCCATGTCAGGATACTCATACAGCGCAGCGCCTATAAATGCGTCTGGATGCATCGATTTGTGCAATATTTCAGATACAGGGTAATAATCTTTCTTTAGGGAAACCATGTGTTTGCATTTTATGATTGCCAAAATGCTTGCTGAAAAAGCGAAATTAATCCCCTTTGACTCAGCCTCGGCCAGCGCGTTTGTCAGAGCAGTTTTGGCCCTTCCTTGACCTGTGGCGCTTGAGGCCAGAATGAGTTTGTCCCCCTGAAACGAGAGGCAATGCGCAATGTCTGCAGGGTCAAGGTCGACTGGCGCGTCGAGCCCAAAATTTTCAGCGAGACTTTCCAGCAACCCATCGACTGCATCCGGACATTTCTCACGCAGGTAATCCAATATTTCTGAACACGCTTCATCAGACCAAGCGCTGGATGCCATATTCCCACTCCCGATAATTGATTGACCAAACCCGAGACTATCCGGTTTGTACACGCTAATAGGTAAATGCATTGAGATGATCGGGCCTGAGATGTAATTACTTCGCTTAACCACATTACCAGTTCCTAACAGATTCTTCGATGCAAGGAGTATAAATGGTTCTGGCGACAGAATTTGACGCCATCGTGTAATCAAATGCGCATTTAGATGTTCTTCATGTTGACTGTTTGTATTGGGGCGCATAGATTGAATGGAGACAAAAACAGACGTCGAGATATGCCTAAGAAACTCTCCACCACGAACAAATGGGGCCGATGGCTGGCTATTATCCAGTGCCTGCCGCGTGGCGGACGCAAAATCACCACCGAAAGGCTGGTTACAATGCTCGGAGAACAAGGGATGCAAGTCAGCCTGCGTACTGTGCAGCGAGATTTGGCTGAACTGGTGAGCCACGTTCCCATCGAATCAGACGATGCCAAAGAGAGCGGATGGCGCTGGAAAAAAGATTCTGCCTGGCTGGTGTCGCCCGAAGCGGATGCATCACAGGCAGTGGCTTGGGCCATGCTGGAACAACTGGCCGGCGGCTTGCTGCCACCAAATATTCAGCGTTCCATCGCCCCCTTCTTCAAGGCCGCCAGCAAGGGCATGACCAAGCGCGAACAGGCCTGGATGGAAAAGGTGCGCGTGGTGCCAAACGGATTTTCTCTGCTGCCGCCGAAGATCAGCCCCAAGGTGCATGACTTGGTCTGTGAGGCCCTGTATGAAGGGAAACAACTGGAATTCGACTACAAGCGGGAAGGTGAAACCCCGAAATACTACCGCGAAGTCAACCCACTCGGACTGGTTCAGGTGGACAGGCAACTCATCCTCGTGGCCACGCATGCCGAAAGCGGCAACGAGCCCCGCCAGTTCCTGCTGCAACGCTTCGTCGACTTGCGTATGCTGGAGCAAGCGGCAAACAAACCACCGGGATTTTCACTGGACGATTACATCGCCCTGGGTGGTTTCGGTTTCAGTTCCGGCAAAACCAAACAAGTGGAACTGCACGTTGCACACTGGCTGGGGGTGAAGCTACAGGAAACGCCCTTGTCATCGGATCAGAAAATCGACGAGAATGCAGATGGAAGCTGGATCGTCACTGCCACGGTATCGGATTGCCAGGCATTTGACTGGTGGGTGATGTCGATGGGGGAAAATATTTTACGTTTGGAGTGAAACATAAGAATGACAACAAAAATGAGAAAATATACACGCCGCCCCTTGCCAACGCTGATTACTGTGCAAATTCCTGAATTCAAGCAGCGTCATCGGGCGACAAGATTACGGAACCACTGTTCTACCGAACCTGAAGATGTTGATGTGTATAAATCAGCCATCCTTAATGGGAGTGATTCACTTCGTGCGGTGATCGAGTTGGTATTGTCTTTTCTTGAGGATGGGCCAGACTATGTCACGGGAACAATAAAATGGCTGAAACAATTAAAGGAAGCACTCGATTCCTTAGAAGAAGCATTGGAAAGTGGCAGCCTCGGCCCGGACGTAACAATTGAAACTGAAGGCGTATCCGACCTCGACGCAATTCTGGATTGCGTGCCCGAGGTTGAAGCAAATTTTGACGAAAGACCTGACCCATTTGCGAGCAAATTGCTAAGTTTCTGGCAGGATGAGGTTAGCCACAGAGGGAGGGAACTTATTAATATTTGCACTATGTCTGTCGATGTCGTCGCGGCAGAGCATGCGTTTCAGTCGATAAAAAAGTTGCCCTACCCCGTTCGCTGAGCCGCACCAATTCATTCCTGGCGCTTACCAGTAGGGATTTTACAGCTGGATGGATACCACCGGGTAAGAGCATCCAAGTATTAACACAAGGGGTAACATGAGGTCATGTATAGCTGACGCCATATTGAATGGAATAGAATTGGCTCATGAAAAATTTTCAAATTTCTCAGGTTATGGATCACTGCTCTCAGCCCCAGAATATTATTTAACCAGTCGAATTGCAGAATCGCTTCACGATGCTGACCTGGGTTATGTAACTTTGGAACACCACGTCCGTGAAGTTATGACTACCGGAGGTGGACTAAAGCGTGGGCAACCAACAAGGGCGCTTCGGTTGGATGGTCGAGCAGATATTGTCCTATGGAACGGCGATGATACGCCCCGCGCCATAATTGAAATCAAACACCCCCTTTACGAATACACTGTGCCTGCGGAGAAGGATATTCAGCGTATCAAGGCAAGTTTCTCATCAGGCAAGGAAGGTCTGCACTCCTTGACGGACGGTGTCTTTGCCTTCTGGACTGGTACTAATGCGCCGAAACGGAAGGACTCGTCAGCAAAAGAACGCTTGGAGCGAAAAACAACTGATATCAAGGATGCTGTCTGCAATACTCTTGGAGAAGGATATAGAGTAACTAGATTCATTCGATCTCATGTGGTTCCAGACGATGAAGGGGAATGGGCGTGGGCCGCCGTGGTCTTTGTCGTGAACAAAGTTGCTTAGGTTAGGTTTAGGATACGCCAAAACATCTTATGTGTATGTAACAGTTAAAAGAGAAGCGAAGTGACACACCCTCCCCCCACCGTCTGTAATGCTATCAAATTGTCTACTTGAGGATGATTCGCCACATCCCCTGATACCCACCTTCCTGCCAGTATCCTTCCAGAATTTCGCCGTCCGGAAGGAAACGGTGCAGTGATGTCTGACCTTTCCGCTCTGGGGCAGTAAGATGAAAGTGTCCGTCCCCATTATTTTTGCCGCGATATTCGACCCAACCATCCTCGTCATGATAGGAAATCACCATTTCTTGGTCGTCGATCTTGACTTGGTAGCCTTCGTCGCGCAGTAGTGCTGAACGTTCATCGTAGTAAATTACATCGACAATGCAATTCTGCCAGACAGTCATGGAATTTTCCTTTGTTTTGTATTGGCCGTTTTACCAGAGTTCGGAACATTGTTACACAATCATAAGGCTGGCGTCAGTTGACTCTATGTTGGTCGCCACGCCGCCTTAATCTCACCTGATCCCTGGCCATCTCCGGGGGGACTCATGGACATGTGCAATTCAGCGCATGACCCACTTAAAAATCACAGGCCTGGATTACCGCCGCAGCCGGACCGACTAGATTGTCGCTATCACCGGGCTGGCGCAAGGCTGGCGAAGCGAAAGATGCCATGGCCTCTTCCGGGTGGTCGCGCATGTAGGCATAAACCCCAACACCGCAACCACTTCCATCCGCGACCCTTTGTATCTGTTCGCATTGCAGGGAGGTGATGTCTCCTGCCTGTGAATTTCCATAAACACCGGCTTCGCCCAGGGCGGAAAGCCCCGTGGTGACGCAACCGGCCGAGGGGGGCTTGCCGCAGGACGCAAGAGTGGCGAGCAAAATGATCGGCAGAAAGGACGTGATATGCATGATTTTCTCCAAGTTTGGTTATGCGTTTATGTCCAGGAAAGGCTCAGGATGAAACCGGCGAGTCGGCGAACCTCCTTGCGGGTAATGTCTTCAGGTATTCTGAAACTGACTGTCTCATCCTCGCGCAGCGGGAAACGGTAACGATTGCGGCGTGGACCCCAATCATCTTCATCCTCCCCGGCGATTAACCGGTCGAGTTCGTCAGCAGTACCTTCGCCCTCATCGGCAGAATCCTGAATTTCATCGCCGGTCACTGTATCGCTGATTTCACCCAACTCGATTCGCCACATGCCTTTGAGGCCATTTTCTTCCCAGTATCCTTCGAGAATCGAGCTGCTGGGGAAGCGATGCAGGCTGGCTCTGCCCTGTACTTCCTCGCACTCGAGCACATAGTGTCCATCACCGCTTTCATTCCCGGAATATACGGTGTAGCCATCTTCGCTTTCGTAGCTAATCGCGATTTCTCCGCTTTCTTCATTGATTCTGACTTCGCAGGGCATACGTTCCGCTGCCTCCTGGCTGGAATAATAGGTCCAGCAGGTGGCGTTTTTGTAAAAGGGTGTATCCATGATCGTTCCTTCGTCGCTGTGGTTAATTTGCAAGTTCAGAAGGATATTACGATGGTATGGCGTCAGAATTTGACGCTATTGGGCCATTGGTTATTTTGTTAATTGGTTGCATATCTCGCACAGCAGGCTTATGTGCGGCCATGATCTAATGCTTCCCTCCGCGCCACAGTACTCACAAGTCTTCGATGCCCGTTCCTGTGCGCGTGTAATGATTTCCAAAATTCGCTCCCTGATGGCAGGCGAAAGGTCAGCTTTCATGTCTTCGTCTTGATTTCCATCAGTTGCTACAGACTCGAATTCAACAATGCCTTCGGGGCACACCGCGCTGATAATGACTTGGTGTTTCGGCCCCCAATACATTGTCAACCTTCCCCATTTCTCCTTGATCTGAATCCAGTGAAATTTCCGCAGATCGTCCTCACTCAGCATGTTTTGGATTTCCTGACACACGTGGGCAACGATGGGCATCCAACCGGGACCAATGTTGATGCCCAGCCAGTAGGGGCCGCCCGAGAATTGCTGTGGGTACTGGTTGATGATGTTTTTGTCCATGTCACGGCCACCTGCTTCGTTGCTGAAGGTTAATTTCCAAGTTGGGAAGTAGATTGCGCTGGCCTGACGTCAGAATTTGACGCTGCTGTTTTATGCAGCTGTTTGCCATTTCCAATATAGGGAGTGGATTAGATTTTCCGTGACACCATGCAGAGCCGTATTGATACATGCACATCCGAATTTAGTTCAAAACCAAAAGCGTCAGTTTCTGTCGCCTATCTTGCCTATCCTTGGGATCTAAATCAGCGGCTTTGCTGATTTCGCGGTTCACAAATATTGATGGGGGAAATATGGCTCAGATGAAAGAAATGTTAATGGAGCAACTTGAGGGTCTGCTAACTGACACTTCTCATAGCAGGCGACTGGCAAGAAGGCTTGTTGTCCTGGCGGGATGCTTGGCAGAGGGTCCCATGCCGGAAGAAATGCAACACCAATTGACGTCATTATCAAGGCTGATGGTATTGCAGGATATTCTTGACCCCTTGACCGAATCACTGAATCGGATGGCATACAAAATTGGCTATGCAAACTCGGAACAAGCTCAAATGCGTGACTCATCTCCAGAAATTGTTGCCATCCTGGGACAGATCGAGGAAGTCCGACGCCAGATGGCTGAAATCGATCCGATCAACTTTGCCGAAATTATCACCTGGGTTATTTCCCTTGCGAGGGGGCAAAAACTTTGGTTAAGGAAATGAGCTATGACCGGAGCCAAGATGGCCGCAGCCAAGTGACCACCCCAATCGGGACTTGTAAGCACCAGCGCCCGGATTCGCCTGAACTCGCGTGCCAATCGCGGCAAGGAAATCGACTCGTTCCCGCGCCCAGATTCATCTCTTCGGGCGCGCCAGTCATGCAAGAATCCGGGCACTCGTTTTAGCGTTGCCCATTTTTATCTCAGCGCTAATGTATTCAGGGGCGGCAATAATCCTGAATTCAGGTCTGTCAGACCTTGCCCGCTTCGGTGCAGCTATCCGGGGCCAGCAGCAGAAGGTCGCTGGTTTTCTGCAGTAGTTGGCTCTGACCTTCGATTTCTGCCAAGGCAGCTTGATATTCCAGGGAAATTTTCTGCATCAGTTCCTGAAAAACCGGTTGGGGCACTAGGTCGAACTGCATCTGGACTTCGCGCAGGGACTCGCGGGCCGTTTGTGCCTGGCTTTTTATAACCTCCAGCCGGGTTTGGGCGAGTCTGAGGTTTTCGAACGCTTGTGCGGTATTTAGCTGGAGGTCCAGCCGAGCCTGGTCATCGAGGGTGCGATTCACCATTACGGCAGCATTGAGCCGGTCCTTGTTGGCGCGTTCGGCCTCCTGAAAGCCGGCTGGCATGTGAATGCTGACACCACCCGTGGCTGCATAGCCACGCCTGTCGCTGGCGAACTCGTCAACGTAGCTCACGCCCAGATGGAGGCTTGCATTCAGGCTGCTGCCGGCATCGATTTCCCGGTTGTACAGCAGGGCTTCGCGTTGTGCTTTGAGGTGTTTGAGCTCTGCCGAATGGCGTTCCGCGGATTGAGTGAGGTTTGCGCTGGACAGGCAAAGCTGCGGAAGATCCGGCTGTATCGGCTGAAAGACCTCGATTCTCTGGCCCAGAATCGAATGCATGGTATTCAGTGCCACGCGCTGCAGGGCACGGAAGCGTTGCTGTTCACCCCGTGCGGCAGCCAGCTCGTTGTTGAAGCGCAGATGTTCGCTGCCGGTCCACATTCCCTTCTCATGCAATTTGCTGGCTGCGGGCTGATTGGCGGCCAGCGTTTCGACATACTGTCCGGCCAGTTGCTCTGCCTGACTGTATTGCCAGTACAGGGTGTATTGCTTGCGCAGCTGATTCAGCAAATGAAGCCGTGCGGCATCGAGTTCGATCGAATTCAGCAGGAGTTGTGTTTGTGCGGTCTTTGTCGCCTCAAGTTGCTGCGCGCGGCCACCAAGCAGCGGGTAACTCAACCCGACATAAGGCTGCAAGGCATTGTAGTTGCGGGTCAGGCTGCTGGTGACGATCTGTCTGTGATGTCCGGCATCCAGCCTGCCGGCGATTTGCATGCCTTCTTTGGCCTGCTCCTGGCGTATCAGGTGTTGTGCATAACCGATTTGAATTTCCTTTGCCTTGAGATGCAAAGATGAAGCAATCCGGCCTTCCAGTTTGGATAGCGGCAAAGAGTCGGCCAGAGCCGCTAGCGGTTCGAAAATGGTGCCCAGCATTGCCGCCAGCATCGTGATGCGCAATTTTGCCAGACAGAGCGGTTTTATCCTGCTGTCACCCTTTGATGTGTCAAGCATACAAACCCCCTTTTTTATATGTTCTGGTGTTTGTCTGGTTCTCCTACCAATGCGGAGTCCTGGCCCAGATTCTTTTTGGCACATAGGGGTGCCAGAGACGGATACGCAGAAATTCGCGCAGCATGGAAAGCAGTTCCACCATGTGAATGGGCAGGCGGTAAAAAGGGTAGAGCGGCGCCAGCCAGAGCATTCTGAGCCGGGGTGTGGCGGCGATGTCGTGCGCGATCAGCAGCTTGACGAAGATAAAGAAGGTGGTGAGCCAGTACACGACCGTCAGCAATGCAGGTGTGGAGAATGGATCGGTGACAATGAAATAGAGCACGCTCCACAGCGCAAGAAAGGGAATAATGACGCGGAACAGCAGAATATCGGCGAAGACAAAGGCGTTGACGATGCCAAAGCGCCAGAAGTGATAGAGATCGCCTTGCTTGTGCAGGCGGATCTTGACCATGTTCCGGGTCCAGCGGCTGCGCTGACGCAGCAGCCAGCCGTAGCGGTCGGGCACATCGGTCCAGACGATGGCATCCAGCGCGAAGCGCAGTTTCCAGCCCTGCTTGCGCAGGCGCAGCGTGAGGTCGGTGTCGTCTCCCAGCCCGGAATCGTAACCGCCCAGCTGGCGCATGGCGGCAGCACGGAACATGCTGCCGGCACCGGGCAGGATGGACAGCAGGTTCAAGGGCGCGCGCCACATTCTTGAGATGCTGACGTTCATCGCATATTCGCATTCCTGAAAGCGGGTGACCCAGTTCCGGGGTGCATTTCGCACGCGCAGGTTCGCGGTAACGGCGCCCACTTTTGCGTCGGAAAAAGGGGCGAGCAGGTGCTGGATGATGCCCGGCTGCATTTCGCAGTCCGCATCCGGCACAAAAATGAACTCCCCGCGTGCCATCACCAGTCCGATATTCAGGCTGCCAGGTTTGCCGTTGTGGTTTTTGGCTTCGAATACCCGAACCCGGCCGGTTTTCTCCCATTTGCGGGCGCGTGCCACGCTGTCGTCGCTGGAATGATCATCGACAAAAATGATTTCAAGCTTGTGATAACCGCATTGCAGCGTGGACAGAATCATTTTTTCGATGCTGTCACCGGCATTGCGTCCCGCGATGATGACAGAAACCAGCGGGTTGACGGGCAGGCCAGAGCCAGAGCTCGGGAAGAGCGCCCGGGGGTAAAACAGGCTGACCAGCCAGAGCAGAATGTCGGGCAGCACAAAACGCATCAGGATCAGAACCAGAAACCAGAAAAACAGATTGGCGGATGTCAGCAGTTCGCCCAGCATATGCGACATGCCGCCCATGCTGACCAGGCTCAGGGGCGAGAGGAAATAGTTCAGGAAGCCGTTCAGGTGTTCCATGATTGCTCCGCCAGCTGGCTCGCTACATCGCCTTCCTGATTAAGATCGATCACGTGCGCCTGCAGTGCAGCGCCGGCACCGGCAATAAAGCGCCTGAGCCAGATATCCGCCCCGGCCTTGTCCGTTGCCGGCAACAGGAGCAACAGCCGGTCTTCGGTGTAACGTCCGATCTTGTCTGAATTACGCAGGTTTTCTGCCATATGAAACACCAGTCTCTCCGTTTCTGTGTCATCGGCCGTGGCGAGCTTGATCATGATCAGGCTGAAGGCCGTTCCATAGCGCTTGGCGCGGCGCATCTCGTCCTCCAGCAGGAACATGAAAACATGCTTGCGATAGATCGGGTGCCCGTCTCCTTCCAGCAGCAGTTCTTCTTCCTGGTCGTAGAGGCGGCCATTGCTCAGCGCAGCCATGCCGAGCGAGTTCAGCCGGAAGCTGTGGATGTCCTTGTGCAGCAACTGGTCGCCGGGCGTGCGTGTCTGGCAGTTCATGCACAGGCCTTCCACTTCCGGAACCTGGAAAGAGGCGTGGCAGCTGTGGCAAGTGAAATTCTCGCCCGGGATGTCGTGGTCGGTGCCAAGATCCGTCAAGTGGCCATGGCATTTCGGGCAGATTCGTCCCTTGCCGTTATGGACAAAGGTTTCGGCTGGCGCCACGTAGCCGCAGCGGAAATGGTGCAAGAGCGAAACCGGCGAGATATGCGAAGACTTGCAGGACGAGCAGGCTTCACGCACATTGACGTGATGGCTGCCGCAGGAAGGACATACGCTCAGGCGGTCGAAAAACAGTTTGTCCAGATAGTCTGCCGAGGCAAGATATTCCAGACCCTGCAGCATCTGCCCGGCAACGTCCGGTTCGGATTGTGGGAAAAGGGTGTAGCCATCGATATGTTCGGCCTGCCACTGAGGCAGCAAGTGGCCGCCGCGCTGCTGAACCTGCTGCAACACCGTCATGGGTTCGCCATACTTGTTTTCGGTATCCATTTTCATTCCTCCCCTTTGCATCCGGATCAGGTTAACTCATGCTCCAAAGCCATTCGCCCCATGATGAAACGGGGATTCTGACCTGCACCCTGGCATCGAAAATCAGCTTCTCCCGCACTGCCGGGTCGAGCTTTTCCATGTTGTCCAGGGCGATTTTTACCGGGCGGTACTGTGACCACTGCTTGTGCTGCCAGAAATAACGGGTCAGCGACTCCGGCAGTTTGGAAGCTTCAGGCGTCAACGCCGTGATTCGCCCCGGCAAGGTTTCCGCGATGCCAGGGATGCTGACATAGGCAGGCATTCCGACACTGAGGCTGGAGATTTCCGACAGGTCGGTGAAGACCATTACATAAGCCCGGTCGATGTCGAAAATGCGATAGATCGGCGCCCCTGCTTCGACCACGGCATTCGGGCGTGCGGTGCAATCGAGCACCTGGCCGGAAACGGGCGAGAGAATCGGTTGCGTGCTGACGCGCTTGCGGGCTTCATCTATCAGGCTGAGCTGCTGTTCCAGAGAAGCGATTTTTTCCACGCTGCCTTTTTTGATTTGAGCCAGATTTAACTGCGACTTTTGCCAGGCTTCCCTGAGTGCAGCCGATTCCGCAGATGCCCGCAGCCAGTCCGAGCGGGCGGCATCGCGCGCCACCCGTCCGATGGCGCGGGCATCGTGCAATTCGTCATAAGCCTGGGAGAGCGACTTGTTCTTTTCCGCTGAAGACACTGCGGCCTGATAATTTTGCCGCGCCATCTGAACCTCGCTTGCCGCAACGGCAGTGCCCTCATTCTGGTTGATCTGTTCCAGGTGCAACGATGTCAGCCGGGCCTGGTAGTCGGATGCATATTGCTCGTCCAGAATAAAATTGCTCACGATGACCAGCGGATCGCCCGCCTTGACTTTGCTGAAGCAGGTTGTGAGCTGCTGGGTAATCTGGGCGCGGTAAAGCGGGGAAACCGGTATCAGATCGCCGTGCAGCAGTCCTTCCACGCGTACATTGGCGGGTGGTACGGCGATCGCATAGGTGATCGTTCCACCTATCAGCAGGGCCAGGGTAATTTTTGTCCAGCGGCGTTTGCCACTTGCCGCCTTCTCGTCTGATGTCTGTTTTTGCAGGGGTTTTCCGCGGAAATGCATGATCATCTCCTTGATGTCGTCAGGATGGAAGTCAGGGATGGATAGTCGTTGATCGCAATCCCCCGGTAGAACGGTGAGCTACTTTCCAGGCGTGCGTCGATCTCAAGCAGGGCCGCGCCGAAATGTACGAAAGAGGTTCTGGCGTAGCTGATTTTTTCGTTGGCCCCCCGGTTGGTGGTGACGCCAAACCACCACGGTTTTTTCATCGCATCAAGTTGGCCAATCGCTTTTGCGGCGATGCGCAACCCTTCGCCGGGAGAGCTGCGATAGGCCATCATGATCGCAGCGTCAAGATGGCCGGCGGCGCTTTCCAGCACGGATTTTCCTGCCTCTTCTGGAGCTGCGATACCGGAAAAGAACGGGACCACAGCTGCTGCCAGGGGGAGTTTGATGATCCGGCTGGCTTGGCGGATATTGCCCAGCACATCGAGATAACCCCGGATAGCCTGTTCGCGTGCGCCGGTTTTCCACTCCGGCAGGGCATGGGGCTCGATATCCAGGCACAAACCGTCGAAAAGATGGCTGCGCTGCTGGAATTCGAGCAGCTCTGCAACTGCCCTGGGGATTTGCCCGCCACGGCGGCTCCAGGCCGGGTCGCCGGAAACGGCATAGAAGGCGATGCCGGATTCGCGGCAGGCATGGATGACCGCAGTCTGCTTTTTACCGCCTGAAAATAATTGCGCGCGCTCGCCCGGCGGGATCGAGTAAAACACGCTGCGGAAATTGTATTTCCGCACCAGTGCCATGACTTCATCCGATTCGGACAGAGGGGTGCGCCATACCCACAGGCTTTTGGGGATGGTGGTGAATGTGCCGCTGGCAAGTGCCCGTCCGGGCTGGCCCGCGAGTGCAAGGCCAAACCCCGCGGCCAGGGTCTTGAGGCATAGTCGGCGCTGCATGATCATGGCTATTTAAGCCCTGGCAGGCTGCAGACAAACGATTCCGGCAGGCTCGTCAGCGACGGGTTGCTGCCAGCCGTGCTTCCAGTCAACTTTGGGCAGAATGGAGGCTTCGTTGACCTTGGCCGCTCCATCCATAGCCTTGGTTAACATGTGCCCGATAACGCCGTTGCTCAGCAGGTGCGGCTCTAGCCCCAGTCCAGGCAAGCCGGAATGTTTCGCGTGGTAATAGTGGTCCTCCTGTTCCACGCGCGGGTTGCGCAGGTGCTGGATTTCCACTTTCAGGCCCTGTTCGGATGCGCTTTCCCGGACCCGTTCAGCCAGCTCCATGATGGAGAATTGTTCCGTGAACTGGTTGAAGACCCGGAATTCGCCCCGGCCTGCCGGGTTTTCCACGGCCAGTTCGATGCAGCGCAGGGTGTCGCGGATGTTGAGGTAACCCCTGATCTGCCTGCCGCTGCCATACACGGTGAGCGGCATGCCGATGGCGGCCTGTACCACGAAACGGTTCAGCACCGTGCCGAAGATGTCGTCGTAGTGGAAACTGGTGCACAGCTCCGGATCGTTGCCGATTTCATCGGTGTCGATGCCGTAGACCACGCCCTGGTTCAGGTCGGTGACGCGGAAATCCCACATCCGGCTGGCGAATTCCAGGTTGTGTGAATCGTGGACCTTGGACAGATGGTAGAGGGAGTGGGGCTTCTTGGGATACAGCACCCGGTCCTTGCGGCCGTTGTGCGTGACTTCCAGCCAGCCTTCTTCGATGTCGATATTGGGCGTGCCATATTCCCCCATGGTTCCCAGCTTCACCAGATGGGCCTGCGGGCAGTGCTCGCGCATGGCGAACATGACATTGAGCGTGCCGATCACATTGTTGCACTGCGTATACACGGCATTTTCCTGATTCAACATGGAGTAGGGGGCCGAGGGCTGTTCGCCGTAGTGGATGATGGCCTCGGGGCGGAAATCACGGCAGATATCCTGCATGAGCTGCCCGTCATCGGCGATGTTCCCGATCACCGTGTCGATGTGCTGGAATTTTTTCTGGCGCCAGCGCCGGGCGCGCTCTTTGAGCGTCGGGACCGGTTCGAGCGGCGTAGCGCCGACCTCTTCTTCCCAGCCGCGCTTGGCCATGTTGTCCACCACCATGACCTCGTGGCCGCGTGCGGAAAAATGCATGGCCGTAGGCCAGCCCAGATAACCATCACCACCCAGAATGCAAATTCTCATGATCCTTCTCCCTGTGTCGGAACGATTAAGCCGCTAGACGCTTTAAGTTATAGCCCAGGGAGACAGGTCAGCAGAATGGGGTGAATACCCTATTCAGTAGTAGGCTGCATTACTGAATGCACGGTAGAAGCCAGCTGCAGCGAGCATGTTTTCGTGGCATGGGCCGGGCGATGAATATGCTGTGCAAAGCGTGTTTGATAGGGAATATACCGGTCGAACTTACAGCATCCAGTGTATTGCCGGAAATCGGGTGATTGCCTAACTTTGAAAGCACAGCAGATGGCTGGGTTTTTACAACAGGTGAATCATGAAACTGCCGGGATATATCTTCGCTTCTTTGTGTTTGCTAGGATTCGGCCTGAGTCCGGCTGCACGGGCGAATATCTATGCCTATACCGCAGCAGACGGCAGCGTGAGCCTGAGCAATGTGCCGGCTGATCAGCGCTACAAAACCCTTGTTTCCGAACACGGCGGAGTGCCTGACTTCAAGCCTGTGGCGAAGCCGCTCCGCTCGTCCACCCGTGCCGGTAAAATGCAGTATGACCAGATCGTCGAGGAAGTCGCCAGTGCCCATGGGCTTGATGGCGCGCTGCTGCATGCTGTCATCTCGGTGGAGTCGCACTACAATCCACGAGCTGTTTCCAGCAAGGGCGCTGCCGGTCTGATGCAGCTCATGCCGGCGACGGCTAAGCGTTACGGTGTTT
This sequence comes from Gammaproteobacteria bacterium, assembly GCA_018824405.1. Classification (GTDB taxonomy): domain Bacteria; phylum Pseudomonadota; class Gammaproteobacteria; order Burkholderiales; family Sulfuricellaceae; genus Sulfurimicrobium. Next base: position 287,600 of record JAHJGO010000016.1, read on the forward strand.
CGGATGCGTTCGACCCGGCCCAGAATCTGCTGGGCGGCGCGAAATACCTGCGCGACCTGCTGACCCTGTTCAACAGCGACGTAAGCCTGGCGCTGGCCGCTTACAATGCCGGCGAAAATGCCGTGATCAGGAATGGCAACCGCATTCCACCGTATCGCGAGACCCGGGAATATGTTCCGCGCGTGCTGGACTATTACCACCAGTATCAGGACCGGCTCTGATCGGGCGCGCCATGCTGATGAAAAAATTCAATGCACTGATCGTCGATGACAATGAAGTCTTTCGTCAGTCATTGCAGCGTATTCTGGCGCGGCATTTTCCTTTCATGCTGGTCAGTCAGGCCGGTGACGGGGACGATGCCCTGAATAGCGTGGCCAAACGAATTCCCGATCTGATTTTCATGGATATACGGATGCCGGGAAAAAGTGGCCTCGACATCATCCGCATCATCAAAAATGTGGACACCCATCCCATGATCTGCGTCATCACCAGTTTCGACCTGCCCGAGTACCGCGATGCCGCATTCCATAGCGGGGCAGATCACTTCATCATCAAGGATGAATCGACCGAGACCGCAATCGTCTCCATCGTGGCCGATATGCTGTCCGGGCTTTCAGCCTGATTGTTGCCCATCGTGGATATCAGAGGCGATGCAAAGAAGACGTGGTTCATCACAGGCGATTGGAGCGACCCCTCGATCGTTTAAGTTAAGGGGCACGCCGCTTTTGGCGCGACCCGCTTGAACGAGGGGTTGGACTGTGTGACGGCTCAACAAGACGTCCGGTGACAAATTTGTGAAGTACGCTAGCCATGAGTGTTTGATAAGGAATGGCTTCCTCCGCAGCCTTGGCCTGAATGTCTTCAAGATCACGAGAGGAAATGCGAATATTGACGCGCTTGTCTTTGACGAGCGATGCCGATGCTATTGAGGAAAAACGTGCAATTTCAGCCTTGAGATTGGGCACGGACTGCCATTCACCTCTTTCAAAGGAGGCCAGAATTTCCTCTTCAAGTTTATTTTCTTTATCCATTTCAACTGCCCTCAGTCAAATAGTTGCGGGTAGCTTTCCTGCTCGGAATGATCGTTTTCAGGAAGACTTCACTTTCTGTCTCCACAAACGGCACCAAATAGGCATAGCCTCGAATCCGAACCACCAGCATGCGTTGGTTCGGGTACTGGCCTGCATTTGGGTGGTCTTGAACATCAAGAATGCCACCATGCGACATGGCCGAAAGTACCTCCTCAAAGGAAACGCCCCGTTCTGCCTTGAGGCGGATATTCTTTTCGGTATTCCAATTCACAGGCTTCATGCTTATCCATGATACGCCTGTGTGCTTTATGGCATCAAGTGCCTAACGAATTCACCGGCCTTCGCGGCTTTTCGCGCAGGTCCGGTTGATATGTAGGGTTAGCCGTCGATTTCTTTGGCATAAACATCGTATTTGACTCCGTGAATCATTGGTGCGGCGGACTTCCACTTGAAGTCCATGCGTTGGTACATCGGTAGAGCTATGTGCATAAGCTCGCTTGTGTGAAGAGCAAAGACAGACGCGCCATCACGCTTGGCACGGCGCAGACACTCCTGCGCCAACGCGCGACCGATACCACGGCCACGAAAATCGGGGGCAACAACAAGCATTCGCATGATCGGCCACTCTGGCCGAAAGAATTCTGGTTTTGGCACACCGGGGCCAACATATGCGACAGCACCAATGATCTGACCTTCCTCCGCAGCAACAATGACTTCTCCAACATCGACAAGCGCAAACAAATTTCCAATCTTTTCCTGAAACGCCGGCCAATCGTGGTATGAGTCTTTGAACTGCTCAAAGGCCAGCAGAGCCAGAGCATTGACTTGCGCTGAATCGTTCGGCAGATACTCGCGGACTACGGGCATGGATGCTTTCGACGGCTAAGGAATGAAAGGGACTTCCCCGTCCCGAGGGTGCGGCGAAGTAGCCGCAAACGGCACGGAAAGTGCCAAGATGGAAAGAGTCATTTTCATCGAAATCGCCAGGATGGGGATGTCATAAGCATTATCCCCATAGGGATTGATCTCGCCAAGTATATTGTTGCAGTTCACTGTACGCCACCCCCATTCCCCTAGTACCTGCCTACAGTCATTCACCCACTGCCAAGTGAAGCTTCAGCGGTAGCGAAATGCAGTCTTTGCCTCGGTGTCAATTTGTCGCACTTCATGAACAATCTGTCACATGGATTACAGCGACGCAGATGGAAATCCCATCCGCCTAATCCGGGGCAGGCAATTTTGCTTCATGTTGAGAGAGGGAGGCGTTATGAGAACCGATGCCATGAAAAATGTTAAGGGGGTGCTGCAGAATTTGCGGCGGCTGGTTTTTGCATCGTTGCTGCTGTGCGTGTTGAGCCCGCAGTATGCGGCGGCGCTGAGCATCAATGTCACCGGTTCGGATGGTGCTGCCGTTACGGGCTACCGCTGGCTGGTGGAGGAAGATGCCACCAGGGATTCGAAGCCGGGCGTGCCGGCTGACGGCAGCAATCTGGCCTTGAGCTTCCATGCCAGCTACATGCCGGTGGTTGCCGCGGGCAACAGCACCGATCCGGCCAAGTCACCCGCGGCGCTTGCGCTCGACCCGCTGAAGCGCTACTACGTCTCGGTTCTGCCTGACGGCGGGTACCAGATGGGCGGCGCCGCAATTGCGGCGGGACAGTCGGCGGTAAACATCGTGGTGAACAAGACACCGATCCCGACTGCGCAGATTTCCATCTTCGTATTCAATGACAACCAGCCCATCAACGGCGCACCGGATCTTCCTCAGGAAACCGGGCTATCCGGCTTCTCCATTACCCTGAAAGAAGCGGGAGGCACCTATGGCGCTTCCGGTGGCCAGGTGATCCAGGATGCGTTTGGTAATCCCATCGGCACCGAGTATCAGAAGAATCCGGACGGTTCCCCCGTGATGATTGGCGATGCGCCGGTCATTACCACCAAGGGCACAGGGTTCATCAAATCCGGTGCAGATGGCACAGCGCTGATCAAGTATCTGGTGCCGGCCAAATATACGCTTGAGGTGATCCCGCCGGCTGGTTCGGGCTATATCCAGACGTCCACCATCGAGGGCACCAAGGGTATCGATGCCTGGGTGAAAGCCAACGAACCCAGCTTTTTCCAGGAATTCGGCCCGCCCGGACATCATCTGTTCATCGGCTTCGTCAAAACAGCCCTCAAGGACGCCACGGTGCTGAACGGCGCCAGCACGATCAGCGGCAAGGTGGTCAACATGCACAGCGCCAGACCGCCGGATTTTGCCTTTTATAACGGCGATCCCTTCCCGCAGTGCTGGATTGGCCTGAACGAGCTGGCCGTTGCTGGCGGTCGCGCAGTCTTCACCAAGGCCTGCAATGCAGACAGCACCTTCTCCATTCCCAATGTCAGGTCTGGAACCTACCAGCTGGTCATCTGGGACGAGAATCTGGATGTCGTTATCGCCTCTACCAATGTCACAGTGCCGCCGGGTGGCGGGGCTGTCGATCTGCAGGAAGTGCCGGTTTTCAACTGGTTCCAGCGGCTTGAAAGCAGGGTGTTTTTCGACGCCAACAATAACGGATTCCGCGATGCCGGCGAAGCCGGAATTCCGGGTCAGGCCGTCAATCTGCGTTTCCGTGACGGCAGCGTCTACCAGTCCCAGGCCACCGATGCGAATGGCGAGGTCCAGTTCAATGAAGTATTCCCCTTCTTCAACTGGCTGGCAGCCGAGGTCGATTTCGCCCGCTTCAAGGCCACCGGTGCGACCATCGTGGTGGATGCGGGTGGACCCATTCCGCCTGATGGCGGCTGGGCAATGCCATCCTGGAACAAGCTCAACCCGCAGCCGCAGTCCGAGAATGGCGGCCTGCCATACCGTACCGAAACCGGCCCGGTCCTGGTCCAGGCTTTCCAGGGATTTCTCGGCCAGACCAACGTGATCGAGTGGGGCAAGAACAACTATGCGGCTGGCGAGAACGGCGGTATTTCCGGCATTGTTTTCTACGCCACCACCCGTGCCGAGGAAGATCCGCGTTTTGCCGCGGTGGAAAACTGGGAGCCGGGCATTCCGCGCGTGCAGGTGAACCTGTATCGCGACTGCAACGCCGACGGCATTGCCGACAAGCCTGACTGCACTGCAACCAGCGGCCTGAATACGGTTGCCAGCGTGGTTCTGGCCGATACGGACAACTGGCCATTCGGGAATTTCCCCGCTGCCGAGGACAACGACCGCAACGCTAACGGCGTATTCGACCAGGGCGATGCTTACGATATCGCCACCACCGATAGCTGGGACGACAATCAGCCTTCCGGTTGCCAGGGCACGCCTTTCGTTTCTAATGGCCACACCACGGACTGCTATGACGGCCTGCGCAATTTCAACCAGGTTCGTCCGGGTGTGTTTGACGGCGGCTATGCCTTCGGCGGCGGTGCCGGCAAGCCGGAACTGCTTCCCGGCAAATATATCGTCGAATCGGTGACGCCTCCCGGCTACCTGACGGCGAAGGAAGAGGACAAGAACGTCGATTTCGGCGACACCTATCAGCCGGGTACGCTGGCGCTTCCTCCTCTGTGCGTAGGTGACCTGCACACCGTTCCGAACGAGCTGACGCTGTTCCCCGGCGTGGCTTCCGCTTTTGCCGGCCAGCAGCGTCCTCTGTGCGATCGCAAGAGCGTCGATGTGGTTCAGGGCAAGAATACGGCTGCGGACTTCTTCATGTTCACCGAAGTGCCTGTGGCCAGCCATATCGTCGGCATGATTCTCAACGATGTGGCCAACGAGTTCGATCCCAATGCCCCGACTTTCGGCGAGAAGCAGGCGCCATCCTGGGTGCCGGTATCGATCCGCGACTGGAGCGGACGTGAGATTTCCCGCGTCTATTCGGATCAGTGGGGGACTTTCAATGCGCTGGTACCTTCCTCTTACTCGATGAATATTCCCATGCCATCGGGCGTGTCTCCCAACATGCTCACCACCTGCATGAACGATCCCGGCCCGATCAATGACGGCAGCGGCAATCTGGTGATCGATCCTTACTTCGACCGTCAGTACAGCCAGTTCTGCTATACCTTCCAGTATCTGCCGGGCAAGACCACCTACCTGGATACGCCAGTGCTGCCGGTGGCTGCTTTCGCCGGTCCTGGACAATTCCCGGTGGATTGCGAGTTCAGCGACGGCACCCCGGTGGTGTACACGGTGAACGGCAGGGCAACGTCGAATACCGGTGGCGGCTACGTGACCCAGAACGGTCCTTATGTGCCGCAACGCGTCGTCGACCAGACCCAGTTACCCACCCTGACCATCGTTTCTGCCGGAACCGTGAATGTGCCCAACCCGTCCTACGACGGCACGGCGAGTATGCCCAAGATGATTCCGCGTGACTTCGGTTTCGGCAGCGGCGGCACGGTCACCATCGGCGGCGCAGCGGTGACAGTCACTTCCTGGAGCAGCAGCCTGATCGAGGTGAACGTGCCATTCGGCACGCCAACCGGAGAACTGGTGGTCAAGCGTGCCGATACCGGCAAAGCCTCGCTGCTTGGCGTGACCGTGACCGTGGGCGGCAAGCCGCCGACCCTGGTCCAGCCTGGCAGCAGTATCCAGACGGCCATCAATGGCGCCTTGCCTGGCGACCTGATCATGATTGCCCCCGGCCGTTACGACGAGCTGGTGATCATGGACAAGAAGGTGAAACTGCAGGGCTGGGGCGCACTGGCGACCAATATCAATGCTGCCAAAGTGCCGGCCGAGAAGCTTGCCAAATGGCGCAGCGATATCTCCCTCAAATACGCCAATGGTGGTGCAACCCGCACCTTTGACCTGGTGGCCGGACAGACTGTCGGCTTCAACGGCCCCGACAACGAGCCTGCCCTGTTCAATACCGAGGAAGGCCCAGGCATCATCGTGCTGGCCAGGATTGGTGAGTTCATCAGCACCAACAGCGCCCGCATCGACGGCCTATCCATCTCCGGCGGCGACAGCGGCGGTGGTATCTTCGTCAACGGCCATGCCAAGTACCTGGAGATCAGCAACAACAGGATCTTCAGCAACTACGGCACCTACGGCGGCGGCATCCGCGTCGGCCATCCCAACGTGGATAACAACGGGGCGGACAACGACTTCCTCAAGATCCACAACAACCACATCACCCAGAACGGTGCTGCGGGGGGTGTCGGTGGCGGTGTGTCGATCTATGCCGGTACCCAGGTGTATGACGTTTCCAGCAACCATATCTGCGGCAACTTCAGTGCCGGACATGGCGGCGGCATCGGCCATCAGGGCAGCAGCAACCGCGGTGTGATTGCCGGCAACACGGTGATCTTCAACCAGTCCTTCAACCAGGGCCTGAACGTCTCCGGCGGCGGCATCTTTGTCGGCGGACAGGCGCCGATCGTGGCCGGCACGCTCTCTCCCGGTTCCGGCAACGTGACCGTATCCGGCAATCTGGTCCAGGGTAATCAGGCTGGTGCCGGCGACGGCGGCGGTATCGCGGCCCAGTTCGTCAACGGGACGGATATCGTTCCTGCTCCCAACAACGAATCGACCTGGTACAGGCTGGTGCTGGAAAACAATATGGTGGTGAATAACCTGGCAGGCATGGCGGGTGGCGGTATCTCCCTCCAGGATGTGGCGCTGTCGACCATTGCCAATAACACGGTCGCCGGCAACCAGAGCACGGCCACGGCAGGCGCCGCCTTTGCGCCTGGCAGCCCGAACCTGTCCACGGCTCAGCCGGCGGGGATTGTTTCCCGTGCTCATAGCACGCTGCTTGCCAACACCATCGGCAACGGCCCACGGGTAAGCCCTTACAAGCGCTACGCCAACCCGACGCTGGTAAACAACATCGTGTGGCACAACCGCTCGTTCTTCTGGAGTATCGACAGCTCCACCATACCAGCCACCTTCGGGTTGCAGGCCAATGCGGCGAATCCGAACTGGGATCTGGCCGTGCTGGGAACCGCAGTGCCGTCCCTGCTGGATCCACGTTTCAGCGATCTGAGCAATGCCACGGGCTATCACCCGAGCAACCGGGCGGTTGATCCGATGTTCGTCAGCGAGGCAATGATAGGCGGGCGCGGGGAGACCATCCAGCAACCGGAGTTCACCACCGGAATCACGACCGCTCCGGCCTTCGACGAAGGCGGCAACTGGATCGACGTGCGCTTCGGCATCGGTGCACTGTCCGTTCCAGGATTGCTCAGCCCGGCCGGCAATTTCCACCTGCAGGCAGGCTCCCCGGTCATCAATCAGGGTACCCAGGTAGTGGGTGTGACGCCAGTCGCCGACATCGATGGGCAAGCCCGCTCGAACCCGCCCGATATCGGTGCGGACGAGCAGCAGTAAGCGGGTAACCCGACTCGCCGGGATTTTGTTCCGGCGAGTCGATCAAAGGAGAAGGATCATGAGTGCAAAACATCTTTTCAAACTCACTGTTTCTCTGACAGTCGCGGCTTTTTGCGCTGCCACGGTTCCCGCAACGGCTGCAGTCTTCGTGCAGTGCCCGGGAGACACCAACGGGGATGCCATTCCGGATGGACCGGTCGATCCGAACGTGGTGTGCAAATCACTCACTGCCGGTGACGGATTCGTCACCATGGCGGACGGCAGGGTGCTATACAGCTTCGGTTTTCACGATGTCACCGGCGTCCCGCCGGACCAGGTATTCGCCCAGGGCGAACTGGCAGCCGAATTCGCGGCACCCACGATCGAGCTCAAGGAAGGCAACCGGTTTTTTCTCAGCATGACCAATGTTGGCATGGTGATGCGTCCTGACCTGTTCGATCCGCATACCGTGCACTTCCACGGCTTCCCGCAGGCGGCACCGGTATTCGACGGCATGCCTGAAGGGTCCTTCGGGGTGAACATGGGCTCGAGCATGACTTATTTCTATAACGTCATGGAACCCGGCACCTTCATGTATCACTGCCACCAGGAAGCCACCGAGCACATGCAGATGGGCATGCTGGGCAACCTTTACGTGCGCCCGGCCCAGGACGGGCAAACCAAGGTGTACAACGGCAAGACCTATACCCGGTTTGCCTATAACGATGGGGACGGATCAACCGGCTACAACAAATCCTATCCCCTGCAGTTGAGCGGCTTTGACCATGTTTACCACGAGTTGCATATCGCTGTTCAGCCCTTGCCGTTCTCCACGATGCGCGACACCTATCACATGATCAACGGGCGCGGCTATCCCGATACGGTCAATCCCAACCCGCTCCCGGCTCCAGCCGAAAACGGCGGACTGGTATCGCAGAAGCTCAGCTCGCTGATCCAGATAAACCGGACGAGCGAAGGGGAAAAGCTGTTGCTGCGCCTGTCGAATCTAAGCGTCACCAACTATTACACCATTACCGTTCTCGGTTTGCCGATGCGGGTGGTCGGCGGTGGCGGCCACATCGCCCGTGGACCTGACGGCAAGAACCTCGCCTACAACACCAGTTCGGTCACGATCGGCGGCGGCGAATCGGCGGATGTTCTGGTCGATACCGCAGGCGTCCCGGCAGGAACCTATTTCCTGTACACCACCAATCTCAATTACCTGAGCAACAACGATCAGGATTTCGGCGGAATCATGACCGAAATTGTCGTCAACTGACGCGATCGCCACGAACCGAGAAACAGAGGAGGACGACATGAACCCGCTGATCCGCAAGCTACTGAAAACACTTGGAGTAGCCATGATGCTGCCGCTCATGGCCGCCGCCAATATGGCGTGGGCCGTGGTGGACGGTGTTGCCGCAAACACTTTTGAACTGACAGCCAGGGCGGACTATATCTCCAGCGCGGACGGCAACGTCCATTACGCCTGGGGCTATGCCAGCGGCACCGGAAGAATGCAGTACCCGGGCGTGACCATGATCGTCAACCAGGGCGATACCGTGACCGTCACCCTGAGCAACGATCTGCCGGTTCCCGCCCCGGTGTCCATCGTGTTTCCGGGGCAGAACAACGTTGTCGCCAGCGGCGGCACCCCCGGTCTCATGACCAACGAGGTGTTGCCCGGCGGCGGCAGCGTGACCTATACCTTTGTTGCCAGCAATCCCGGCACCTATCTCTATCACAGCGGCAGCAATCCATCGCTGCAGGTCGAGATGGGGCTGCTGGGTGCGCTGATCGTGCGCCCCGGTGCCGATCCGCTGCATCAGGCATATGCTCATCCCAACACCAGCTTCGACCATGAATACCTGTTCCTGCTGACCGAGATGGATCCGCAGATTCATGCCCAGGTCGATGCCCAGGTAAGCGCGAATCCGCTCCTGGCACCGGTGGTGGATACCAGCACCTTCCGCCCGACCCTGTGGTTCCTCAATGGCCGCAATTCGCCGGACAGCATGCTCGATGCCAACGTGCCATGGCTGCCGACACAGCCCTACAATTGTCTGCCGCGCATGCATGCCGGCGAGAAGATCCTGCTACGCGTGGTCAATGCCGGGCGCGATCTGCATCCCCTGCATACCCACGGCAACAATACCTGGATCATCGCCCGCGATGGGCGTCTGCTGGAAAGCGCGCCGGGAATGGGGCCTGATCTGGCCGAGTCCACTTTCACCATTCGCGCCGTGCCGGGCGAAACCTATGATGCCACCTTCGAATGGACCGGCAAGGGTCTGGGCTGGGATGCCTATGGGCATGCTCCGGGCGACCCACTGGCCCCGAACGAGTATGCCGCCGATCATGGCAAGCCCATCCCGGTGATCCTGCCCAATGTCCAGGATCTATCCTACGGCGCCCATTACAGCGGCAGTCCATACCTGGGGCAGTTCGGCGCGTTGCCTCCGGGGCAGACCCCGCAAGGTGAAAACGGCGGCTACTTCCATATGTGGCACTCCCACAACGAGAAGGAAATAACCAACGACGATATCTTCCCCGGCGGAATGATGACCATGCTGATCATCGAACCGTCCGGTGTGACCATACCGTAATCCAGGGAGAGCGATCATGAAAATCAAAGTGCTACATATGAAAAAAATTGCGCAGGCACTGGCGCTGACGGGGATGGTGACGATCGCCACCCCGATCATGGCGGCCAGCTACAACCTGCGTGCCGAAGCCTTTCCACTCACCATGCCGGACGGCGTGGTGGTGCAGATGTGGGGCTATGCGCTCGACGGCGCATCCTGCGCGGCACCGCCCTGCGCGGCGACGATTCCGGGCCCGGCATTGAGCGTGCCGCCGGGCGACACGACGCTGACCATCAACCTCACCAACAATTTGCAGGAAGCGACCTCGATCGTCATTCCGGGCCAGGTGACCTCCATGAACCCGGTGTATGCCACCAACACTTCCGGCAAACAGGTGGTGAAATCCTTTACCCACGAAGCAGCGGCGAGCGGCGGTAGCGCGACCTACACATGGAGCAGCCTGAAGCCGGGCACCTACCTGTATCAAAGCGGCACCCATCCCCAGGTGCAGGTACAGATGGGCCTCTACGGTGGTCTGACCCATGATGCGGCAGCCGGCCAGGCTTATGCCGGAGTCGCCTACGACAGCCAGATACTGCTGCTGTTCAGCGAGATCGACCCCTTGCTGCATGAGGCTGTAAGCACGCCCGGCGGTTACGGACCAGGCGCGCCCATGAGCAGCACGCTCGATTACCAGCCCAAATATTTCCTGGTCAACGGCATGCCGTTTACCGTTTCCGATGCGCCCCTGCCCCTGCAGGCCGGGCAGCGCACCCTGTTGCGCTTCATCAATGCGGGCCTGATGACTCACGTTCCGGTCATCAACGGCATGGACATGCAGCTGGTGGCGGAGGACGGCAATCTCTATACCTGGCCGAAAAAACAGTATTCGGCCCTGCTGCCGGCGGCAAAAACGGTGGATGCGGTGCTTACGCCACAGCTTCCCGCCGGTGCGACATTGGTCAACTACCCGCTTTATGACCGCCGCTTGTACCTGACCACCGGCGCGGCAGCCGATGGCGGCATGTTTGCCCGGATGGTGGTCGCCAATGGCGTCAGTAGCCCCGTGATGACATCCACTCCCGTCGTCAACGCCGCCATCAACACGCTTTACAGCTACCAGCTGACGGCCAGCGACCCGGATGGCGGCCCGCTGACCTTCTCCCTGGCCAGCGCGCCAGCCGGAATGACGCTTGACGGCGCCGGCCTGATTACGTGGACGCCCGTCAGCACCGGGATACAGCCAGTCACCGCGCGGGTGACCGACCCGACCGGCCTGCGTTACGACCAGGAGTTCAATATCTCCGTCACTGCCGCCAATCGCGCGCCGCTGACCGCCGACGATACCGCCACGGCACTGCTGCGGACAGCCGGCGTGACCTACCCGGCCGTCACGATCAATGTGCTGGCCAACGATATGGACCCGGATGCACCAGCCAATAACATCGATCCGGCCACGGTATTCCTGACCACGGTGCCGGATAGTGGTGGCTGGGCAATCGTCAACCCGGACGGCAGCATTTCCTACCGGCCAGCGGTGGGCTTCAACGGCGTCGAAACCTTGCGCTACAAGGTGAGGGATACGCTGGGCATGGCATCCAACCCCGGTGCCTACGTGCGCGTCACGGTCAATCCAGCCAATCAGGCTCCGGTCCTGGCGGACGATACCGTAGCTGCACCGGTGAGGACGGCGGCGCCATATCCTGCCGTGATCATCAACGTGCTGGCCAACGATTCCGACCCGGACGGCACGCTCGACCCGGCTTCGGTATGGATCACAGTCAGCCCCAACAAGGGCGGCTGGGCGGTCGCCAACCCGGATGGCAGCATTTCCTACCGTCCCAAGGCTGGCTTCGTCGGCACCGAAACCCTGCGCTACAAGGTAATGGATAACCTGGGCCTGGCGGCACCGGTCGCCGCCTACGTGCGGGTTAATGTGCAGTAAAGGATGACAGGCCGGGTTCTTTTTGCGCCGCCCGATAGCAAGGGCGGTGCAAATCAGAATCGGATGCTCAAGCCGTAAACAGGAGAATGTGATGGAAGCACTGAAAAAACGCATCACCCATGATGGCCGGCGCTCCGAGCTGGGTTTCTGGAGCCTGGTGACGGCACTTTGCATCATTTTTATTGCGCTGGTTTTTTCCGGCTGTTCCAGTACGGCCGCGCGACAGGACACCGTGTCCGGAGCAAGCGCCGAACCTGAAAAATTCGAGGACTGCCGGAATGTGGACAGTCTGGGCATCCGGATCGGCGGAATGAACCTTTCCGCAGCCGGCAGCATGCTCGATTTCCGCTACCGCGTTGTCGACCCGGCCAGGGCTGCTCCGCTGTTCGACCGGAAGATCCGGCCCTATCTGCTCGACGAGTCGAGCGGTGCGGCCTTCGGCGTCCCGGATACGCCCAAGCTGGGGCAACTGCGGACGACGCGGCGCAACAGCGATGCTGCGACTGGCAAGGATTATCACATCCTGTTCGCCAATCCGGGGCATCTGCTGAAAACAGGGCAGAAAGTTTCCCTGGTGATCGGCGATATCAGGGTAGAAAACCTGGTCGTTCGATAGTTTTAACGTGAAGGGTGAAGGGTGAAGGGTGAAGGGTGAAGGGTGAAGGGTGAAGGGTGAAGGGTGAAGGGTGAAGGGTGAAAAGTGAAATGGGTTACACGTTTCACCTTTCACAGCGAGGGCTCAGCCCAAGCGGTTTCACGTTTCACAGTAGAGGCGCAGCCCAAGCGGCTTCACACTTCACCTGTTTCACGATTCCGGGCGGCAATTTGCCATGCCTGTGAGGGGGGAGCATGAAAAACACGGAAAATTATTCTCTGCATTACTGGCTGGGTGCGTTGCTGCTGGCCTTGCTGTGCAGCACCGTTGCCGAAGCGGCGGTGATCCAGGCCGAACTCGAAAACGAACTGGCTGTCCGTGCGCCTCACGAGGAGATGGCGGTCATCATTTCCATGTCGGACAAGGTGAATCCACGCCTGTTCAAGGTCAGGAACAAGCGCCAGCATGATCCGGAGCACGTCAGGGCGCTGCGGCAACGCGCTGTCATCACTCAGGCTCCGGTGAAAAGATTCCTGGAAGGCAGGGGCGGGAAGCGCATCCGCGAACTGTGGGTCATCAATGGCATTGCCGTGAAGGTTCGCGCTGATGCCATACGTGACCTGGCTTCCCGCCCCGGCATTGAAAGCGTACGCCTCGATACCCTGCTCCAGGCACCGGCTGTCAGCCAGGGCAGCACGGCGATTCCAGAATGGAATCTGCTTGCCGTGCAGGCCCCGGAGCTGTGGTCGCTGGGGTATGCTGGCAGCGGTGTCGTGGTGGCTGGCATGGATACCGGCGTCGATGTGAACCACCCCGATCTGGCCAGCAGCTGGCGCGGCGGAAGTAACAGCTGGTACGACCCGCACGGCGAGCACCTTACGCCCTTCGACCTGAACGGCCATGGCACTCAGACCATGGGCATCATGGTGGGCGGGGCGATGGGCGGCACGTCAATCGGCGTGGCGCCGGGCGCGCGCTGGACAGCAGTAAAGCTGTTCAATGATGCCGGGCAGGCTGCCTACAGCGATATCCACCTGGCCTTCCAGTGGCTACTGGACCCGGATGGCGACGCGGCGACGGCGGATGCGCCGGACGTGGTGAATGCCTCCTGGTACCTGTCGGGCACCACCGGACAGTGCTTCAGCGAATTCAACCCGGATATGGAAAACCTCAAGGCCGCCGGGATCGCGCTGGTTTTTGCCGCCGGCAACAGCGGCCCGGCGCCTCTGAGCAGCGTGAGCCCCGCCAATAATCTGGCCGGTTTCTCTGCCGGGGCGGTGGATTCGTCCCTGAGCATAGCCAGTTTCAGCAGTCGTGGCGTGTCTCCCTGCGATGGCGGGATTTATCCGAAAATGGTTTCGCCCGGCGTCAATATCAACACTTCAGACCTTTCGTTTGGCGGATTGCCGCTCTATGCCATGGTTTCCGGGACATCCTATGCCGCGCCGCATGCCGCCGGGGTCATGGCGCTGCTGACCGGCGCATTTCCTGCCGCGAGCGTCGCCGACATCGAGACCGCGCTCACGCAGAGCGCACTGGATCTCGGGATCGCCGGGCCGGACAACAGCTATGGATACGGCATCACCCATGCCAGGGCGGCTTACGATCGCTTGCAGGCGGCCACCAATCAGCCTCCGGTCGCTGCCGACGACAGCGCCACCGCAGCGCAGCGCAGCAGCGCGCCTTACCCGGCAGTCATTATCAACGTGCTGACCAACGACACGGATCCGGATGCGCCCGCCAACACCATCGACCCGGCCACGGTGTTCCTGACTACGGTGCCGGATCAGGGCGGCTGGGCGGTCGCCAACCCGGACGGCACGATTTCCTATCGCCCGAAAGCCGGATTCAGCGGAACCGAGACCTTCCGCTACAAGGTGCGCGATACGCTCGGGCTGGCCTCGGTTTCCGCCGCCTTCGTGCGGGTCAGCGTTGCTGCGCCGCCACCATCTGCCAACCGTCCGCCGCTGCTGCTTGACGATGCGGCGACTGCGCCATTGCGGACGGCCGGCGTTGCCTACCCGGCGGTGATCGTCAACGTGCTGGCCAACGATTCCGACCCGGATGCACCCGCCAATACCATCAACCCAGCCACGGTGTTCCTGACCACGACTCCGGACCAGGGCGGCTGGGCTGTCGCCAATCCGGATGGCACGATTTCCTATCGCCCCAGGGCCGGATTCTCCGGGCTTGAAACCTTCCGTTACAAGGTGCGCGATACGCTCGGGCTGGCTTCCGTCTCGGCTGCTTTTGTGCGGGTCACCGTCACTGCGGGCCCCATTGCCGCCAACCAGCCGCCGCTACTGGCCGACGATGCGGCCAGTGCACCGCTGCGCACAGCAGGCATTCCCTACCCGGCGGTGATCGTCGACGTGCTGTCCAACGATGCTGACCCGGATGCGCCTGCCAACGCCATCGACCCGGCCACGGTGTTCCTGACCACGGTTCCGGACCATGGCGGCTGGGCTGTCGCCAACCCGGACGGCACGATTTCCTACCGCCCGAAAGCCGGCTTCAGCGGAACCGAGACCTTCCGCTACAAGGTGCGGGATACGCTGGGACTGGCGCCGGACAGCGGTGCCTTTGTGCGGGTGCCGGTGCTATAGGAGAAAGACGCATCCGCTGAATCATCACAATGAAGGGGGAATCCGAATGAATACGGGAAAAAAATCAGTCATCCATGCCCGGCAGCCATTCTGGGCACTTACCGTCACGCTGCTATCGCTCGGCCTCGGCCTGGTTTCAGGAGCGGCGCGGAGCGGCGAGCACGATCACCACGGCCATGGAATGGATGCCATGCGCGGCGTCTACACGCGTTCAGTCAATTCGTACAACATCCCCGACCTCAAGCTGGTGGACATGAACGGGACAGCGGTTTCCCTGCGTGAGGGGCTGGGCGGAAAAGATCCCGTCATGCTGAATTTCATTTTCACCACCTGCACCGCGATCTGCCCGGTGATGAGCGCAACCTTTCACCATGTGCAGGATCAGCTCGGCCCGGACAGCGGCAAGGTGCGCATGATCTCGATTTCCATTGATCCGGAACACGATACCCCGGCCCGGCTGCGGGAATATGCCAGCAAGTATCAGGCAGGCCCGCAATGGAAAATGCTGACCGGGAGCGCAGAAAACAGCATTGCCGTGCAGCGGGCTTTCGATACTTTCCGTGGGGACAAGATGAATCACGCACCGGCCACCTTCCTTCGGGCGGGTGGCGCGGACAAGCCCTGGATCAGGCTGGACGGGTTTGTCAGCGCGCCGGATATCGTCCGTGAGTATCGCCGCCTGGCCCCCAGATGAGGAGGCTGCTCGCCATGCTGCGCCTGATAGCGTTTCTGCTGGCCGCGCTGTTTGCCGGCATGACAGCGGCGGCTGATGCTGTCACCGCAGCGGATGGCAAGCGCATCTACCGCGAGGGGCTGTTGCCTTCCGGGTTGCCCTTGCGTGGCATGGTCCAGAACGGGGTCGAGCTGAGCGGCGGCGATGCAGCTTGCGCCAAGTGCCACCGCCGCAGCGGACTGGGCGGCGGCGAAGGGCAGAATACGATTATCCCGATTGCCGGGCGCCAGCTATTTTCCAGGCCCGAGGTTCGCGGTTCAGAGCGGGTGCGCGCCCTGCTGGATGTGGATGAAATTCGCGCGCCCTATACCGGGGCCAGCCTGGCGCGCGCGCTGCGCGAGGGGGTCGACCCGGCCGGGCGCAAGCTGGACCCCCTGATGCCGCGCTTTGCCCTGAGCGATGCCGAAATCGCGCCGCTTGCCGCCTATCTGAAAACGCTCTCCGTGGAACCGGCGCCGGGCGTGACGGATAGTGAAATCCATTTCGCCACCATCATTGCGCCGGGCGTCGCGCCACAGAGCACTCGGGCAATGCTCGACGTGCTGCACGCGTTTTTTCGCGACAAGAATGGCGGCACCCGGCTGGAAAGCCGCCGCAAGGCCGCCGGCACAGAGCAGATGTATCGCGTTTACCGCAAATGGGTGCTGCACGAGTGGACATTGTCCGGTTCGCCCGAAAGCTGGCAGGAACAGCTTGAAGCGCGTTACCGGCAGCAGCCCGTGTTTGCCGTGTTGAGCGGAATCGGCGCAGGCAGCTGGCGCCCGGTGCACGAATTCTGCGAGCAGGCAGAAATTCCCTGCGTGTTTCCCAATGTGGATTACCCGGAAATCGCCCGGCCCGGATATTCGACGCTGTATTTCTCGCGCGGTGTCGCGCTGGAAGCCGAGGTGCTGGCAAAACACCTGGCGGATAACCGGCAGGCCGGCCATTCAGGCCGGATCGTGCAGGTGTTCCGCGACCACGCTGCCGGGCGCATGCCGGCGCAGGCCTTGCGTTTGGCCCTGCAGCGTCATGGGATCGAAGAGGTGTCAGACCATCCGGTGTCGGGCGAAACCCCTGTTTCGCCTGCATTCTGGTCGCGCCTGCTCGACGAGGCCCGGCCCGGCGTGTTGGTCCTGTGGCTCGATGATGACGATATCGGCAATCTGCATGGCCAGGGCGAGATGCCGTCCGGCATGGAAAATATCTATATCTCCGGCAGCCTGATTGTGCGGCCCTGCCGGGTGCTGCTATTCGGCGACTGGCTGGAGCGGATGCGGCTGGTGTATCCGTTCGAGCTGACGGAGCGGCGTCAGCAGCGCCTGTCGCGCGTGAAGCACTGGCTGGCAGCCAGAAAAATTGCGCCAGTGAACGAGCGCATCCAGTCCAGCACCTATTTCGCGGCCACGATTGCAGGCGATGCCCTGTCCCACATGGGAGATACGTTTTCGCGCGATTACTTTATCGAACGCGTGGAGCACATGACGGAACAGTCCCTGTCCTCGGCCATTTATCCTCGCCTCAGTCTCGGGCCGGGGCAGCGTTTTGCTTCCAGGGGCAGTTATGTGGCGAGATTTCCGGGGGAAGGGGAGTACATGCTGGTGCCGGTGAGCGAGTGGATCGTGCCGTGATTCTGTTTGCCATCAAAAACACATACCTTTTGTTCACCCGCTGCAACCGCAAAGGAGAAACGCCATGAGAATCGCCAAACGAGATATACCCGTCAGAATCAATGCACCAGGAGCCGTAGCCCGGCAAAAGACGAATTTCGGTGATGCTAGCGGGTACGGCATGATCAGCGGGGAGTACTTTTCTCTCGGCGCCGGTACGGATATTTCGCCACTGCTTCAGGGGCTGGAGGGCGATCTGTGCCAGTCTCCCCACTGGGGATATCTGTTGCATGGTGAACTCACCATCACCTATGCAGACGGTACACATGAAAAAACGCACAGCGGTGACCTGTTCTACTGGCCCCCAGGTCACACGGTCAAGGTTGGGGCAGATGCCGAAGTTATCCTGTTCAGTCCGCAGCACGAGCACAGTGCGGTCATTGATCACATGCTTGCCAAGATGGCAGGCTGAAATGGCGGATTCGGTGATATCGCAACCAAGCAGATTCATTGCCATAAGGAAGGAGTGGAGTGATGAAAAACAATCCCGTCGTCTGGTTTGAAATCTATGTGCAGGATATGGATCGTGCCAGGAAATTCTACGAAACCGTCTTACAACTCAAGCTGGAAAAGATGGACAGCCCGGAAGTGGAAATGTGGTCTTTTCCGGCGGAAATGGACCGATGGGGCGCTGGCGGGTCTCTTGTCAAAATGGATGGGGTTCCCTCCGGTGGTAACAGCGTCCTGATTTACTTTTCTTGTGAAGATTGTAAAGCGGGGGAAAGCCGAGCCGAAAATGCAGGTGGGCGCATCAAGCAAAAGAAGATGTCCATTGGCGAATACGGCTACATCTCGCTGGTTTTTGACACCGAAGGAAATATATTCGGCCTGCATCAATGCAATAAGTGATGAGTGACACGCCGATTCAAGGGGAAACCCGTGGCCGTTTTCCTGCCCCCCGTTATCCGCACAAGTGATTATGAATGAGGATGATCGGGGGGCGCATGGAGAGAGTGAGGTCAGTAGTTTATTGACGCTTCACTTCAGCACTTTGCATCGAGGATAGTTGGGCCTTCCGCAGAGCAAAAATGAGCGCGCTGTGTGGTGGACTCCATTTTTACCTCACGCGGCTCGCCGTATGCGGCTTTGCCCTCACGTTCAGTGAGATTGCCGGCGCAATTGGGTTCGAAAGCAGTCGACTCATTTGCGCAGAACGCAGATTGAGTCTGGGTCGGCATGCCTGAAGCCGTGGCGGCATATGCGCCGCTTGCAGCAATTGAGGTCAATCCGATAAACAATGATGCCAAAGCCAGAAGTAACTTGTTTTTCATGATGTTCTCCTTACAAGCTGTTGAAAAACGGATAGTCGTACTCCGTCATATTCAGTCGCATTCAGCCACCGAAAAACCTGAGTAATATTGTCAGGTAATCGTAAGATGCAGCAAATGGATGAAAGTTCCGGGACGGGCTTGTCCGTTTAACATGAAACTCGCGTAGCGAGCTTGCACCCCCTCTCCCGCTAGCGGGGGAGGGCAGGGGTGGAGGAAAAAGTCATGACGCGCTTCATGGTCTGGGGTGGGATATTTGCCATGCTCCTTAGTCCCTGGTGGCCAGAAGCACGGTTGCAGCGTGCTCTGCGCCTTGATAGGCCGTATGAAATTCCTGCCGGGCCTTGAGGGCATGGATCAGCTGTTGCAGGCCTTTTTTCCCTGCCGCGGCATACCAGCGCGCGACTTCCTGCCTGGCCGTGCCATAGGATAGCTGCATGTTGACGCCGTTAACGCCGGTGACGCGGTTCCAGTCGGCCATGCTGGCCAGTTCGCTGAGCTGCGGCGAGCCGTCCCCTTTGCGGCAGGCCTCTTCCCACGCCTCGTCCGAAAACTCGTGGGCCATGCTGACCATGACTGCCATGCCCTCGTCAAACCATTGGGGCACCTTGTCGAGAATGTCTGGCATGTCACCCAGCCGCGCCGCCAGTTCGACATGCGAAAGTTCGTGGCTGATGATGGCGGCTCGCCAGCCGCGTGGGGAAATCAGGATGGTATTGCCGCGGGTATAACCGAGTCCGACTCCGCCGAACTTGCGGTAGCACGCCATGCTGGAGCAGAACAGGATGTCCGGCCTGGAAAGCAGTTCGCCGTAAAAATAATCGACTCTGACTCTGGCTTTATCCACCAGATTGAGTAAATCAGAAACATATTCCGGGCCGACTTCCCGGTCGACGAAAATATGCGGCGCGATTTTCACCAGGCCATCTTCCACCGGTTGCAATACACGGGGACTGGCGATTCTGTCATGCAGGTGGTCGAGACGGTTCTGTGCCTTCACGGTGCGCGCCGGCCCCACTCCACCGCAACCGGGCAGCAGAATGATGGTCACCAGAGCGGCTACCAGGATGGGAGTCAACTTTGCCACTAGTCTGATCCTCGCCAAAAAATCCGAAATGGGATAAGTGTCGAAAAAACACCCATTGAACGCTGTTCGAGAAGCGCCAATAGAGTACAGATTTATAAATCCTGAGTTGACCTATGTCAACATCTGTTTGGCCATGTTGATGTTCTGCATGTTCAGATTACAGCTGGAGCGGGCGCCAGTAGCCCGTCAGTTCCAGATAGCCGCGGCCGATTTCCTGCCCGGCTTCCATGGCGCGCACTGCCCCCTCCCAGTAAATCGTTCCGGTCGTGGCGCGGGCATCGTTTTCCTGGTCGTCCATCATGGGTTCCAGCTCGAATTCGAGAGTCCCGGCGTTGATGCGCCAGGCGACAGGGTAGCGTGTTCCGTTGCGCGGCGAGCGCCAGTGGCGCAGGGGCGTGAAGCGGATGTCCACGGGTTTGAACCAGGTCAGGGTTCCATCCGGCTTTCGATAAGTTCCTCCGGCCCAGCGCACGCTGCCGTTCCTGGCACGAATGCGGAACAGCATCAGGGCGCCGCCGTCGGCAAGATTGAGACCGGTCCAGTCCCAGCCGACTGCGTCCTGTTCCAGATAGCTGTCGGACCATTCGTGGTCCAGCCAGGCCGTGCCCGTGACGGAAAATGAATTGTCTTGATGCGTGAGAGTGCCGCTGGCTGCAAGCTGGGGCAGGCTGTAGTAATGGCTGCTGGCATCCGCTCCGGCGCCCTTGCGGCTAAGGCCGCCGGGCCCGTGGAGCAGGGGCGTCTGTGCGGGTTTGAAGTCGAGCGCGAGACGGAAGTCCCGCGCCGGGAGCGAAAGGGTATAGCCATCCCCGGACTGGCGCAGTGACCAGTTGTCGATCCAGACGTCGGTCTTCCCTTCCAGAGCCTCGGCCAGGCCGAAACCGGCGCGCGCCGCACGCTGATCTCCCAATAGTCGCCCGATGGAAGGGTCGCTGATGGCGGCATGCGCCAGGATGATCTGGTGCGGGGCGAAGCGGCTGGGATTTTCAGCGCTTTCCTCATTGCGGCTGCGAAAAAAGGTAATCTGAAAGCCAAAATTCCTGCCGTCTTCCGCATGCAGCCAGCCGGTGACATACCACCATTCGGTGCGCAGATCCGGATGGCTGCCGGCATCGTGGGGCAGGACGATCTCCGCCTGAACGAATGTGCGGGGCCAGAGCATGGCCAATATCACCAGCCATGACAGGGCGCGGCGCATCACCAGTCCTCGCGTACCGCATGCACCGGGTCGCAGCTCATGGCATGGCGGCCGGCAAGCACGGCGGTAAAAGAGGCTGCGAGAATGAGCGACGCAGAAAGCCCGAACAGCAGTTGCCAGGGGGGATAAAGTTCCATGCTCCAGTGGAAGGATTGACGGTTGACCACGAGAATCAGAATGAGTGCAATCAGCCATCCCAGCAGCAATCCCACCAGCGCGCCCAGCGTGCTGATCATGGCGCCTTCCAGGCCGAACATGGCGCCGATCTGGCGGCGCGACATGCCGATGTGGCGCAGCATGCCGAACTCGTTGCGCCGCGCCAGTGCCTCAGAGCCGAAGCTGCTGCTGACGCCGAGCAGGCCGATCAGCACCGCGACGGCTTCCAGAATGTAGGTGACCGCGAAGCTGCGGTCGAATATCTCCAGGCTGATGGCGCGGATTTTGCCGGGCTGGGCGATATCCAGCCACGCCCCGTTTGGGATGCGCTCGCGCAGCAGGGCTGTCACGGCATCGGCGGAAATGCCGCTTTCAAGCCACAGGGCGGCTGAATCGGCGCGCCAGTCTGCCGTGAGCTGAATATACAGCGCCCGGTCGATGGCGATGGCGCCGGACTGCCTGGCATAGTCGCGCCAGATTCCGGCGACCGTGAATTCAACCTGCGCGCCGCCAATGGGGAGTTCGATGCGCTGCCCGGTGCGGTAGCCATAGAGGTCGGCAACCGCCTCGGATATCCAGGCCGGCGGCGGATCGCCCGATACCCTGGCCGCGCCGGTTTCAGTGAGGGGCAGAATTTCGCTGATTGTGCGTCCCATGAGGGGACGGGCAATCAGGGTCACGGGGGCGGCGCCGGGGCGCAGCAACAGGTCGCTGCTGCGCAGGAAATCTGCCTGCCGGATGCCCGGCGTCTGACGGATCAGGGTTTGCGTTTCCGGGTTGATGAACGCGGTTTCCACGCGCTGTGCAGCGCGCAGATACAGGTCGGCCGGCAGGATTTCCTCCAGCCAGTGCTCCACCGAGTGGCGGAACGATCCCACCATGATGGCCATTGCCACCATCAGGCTGAAACTCACCACGATGGCGCCCATGCTGATGGCGGCACGCCCAGGCGCACCGTGCAGTTGCGCTCGGGCGATCTGGAGCGGCACGGAACGGAAAGCGGGTAGCCAGCCAAAACTTCTGGCCGCAAGCGCTGGCATCAGCAGCACGGTGCCCAGCAACATCAGGGCGATGGAGAGATAGCCGAACAGCGGCAATCCGGCGACCGGCGGCAAGGGTGTCAATGCTGCTCCCAGGACGAGTAGCGCCAGACCGGGCCAGGTGATCCCGGCCCTTGCAAGTGCGCGTTCCCGGTCGCCCGGCTTGAGTGCCTGGGCCGGCGGCGTGCGGGCGCTTTCGATTGCCGGCGCCAAGGCGCCAAGCATGGCGGCACAGATGCCGAGCGCAAAAAATACCGCCAGGCTGCCGGGAGCGGCGATGGTTGCCTGAGCCACATTGTGGAAATAACCCCCGCCCAGATCAGCGCCAAAATGACGCAGGCCATGGAATGCGACAAGATAGCCCAGGACGATGCCCAGCGCTGCCCCAACCGCGCCAATCGCGGCACCCTGTGCCAGCAGCAGCCAGGACAGGGTGCTACGCGTGACGCCCAGCACTCGCAGCAGCGCAATCTGCGCGCGACGCCGCAGAACCGTCATGGCCTGGGTGGTGAAGACCAGGAACGCGCCGGTAAACAGGGCGACCATGGCCAGCACGTTGAGGTTGACCCGGTAGGCGCGTGACAGACTGGCTGCACGTTCCCCGGCGGCAGCGGGCTTGATGGCCTCGACGCCGGGCGGCAGGCTCGCTGCCAGCTTGCGGCGGAATGTGTCGACAGGCACGCCGTTCCCGAGGCGCAGATCCACCCGGCTGATACGCCCCAGAGACAGAAAGCGCCATTGGGCCGCTCCGATGTCCATCACGCCCAGGCGCTGCCGGTAGCTCTCCTGAGGCAGGATGCCAGCCAGGCGCAACTGCACCGGCGCAAGGCCGGCCTGAAGGGTGAGGTTGTCACCCGGCCTGACTCCCAGCCATTGGGCCGCAGAGGCGCTGAGGAAAACGGCTTGCGGGTCGAGCATCGACGCGGCGGCGGGATTCCCATCGCCATTTTCAATGGCCAGAGGCAGCAGACGGGAAGCGCGGAATATATCCACGCCCAGCAACCGGAGTGTTTCGCTGCGGCCCGGCAGCTTCGCCTCGACCTCCAGCACCGGGCTGGCAAGCGCCACTTCCGGCATGTTTGCCAGATATGGATAGATGGCTTCGTTCATGCCGGTGGCGGGCCCCTGGACGGTCAGGTCGGCCTGCCCCGACACGTTGCGCACGGCCTGGGAGAATTCGCCCACTGCGGCCCGGTTGACGAGATGAATGGACACGCCCAGGGCAACGCCCAGCGCGATCCCCAGCAGGCTCATGAAGATGCGTCCGGGGTGATCGCCGACAGGGCCCGTGACGGCCTTCATGATTGCCAGCCGGTTCATGCCGCATCCCTGGGGAAAAGCCCTTCCGGATTCAGCACGTAGATGCGGTCAGTCGTGGCGGCAGCAGCAGGGGAGTGGGTAACCAGAATGCCCGCCGCGTTGCCTTGCCTGACCTGATCCCGCAGCAAGGCCTGGACATGGGAGGCACTGACCGGGTCCAGATTGCCGGTGGGTTCGTCCGCCAGAATCAATTGCGGGCGGTGGGCCAGAGCGCGGGCAATGGCCACGCGCTGCATTTCACCTCCGGAAAGTTCGCGCACAGGGCTACCGCCTCGTCCCGCTAGCCCGATCGATGCCAGCAGGGAGGAAACACGCTCGCTCGCATCTCTCTCCGATACGTCGTTAAGGGCAAGCGGCAAGGCAATGTTCTGGGATACGGTGAGGTAGGGCAGGAGGTGAAAGGCCTGGAATACGAAGCCCATTTTCTGCCTCCGCAGCCGGGTGAGGCGGTTATCGTCCAGCCCGACAAGCTCGCAGCCGTCGAGCCGGATCGAGCCATGGTCCGGCATTTCCAGACCGGCGATGAGGTTGAGCAGGGTAGATTTTCCGATGCCGGATTCGCCCATGATGGCGATGTATTCGCCGCGCGCCACCTCCAGCGAAACATCGTGCAGCACCTCCCGGCTTTCGGGGCAAAGAAACGATTTGCCGAGATTGCGGATACTGAGCATGGCGATGGCCTTCAATCTTCAGATATTACCGGGCCCCGGACGTTCTGGTTACTGGCCCCGGCCTTGCATCCCCGTTGCAGGGGGTGGAGGCCGGCTATTTGCATCGATCTTAGTAGTTTGGCTCGAAAGCATTCGCGCCCTCAGTTGAGCAGAACTGAGAGCGAGCCCTGGCAGGAGCGGCTCTTTCCTCCAGCGCTTCACCGTAAGCGGCTTTTCCCTCCAGGGGTTCACCATAGGCTGCTTTTCCTTCAAATTCCGGGGCATTGCGGACACAGGTCGGATCGAAATCGTCCCACCACTCTCCCGGTGCGGCATAGACGTTACCTGCCGTAAACGTTGCCAATCCGACAAGCAATGAAGTTAAAGCCAGGAATGATTTGCTTTTCATGATGCTCTCCTCTCGACTGAAACTTGGTGGAAACTTTTTTCCGTTAAATCGATTTATGCTTGACTATATTTGTCAGGTATAGGTGAGATTCCGCAACCGGGTACAAGTTCCGGGATGGGATTGGCTAATTTCCTTGAATCCACTCCCGAAAAAGCAGATGTGCATTCAAATGCCACGCCCTGCCCGATTGATGGGTCCCATGTCAGTGGGGAGGCGTGAATCCGGTCTGCTCTCCATTTCGGGAGGCAGACCGGGGCCGGATCAGCGAGCCGAGAAGGTCATGCAGTTGGCCTCATTCTTGATCATTCCGACCTTGACGCTATCCGCCATGCACTCCAGGTCATCATTGTGCTTGCAGCCCATGATCTTGCAGGCGCCGATGCCGGCACTCTGTTGCGCATTCCGGGTGTGGCGCGGACCCTGGAGGAAAGTGTCGCAGCCGGGATGAACGCCATCGCCGACGGTAATGGCACGGGCGTGGCAATTGCTGCCGACGTTGTAGGAACAGGTGTTGACCATGCACTCGGTGATGACCGGCATTTCAATCATGATTTTTTTCATGGGATTGATTCCTGGTTGGTTCTGGACTGGCCTTGGTGGGCCAAATGGAATGCCTCCGCGAACAGGCAAGGCACTTGCGGCAGTTTCTGGAAGGGGATCCGTCACGCTGCCTTTCCCGGCATCCTTTTCTGGCTGCAGGGTGCACATAGTCTAGATTTCTGGCCAGGATATTCAATTAGCAATTCACCCCAAAATTCAGTCTCCTGTAGTACTCCGGACTGGGGTAGAGATGGAATCCCCCCTGTTCAGGGGGTACTCAATGCAACCACGCGCAGCAGCGGATTCCCGTCCGGACCGGAAACGGGCGTTTGCCTGGCATCGAGGGTGATGCCGCTGGCGGTGTTGATTATCTGAAACAGCTCGGGGTGGTCCCCGGAAAGGATACGATCTTTTTCTGCCTGCCCCATGAGGCCGGTTAAATCCAGCCCGCTGGCACCACTTGCCTGGATGCCCAGCAGAATGGCGGCCTGGGGCGACAGGCAGAGGATAGACCAGGCCGGGTCGGTGATCAGCACTGCGCCTGGCAGTTGCGGAAGAATGACGCTCCGGTCTTTTTCGGCCGTGACAAGGCTGGCCCGCAGGCGCGCCAGCAGTTCCTTTTTGTTGAAGGGCTTGGTGATGAAATCGGTGGCGCCGGCCTCGATGCCCATGATGCGTTCACCGGGAAGCGAGAGGGCAGTGACCATGATGACTGGCAGTGATGCAAAGCCTGGCTCTTCCCGAATCTGTCTGCAGACTTCATAGCCCGTCATGCCGGGCATGCGCACATCCAGCACCATGGCATCCGGTTTCTCACTGTGCAGTATTTCCAGCGCCTCCGGGCCGCTGGAAGCTTCCAGCACGTTGTAGCCGGCATCCTTCAGGATCAGGCGCAACAGCTTGACGTTGGGTGGCGCATCGTCCACCACCAGCACCGTTGCTCCGGCAGGATAAGTGAGTTCAGGCATGGCTGCGGCTCCTTCCCATCCGGATAAGATGATCGACCATGCCGGGCAGGCGCCGGGTATCGATGGGCTTGCTCAGGTAACTGTCGAAACCCGCCTCCAGGAAACGTCCTTCATCATCCTTCATGGCCTGGGCGGTGATGGCCAGAGCAGGCACCAAATCGAAAGCTGGATCGGCGCGCACGCTGCGGATCAGATCCAGACCGCTGCCTTCACCGAGACGGATGTCGAACATCAGCAGATCCGGTTTGACTTCGCTGAGCAGGGTCAGGGCCTGTTCCACGTTTTCGGCTTCCAGAATACGGTATTTTTTCCTGCGAGAACAACGCGCACAAGCTTGCGATTGGTCATGTCGTCCTCGACCAGCAAAATGGTTTTTGTTTGGGTTTCCATGATCACTCAGCTTTCCCATTCACCCTGTTCTTCCCGTTTGAAAATCAGGGTGATCGCCGGTAGCAGGCGCTCCTCGATCAATTCGTTTTCCTGTATCAGCACAAACTCGATCCCATCCTCCCTCATCAACTCATCCTGGGCGCCAAGTATCCATGGGTGTAATGCCAGAACAGGGATTCTTGCGGTTTCCGGCGTCGCCCTGAGACCTTGCAGAAGGGAGAGAAAGTCCATTCCGCCCGCCAGCAGGTTGGTGACGATCAGATCCGGTTGCGCGCATTTCGCCAGACTGGCGGCTTCCTCCGAGCCAAGCGCCTGTATGACTTCATAATTTTCCTGGGCCAGAATCACGGCCAGCAGATGCAGCGCCTCCGGATTGGTATGCACGACCATCACCTTGTGACAGGCGCTTTTCAGACCATCACGGGGGACGCAGCGTTTCAGGGCATGCAGCAGTTCGGTGCGATCCACCGGTTTGACCAGATAGTCCGATGCACCCAGATGGAATCCCAGGGTCTGGCGGTCCAGCACCGAAACTATGACGACCGGAATGTCGCGCGTGACTGGAGATGCCTTCAGCTCGGACAGCACCTGCCAGCCATCCTGGTCAGGCAGCAGAATATCCAGCGTGATCGCCAGCGGATGGCACTCGGCGGCAAATCGTAGTGCCTGTTGGCCGTTGCAGGCAACCAGCACTTCGTACCCGGCCTGAACGAGATAGAGGGACAGCAGTTTGGCCGCCTGTGGGTTGTCTTCCACTACCAGGATGGTGTTGTGCGGGTTCGGGCACAGCCCTGTGGCCATATCGGCCCATCCGTTTTTCATGATGAGATTCTCATTGGGATACCTGATCGCGGGTGTCCCGGGATTCGTCCGGCTGGAGCGGCAGCAGCACATGGAAAACGCTGCCCTCGCCGAATCTGCTTTCAGCCCAGATGCTTCCGCCATGGGCCTCCGTAAGCCGCCTGGAAAGCGCCAGCCCCAGCCCTGTCCCCTGATAACGCCGGGAATTGGAGGCATCTACCTGGCTGAATTCGATAAAAATCCGGCTCATGTCCTCTTCCTTGATGCCAATGCCGGTATCGGCCACCATCAGGTGAAGCTGGCCGTTTTCAAGTTTGGCCGAGAGCGTGATGGCGCCGCTGTCGGTGAATTTCACCGCATTCGACAGCAGATTGAAGAGAATCTGCTTGAAACGAATCTGGTCTGCGGTTATCAGCCCGAGATCCGGCGGCAATTCTCCATGGATGACAAGCTTCTTCTTCTCCGCCGCGCCACGCAGCGTGGTGATGGTCTCGCGCACTGTCTGGGCAATGGGGAAGGTTTCATAGAACAGCTCCAGCCTGCCGGCTTCCACCTTGGAGATGTCCAGAACGTCGTTGATGAGCCTCAGCAGCAGTTGTCCGGCGTCGTGTATGTCGCCCAGGTATTCTTCCTGCTCGGCATTCAGTTCGCCCGGTATCCGGTCCTGAAGTACCTCGGTGAAACCGATGATGGCGTTGAGAGGGGTGCGGAACTCGTGCGACATGTTGGCCAGGAACTGGCTCTTGGCCGTACTCGTGGCCTCGATGCGCAGATTCAGCTCGCGCAGCTTGTCCATGGTGCCCTCGTAATGGACGTAATAACTCTGGATGCCGAGTTGCAGATCCAGGTTCATGATCTTGTCCAGGGCCAGGATGTGATCCACCACCGCCTGAGCGTCGTCCCGGTAGTGTTCCAGGATGATGGGGTAGAGGATGCGATGGTAAAGCTGAAATGCGCCGATAAACCAGTGTGGCTCCACCATGATCGCATTGTGGATGTAGCCGATACGCCAACGGCGCTGGAAATAGTCCAGATCATAAGGCCCTTCCACCGCTTTCATCAGATAGGCTGCCTGAGCCTCCTTGAGGCGCTGGATCATGGCTTCGTCCCTGAATACCTTGCGGGTATCCTCAAAGGCGAGCATGTGCTCGTAAAAGCGTTCGGAAATTTCCACCGCGCGCTCGCGGAACAGGCCTGCCAGGTCGTTCAGCAACGCTACGTCGCGCTCGCCGAACTTCAGAAAGGCCAGCCGCAGTTCACGTACCGCTTCGTCGAATTCGGGCGGGATTATCTCTCCATAATCCGGATGCGCCATGACTTCACCTCCTGTCAGTTGCCGCCGCGGCAGTATCCGGGCTGGCAAGCAATTGTTCTTTCGCGATGTAATCCAGCACGGTTGCCACCAGCGTTCCGTGGCTCCAGGTCAGGGGCGAGACCGAAAGAAACTCACCGCTTTCCGGATGCACCTGTTCGGGCAGTACCCCGGATGGGAGTGCCCTCCCTGCGGCCCACATGAGAAGCGGCAGGGCGCGCTCCAGTTCGTTCCGGCTGAGTGCTGCCGCGATGCGGTACTGTGCCAGCCACAGCGTGCAGACCACCCATGGATTCCCCGGCACATCATGGCGCAGTACCATGCGCTGGTAGTCGTCGCCCTCATAACGGGCCAGGCCGCCGCTGCCTGTTTTCAGCCACAGGCGCTCCTCGACTGCCCGGACGGTGCTGACCATCCTCTCGTCCAGCGGCTCGCAAGCCCCGAATATCACCAGCCCCAGCAGGCTGGAATCGACTGTCGCATCGATTCTCTCCATCCCGCCCTCGAAGACGATGCCGCGGATAAACCGGCCTTCGTCGGGGGAGTACAGATGCCTGTCGAGCGCGTTGCTGACTTCCTCTGCGCCATTCAGATAGATGCTGGCACGTTCTTCTTCATGAAACAGGGCGGCCAGGCTGGCAGCCGCTTTCAAGCCGGCTATTACGGTCGCCGTGGTGTAGGTGAAAATACCTCTGCGCTCTTCCCACAAGTCGAATGAGGGCAGGGGCAGGCCGGTTCTGTGGCTGCGGAAATCCAGCATGAAGTCGGCCGCCTTTTCCACGAATGGGCTGTAGAACGGGCGGATCGCCTCGATGTCGCGATGAATGAGGTAATGGTTCCAGATTGCCCAGACAACCAGGGCAGTTTCATCTTCCTGGATCGGCAGCACCATTTCCCCGTTTTCCAGCCAGGGTTGCCAGGAACTGCCCACCGAGCCGTCCGGGTTGTACTTGTGCATGAGGAAACCGGTCTCGGCCAGAATGCTGGCTGAATAGTTGTAGTTCACCGCCTTGTGGGTGCAGAAGTCCAGAAACCGCCAGCTCAGGCTGCCGTAACCGGCCCGGTCCAGTGCCTGGGAAACCACCGCCCCGTCACGTGGCCACATATAGCTGTAGGTGTCCTGATTGAACTGGCGGATGTCGGTGTCGTTGGCGGCAATTACTGCGCCGCCACGATCGATCTGGGTGCGGAGAATGAGCAGACTGCGGCGGTAACATTCCCCCAGCAACGGAGGCAGTCCGCCAAAATCGCGCTCCCCTGCAGCGACCCAGTGGCGCCAGTAATCGGTGTTGCGATCAAGCAGACGTTCCGCTCCCATTCGGGTGACCAGGCGATGCAGCGCCTCGACCTCGTGGTAGTTCTCTCCTGCAGCCACCCAGTAATGGCAAACAGATTCCCCGCCGGGTGCAAGCCTGAGATGCATGCCGATGACCGAATCCACTGCGCCCTGGGCAATCGGGTTGCCGCCCAGGAGGCCGTCTTCAGCATCGCGCCAGGTGCCTTCCATACCGCGGTGGCGCTTGGTGCCGGTGGCGAAATGCGTGACGCCGAGCGTCGTTTCGGTGGCGCAACTCATGAGGAAGTAGCGCGGACCCTTGTAGTGGATCAGGCAGGCGTTTTTCGGATCGAAAAAAACCGTGTCGCCGATCTCGTTTTCCAGCGCATTGATATCGGCATGGAAAAACAGGCGCGGCTCCAGCGGACGGTCTGACAGGTTTTCCAGCCGTACCTGGCGGATCAGGATGTTTTCTTCATAGTCGATGGCGTCATTGAAATGCAGGCGCAACGGCAGGCGCGAATGGGACGCCGTAACCGCCGTGACCAGCGCACCTGGAAGGTAGCTGCATTGCAGGTTCCAGGTCTCTCGACCGAGCCAGGAAAATTCGTTTTCCAGCCACACGCCGAAACGCCATGGATAACCGAGCGCATGATTTTCCTTGCCTACGCGCGGATAGTAAAAGTCGCGTATCTGGTAGTCGAAATCAAAGGCAGCAAGCAAAGTGCCGTTGCCGATGGGGAGATCGCGTGGCATGGACATAATTCCGAACCTGGTTCAGATTGGATAGCCCATCCTCTACTATAGTTCATGAAGAATATTGATCCTGCATGTTTTTTCGTGCCCGGAAGTCGGCGCTTTCGCCTCGAGTTGCTGAAATAGGCGCTTAATCCGACAACGATACTCGGGTATTATTGTCGAACCTGTGGAAACAGGCTCTAAATTACAGAGGAGATTGTCATGAATACCGAATTGAGCAAAAAAACCTGCAAACCCTGCGAGGGAGGCGTTTTGCCGCTGAAGCAGGAAAAAATTGAACAGATGCTGAAGACATTGAGGGGGTGGGAACAGTCAGGCAAGGAAATTGCCAGGACCTACGTTTTTCAGAACTATTACGAAACCATGGCGTTCGTGAATGCCACGGCCTGGATATCCCATCGGGAAGACCACCACCCGGATATTGAAATCGGCTACAACCGATGCCGCGTGCGTTATTCCACGCATGCAATCGACGGATTGTCCGAGAACGATTTCATTTGCGCCACGAAAATCGACAGTCTGTTTGAAATATGAGCGTGCCCCGTGACTGCCCGCAGAACAGAGCGTGATTCACTGGGCGCCATTGCGGTTCCTGTTGAGCGGCTGTGGGGCGCGCAGACGCAGCGTGCGGTCGAGCACTTCGCAATCTCGTCCGAACGCATGGCGCCGGAACTGGTTCTGGCGCTTGCCGGGCTGAAGCGCGCATGCGCCAGCGTCAACCGCGACTTGGGCCGGCTGGAGTCGAAAAAAGCGGCCGCCATCATGCAGGCTGCCGACGAAGTGCTGGCAGGACGCAGTCCGCTGGAGTTTCCGCTATCAGTGTGGCAGTCGGGTTCGGGTACCCAGACCAACATGAATCTCAACGAGGTGCTGGCCAACCGCGCCTCGGAACTGCTTGGCGGCACGCGGGGAGAAAACCGGCTGGTGCATCCCAATGATGATGTCAATCTCGGACAGTCGTCCAACGACATCTTTCCCAGCGCCATGCACGTGGCCGCGAGTCTGGGCATTGAGCGGCAACTGTTGCCGGCACTGCGCCGTCTGCGCGCAACGCTTGAAAACCGCTCTGCTGCGTTCGCCGATATTGTCAAGATTGGCCGTACCCATCTCCAGGATGCAGTCCCCCTGACCCTGGGGCAGGAGTTTTCTGCGTATGCGGCGCAACTGGAATACGTCGAGTCCCTGATCATCGCCGCGCAGCCCACGTTGCTCGAACTCGCGGTCGGCGGCACGGCGGTGGGAACTGGACTCAACACCCCGGCTGAGTTCGGCCCGCTGGTTGCGGCGCAACTGGTGCGCAGCAGCGGCCTGCCTTTCAGCAGCGCCGGCAACAAGTTTGCGGCGCTGGCGGCTCATGACGGACTGGTGGCTGCGCATGGCGCCTTCAAAACCCTCGCCGCTGTGCTCATGAAAATCGCCAATGATATCCGCTGGATGGCATCCGGGCCCCGGGCTGGGCTGGGTGAGATTTCCATTCCGGAGAACGAGCCGGGCAGCTCGATCATGCCGGGCAAGGTCAACCCGACCCAGTGCGAGGCGCTGGCCATGCTGTGCTGCCAGGTCTTCGGCAACGATGTCGCAATCAACATTGGCGGCGCTTCCGGCAGCTTCGAGCTGAATGCTTACAAGCCCCTCATTGCGCACAACTTTCTGCAAAGCCTGCGGTTGCTCGCCGATGGCATGAACAGTTTCGAGCAATACTGCGCGCGCGGCATCGAAGCCAATCGGGACAGGATCGAAGCTCTGGTGCAGCAGTCCCTGATGCTGGTGACCGCCCTGACCCCGCACATAGGCTATGACCGGGCCGCCGGTATCGCGATGCAGGCGTACCGGGACGGCAGCACACTGAGGCAGGCGGCGCTGGCCTCGGGCCATGTGACGGAGGCGGAATTCGACGACTGGGTGCAAGCGGCTGCAATGGTGCGCCCGGAGCAAGGCTGATCAGGCCGCTTCGGGAACATCCTGAATTGGGCGATGCCTAATCAAATACGGAGGGCGCTGATTGGTCTGTCATTGCGAGGAGCAAAGCGACGAAGCAATCTGTCACTTGTTGAGTTTCGAAAACGAGATTGCTTCGCCTACGTTCGCAATGACAGGAAAACGAATAAATCAGCGGCTCCCTGATACAAGGAGAAAAATCATGAGCATCGTTGATTTTACGATTCACACAAAACCAGAACTTCCCGAGAATGAGCGTGTTGAGCTTGAAATTGAAATACGCGAAATGGACGGCGTGATGGCTGCATGTTTCAGTTCAAGCCACCCCAATATGATGGAGGTGGCTTATGACCCCGATGTCGTCACTTCGAGCGTGGTATTGGAATGTGTCAGCCAGCGCGGTGTTGCGGCTAAAAAGGTGGGCTTGTAGCAAAGCCTGCGGCTACCCCACCATCACCAGTCTGGGTTCTGCCCGCCGTTCCTCCCTTGGCGGGTAGGGGATGCACCCCACTTCGCTTCCCTTGTCGTTGCGGTAGATCAGTTCCTTGCTTTGCCAGTCATATTCGGGGTGGCGCGGATCGTTCCACTGGTTGAGGAAGTGCATGTAGAAGGCCGAGAAGAGACCTTGTGCGGGTTTATCCTTGCGCAGGGCGAAGACGTATTCCGGCTGGTTTTTCAGTTCGTGTCCATCGTGACAATACTGCACCCAGACATATTCCCCCGTGACGATCAGATTCCAGAAAGGCTGCTGCTCGTAAAATTTGAGCGTGACCTTTTTCCCGGCAGCGGCCAGTTCGGCCAGGCGCTCGATCGTTGCTTCCGTTTCCTGACGGTAACTTGAGATGGATTCCTGCTTTCCCAGAGACTGTGCCCGACGTTTGGCTCCGGCGCCATAGGGGTTCATCAGCATCACTCTCAGCTCGTAGCTGTCGTCGATGAAGCGATGCAGATCGCGGCCTTTTGAAACGAAGGTATCGTAGCCGGTGGTGGACATCACCGACACGTCCCGCGTGCCGCTGATCCTGTTGAGCAGGTCGCGACCACTCCAGCGCGAAAACCAGTTGTTTCCTTCGCGCACATGCACCAGCGAAGCGATGCGGTTCATGCGCAGGCTGCGCCGCCCCTCCTTGGCGACCAGAACCAGATTAAGCAGCAGCACGAGAACGGCGGCAAAACTGATTTCGGAAATCAGCAGCAAGTGCGAATCACCAGCCACCTTGGGCCACCATGAATACAGAATGAAACTCGCTGCCGACGGCAGGGAAAATGCGATGCCCACCGCAAGAAGCGTGACGGCGGCGTGGCTGAAGATGTGTTGCAGGGTATGGGAAAAACTGGGGAAGTGCATGTTGTGATTCATGATCGAATCTCCTTTTTTGCAATATCCGGGGGAAATCTGTCTTGCGCACTGGCTTTCGAGGCTTGTACGCATGGGGTGAAAATGAAAGCGGGGAATTGGGCAAGTCGATGGTGATTGAGAATTATTGAAGCATGTTTTTCCTCATGTTTTTATTACATCTCGTACATAAAAGCCAAGGATCAATCCAGGCAAGGGATACAGACTTGTTACCCCGGGATATGGATCATGCATGGAATTTCCATGACTATTTCTACCTAGTTTTCCCCCCCCGAAATTCAGCCCCAAAGCGTATGTTATTCCGCACGCAAATAAGCCAACATCAAGCCGTGCTCCATTGCCCGTTAACATGGAAACTTCCCCATCATGCCTCGAGCTGAATTTGATATTTGCGTCGTCGGCGGCGGTGCTGCCGGGCTGGCCGTTGCTGCCGACGGGGCAAGCATGGGCGCGAAAGTTGTCCTGGTCGAAAAAGACGGGCTAGGCGGCGATTGCCTGCGCTATGGCTGCGTTCCCAGCAAGGCGCTGCTGCATTGCGCCAAGGTGGCACAAACCATGCGCCGGGCTGAGCGCTTCGGAATCTCGCCCTGCACGCCGGAAGTTGACCTGGCTGCTGTCATGGAGCGGGTCCAGCGCGTGATACGCGCGATTGAGGTCCATGACAGCCCCGAGCGTTTTCGCGCCCTCGGGGTGGAAGTGGTGTCCGGTCATGGCAGGTTTGTCGACCCCGCCACACTGGTGGTCAACGGCAGGGAAATCACGGCGCGGGATTTCGTGCTGGCGACAGGGTCGCGTGCTGCCGTTCCGGATATTCCGGGGCTGAAACAGGTGCCTTACCTGACCAACGAGAGTGTGTTTTCCCTGCGCAAACAGGTGCCGAGCCTGATTGTCCTGGGTGGCGGCCCGATCGGGGTGGAAATGGCACAGGCTTTCTCTCGCCTTGGTAGCCGCGTATCACTGGTCAATCGCAGCCCCCAGATTTTGCCCAATGAAGACAGCGATCTGGTCAGCGTGGTCGCCGACCGGATCAGGGCAGAAGGTGTCAACCTGTATCAGGGATATTCGAGTCTGCGGGTGGACAGGCAGGACGGCACGATACGGCTTTTAGTGGCTGCGCCGGGCGGCTCGGAACAGGTGCTGGAAGCCAGCCATTTGCTATTGGCGACCGGCCGCCAGCCCAATGTCGATGATATCGGTCTGGAACAGGCCGGGGTGGCGATGTTGCGCGGAAGGATAATGGTTGGCCCGAGTTTACGCACCAGCAACCGGCATATTTATGTCTGTGGAGATGCCGCCGGAGGGCACCAGTTCTCTCATGTTGCAGAACACCATGCCGGGGTGGTGCTGAAGAACATCCTGTTCCATCTTCCCGCCAAGGTTGAGGAACGGGTCATTCCCTGGTGCACATTTACTGATCCGGAGCTGGCACGTGTAGGCCTGTCCGAGCGCGAAGCCCGGCAGTCGGATATCGCTCACCGGGTGTACACCTTTCCGTTTACGGATATTGACCGGGCACAGACCGACGACGAAACGGACGGTTTTGTCAAAATTCTGGTCACTCCCGGAGGACACTTGCTGGGTGCCGCCATTGTTGGCCCCCATGCAGGTGAACTGATACACGAATATGCACTGGCAATGGCCGAAAAGGTCCGGCTTTCCAGCCTTTCCGGCATGCTTCATGTTTATCCCACCATGGCCCAGATCAACCGGAGAGTTGCACAGGCCTACCGCAAGGAGTCGTTGACGCCAGGCGTGAAGAAGTGGATCAAGCGACTCTTTTTTCTGCGAGGACAACTGAACGAAACCGCGACAGGTGAAATATGAACAAATTCGATTATGTCATTGTGGGTGGCGGGCTGGCGGGCGCTTCGGCGATTCAGGGAATCAGGGAGCACGACAGCCGGGGAAGCATCCTGCTGATCGGTGAGGAAATGCACCCGCCCTATAATCGTCCGCCGCTTTCCAAGGCGCTGTGGTTCGGGAAGAGCAAGGTGGAAGATATTTTCATTCACCCGCAGCGCTATTACGAAGAGCATGGCGTCACCCTGGCACTGGGGGCAAGAGTATCAACTCTCGATTCTGGCGAGAAATCCGTGACTTTCGGGAATGGCAGTGTTTACCGTTTCGGCAAGCTGCTGCTGGCGACCGGCACCCGGCCGCGGCGCATCGCCATTCCCGGTGCCGAAATCGATGGCATCAATTATTTCCGTACGCTGGACGATTACCTGGGCATGCAGGGCGATACGCAGGTCAACAAATCGGCATTGATCATCGGCGGCGGATTTATCGGGTCGGAGCTCGCGGCCGCATTGAATATCAATCTCGAAGTCACCATGATATTCCCTTCCGCCACGCTCTGCCGCCGGGTGTTCCCGGAAGCTCTGGGGCTGGAGGTGCAGCGCCATTTCCAGGATCGCGGCATCCGGGTGATTCCTTCGGATACGGCTGCATCGATCAGCAAGAAAGGCAGCACGTTCCGCACGGAAACCGTCAGCGGCAAGAGCCTGGAGTCGGATCTGGTGATTATCGGCATCGGCGTGGAGCCGTGCATCGAACTCGCCCGGGATGCCGGTCTGGAAGTAGGTAACGGAATTGTGGTCAATGAATTCCTGGAATCTTCGCATCCTGATATCTATGCGGCCGGCGATAACGCCTTTTCCCCCTATCGGGCGCTGGGGAAAAGCATGCGTATCGAGCACTGGGACAATGCCCTGGTCCAGGGACGCTGGGCCGGCGGCAACATGGCGGGCGCACACGAAGCCTATACCTATCAGCCGTATTTTTTCTCCGACCTGTTCGAGCTGGGCTACGAGGCCACGGGCGAAGTGGATACCAGCCTCGAAGTTTTTGCCGACTGGCAGAAGGAAAACCAGACCGGAGTCATCTACTACCTGCGCGATGGGCGCGTCAGAGGGGTCATGATGTGCAACCTGTGGGGCAAGCTCGATATGGCGCGAGAGCTGATCCGCAAAGGCGCGCAAATGACGCCGGAAAGTCTGCGTGGGGCGATCCGCTGACAGTGTCGTGGTTTGAGACGGTAGCGCAACCCCCATCCCCCTTGTGCCCCCGCCGAGAGCGGCAGCAAAGCTGCTCGCACTGGCGAGAAAGGGGGGAGCGTGACTCATCCCCGATCTGCCCCTCCCCTGATAAGGGGAGGCTGGGAGGAGTTGGGAGGATGGGAGGGGTTAGGATGTTGGAAGAAGTGCTGCCTTCATTTGCCCTACCCGCCAATCTCGCTGGCCTTGATCCCCTGCCCCTGGGTCAGCGCTGCTGCAATCTGCGCCACGTGGTGCCCCTGGAAACGCGCCATGGCCAGTTCGTTTCCGCTTGGCTTGCGGCTGCCGTCGGGGCCGGCAATGGTGCTGGCGCCATAGGGTGATCCGCCGCTGATCTCGTTCATGGTCATTTGCCGCTGCTCGCTATAGGGCAGCCCGACAATGATCATGCCGTGGTGCAACAGCGTGGTATGAAAGCTGAGGATGGTGCTCTCCTGTCCGCCATGCTGGGTTGCCGTGCAGGTGAAAACGCTGCCCACTTTGCCGATCAGGCTGCCGTCCAGCCACAGCTTGCCGGTCTGGTCGAGGAAGTTGCGCATCTGGGCAGCCATGTTGCCGAAGCGGGTTGGCGTGCCGAAGATGATGGCATCCGCTTCCGCCAGTTGGTGCGGTGCTATGAGCGGCACCTTTGAAAAAACATCGCGCGCCGCCTTGGCGCCATTGCCATTGAGCTTCTCCTCGGGTACCAGTTCCGGCACGCGCCACAGGCTGACCTCGGCGCCATCTACCCGGCTTGCGCCTTCTGCAATGGCTTCTGCCATGAGATGAATGTGTCCGTACATGCTGTAAAAAACAACCTGAATTTTCATGGTAGGGTTCCTTAGGAAAACCAGCGCAAAAAGGCGGCAGACGTCAAAGCCATGGCGGCAAGGATGGTCAGCATCAGCCAGGCATTGCGGTGCCATGATTCGGTCCGTCCAGTGGCATGAAACAGGTAGAAGACGGCCAGCGCAAAACCGGAAACAGCACACGCCAGCTTGATCTCCAGTGCAAGAAGCGCGACAGCGCTGAGATCCGGGAGTTGTCTGTAATAGTAGAAACTGATCGCCCCGAAAGCGGCGCCGCTCACCATCTGGGCTGTCCACCCAGACAGCACCAGCCAGGCGAGCGCGCGCTCCGGCTCCGGGCGCGGCGCCAGCCACAGGGCGGCAACTGCGCCTCCCGTCACGGCCGCGGCGCCGAAGTTATGCACGACCTAGGTCATGGCATAGGCCAAATTCTGCATATCCATCCTGCTTACTCCACACTCACCTTGATGCAGTGCTCCACGCCGATCGGCACATGCGCCTTGTTCACTACCTTGATGCACAGCGAATGTGTTCCTGGCGTCAGGGATTCAAGCGGGTGGCTGCCGGAAAGTTTGCGCACGATGGCTGCTTCCTTGCTATCCACGTAGAGATGAATGTGATCGCCGTTCGGGCCTGGGGAAACCTCGTAATCCATCCGGTTCTGGGTCATGGCGTCCAATTTGGCGCCATCAGCCGGAAAATGGATTTTTGCGTATGGGGTGGCTGCCGCAGCCCCGGTGGAAAAAATCGCCACGTAAAGCGCCACTATCATGTTGCCTGACAGGGTGTGATAACGCATGGCCTGCTCCTTTCAAAACGTGAATGTTATGAAAGGAAAGTGTAGGCAAGCCGGTGCTGAAACGCATTGCTGGGAACTATGTATTTTGGCCTTGTCAGGCCTTTATCCGGCAGGAGTAAATAGTGCAGGAGACCAAATAATCAGGTACTAAGATACAAAAGATCAGCAATTGTCCTTATTGAGTACAAATCATGGCATGGCCATAATTTATGTACTGAGGATAAATCTGGAAAGCCCATGAGGCTTTAAGGAGGTGCAAAATGAAAACGTTAACCAGCATGTTTCTTTTCTGCCTGATATCGATCTCTCTCCCCGTGCATGCCGAGATTGAAAAGTTTGGCGATGTGGATATCAACTATAACGTAGTGACCACGGATACACTTTCACCGAAGGTGGCCAGGGCTTATGGCATTGCACGCAGCAAGAATCGTTTGCTGCTCACGGTCGTGGTGACCAGGATGGACGAAGGGAATATTCCCCGGCCGGTCAGCGCGGAGGTTACGGCGCACACGGTAAACATGATCCAGCAGCAGCGGCCGATCAAGATGAGGAACATCAGCGAAGGTGAGGCCATTTATTACATCGGGGATTTTGGTTTCACGTCGCCGGGTTTCATGAGATTTACTCTCAATGTTGCCGAAGCGGGTATGGCCAAACCTTACAAGATTGAATTCCAGCGCAACTTCGAGCGTTACTGAATCCGGTTTTAAGAGGCAGCCGCTGGCGAGTGTGCCAGCGGCTGCCTCGTTTACATATACGCCCTGGCTTCCTCGCCGGGGTTTGGCAGTCCAGCAACGCGCCATGCCGACTTCACGCTCTGGAACAGGCCGGGAAGGCACTGGTGCTCGAAATGATTGACATGACAGACATGGCTGACTGCCGGCAGGCCGCCTTCAAGGTAATTCTCGCGCAGGAAGCGGATGACCGCCCAATGCTCATCCTTGAGTTCACCCAGGCCGTCTTCCACAGCGATTTGCCGCGCCAGGTCTTCGTTCCATTTGCCAGGGTCAGACAGAAAACCATCTCCATCAAAGGTTTCTTTTTCCATGATTGATCTCCTTTGCCACACGTTCGTCATTCTGGCAATGCTATGCCTTCCATGGGTTTATCCCATGGGCAGATTCCCCCCTATGTATCAATGCTGCTATTTATTCATGGACTGAAAACCATGTAGTATCAGGCTGCATTGTTGCCAGAAGGCCTGCAGATGAACGTACTTGCACCCGCGACATGGAGAAACCTGACGGCCTACATACCGTTGCTGGCATATATTCTGTTCGCCTGTGCCATTGCCCTGATCGGCTATCAGGGGTTTCGCAAAATCGAAAACCTGATCCAGGTCGAAAAACTCCGCGATCTTGGCGCAATTGCCGACATGAAGGTCGAGCAGATTGTCACCTGGCGGGAGCGGCACCGACAGCGGGCAAAGACTTTTTCAAGTGGTTCACTGCTGGCGGCTGAGTTCAAGCTGTGGCTTGAAAAGGGCAAACCTTCGGATGAACAGGAACAGAAAATATTGCGCCTGCTCACCGGGCTGCAGCCTATTCACGGTTATGCAACGGCCTCGCTCCTTGATCGACAGGGTATGCTCAGAATTACGACCGGCAATTCCAATACGCTGGATGAGGCGGAAGTGAAGCTGGCGCTGGAGGCGATGAATGGCCGCCAGCCGATTTTTTCGGATATCGATAAAAATGGTATTGGCAGTCAGATGGCCAGTCTTTCCCTGGCGGCCCCGCTGGTCGATGCCCATGACAAAAATTCTCAGGTCGTGGGGGCCATTGTGTTGCAAATTGACCCTTATGATTTTCTTTATCCGCTGATTCAATCGTGGCCCGGCGAGAGCCACAGCGCCGAAACGTTGCTGATCAGGCAGGAAGGTGACGAGGTGGTGTTCATCAACGAATTGCGTCACCAGAAAGGGACTGCATTATCCCTGCGTATCCCGCTCAGCACCCCTGATCTGCCTGCCGCAATGGCCATTCATGGCGCGCGCAGTACGATGAATGGCATCGATTACCGGGGCGTTCCCGTGGTTGCGGCGATGCGCCAGGTTCCCGATTCTGCCTGGTTCATGATTGCAAAAGTGGACAGGGATGAGATTTTTGCCCCCATCAGTCAGCTCAAGAGGTGGGCGGCAAGCCTGGGGCTTGCTTCTGCCGCATTTGGCGGCCTCTTTTTCTTTGTCTGGCTGCGGGGGGTCCAGGTTCGGCAAAAACTGCTCAAGGCGGAACATGACGCGGCGCTGGAGCGCGAGATGCGGATCAGGCATTTTGAATTCCTGACCAGATATGCAAACGATATTATCCTGGTGTCCGACGAGACGGGCCGGATTGTTGATGCCAATGTACGGGCGGTGGAGACCTACGGTTATACCCGGGAGGAGTTGCTGCGGATGCGGATACCCGATATTTGCTCTGCAGCTGGCGATCATGCTGCTCATGGCGGGCAGGTGAAAAAGATACTGGAGTCAGTCGAGCTGCGTTTTGAGGATATTCACATGGGCAAGGATGGCAGGCGCTTTCCTGTCGAGGTCAGTGCCCGTGTGATCGAAGTCCAGAATATCAGGTACATTCAAGTCATTATTCGTGATCTTAGCGAGCGCAAGCAACTGGAAGAGATGCGCGCCAAGATGGAACATGCCGGGCGCCTGAATATTGCAGGGGAAATGGCATCCGGCATGGCGCATGAGCTGAGTCAGCCGTTGACGGCATGCAACAATTATCTCGAAGTCTGTTTGCGCCGCATGGAGGAAGAGACCTGGGATCGCGAAAAATTGCGGAGCACATTGCAGCTCGCCTCGATTCAGGCCGAGCGGGCCGGCAAGATCATCAACCATCTGAAGGACATGGTGAGGAAGCAGGGCCACGAGCGTGCGCTGATCGATGTCAATCTGTTGGCCAGGGAAGTGATGAGCCTGCTGGAAGATGAGATCAAGCGCCTTGGCATTTCCATATACATGACACTTTCACCTTTGCCTCCGGTGATGGCATGCCGGGTTGAAATCGAACAGGTACTGCTCAATCTGTACAAAAATGCCATTGAAGCCATGCATTCCTGGCCGCAGCGCGAATTGCGCGTTTCCTCGGCTCTGACGGAATCCGGCAAGGTGCTGATTGCAGTGAGCGACAGCGGCAAGGGAATTCTTCCGAGTGAGATGGAAAACCTGTTCAATCCCTTTCACACCACGAAAAAAGACGGGCTGGGCCTGGGGTTGGTGATCTGCCGCAGCATAGTCGAAAATCACGGCGGCCAGATATGGGTGACAGCCAAGAGAGAGTTTGGCGCGGAGTTCTGCTTCACCTTACCGGTCGAGGTGCGACATGAGTGAAAATGCAGAGCAGGCAATGGTATTCGTGGTGGACGACGATGAGTCCATGCGCGATTCGATTCGTTTGCTGCTGGAATCGGAGCATCTGAAAACCAGCACTTTTTCCTGTGCATTGGACTTCATGCAATCCTGCACCCCCAGGCAGGGAGGGTGCCTGTTGCTGGATGTCAGAATGCCGGGCATGAGCGGCATGGAACTGCTGGAAACGCTCAAGGCCAGCGGCATTCTGCTGCCGGTCATCATGATTTCCGGTCATGGCGATGTGCCCATGGCCGTGCGTGCGCTGAAGCACGGCGCCTTCGACTTTATCCAGAAGCCTTTCAATTCCCGGGAGTTGCTCGAGCGGATTCATGCTGCGCTTGAGCTGGACCAGAAAAACCGCCGCCAGAATAGTGAAAACGAACAGCGCCGGTCGCTGTTCATGGCACTGACCGACCGCGAGATGGAGGTGGTCGATCTGGTCGTGGCCGGAAATCCCAGCAAGATTATTGCCAAAAGCCTCGGTATCAGCCCGAAGACCGTGGATATTCACCGCGCCAACAT
Source organism: Gammaproteobacteria bacterium (assembly GCA_018824405.1). Lineage (GTDB taxonomy): Bacteria > Pseudomonadota > Gammaproteobacteria > Burkholderiales > Sulfuricellaceae > Sulfurimicrobium. The sequence continues at coordinate 330,025 of JAHJGO010000016.1, forward strand.
CATGCGCAAACTCGATGTCCACACGGTTGCTGAAATAGTCCAGCTTCGCCTGTCCGTCAGGGATGCCTGAGAGTCTGCACGACCCATTTTCCTGACCTGAATCCAACCTCCCTAGGTGTTTATACCTATTGGAATTGGTCTAGATTGACTACAAGATATACCGTAGTTGCCATGGTAAGTGACAGATGTCCCTGAAGTAAAAGCAGTTATTGCACTTAATGACAGGGGTCTCTTCCATGAGTCAGAAGTGAGGGGGTGTGCAGTGGATGCGATAGTGAAAAGCAAAAAAATAACAAACAGACAAAGTCTTGCCATCATCAAGCCTGGGGAAGATAAATTCGAAACATGCGCAACTGAGTGCGGAGTGAGCACTGCGGCATGGTGTGCCTCGCAGGACGAATTGCAGCGACTGTCGGCCCAGTTGCTGGAGATTCAGGAAAGCGAGCGGCGCCGGATCGCTATCGATCTGCATGACGTGCTTGGTCAGTCGCTGACCATGATCAAGCTGGGTGTGGAGGAATCGCTGCAATTGCTGGCTGAAAATGATGCCGGTGCTGCTGCCGAGTCACTGCAGCGCCTCAAACTCAAGGCCAAGGATGCATGCAACGAAGTGCGCCGCGTTGCCATGGATCTGCGTCCTTCGACACTGGACGATCTCGGCATTCTGGCCACCCTGTCGTGGTTTTTCCGTGAATTTGGCGCCGCGTGTCAAGACATGAAAGTGGAAAGGGATTTCAGCATCGAGGAAGGGCATGTGCCGATTCCGCTCAAGATCACCATCTTCCGCATTATTCAGGAGGCGACCAACAATGTCGTCAAGCATGCCAATGCCAGTTGCCTCAAGGTAAGCCTGAAAAAAACCGGCAACGCACTGCATCTCTCAATCGAGGATGACGGAAATGGCTTCGATCTGGCGGAGACGGCCAATTATTGCCCGCTCAACAAGGGACTGGGGCTCCTCAGCATGAGAGAGCGGGCCAAGCTCTCCGGCGGGCGCTATGAGCTGACCTCGGCGCCGGGGCAGGGCACGAATGTCCGCGTACTGTGGCCGCTGGGTTCCGCGATCACATCCTGAGTTCACGATTCGCTGTCATTCCGGTCAGGCACGTGATTCGAAGTGCCGTTTCCCATTTCTGTACGGTAACGCACATAGCCGTTTCTACCCGAGCCCTTGATCTGGTACATGGCGATGTCGGCATGATTGAGCAGGCTGTCCGCATCCTCGCCATCATCGGGAAAAATGCTGATGCCGATACTGCCGGTAATAAGAAGTTCATGCCCTTCGACCGCCACGGGTCTGGTATAAGTCTCCATGAATTTTCGGGCGACATGTGTCGCTGCATCAGAACCGGAGATGGCGGGCAGAATTAAGGTAAATTCATCGCCACCCAGCCTTGCCAGCGTGTCGCCGTCGCGCAGGCAGGCTTTCATTCGCTCCGTCACGGCCATCAGCAGGCTGTCGCCGACCTTGTGACCGAGGCTGTCGTTGATCTGCTTGAAGTGATCGAGGTCGATGAACATCAGCGCCAGCATATGTCCGTCGCGTCGGGCCTGGGCAAGCGAGATGCCCAGTCGGTCGAGAAACAGGCGGCGGTTGGGAAGCCCGGTCAGGCCGTCGTAATAGGCCAGATAGTGCAGGCGCTCCAGAATGTTTTCCTGGGTATGCGCATCGGAAAAAATGCCCACATAGTGCGTCACTCTTTTCCGGCTGTCCCTGACCGAGCTGATGCTCAGCCACTCGGGATAGATTTCGCCGCTCTTGTGCCGGTTCCAAACCTCGCCCTGCCACTTTCCGTATGTGTCAATCGTCGCCCACATTTCCCGATAGAAATTTTCATCATGGCGACCGGACCGCAGCAAGGCAGGGGTGCGACCAATGGCCTCACGGGCGCAGTAGCCGGTGGATTTTTCGAATGCCGGATTGACCGAGCGGATAATGAGGTGCGCATCGGTAATCATGATGCCTTCGGCGGCACTCTCGATCACGCGCGCAGTCAGGCAGGTGGCTTCTTCAGCCTTCCTGTGGTCGCTCCAGTCGGTCAGCACGGAATGGCAATAAAGCGGCTGATGCGGCTTGTCCATGATGCGGCTTTCCAGATGCATGTCGCGCAAAATGCCGGTGGGCGTCTTGATTCTGAGGTCGATGACCTGTTTGTCGCGGGACAGGAAGACCTGGCGCAGATGGCTCAGGAACAGGGGGCGTTCGTCTTCCGCCAGCCAGGCGATGAAGTGCTTGCCGGGCAGGCTCTTGCGCTCCCGGCCCAGCATGCTGGCTCCAGTCTGGTTGATCTCCAGGGTGCGCCCCTTGTCGTCCAGGGTGAGGTAACCGACTGGTGCAAGGTCATAAAGTTCGGTATGGCGAGCGCGTAGTTCAGCCAGTTCCTGCTGCATTGTTTCGGCATTCAGCTTGCATTTTTCCAGCTCGGTCTGATGCAATTGAAGCGCCCCCAACAGGCACTGGGCGTCATTCGCGTCACACGAAGTTTGGGGTGCTGCCTGATTTTCGTCATGAGGAAACATGCCAGCCTCCGCGAGCATTCCATGCATTTTCTCAATCAGATGCCAGCCTAGCGTTGCCATGCTGCTTTGGGTTTGCGGCAATCACGACGCCATTGGCAAAGCTCTGCGCAATCGTGGCTTTTGTCAGTGGCGAAGCATGGTTCACTACCACGTAGTGTCTGGATTTTTCTGATCAGTATCGTTTTGGGTGCGAGCGACAGAGATTCCTTGAGCCCTGCATCACAGGCCAGTTGTTGCAGTTGCGTAAGGGTCATTTTTTTCTCCGGATAGGGTCGGGTCACATATAGGCGATACCAGTGCTACTGGCGGGCGGCGGTGAAGCAGTCTTTGCGCCACAGGCAGGCGGACTGGTCGCAGACGCCAAGCGAAGCTGTCGCGTAGCAGTCGAAGTTGCCTTCCCTGCGCTGGATCTGGCGAACCAGTTCGGCCTTGGATGTGCCGCTGGGCTTGAGCTTGAGGTCGCGTGCGATGGCGCGGATATCCTGCAGGTTCATGATGGGGCCTCGTTAAAATGTCATGCTGGGGGAGTCAATTTAACCCACTCAATATGTTGTACAAATCAGCAGTTTCCCTGCTTTGCCTGATCGTAAAACTGTAGTTTCGTATCAGGCGGACATTTACCCGGCTACGTGTTTTTCCTGATGAAAAAATACGGTGTATTACGTACAAACGAATACATGCATCAGCCCAGATAAAGATTGCATCTGTAGCGTTAAGGTAGGGTCATCGTCAGTCACCGTTGCAGGCCGAAATGAGAAATTCTGGATCGAATACTGCATTGCCCCGCCTTCCGCAGGCAGGACGGGGCTTCACGCTGCTGGAGCTTCTGGTCGTCATGGTGATCATCGGGCTGCTTGCGGGATACGTGGGGCCGAAATATTTTTCCCAGGTCGGCAAGTCTGAAATCAAGGTGGCCCGGGCGCAGATCGATGCCTTTGACAAGGCACTGGAGCAATACCGTCTGGATACCAGGCATTTCCCTACCATGGAGCAGGGTCTGGAGTCCCTGATTGCGCGTCCGGCGAGTGAAGCGAAATGGGATGGGCCTTATCTGAAGAAAGCGGTTCCTCTTGACCCGTGGGGTAACCCTTACGTGTTCAAAATGCCCGGCGAACATGGGGAATACGACCTCCTTTCGTATGGCCGGGACGGACAGCCGGGCGGGACAGGGGAAGCAGCGGATATTGTGAACTGGTGATTGTTGAAGTGATTACGCTGCAAGGGAGAGCGTGCAATGCTCTACGAAGTCAAGGCGCTGCGAGGACGCGAGGGGCCGACCGCATTTACACTGGATGCGCTTGATGCCAGCGACGCAGCAAGCCAGGCCGTGGCACAGGGCTATACGGTTATCGCGATCAAGGCAAAGCAATCCTGGCAGGCCTGGCATCGGCCGCGCAAGGCGGTTTTTCCGCTCGTGCTGTTCAGCCAGGAACTGCTGGCGCTGCTGGATGCTGGCTTGGCGCTGGTTGAGGCGCTGGAAACCCTGGCAGAAAAAGAGCAGAGACCCGAGGTGAAAAAAACCCTGATGCAAATCGTCGCCTGTCTCTATGAGGGTCACCCCCTGTCCTACGCCTTGCAGCATTCGGCAGCGAATTTTCCGCCGCTGTACGTTGCGTCAGTCCGTGCCAGCGAAAAAAGCGGTGCGCTGCCGGAAGCGCTGACCCGTTATATTGCCTACCAGTCGCAAATGGACGGGGTCAGGCGGCAGGTGGTCAGCGCCTCGATCTATCCTGTGCTGCTGGCCGTCGTGGGTTGTCTGGTTGCAATGTTTCTGATGCTCTACGTGGTGCCGCGCTTCAGCCACATCTATGCCGACATCGGTGGCGAGCTGCCTTTCATGTCGCGCCTCTTGATGCATTGGGGGAGTTTTATCGGCGACCATGGCGGCGTGATTCTGGGCGGGACGGCTGTGTTTTTCGGCACGCTGGGCTATGCCGCCACCCGGCCGTCTTTCCGGCAATGGCTGACCGGCAGGCTGTGGCAGCTTCCCACTATCGGCGCACGCCTGCACCTCTATCAGCTGGCACGGTTTTATCGTTCACTGGGCATGCTGTTGCGCGGCGGTATGCCGGTGGTCAAGGCCCTGGATATGGTTTCCGGCCTGCTGCAACTTTCCTTGCGTGGTCAGCTGGCGCTGGCTGCGGCAAGCATCCGCGAAGGACAGCCGATTTCATATTCCATGGAGCGTTACGGACTCACCACCCCGGTGGCGCTGCGCATGCTGCGCGTGGGCGAGCGCAGCGGACGGATGGGAGACATGATGGAGCGCATCGCGACCTTTTACGAGGAAGAAACAGCGCGCTGGGTGGAGCGCTTCACCAAGCTGTTCGAGCCTTTGCTGATGACATTTATCGGCCTGCTCATTGGCGGCATCGTGGTGCTGATGTATTTCCCGATTTTCGAGCTGGCAGGGAGCATTCAATGAACCTTGCCGACGCCATGCAGGCCAACAGCGCCATGCCGTTCACGCCGGAGCAGGTGCGCGCGGCGCGCCTTGCGGCACAGCAGGCGGCGTGCCGCACGGTTGAAATGCTGGAAGAACGCTCCGGGCTGGGTGCAGAATCCTTTACCCTGAGCCTGGGCGGCACGCTCCACTATGCCGTGCTGACAATGGAGGAGCTCAACCGCCTGGACCCGGCTTTCGATGTGCTGCCCTTTGCCGAAGCGCTCGAACATGAGTGCATCGCGCTGCGGGATGAAGATGGCAAACTGATTCTGGCCATGAGCGATCCATTCGATCCCGGCCTGCAGGGCTGGGCGGAGCAGCGCATTGCTCAGCCATTTACGTGGGGGCTGGCCCATCGTTCCGACGTGGCGGCCTACCTGGCGCGCCATGAGGAAACCCTGCATGCCATGGATGGCCTGCTGCCGTCTGCCGGCAGTGCCGCATCGAGCGGCGCCGTGGGAGACGACCTCTCGTTCAAGACCATCAGCGAAGACACCAGCCCGGTGGTCAAGCTGGTGCACTCGACGGTGTACGACGCGCTGAAAATCGCGGCCAGCGACATTCATCTGGAAACCGGCTCCGCCGGGCTGGGCATCAAGTACCGCATCGACGGCGTGCTCACCTCCATCGGCTCGGTAGCCGGGCTGGATGTGGCGGAGCAGGTGATTTCGCGCATCAAGGTGATGTCCGAACTCGATATCGCCGAGCGCCGGGTGCCGCAGGACGGACGCTTCAAGGTGACGGTGCGCGGGCGCGAGGTGGATTTCCGGGTTTCCATCATGCCCAGCATTTTCGGCGAGGATGCGGTGCTGCGGATTCTCGACAAGCAGACCCTGACCGACCAGATCAAGGGGCTGCGTCTCAGCTATCTTGGTTTCGACGATGATTCCATCGCCATGCTGCGCCGTCTTTCCAGCGCGCCTTACGGCATGGTGCTGGTGACCGGCCCGACCGGTAGCGGCAAGACCACGACCTTGTACGCAGCGATCAGCGAAATCAACCACGGCCAGGACAAGATCGTCACCATCGAGGACCCGGTCGAATACCAGTTGCCGGGCGTGCTGCAAATCCCGGTCAACGAAAAGAAGGGACTGACTTTCGCGCGCGGCTTGCGCTCCATCCTGAGGCACGATCCGGACAAGATCATGGTGGGCGAGATACGTGACCCGGAAACCGCGCAGATTGCCGTGCAGTCGGCCCTGACCGGCCATCTGGTATTCACCACCGTGCACGCCAACAGCGTGTTCGACGTAATTGGCCGCTTCATGCACATGGGGGTCGATCCCTACAGTTTCGTCTCCGCCCTCAACGGCATCATGGCGCAGCGTCTGGTGCGCGTGAACTGTCCACACTGTACGGTGGATGTCCGTCCCGATGATCAGCTGCTGAGCGATTCCGGCATCAAGAGCCATGAGGCTGCAGGCATGGTTTTTCGCGCCGGTCAGGGCTGCGGGCAATGTCGCGGCACTGGCTTCAAGGGACGCCGCGCGATCGGCGAAATCCTCATCCTCAACGACCAGATTCGCGAACTCATTATCGCCCGCGAACCGATCCGCCTGATCCGTGATGCGGCGCGGCGCAATGGCACGCGCTTCCTGCGCGAGATTGCGGTCGAGATGGTGGAGCGCGGTGAAACCAGCCTGCAGGAGATCAATCGTGTCACTTTTGTTGCCTGATGAACTGCGTGTCGTGTTCTCGCCGGATCAGCTGGCGCTGGTGCGTATTGCGCGTGAATTCACGCGGCGCGGACTGGTTCGGCGCGTGCTTGCCAGGGATGCCGTGCCCTGTGATGCCGCTGCCAGCGGGGAGGCGCCATGGGACAGCGCACTCAGGGCGCTGGCATCCGCGCTGCCGGGCGTGGCGAAGCGCAAGGATTTTGCCACGCTGATCCTCTCCAATCATTTCATGCGCTATACCCTGGTGCCATGGAGTGAAGCACTGAGCGATGATGCGGAACAGATGGCCTATGCGCAGCACGCTTTCAGGCAGGCTTATGGCGCTGCCGCCGCAAGCTGGGAGCTGCGCCTGAGTCCCGCCCCGGCTGGCATGCCGCAGCTTGCCAGCGCAGTGGACGAGCGGTTGCTGCAAGCCGCGCGCCAGATGTTTTCAGAGGCCGGTGTGGCGCTCAGGTCGGTGCAGCCCTATCTGATGGCGGCATACAACAGTTGCCGCCAGCGCCTGCAGCAGCGCAGTGCGTGGTTCGTGCTGTTCGAGCCTGGATGCCTGTGTATCGCCTTGCTGCAGCAAGGGCACTGGGCCAGCGTGCGCAGCATGCGCATCAACGATGACTGGCGCGAGCAACTGCCGCAGATTCTCGATCGGGAGGCCTGCATGGGCATATCCGATACGGTACCTGAAACGGTTTTTGTTTGGGCGCCCGCGCTTGAAAATGCGCTGCTCCCGGATAGCGATCAATGGCAGATGCAATATCTCAAGCCAGCCATGAGCCGCGGGCTTGCGCCGGAACAGGAAGGCCGCTTTGCCATGGCCTTGAGCGGGTGATCGCCATGTCTGCCCTGCGTCTCGATTACCAGCAGCGCAAACCCTTTCCGTGGGGAGGAGTGATTCTGCTTGCGCTGGCTCTGGGCGTGCTGGTCATGAGTGGGGCCTATTATCTCGAAATGATCCGACAGGCAGACGACTGGGAGGCGAAAGCGGAACAGATCGAACGGGCTTCGCAGCAGCCGGCTCAGGATATTCGCTCCGGCGCGCGCGCAGCAGAAAATCTGGCGCTCGAGGTGGATCACGCCAACCAGGTGTTGCGCCAGCTCAATGTGCCGTGGGAGGGGTTGTTCCAGGCTGTGGAATTGTCAGGCGGCAAGGATGTCGCCCTGCTGGCGCTGGAACCGGATACGGAAAACCGCAGCGTGAAAATCAGCGGCGAGGCAAAAAACATGGCGGTGCTGCTGAACTACATCAAGCAGCTGGAACAACGCGATGTGTTCGGCATCGTTTATCTGCAAAGCCACCAGATCCAGCAGCAGGAAGCGGATAAACCGGTGCGCTTTGCCTTGCTTGCCGCATGGCCGGGGCAGCCATGAAGCCACGCTTGATCAGTCGGCTACAGGCACTCTTGCCGCGCTTGAGCGCAAGGCCAGAGGCTGCTCCGGCCTTGCCGTGGAAGGTCCGGTTGAGCTGGGCGTCGCGGCGCTGGCTTGAGCTGGCGGGGTGGCCCGGCATGCTGGCTGCCGGTGTGCTGGCAATGAACGTGGCTTTGTACTTTTCTGCCATCCTTCCTGCGCAGGCGCAGCTTGAGGCGGCGCACCAGAGCGTCATTTCGCTGCATCGGCAACAGGAATCCTCCAGCAAGACGCCGGGCAACAAGGTTCTCATGCCGGCAGAACAGCTGGCCAGGTTCTACCGGATATTCCCGCACGAAAGCCGTTCACCAGAGTGGCTGGAAAAACTGGTTGCAGTGGCGGAAAGCCGCGGCATCCGGCTCAACGAAGGGGAATACAAGGCAAGCTACGACAAGGCCGGCAAGCTGGTGCGTTACCAGATTACGCTGCCATTGAAGGGCGAGTATCCACAGATTCGCAGGTTTCTCGCTGCCCTGCCGGCAGAGCTGCCTGTTGTGGCGCTGGAAAACGTGCAGTTCGAACGCCAGAAAGTGGCCGATCCGAACGTGGAAGCCAGGATCAGGCTGGTGCTTTTCCTGGGGCGGGAATCATGACGACGCGGTCGTGGATAGTATGGGGAAAGCGGATATTTGTTGGCGTTTCCGTCGCGGCGATCGTCCTGACTGCAGTATCGGACGATGGGAGTGACACGGTGCCACCGGCGAAAGCCAGTGTGCAAGCGCCGCTCAAATCGGCCGTGCCGCAAAAGCGTTTGCCCGAGGCAGCCCATGTCGAACTGGAGCGCATGACCAGGCCCCCGTTGCCGCAGGAGGGCGAGGCCGAGATCGAGGTCGGCAATGTTTTTGCAGCTACCTCATGGTATGTCCCGCCACCGCCGCCTCCTCCGGCCAAACCTGCGCCGCCGCCGAAGCCGACGGCTCCGCCACTTCCGTTCAGCTATCTCGGCCGTTATGAAGATGCTGCACTGGTCATCATGCTGGTCAAGGGAGACCGGGTTTATACCGTGAGCGTGGGTGATGTGATCGAAAATACTTACCGCGTCGAGCGTGTTTCGGCAGGAATGGTAGAGCTGACCTATCTGCCGCTGAATATCAGACAAACCCTCAGCACGGGTGCCGCATCATGAGCAGATGGATAAGGGAGAATAATATGCACGGACTGAATTTACCGCTCAGGCGCAATGTCGTGCTGCTCCTGCTGGCCGCTGCCCTGCTCGGGGGCTGTGCAGGGCAGCGTTTGCAGCGCGAGGGGATAAGCTTGCTGGACGAAGGGCGCATCGAGGAAGGCCTGGCAAAGCTGACAGAGGCCAGCAAGGCTGAGCCGGATAACCTTTCCTACCGTACGGTGCTGGTGCGCCACCGCGACCGGATCGTCAATCGCCTGATTGCCAGCGCCAGCAGCGAGCGCGCCGCCGATCGGCTGGATGCGGCACAGGCGATCTATGAGCGCGTTCTCAGGATCGACCCTGTCAGCGGCGTTGCCAGAGATGGGCTTGCATCACTGGCCATGGAGCGGCGTCATGCAGTCATGCTCGCCGAGGCTGGCCGTCTGTTCAAAAAAGGCGATCTGGATGCTGCACAGGCCGCTCTCAAGCCGGTGTTCCTCGAGAATCCCAGGAACGGCAAGGCGATTCTGCTGCAGCGCCAGATCGATGAGCAGGCCGCAAAGCGGGTCATGGCCGAGCCGATCCTGCAGGGCAAGTTCAAAAAACCGGTGACACTGCAATTCCGCGATGCCAATCTGAAAATGGTGTTTGAGGCGCTGTCGCGCACCAGCGGCATCAATGTCCTGCTCGACAAGGATGTGAAGCCGGACCTCAAGACCTCGATTTTCGTCAAGGATGTCTCGGTCGAGGATGCGATCGACCTGATCCTGCTGCAAAGCCAGCTGGAGAAAAAAATCATCAGCGACAATACGCTGTTCATCTATCCCAATACCGCGGCCAAGCTCAAGGATTACCAGGATCTCAAGGTCCGGAGTTTTCATCTCACCAATGCAGACCCAAAACAGATGCTGGTCATGATCAAGACGCTACTGAAAACCAAGGACATTTTCATCCACGAAAAGACCAATTCCATCGTGATGCGCGATACCCCGGACGCGATCCGGCTGGCGGAAAAAATGGTTGCCGATCAGGATATTGCCGAACCGGAAGTCATGCTGGAAGTGGAAGTGCTGGAAGTGAGCACCACGCGCCTGAGCGAGCTCGGGTTCAAGTTCCCCAGTCAGTTCACCTTTACCGGACTGAAGGGGAAAGAAGGCTCGGAAGGGCCGACAATCGCGCAATTGAGGGATTTTTACTGGCAGGATTTCGCGGTCAGCCCGGTATTTAGCACCACCCTCAACCTCAAGGTCGAAGATGGCGACACCAATGTTCTCGCCAGCCCGCGCATCCGGGTGCGCAATCGCGAGAAGGCTAAAATCATGATCGGCAGCCGGGTGCCGGTGATCACCAATGCGGTTACGCCGGTTTCTACGGGTACCCCGGTCATCACGGGCAGCGTGCAGTATCTGGATGTCGGTCTGAAGCTGGAAGTGGAACCCGATATTCATCTCGATAACGAAGTGGTGATCAAGGTGAATCTGGATGTCAGTTCCATCATTAAAGAAGTTCCCAACGTGATATCCGGCACGCTGGCCTATGAGGTCGGCACGCGCAACGCCAGCACGGTGCTGCGCCTGAAAGACGGCGAAACGCAAGTGCTGGCGGGATTGATCAACGACGAAGATCGCAAGAGCGCCAGCAAAGTGCCGGGACTGGGACAGATGCCAGTTCTTGGACGGCTGTTTTCGAGCCACAAGGATGACGGCAAGAAGACGGAAATCGTTCTTTCCATCACGCCGCGCATCGTCGGTACCAGCCGTCTCCCGGATGCCAGGGAGGTCGAATTCTGGGCCGGCACCGAGACCAGCCTGCGCAGCAATCCGTTGCAGTTGCGGCCGATGGGCACAGTCGCGCTCAGCAGTTCGGGCGGCGCCTCCGGCGCGCGTGCCCAGCCGGCAGTGGCGCCGCGTACCGCTGCGCCTGCTGTCAAGGCTGCCCCGGCAGCTCCCGCAGCCGCGCCGCTGGCGCTTTCCTGGCAAGGACCCAATCAGGCGAAGGTGGGCGATAAAGTCAGCCTGACGCTCAATACCCCGTCATCACAGGGCGTAGAGAGTTTCGGATTTCTGGTCGGCTTCGATCCGACGGTTCTCAAGGCGGTCGATGTCACCGAAGGGAGTTTTTTGAAGCAGAGCAATATGCCTTCGAATCTGACCAAAACCATCGATCAGGCAAGTGGCCAGATACTGGTTGACCTGTCCGGAACCGGATCCGATGTCGCGAATGCGGGTGGCAGCGTGGCCACGCTGGTTTTTGAGGTGATTGCAGCAGCGCCGCAGTCGCAAATCACGGTGAGCCGAATTGCTTCTTCCGGCGCCGGCGGCGAAGCGCTGGCATTCGCAGCGCCTGAACCGCACGTGCTGGCGGTGGCGCAATGAGTCGCGGTTTTACCCTGATCGAACTGGTCATTACGGTGGCCATCGTCAGTTTGCTGGCGAGCGTGGTCCTGCCGATGACGGAGCTGGTCGTGCAGCGCAGCAAGGAACAGGAATTGCGTCTGGCGCTGCGCCAGATCCGAGGCGCGCTGGATGCCTACAGGCAGGCAGTGGATGAGGGTCGCGTGATTCACAGCATCCAGCAATCGGGCTATCCGCCTTCGCTGAAAGTGCTGGTGGATGGCGTTCCGGATGCAAGCAGTCCGGACAGGAAGCGCAAGATTTATTTTCTGCGGCGTATTCCGCGCGATCCGACATTCCTGGATGCTTCCCGGCCGGACGAGGAAACCTGGGGCATGCGCAGTTATGCGAGCAGCTTTGACGCGCCGGAGGCCGGAGAGGATGTATTTGACGTGTACTCGCTCTCGCCCGGCGTAGGGCTGAACGGAATCCGTTACCGGAACTGGTGAGGAATGTAATCAGACCATGGCTTGCGTGATAAAAAAAATTGGTTTTACCCTGGTCGAACTGCTGGTCGTCATGGCGGTGATTGCGCTGCTACTGAGTATTGCCGTGCCGCGTTATTTCAGCAGCGTGGAGAAATCCAGGGAAGCCGTGCTGCGCGAGAATCTTTCCCTGACGCGGCAGGCGCTGGATAAATATTATGGAGACAACGGCAAGTACCCCGATAATCTGGACCAGCTGGTCAGCGGGAAATATCTGCGCAGCCTGCCGCTGGACCCCGTCACCGACAGTAACGCGACATGGGTCATCGTGGCCCCAGAAGTGCCGGAAAAAGGGGGGGTTTTCGACCTGAAAAGCGGGGCTGCCGGGCATGCGCGTGATGGTACGGAATACAAGGACTGGTGATGCTTTGGAGAGCTGAAACAAGCTGGAAAACCCGTGTATGCTTGCAGCATGTGCGGCGTGAGGGCGGCTTCACCTATCTTGTGCTGCTGGCTATCGTTGCCGTCATGGGGGTCGTTCTTGCCACTGTCGGGGAAGTCTGGCACACGGCGCTGAAGCGCGAAAAGGAGCAGGAACTGCTGTTTGTTGGCGACCAGTTCCGGCGCGCCTTGAATTTGTACCATCTGCATACGCCGGGCAACGCCAGGCCTTACCCGATGAGTCTGGACGATTTGCTGAAAGACCCGCGCGCTCCCGGGGTTCAGCGCTATCTGAGGAAAATTTACGCCGACCCGCTCACCGGCAGCACGCAGTGGGGGCTGATCAAGGGGCCGAATGGAGAGATTTTCGGGGTGCACAGCCTGTCGGAAGAAGAACCGGTGAAAAAGAGCGGTTTCAGTCTGGCATACTCGGCATTCGAGGGGCGCAAAAAATATTCGGATTGGGTGTTTATGTATGATCAGGGGCAGATTGCCGGCGGGTTGTTGAAAAAGCCCTGAAACAGGTGTCAGTCTTTATTTATGGAGTAAACCATGCTTAAAAAACAGCGCATTCTGATCGTTGAAGATCACACCTTGCTCCGGGCCGGTCTGAAGGCATTATTGACACAGGACCCGGATATCGAGATTGTCGGCGAGGCCGACAATGGACGCGATGCCGTTCAGGCAATCGGGACGCTGGCGCCGAATCTGGTGCTGATGGACCTGTCGATGCCGGGCATGAACGGCATCGAGGCCATACGCGACATCAAGCGGCGTTACCCGGAAACCCGTGTGCTGGTACTCACCATTCACAAGACCGACGAGTACATCCACGAAAGCCTGCGCGCCGGTGCGGACGGTTACATTCTCAAGGATGCCACGCACGATGAATTGCGCGTGGCCATCCGCAGCGTGTTGAATGGCAAGACCTATCTCTCCCCCGATATATCGGACAAGGTGATTAACGGGTATCTGGGGACCGGCAATGCTTCCACTGCTTCAAGTGCCTGGGATTCGCTCACCCATCGCGAGCGGGAGGTGTTGAAGCTGGTGGCCGAAGGGCATCCCAACAAGTTCATCGCCGATTACTTCTGCCTGAGCGTCAAAACGGTCGAAAAACACCGCTCCAACCTGATGAAAAAACTCGATCTGCACAACGCTTCCACGCTGACTGCCTATGCGATAGAAAAGGGACTGGTTGTGACTTAGAGCCTGTTAGCCCCGGTTTGGCCAGGTCGAGCTGAGCGTGATTTTTCCGATCAGGTCCTGAGTGGCATGGAAAACGCCACCTGACAATATGGTGCGCTCCTGCGCTTCTGCAAAGCGCAACTGAAGGTCCGGGATTTCCCCTCGTTGTGCGGGTGATTCATCCGAAGCGGTACTGATTTTTAGCGTGATCTCGTCGCTTTCGATCTGGAAAACAAGCTGAATCCAGTCGGTGTGGTCGTGCTGCGCGATGTTGCCAAAAGCCGATTCGATGATGCGGTAAATGACGATTTTCAGTGCGGCCGGGATCTCATCTTCCGTGCCTGACAGCAACTGTTCAACCCGCGTTCCCTGGTGCAGACGCTCGAATTCCCGGCAGAACCACTTGATGGTCGGGAGCAGTCCGAGTTCATCCAGGCTGGAAGGGCGCAGATCCGTGGCGATGCTCCGGGCCTCCTGTATGGCGTTTTGGATCACCGGTACAATCGACTCCAGGGTTTTGGCATTCTCGTTGTCGGCGCCCATGAGCAGGCGACTGCTTTCCACGTTGGTCTTGATCGCGCTCAGGGTCTGCGCGAGACCTTCGTGCAGGTCGAATGCAATCTTCTTTTTTTCCTGCTCGTTGGCGTGCAGCAAACGGTCGGAGAGCACCTCCAGCGTCAGAGCTCTTTTGCGGATGCCCTGTTGCTGTGTTTCAAGATGCTGGTTGGCGCGTCGAACGACAAGCACAAGCAGCGCAAACAGGGCTGCCATGATGAGTTCGGCGCCAAGCAGGATGACGAACAGAATGCGCTCATTCTCGTGCACCATCGGGTTTACATCGGTATAAATCTCGAACACGCCTAGGGCTGGATCGCCTGGGCCGCTGCGAACCGGGATGTAGGACTGCAGCAGGTTATCCTGCTCGGTCGTTTTTTCAAAAGCGTTGAAAGTGTCGCGGTAGATCAGCTTGCTGGCAGGCCTGCCGGTGATGGCCTCCTTGAAACCGGCATTATTGCTTTTGTCCGCGCCGATCTGGCTGGGAATGGTCGAAAAAATGACCATTCCATGGTGGTTGTATATCTTGAGACGGATGATCGAGGTGTTATTTACCGTGTTCCTGAGAGCTGTAACCAGTTCAGGCGGAAAGCTTTGCGGCAGGGTTTGAAGCTCTGCTTTTGCAGCCGCATCCAGATATTTTATGAGTTCAGGCCGAATGGAATTCAGTGCTGTCTGAGCCAGCACGGCATTGCTCTTTTCCGCAAGCTGGGTAATCCACTGGATGGTTACCTGGCGGTAGAACAGGGTAAGCAGGGCTGCTGTGACAAAAATACTGATAAAGCTTGCTATAGAATAGAAACGAAGCAACTTGAACATTTTTCTCCCGCAGCAAAGCATGTGTCAATTGGGTTTACTTTGCAGCAGATTTCGTCAGGGTACAAGCCGAATTTACGGCTTGTACCCATCAGAAGATGTGACTGACTTTGCCTCAGGCTTGGGTCGTCTAATCAATACAGCCGTAATAGATCGAGCAGCCGACGTTTCCGTCCCAGCCGTCAGGATGGTTGGAGTCGATAATCTTCTTGGCCTGAGTAATCTCGTCAGGCGTTCCATGCGCCACTAGGAGCAATCGGTCAACTTCCAGCTCGGATTCGTAATTAGGAATGTTCTCCCGGGGAATGCAGCTGAATTGCTCGGGGCCAAGATCGCTCAGACTGCTTACGACTGCAGCCCCCGCCAGGGACTGGCCTTCATCCTTGGCGATGACAAAAAGTTTGCTCATGTCGAACCCCGCGCTCTGGAGCTTCCCGACGGTGGCTTTTGCCTGATTGTGGTTTGCATAGGTGGCAACAAGTGAATTGTTTGCTGACATGTTCAATACCTCCATTGCGGCATGCGCCGCTTGACCTGGTTTATCTGACCCAAAGTCATGCCAAGTGGCCGCTTTTAAGTCAGCTTGCTGGTCCAGTCGTCAAGAACCACACAGGCTTCCTTGCTTGGATCATGCGGATCTCGCAGTGCATTGATCTGGCACAGGTACTCATTGCCGTTTTTGTCGTGCAGGTTGATATAAGGACTGGGGCCGTATGGCTCGAAGGCGCTGGAATCCGCAAAGATGAAATCGAACTCGCCGTTGACGTCAATTTCAAGCTTGCCGCCATGGCTTTCTCCATAGTCGTGCCAGCGCGTATCGACGTTGGCGCCCTCGATCGTGGGGGACATCCGGGCTCCCTTTTTATCGTGCCAGGCAACCATGACCGGGTCGATGATGTTGGGATCCTTGTCGGCAAGAGTAGCAGCTAGTCCGCTTGCCATTTTGTAGTCCAGACCCATGCCAGAATAATTGATGTGAGCAGCTTTCATGTTGATCTCCTTTAACAGTTAATTTTGTTGCTGGGTTTACGCACCCCTGTTTCTGAAAGCGCGCAAATCCACCGGACTTCATAGGCACGGCTTTCCTGCTCGTGACCTTGGATGTTGTTGAATGGATAACTGATCTTCATGAAGTAAATATAGCGCAATTGTTGACAAAAACAATCAGGTATTCTATGTAGATTCGATTGCATCAGATGACAGCATGAATGGATGGGCGTTTTTTTCTGACATATTGTTTACGCAAAATCATGCGATGAGAGAGTAATATTGAAATGGAATGTCTGCAGGCTTTAAAGAGCCGCTATTTTGATAGCGAGCTGTCAGTCGTAATGGCCCAGTGTGCTTCCATAATTTTTGGCATAAAATCGAAACGAGATTTGTGATTTTTGCGTTATATCGCATCTATCCGGATAGAAAAACATGTCCCTTGATAAACAAACCATCTTCGCAAAAACGCCCAAAGGTATTCTCGAATCCAAGGGGCGCTGGAGTCTTTTTGCCAGCACTTCGCAAAAGGTACTGGCGCTGATAGACGGGATTTCCACGCTTGAACAGCTATTGGCAGCGTCGGGGATGAAAGAAAATAAATTTCTGGCTGAGGTGGAAACCTTGCTGCAGGACAGGCTGATTCGCGAATCCTGGACTCCGAATGGCATGTTTACCATCAACGCAGCGCCTCATGCGCCCCAGGGGATTCAGGTTGCAGTCGAGAATACTCAGGCGTTTATGGAGGCGGTTGAGAAGCAGAAATCCGGCAATAAGAACAAGAAAGAGCTGGAAGAGGATTTGCTGTCCTTTGACGATATTGAGGAAAAGTTGCGCAGGGAATCCGAGCAGTTGGCCAAGAGAGAGGATGCGACGCGCCAATTGCAGGTTGAGGCAAAGGTAAAGAAAGACGCCGAGCAGAAGGCGCGTGAGGAAGGAGATCGCAAAAAACGCGAAGCGGCCGAACTCAAGTCCCGTGAGGAGGCTGAGCGCCTCGCCCGGGAAGCGGCCGAGCGTAAAGTACAGGAGGAAAAGGAACAGAAGGCTCGCGCGGAGGCGCAAGGCAAGGCGCAGGAGGAAGAGGCGAAAAAGAGGGCAAAAGAGGAGGAAGCCCGCCTTGCACGGGAGGAAGCCGAGCGCAAAGCTCGCGATGCAAGACTTGCGAAGCGGCTGGAGGCGCGCGAGAAAGAAAGGCTGCGCGCACTTGAAGCGGCGGAGAAGAAAGCAAAAGCGGAAGCGGAGCGCATCTCGATAAGGGAAGCGGAGCGAGTTGCCAAGGAAGAGGCCGAGCGCGCCGCAAGGGAAGAAGCCGAACGAATCGCACAGGAGGAAGCGGAGCGCAAGGCACGCGAAGAGACCGAACTCAGGGCGAAAGAGGAAGCGGAACGCCTTGCCCGGGAAGAAGCTGAACGAATCGCGCAGGAAGAAGCGGAGCGCAAGGCACAGGAAGAGGCCGAACTCAAAGCACGCGAAGAGGCCGAGCTCAGGGCAAAAGAGGAAGCTGAGCGCCTGGCCCGGGAAGAAGCGGAGCGCAAGGCGCAGGAAGAAGCGGAGCGCAAGGCGCAGGAAGAAGCGGAGCGCAAGGCACAGGAAGAGGCCGAACGCATCGCACGCGAAGAGGCCGAGCTCAGGGCAAAAGAGGAAGCTGAGCGCCTGGCCCGGGAAGAAGCGGAGCGCAAGGCGCAGGAAGAAGCCGAACGCATCGCACACGAAGAGGCCGAGCTCAGGGCGAAAGAGGAAGCTGAGCGCCTGGCCCGGGAAGAAGCCGAGCGCAAGGCGCAGGAAGAAGCCGAACGCAAAGCGCGCGAAGAGGCCGAACTCAGGGCGAAAGAGGAAGCTGAGCGTCTTGCCCGGGAAGAAGCGGAGCGCAAGGCGCAGGAAGAAGCCGAACGCATCGCACGGGAAGAGGCCGAGCTCAAGTCCCGTAAGGAGGCTGAACGCCTCGCCCGTGAGGAGGCTGAACGCCTCGCAAGGGAGGAAGCAGAGCGCATCGCACGCGAAGAGGCCGAACTCAGGGCGAAGGAAGAAGCGGAACGCCTTGCCCGGGAGGATGCAGAGCGAATCGCGCAGGAAGAAGCCGAGCGCAAGGCGCGTGAAGAAGTAGAGCGCAAAGCGCAGGAAGAATCGGAACGCAAAGCGCGTGAAGAGGCCGAACTCAGGGCGAAAGAGGAAGTAGAGCGAATCGCCCGGGAGGAAACCGAGCGCAAGGAGCGGGAAGCGGTCGAGCGCAGGTTGAAAGAGGAAGCGGCGCTTCTGGTTCGCGAAGAGGCAGAAGCGACGGAACTTAGAGCTAAAGCGGATGCTGAGTATGAGGCGCTCGATCAGATAACGCGCTCATTTCCCGTGGAAGATGACGTCACCGTGTATGAGGAGGTTCCCGTGCATGAGGCCGTCCCCATGCATGAGGAGGTTGAGCCTGGTCAGCGGTTTGCCAAGGTACTTCCCATTCTTAAATGGAGCGCGGCAGGGATTCTGATACTGCTGATCATCGGTTTGGCCGGGATTCATTTCGTTACGCTCACTTCAACCCAGAAACGGATTGAAACACTGGTAAGCGCGAGGCTGGGCGAGCCGGTGAAGATGCAATCCTTGCACATCACACTCTTTCCATCACCCTACCTCAAACTCAGGCAAGTCGAAATTGGCTCCCAGGCTGGTGTTCGTATTGCAGATGCCCGTATATATGCAGGATGGGGAACACTGCTTGGCGACGGCCGCCGGGTCGAACGCATTGAGCTGGAGAAAATTGATCTGGCTGCCGGCGTGCTGGAGAATATGGCTACCTGGCCAGCAAAAAGTGTGCAGCAGCAGCCCGCCTATGAAATTGGCCAGATAAGCTTCCGCCAGGCAAGTATCGAAGCGGGTGAAGGGGTTCCCCCTCCATTCAGTGGCGAATTGATTTTTTCAGCTCCGGGGCATATTGAAAAGGCCAGGCTGGAGAGCGAGGATGGTGCGCTGAAAGTGGATTTCTCGCCCGCGGCGGAAGGTCTGGGAGTGTCTGTCAGCGTACGTGACGTTATTTTGTCGAGCTTCCTGCCGGTCCGCATCGATTCCCTGCAGGCCGCGGGTACGGTAAGCGGCAGGCAAATCCGCTTTGCCGAACTGAAAGGCAGCAGTCATGGCGGAAAAGTGAGCGGATCATTGCACCTTTCCTGGGATCGGGACTGGTCTGCAAATGGAGATATTCGCATTGTGGGGGCGAGTATTGCCCCTTCGTCCGGGGCGTCTGATAAACCCTCCGTGTCGGGCAAGTTCGAAGCCGCGCTATCTTTCACGCAGCAGGCAAAAACACCGGGAAATCTGTTCAGATCGCCGGTAATGACCGGCACTGCAACGCTGCAGGCGGGCAAGGTGGTCGGGTTCGATCTGCCTGCAGCTATTCACTATGGTGTCGAAGCGATTTATAGCGCGCACACTGATTTTGATACCTGGGCATTCAAGCTTGAACCGCTTGGCGACAAGCAGGCTTACAAATCGTTGCGAATCGTCGGGCCGGATCTGCAACTCGATGGCAGCGCCGAGGTTTCCGCCAAGGGGGCAATATCCGGAGCGGTGAAAATGCAGGTGGAAACCAAGAAAAAGTTGGTTCGCGGCAACTACACCCTGGGCGGAACGCTCGAGCGTCCAACCATTCGCCCTGCCGCGTTGTCGAAATGACCAGTCGCCGCCGGAGCGTTTGAATGTTCCCCGCAGTCAGGCGGTAAAAAAATACACTATCACGGACATCCCGAGCAAGGCCAGCGCGATGTTCAAATAGGTGGCTACATGCAGATGATAACCGGGCGGAATCTCCAGTGGGCGGAGGGTCTTCAATACCTTGATATATTGACTGGTCGAGGCGGCAGCCGCCATCGTGCCGGCCAGCACGAACAGCACGCCGATCCAGAACGAGAAACTACGTTGCATTCCGCCGGTCTCATGACCAACGGCCATATGCAAAAACAGTCCAAATCGTTCCACGACGAAGCCGAAGCCCATCCACGCCAGGCTGGTGCGGTTCCAGGCCAGCAAGGTGCGTTCTGCGGCGAACAGTACACGCGGGTCGTTCAACTCGGACATGTTTTTACTCGTAACATTTTGGATACCATGATAACAAAACCAGAAAACCTTGCGCGCCACATTCTCCCTGCCTCCGCGACGATGGTCTGGGTATACGTGATGGCCATCCCCATCGTCAGGCTGCTTCAAATCGGTACAGCCGAGATGGGTTGGAGCGACTCGAAAAGCACGCAGATATGGCATTCATGATCGGATATGGGCATGGCCATCCGCGCTGTCCTGCTTGCGTTTGGGCTGGCTTGAAGCACAGTGGGTACATAGGGAAAAAAAGAAGCTGTAATATGTCCTGGCTGCACTTGGCGCTTGGCTCTTTTTTTGTGGCGACCGGCCGTTTGCCGGACATTATTGTTGAAATGAGTATATGAAAATCCACCCAACCTTTCCCGGCCTGATGGCAACCTTATTCCTCGCTGGCTGCGCCGTCATTCCTTTGCCCAGAACAGACAGCGCTCTCATGATGCTGACCCCGGACGAAGTGCAGAAAAGCGGGCAAGTCGGGGTAAAGGTGCGCTGGGGTGGCGAAATCATTCGGATTTCGCCCGAGCCGGCGCAAACCTGTTTCGAAATTTCCAGCCGGCCACTGGATGAGGAGGGAGAGCCACTGAAAACCGACCGCACTTTCGGCCGGTTCATGGCTTGCGCCAAAGAATTTTACGAGCCATCTGTCTACGCTGCTTCAAGGAAGCTCACCGTGATCGGGGAACTGGCGCCAGCCGTAGTGGGGAAGGTCGGTGAGCATGAGTATCTCTATCCCATGGTCAAGGTCGAGGCGCTGCACCTCTGGCCAGTGCCCCAGCCCGTCTACTATCCGCCAACGTTTTTTTACGATCCGTTCTGGGATTTCCCTTTCCGTTACCCCTTCCGCCGCCGGTAAACTGTAAAACACCCGCCTGACGTCTTTGAACCCGCGTGAAAATACTTTTGAACGGGTACGCATTCAACCCGATTTCAAATTAAAATCAATTCGGATCGATGCTTTTCCTGGTCGGGACGCTGCTGCGCTCATAATTTTTCCTGGCGCACTTTCTGTCTCGGTTTGTCATCCTGTAATAACAGGCCCTAATTCGCACAAAAAATCAGGCGAAGTGTTTCATGGCAAATTCAGCCCCTCCTGTTAACGACGATCAGCGCCGCCCGCCCGGCCTGAAATTCATGCGGGCGCTGGTGGTGGATGATGTCGATATCAACCGGGAGATGTTCAGGATGCATCTGGAGTTTGCTGCTCAGCATATCGACGAAGCCGCGGATGGATTTGCAGCACTGGATATGTTCAAACGGTACCGCTACGATGTCGTGCTGCTGGACATTGAAATGCCCGGACTCGATGGCTACGACACCATGGCCGAGATGCGCAAATGGGAACAGCAGCATCAGAAGCCCGGAACCCCGATTCTGGCTGTCACCTCCAGTGACTTTCCCGGGGACAGGCAGCGCATTCTGGATGCAGGCGCCAGCGCTTACCTGGCAAAACCGCTGAAGCAAAAAGACCTGATGAATGCTTTGCAACTGCTTCAGTTCACCGAACCAGCGCCACACCCGCTGGCAAACCTGTTTCCCAAAGTGTTTGATTATGCCGACGCCATGCTGGGTGAGCTGGAAGCTTTCGACGAGCCCGAAGCGATTTCAAAAAAACTGCATCAATTACGCGGCATGATGGCTGTTTATGGCTTTGAAAGTTTTGCAGAGCGCGTGAGGCTAGTGCAATTGGCGATGCAACAGGAAGGAATGCCGAAAAAAACAGATTTTGCCCAGTTGCGCAAAGAACTGCGCGACCTGAAAACTGCCTCCACATAACCCATTTGGCTGTTAAGAAAAAAATCGAGAGGAGAGCTCCCAACTTGGGGAGAAGGGAACATGAAGATACTTGCGCCTGTGATACCGTTTCTTGGCTTGTTCCTGACCTTAACCGCCCATGCGGATAGCGGTGCAGGAATGGATCAGCTGCTGTCATTAAACCTGGAGGAGCTGACAAAAACCAAAATCAAGATCTCCACCAATACCGAGCAGGCACTTTCCAAGGCGCCGTCCGTGGTCTCGGTCATCACGGCGGAAGACATCAGGGCCACCGGTGCGAGCAACCTCACCGAGATATTGCAAAGCGTTCCCGGCATCTATATCAAACCCAATCTGTTCGGATTCAAGCCGCAGGTAACATTTCGCGGCGCCGCGCCCACTCACACCCTGCTGATGGTGAATGGCATCCCAATGCGAGATCTGCTGTGGTCCTCCGGTATTTACGGGAAGGGGCTGACGACGAGCATGATCGAGCGGGTCGAGATCATTCGCGGTCCCGGCTCGGCCCTGTTCGGTTCGGATGCTTCTGCTGGCGTGGTCAATGTCATCACCAAAACCGCGGGCAAGATCGAGCAGGTCGAAGCAGGCGCGCGCGCTGGCAGTTTCGATACGCAGGCAGGCTGGGTGCAGGGCGGGGGCAACTGGAACGGCTTTGATCTCGGCTTTACTGCGGAGCTGTCGCACACCGGTGGCCACAATCCGTTCATCGCGGTGGATGGCCAGACTGCTTCCGACCTGATATATGGCACCCGTGTTTCCTCCGCGCCCGGTAATGCGCGCTATGGCTGGGACGGCGCGGATCTCCGCTTCTCCATGGCCAGAGGTAACTGGCGCCTTCTGGCCGACCACCTTGCTCACAGTAATGTGGAAGTCGGGCTGACGGGCGCTGCCGTACTGGATCCGCTGACCCGGGGGAGCGACAGCCGGTCCAACATCCAGCTGCTTTACAGCGATAATGAATTTGCCCGGAACTGGGGCCTGAATGCGGAAGCCCGCTATTTTCACCTTGACTACACTTCCGGGGACGGATACTACGAGCGCCCTCCAGGCTATGCCGACGCAAGCGGAACCTATCCCGATGGCTTCATCAATCGAATGAGATCGGCCGAACGCGGCTTCGTGGTCGAGGGCAGCGCCCTGTACAGCGGCCTGAAGCAGCATGCCATCCGGCTGGGCGGGGGGTACAGCTCGGAAAATCTTTATCTTGCCGAACAGTACATCAACCTCGGAACGGGGCCTGATGGAAGCCCGCTTCCGGCCGGCGGGCCGCTGGTCAATCTTTCGGATTCGCCCTATGTCTTCGCGCCGGAGAAAACGCGTGAGATCAGCTACCTCTTTCTCCAGGACGTATGGACTCTCGCACGTGATCTGGAACTGACCGCCGGTGCACGCTATGACCATTACTCGGACTTTGGCCGCTCGATCAACCCCCGCCTGGCGCTGGTCTGGCAGAGTACGGACAGGCTCACGACGAAACTGATGTACGGCGAGGCGTTCCGTGCACCGACCTACCTGCAGCTTTATGCTCTGACCGCTGCCACCACACCCAATCCTGATCTCAAGCCGGAACGTTCCCAAACATGGGATCTGTTATTTTCATATCAAGCCTCGAAGGATATGATCCTGAGCCTTGATTTATACCAGTTCGAACAGCGTGACCTCATTGCTACCGATTCGTTAAATCAATTCCAGAATACTTGCCACAACCTGGCTCAGGGCGTTGAGCTGGAGGCCAAATGGCAGGCAACAAAGGCGCTGAGGGTCTCTGGCAACCTGAACTATCGCGAGGACAGCACGTTCAACACTATTCCCGGCCAGAATGCCTACCTTCGCACGGACTGGGCGTTCATGCCCCGCTGGAACTGGAACGTGCAGGCTAACTGGATTGGCAGGCATCCGTCCTATGGTTCGCGTGCGCCAATAGGCTCCTATACCCTGATAGACAGCACGATCCGCTATTCCCGCAAGCGTGACTGGGAGTTTGCCGCGTCCATCCGCAATCTGTTTGATGTGGATGCACGGGAATACAGCAGCAGTTCCCTGCTCAATAACCTGCCGCTGCCCGGGCGAAGTTTCTACGCTGAAGTGCGCTACAAGTTTTAGTCAGGGTTATCGCACATAACGCCTGATTGAAATGATGATAGCATTATGCAATGAGATACGGAAAGCGATGCCCCAAGGGGGTGTGGGGTTTTTATTGCCGGGCACCTGGTCTGCCAGGCTGATGCCCATTCTGATGCGCTTCCTGGGAAAGTTCCGCCTTGCTGCAGCCTTCATGCTTTTGGCTGGATTGGCCTGCACGCCAGCCACGGCTCAGGACATGCCGAGCGAGCAATCCTTGCGTGCGGCTATGGTATTCAATTTTCTCAAGTTTACCGAGTTTCCGCCCGAATCGATCGCCAACGTTCAGCGCATGCGCTTGTGTATCGCCGTAGGGGATGTACGTCAGGCCGAGGCGCTGCTCGCGCTTTCAGGGCGCAGGGCATGGAGCCGCGAACTGGTCGTTGTTCGTCTCTCCGGGCGGGGAGACGATTGCCATGTGCTTTATGTCGATTCACGTCAGCGCTGGGGTGCGATCGAGGAACAGCGCATTTTTCCTCATGCCCTCACGATCGGAGATTATCCAGGCTTCGCGCGGGACGGCGGGATGATCGAAATCGCCTTGCAGGAAGACGGCGCCCGCTTTGACATCAACCTGATGGGGGGTCGGCGCGCCGGCTTCCGCTTCTCTCCCCAGCTGTTGCGTCTGGCGCGCCATGTCCATGAATAAGCTACCGCACATCGGCTCGATTTTCGACCGTCGATCGATCCGCTATCCGTTTGTCCGGCTGATTCTTTTAGTTACCCTGCTGGGTGTCGGTCTGGCACTCATCACTGACGCCGTGCTCACGCTCGACCACCAGCGCAAGGACATTCATCGCACTTTGACGGCGGCTGCCAATGCGGCCGGCACCGCTGCCAGTGCGGCAGTTGCCTTCCATGATGCGAAGGCTGCGCGCGAGGTTCTGAAAATGTTCGAGGCTTATCCGGAGATCAAGGCCGCAGCCCTCTACCGGCAAGAAGGCCACCGCCTTGCCAGCTATGGAGACGAACGCCTCCTTCCGTCGGATGCACATGCTATCGGGCCATCCGCTTCGGATATCGTGCCGCTGGCTAACACGGCCACCCTGCATTTGCCCATCCTGGTCGATGATACCCCCCTCGGTACCGTCTATATTCAGGCGCGCCTGGACGCCTTCTGGCGCACCTACCTCAGCGCGGTTGCGACGACTTTCTTCGCCGGTATCAGCATCGGATTACTGGTTCTGGTTCTGGCCTTGCGCTTTCTCAACCGCATCATTTTGCCAGTCCGCCAACTGGCGGAAGCGGCGAACGACGCACGCCTGCAGCAGGATTTCATTCCGCGCGCGATTCCTGCCGAGGACAATGAGATTGGCGATCTGGTCGGCAACTTCAACGCCCTGCTCGTGGAAATCGAGGCCGGCAGGAAATTGCAGCAGAATCAAAAGGACGAACTGGGGCACCTGGTGGAGAGCCGCACCAGAGAGCTTTCCCGTGCGAACCGCGAACTGGCCGCCGCCAAGGAGGCCGCCGAGTCAGCAACGCAAGCCAAGAGCGACTTCCTCGCCAACATGAGCCATGAGATCCGCACGCCGATGAATGCGATCATCGGGATGACGCAACTGGCGCTGGCAACTGAATTGGCGCCCAGGCAGCGCAACTACCTGGAGAAGGTCGATAGCGCTGCCAATGGCCTGCTCGGCATCATCAACGGCATCCTCGATTTCTCCAAGATCGAAGCTGACAAGATGGAGCTGGAGTCAACCGATTTCAGCCTCGATCAGGTGATACAACATTTGAAGGACATTAATGCCACTCAAGCGCAGGAAAAAGGCCTGGAACTGCGTTTCAACATCGGCATCGACGTGCCAGGCACACTGGTCGGCGATGCCTTGCGCCTGGAACAGATTCTGACCAATCTGATCAACAACGCCATTAAATTCACCGACCGGGGCAACATCACCCTTGCCATACTTCGTATTCCTGCCGATTCAGGTCGCGTGCGCCTGCGCTTTGATGTCGCCGACACCGGGATAGGCTTGAACGAGAATCAACGGCAGCACTTGTTCAACCCTTTTACCCAGGCTGACAGCTCGACCACCCGGAAGTATGGTGGCACAGGTCTGGGCTTATCCATCTGCAAGCGGCTGGTTGAGATGATGGAAGGCGAAATCGGCGTGGAAAGCGTGCCTGGAATCGGTAGCACGTTCTTCTTCAGCGCAAGTTTCGGGGTGCAAACCGGACAGCCGCAAATCACGTCAGATGAATCCCGCCTTCAGCACCTCGCCCTGGGTGACGAGCAGCGACTGCACGGCGCTTTTCTGCTGCTGGTCGAGGATAACGAGGTCAACCGGGAATTAACGCTGGACATTCTCAGCTATGCGGGTATTCGCGCCGATGTTGCCGTGAATGGGGCAGAAGCGGTGGAGATGGTCAGCCGCGTCGACTACGATGGCGTGCTGATGGATTGTCAGATGCCAGTCATGGACGGCTACGAAGCCACCCGGAAAATTCGCGCCGATGCACACTATGCCGATTTGCCCATCATTGCCATGACCGCGAACGCTCTGCCCGGAGACCGGGATAAGTGCATCGCCAGCGGCATGAACGAGCAAATCACCAAGCCGATCAATGTCAGACAGTTATTCCTGATCCTGGATCGCTGGGTGAAGTCGCAACCGCCTCGGGAAGATACGGCGGTTGCCAGTGCAGCGCTTCATGAAACCAGCATGCCGCAGCTTGCCGGTGTGAATATGGATGAGGCAATGGAATGCGTTAACGGCAATATTGCGCTATATCGCAAGTTACTGATGCTGTTCCGGGAAAAGCAGGCCGATGCGGTCGAGCATATCCGCGCGGCATGGCAGTCTGGCGACCATGAAACCGCGGCTCGTCTGGCGCATACGCTCCGGGGGTTGGCAGCCAACATCGGCGCCGAGGATCTGGTCAACAAAATCAGGGAGCTCGAAGCGGCTTTACGCAACGGGCAGGACGAACTGGCAGCAAGCTGGCTGAAAGAGGTTGACCAGTTCCAGCAGGCTTTGCTGGGAGAGATTGACCGCGCCATGCCGCGCGGATCCAGCTAGGCAGAAGTGCAGAGGTGGCGGGCAGCTATCATGATGCCCGGTATGAGGGGTTATGAGCTGTGCCAGGCACTCAAGCTGAAATGCCATTCGCAGTTCATCCCGCGCGCGCATGCAGCTTGTCATAGGCTGCCAGCAGGCGCTGGTGCATGTCGCAGCCCGTCAGCTTCAGGCCCGGTGCCTGTACGCCGAAGAAGCGTTCTTCCCTGTTGAGCAAGGCCTCCGCTTGCTGCAAGGCTGCGGCGCCGTAGAGCTGCTGTAGCGCATTGCGATAGGGCGCGGCAGCGCCGAGATTGAGCAGGGTTTCGATACAGGCGTAAACCCGGCGGCGGTCGGCGTTGAGTTGTTCGAAGTGGCGTATCCAGTCGCAGCCTTCGCGGATCGCCTCTTCGTCGCCGATGGCCAGCGCCAGCAGGGTTTTCAGCTCGCCCACGCGCAGGTCGCTCCAGAAGGAGCCGGGGTCTGCTGCCAGGCCGATCAGGGCCGCGACCGGGCGCTGGTCGGCCAGCCCGAGCTCGTTCAGCGTCTCCAGCAGGTCGGCGCATTCGTCGTCTTCCAGTTCCGGCAGGTGCAGGATGGCTTCGCGGATGTCGTTGCCGACGCTGTTGTTCTCCCATTCCAGATCGTCCACCGGGTAAATTTCGGACATGCCCGGCACGATGATGCGGCAGGCGTAGACGCCCAGATGAGTGAAGTCGGCAACGTAGATGTCGTGGCCCATGGCGTGGATGCGTTCGACCAGCCAGGCATAGTCCTCGGCGGTGGTGGTGCTGAAGTTCCAGTCGCAGAATTCGAATTCCGGGGTATCGCCGAGGAAATTCCAGCTGATGATGCCGCTCGAATCGACGAAGTGGATTTCGATATTTGGTGAGCTGGCGATTTCCTCCAGATCGAAGCCCGGCTCCGGGAAGCCGGCCAGCGCGTCCAGTGCGCGGCCCTGCAGCAGTTCGGTGAGGGCACGTTCAAGTGCGATCTCGAAGCGCGGGTGGGCACCGAAGCTGGAGAAGCAGCCCTGGTCATCCGGATGCAGCATGGTCACGTTCATGACCGGGAATTCGCCGCCGAGCGAGGCGTCCTTGACCAGGATTCCAAAGCCGGCTGCGCGCAGGGCGCGGATGCCGGCCTCGATGCGCGGATAGCGGGCGATGACTTCCTCCGGCACATCCGGCAGGCACAGGCCTTCGCTGATGATGCGGAACTTGACGTGGCGCTCGAAAATTTCCGACAGCGCCTGGGTGCGCGCCTCTGCCGGGGTGTTGCCGGCCGACATGCCGTTGCTGACGTAGAGATTGCCGATGATGTTGACCGGAAACCACACGCTGGCCTGGTCGCGCTGGCGCTCGTAGGGCAGAGCGCAGATGCCGCGTTCGACATTGCCGGAATTGTGTTCGACCAGCGTTTCTGCAGCGATGCTGCTTTCCGGATCGTAGAACTGGCGCAGCTCGGGTGTCAGCAGTTGTTCCGGCCACGCGCCCTCGTCGTCGGGCTGGAACCACTGTTCATTCGGGTAATGCACGAAGCTGCGCTCGGCGACCTGCGCACCGAGGTAGTAGTGCGTCCAGAAATAATTGCACGACAGGCGCTCGAAAAATTCGCCCAGCGCGCTCGCCAGGGCTGCCAGCCTGGACGCGCCCTTGCCGTTGGTGAACAGCAGCGGGCAGTCGCGGTCGCGCACATGCACAGACCAGACGCCGTCCACCGGATTGAGCCAGGAGCGCTCCTCGACGTGGAAGCCGAGTCCATCCAGCTTGGCCTGCATGGTGTTGATCGAGGACTCAAGCGAGGCGTCCTTGCCTGCGATGAAGCTTTCTGTGTGCATGGTGATGTCCTGTTGATACTGTTTGTATGGGGTGGAAATTCTGGTTAACCCCGTGGCACACGGGGAAAAGGCAGAACCCCTCCCGTCCTCCCCTTGTCAGGGGAGGGGCAGATCGGGGAGGAGTCACACTTCCCCCCCTGACAAGGGGGGATTGAGGGTGGGTGAAGTGCAATCCATTGTTTTTCCCCGTGCTCCCCGTGGTTAAATTGTTTCAAGCTCAATGCACCGTCGGTTCCTTCCCGCAACACAGCTTGAACTTCTTCCCGCTGCCGCAGGGGCAGGAGTCGTTGCGCCCGACCTTGGGAGCTTCGCGGCGGATGGTTTCGGGCGTGCTGCGCCGTGCCAGCCAGAACTGGTGAATGTCGCCGATGGTGGAGGGGAAGGCTTCCCGGGCCTGCTTCATGGCCTTTTTTTCTTCCTTCTCGGAAAGCCAGGGTTCCTTGTGCTTCTCCGCATCTTCCTTGAGCAGGCCGCTGAGCAGGAAGAACACCTCCATCTTTTCGCTCAGCTCATCGGCGAATTCGCCGGCTGCATCGAACCAGTTGCTTTCCCCGATCTGTGTGCCGTAAACGTAGGCATCGCACCACGGCACGTAATCCAGCTCTTCATGATTCTCTTCGAAGGCGTAGAGAATCAGGTCGAAATCCTCGCCATTGCTCAAGGCGGTGGCAATGCTGTTGTAGAACTGCATGACCAGGTTGGCGACTTGTTGCGCCTGTTCCAGCGATTCGTAGGCGGGCGACTCGCCCAGCGCTTCCGGCATCCACACGCTGGGCGGAACCAGTTCCGGCCCGCTGACCACCGCGCACAGAAAGCCTTGCAGCGCATCGAGCGACATGGCCCCATCCTTGAAAATGTCCGAGTCCAGCAGTTCTTCCAGCTGGTCGAGTTCCTGTTCAGTCATGATCGTGGTGTGCATGTGGGTTTCCTTTCCAGGGTGTGCCGGAGGGGGTGGGGAGAATTTCCCTGATCCGGCATTGTACAAAATCTGACCGTGCAGATGTCCGATAAGTTTGAGTTATGATTATGACCATCATGAAGCCCCTGAAGTTTATTGTTTTCATCCTGTCATGGATGCTTTCTTTCTCCGCCGCTGCCGACACCGTACAGGTGGCGGTGGCTTCCAATTTCGCCCAGCCCATGGCACGCATTGCCGCCGCTTTTCAGCGCGATACCGGCCATCAGTTGCTGCTTTCGTCCGGATCGAGCGGCAAGTTCTATGCCCAGATCATTAGCGGCGCGCCATTTGAGGTTTTTCTTTCCGCCGATGACGAGATTCCTCTTAGGCTGGAAAAAGAGGGCCTGGCTGTAGCCGGTTCGCGCTCCACTTACGCCATTGGCAAGCTGGTGCTGTGGTCGCCCCGGCCGGGCTATGTCGATAGCAAGGGCGAAGTGTTGCGCGGCGGCAGTTTTACCCGCCTTTCCATCGCCAACCCAAAAACAGCGCCTTATGGCGCTGCCGCACGCGAATTGATGGAGCGGCAGGGCGTATGGCAGACGCTGCAGGCCCGGCTGGTGCAGGGCGAGAGTATCGCCCAGGCTTACCAGTTTGTTGCCAGCGGCAATGCCGAGCTGGGTTTCGTCGCGCTGTCCCAGGTCAGGAACGAGAACGGTGAAAGCCAGGGCTCGATGTGGCTGGTGCCCCAGACGCTGTATACCCCGATCCGCCAGGATGCGGTGCTGCTGGCCAAAGGCAAAGGCAAGGCGGCGGCTGGGCAATTTCTGGCTTATCTCGGGAGCGCCAGGGCTGCGGCCATTATCCAGGCCTTCGGTTACGAGTTGCCCTGATCCATGCCTTTCGACCCCGCCCCGATCTGGCTCACGCTCAAGCTGGCCTCCGTCACCACGCTGGTACTGTTGCTGATCGGCACGCCGCTGGCGTGGTGGCTGGCGCGCACGGCTTCCTGGCTCAAGGGGCCGGTTTCGGCAGTGGTGGCGTTGCCGCTGGTGTTGCCCCCCACGGTGATCGGCTTTTACCTGCTGGTTGCACTGGGTCCGCAAGGGCCGTTGGGGCAGTTGACCCAGATGCTGGGCTGGGGGACGCTGCCTTTTACCTTTGCCGGACTGGTGGTGGGCTCGGTGGTGTATTCCCTGCCTTTCGTGGTGCAGCCGCTGCAAAATACCTTCGAGACAATCAGCGAACGGACGCTTGAGGCCGCTGCCACCTTGCGCGCCAGCCCGCTCGACCGTTTTTTCAGCGTGGTGCTGCCGCTGGCGAAACCCGGTTTTCTGACGGCCACGGTGCTTGGTTTTGCCCATACCGTGGGCGAGTTCGGCGTGGTGCTGATGATAGGCGGCAATATCCCCGGTGCGACCCGGGTGCTTTCGGTGGCGATCTACGACCATGTGGAAGCCATGGAATACGGCCAGGCCCACTGGCTGGCGGGCGGCTTGCTGCTGTTTTCATTTCTGGTCCTGCTGTCGCTCAATCTTTTCCGGCGCAATGGCAAAGGGGTGTTTGGGTGAGCGGCATTGCGGCCAAATTTTCCCTCCCTTTAGGCAGATTCAGTCTGGAGGCCGCATTCGAGGCGCCGGCACAGGGTATCACAGGCCTGATCGGGCCTTCCGGTTCGGGTAAAACCTCGCTGTTGCGCTGCGTGGCGGGGCTGGAGCAGAAAGCGGCCGGGCGGCTCACGGTCAACGGCGAATGCTGGCAGGATAGCGAGCGCGGCCTGTTCCTGCCGCCGCATCAGCGGCCTGTGGGCTATGTTTTTCAGGATGCCGCCCTGTTCCCGCATCTGAATGTGCGCGGCAACCTGGAATTTGGCTGGAAACGGGTGCCGCAGCAGGAGCGGCGGCAGGATTTCGATCAGGTGGTCGAGTTGCTGGGCATCGGCCCGCTGCTGGACAGAAAACCCACGCACCTCTCCGGCGGCGAGCGCCAGCGCGTGGCCATGGGCCGCGCCCTGCTTGCCGCACCGCGCCTGCTGCTGATGGACGAGCCGCTGGCCGCGCTGGATCCGGCCAGCAAGGCCGAGATTCTGCCCTATCTGGAACGCCTGCATCGGGAGCTGTCGATCCCTGTGCTCTACGTCAGCCATTCTCCCGACGAAGTGGCGCGTCTGGCCGACCATCTGGTATTGCTTGAACAGGGCAGGGTGGTGGCCAGCGGCGGGTTGCATGAAATGCTGGCGCGCCTGGATCTGTCCCTGAGTCATGGCGACCAGGCCGGCGTGGTAGTGGATACTGTGGTGGGCGGCCACGACGAAGCGTACCACCTGAGCTGGCTGGATTTTCCCGGTGGGCGTTTTTCCGTGCCGCAAGTCGATTGCCAGCCCGGCCACCCCAAGCGGCTACGCGTGCATGCGCGCGACGTGAGCCTGTCGCTGGCGCACCACAGCGGCACCAGTATCCTCAATATTTTTCCCGTAACCGTGAGCGAAATTGCCGAAGATAGCCCGGCCAAGCTGCTGGTGCGCCTGGATGCCGCCGGAGCACCGCTGCTGGCGGGGATTACCAAAAAATCCGGCGCACTGCTCGGTCTCAAGCCGGGCATGTCGCTGTACGCTCAAGTCAAGAGCGTGGCCCTGCTCGACTGAACCCGTAAACAGATACAGATTAAGGATATCCATGGCTGGAGCCAGTCTTTTAACCCTGATCGACGACATCGCCACCATCCTCGACGACGTGGCACTCATGACCAAGGTGGCAGGCCAAAAAACAGCGGGCGTGCTGGGCGACGACCTTGCGCTGAATGCCCAGCAGGTTGCCGGAGTCCGGGCAGATCGCGAGTTGCCGGTGGTCTGGGCGGTGGCCAAAGGCTCTTTTCGGAACAAGCTGATCCTGGTGCCCACCGCTTTGCTTATCAGCGCATTTGCGCCCTGGGCCGTGACCCCGCTGCTGATGCTCGGCGGAGCGTTTCTGTGCTACGAAGGTTTTGAAAAGCTGGCGCACAAACTGCTGCACGGCAAGCCTGAAGACGCCGAACACCACGAGGGTCTGGTCGTTGCCCTGAGCAATCCTGCTGTGGATATGGTCGCGTTCGAAAAGGAGAAGATTCAGGGCGCCATTCGTACCGATTTCATTCTCTCCGCCGAAATCATCACCATCACGCTGGGCACGGTGGCAGCGGCATCATTCGGGGTGCAGTTGTCGGTGCTGGCCGGCATCGCAGTCATCATGACGGCCGGGGTGTATGGGCTGGTGGCCGGTATCGTCAAGCTCGACGATGCCGGCCTTTATCTCAGCCAGCAGCCTGGCGAGGGATTGCTGCGCAGGGTCCAGCGTGCTTTTGGCGCCATGCTGCTGCGCGCAGCCCCTTATCTGATGAAGGGGCTTGCTGTTGTTGGCACGGCGGCGATGTTCCTGGTGGGCGGCGGTATCCTGACCCATGGCATGCCCGGCGCGCATGAAGTGATCCATATGCTGGCCCACAGCGCGGGTGGCGTTCCGGGTATCGGCGGGGCGCTGGAAGTCGTAGCGCCGGTATTGCTGGATGGACTGGCCGGGATTGCGGCGGGGGCGGTGGTGCTGGCCGGCGTCACCCTGGGTGGGCGCTTGTGGCGTGCCGTCAGAAAGCAGGGTTGAACCCCAATGGCACTTACTTAAGCGGTTCCATAATCGATGTAGGGTGGGTTAGGCACGCAGTTTGTGCCGTAACCCACCAGATGTGCCGCCAGGCACTCACTAAAAAATCGTTGTGTTGCTACGCAACGCTTGGCGGGTTACGCAAAAAACGCTAACCCACCCTACATTTGGATTAAGTAAGCGCCATTCGGGTTGAACCCGGATAATCTTTTGTCTCGCGGTACAATGCCGCCCATGCCACTTCAAACCGCTCCACAAATTCTCCACGATATTTTCGGCTACGACAGCTTCCGCGGCGAGCAGCAGGCTGTCGTCGAGCACGTCGCCTCGGGCGGCGATGCCCTGGTGCTGATGCCCACCGGCGGCGGCAAGTCGCTGTGCTACCAGATTCCCTCCTTGCTGCGGCGCGGCGTCGGTGTCGTGGTGTCGCCGCTGATCGCGCTGATGCAGGATCAGGTGGATGCCTTGCACCAGCTTGGCGTCAGGGCGGCCTTTCTCAATTCCAGCCTCGCTGCCGACGCGGCGCGCGATGTCTTCACTGCGCTGGTGCGCGGTGAGCTGGATCTGCTGTACGTGGCGCCGGAACGGCTGATGCTGGCGAATTTTCTCAGTGCGCTGGAGCAGGTGCAGGACGGCCCGGGACTGGCCCTGTTCGCCATCGACGAAGCGCATTGCGTGTCGCAGTGGGGGCACGACTTCCGTCCCGAATATCGCGCCCTGACGGTGCTGCACGAGCGCTTCCCCAATGTGCCGCGCATCGCCCTGACCGCCACGGCAGATGCGCCGACGCGGCGCGAAATCGTGGAGCGCCTGAATCTCGAAGACGCGCGCCAGTTCGTCTCCAGCTTTGACCGCCCCAACATCCGCTACCGGGTGACGCACAAAAATAACGCACGCCAGCAGTTGCAGGCTTTTATCGAGGCGGAGCACCCCCGCGATGCCGGCATCGTTTACTGTCTGTCGCGTAAAAAAGTCGATGAAACCGCCGCCTGGCTCAAGGAAAAAGGCTGGGACGCGCTGCCCTACCACGCCGGACTCGACGCCGCCACGCGGGCGCGCCACCAGTCGCGCTTCCTGCGCGAGGAGGGTGTGATCATGGTCGCCACGGTGGCCTTCGGCATGGGTATCGACAAGCCCAACGTGCGCTTCGTCGCCCACCTCGATCTGCCCAAGAGCATGGAAGGGTATTATCAGGAAACCGGCCGCGCCGGGCGCGACGGCCTGCCCGCCAATGCATGGATGACCTACGGGCTGGGCGATGTGGTGTCGATGCGCCAGATGCTGCTGTCCGGCGATGCGCCGGAAGAACGCAAGCGTGTCGAACTGCGCAAGCTCGATGCCTTGCTGGGCTTCTGCGAAGCCACCGCCTGCCGCCACCAGACCATCCTGCGCTACTTTGGCGAGGAACATCCGGGCGAATGTGCCCAGTGCGACAATTGTCTCGAACCGGTTGATACCTGGGAGGCCACCGAGGCTGCCCGGATGGCGCTGTCCTGCGTCTATCGCACCGGCCAGCGCTTCGGCGTCGTGCACCTGATCGACGTGCTGCTGGGCAAGGCCACAACAAAAGTCGAACAGTTCAATCACCAGCAGCTCAGCACCTTCGGCATCGGCCAGTCGCTGAGCCAGGCGCAGTGGAGCAGCGTCTTCCGTCAACTGGTCGCGGGCGGCCTGCTCGAAACCGACATGGAAGCCTTCGGCGGCCTGCGCCTGACCGAGGATGCCCGGCCGGTGCTGCGCGGCGAGCGCGAAGTCTGGCTGCGGCGCGACCCCGAGCCTGCGAAGCGCAAGGTCAGCAAGGCCGAACGCGGCGCCCGTGCCCGCGAAGCCTTCGAGGGCGCCAATGACGATCCCCTATGGCAGGCGCTCAAGGCCAAACGCACCGAGCTCGCCCGCGAACAGGGCGTGCCGCCCTACGTTATCTTTCATGACAGCACCCTGCTGGAAATTCTCAACCGCCGCCCCGGCAGCCTGACGGAAATGGGCCAGATCAGCGGGGTGGGGCAAGCCAAGCTGGAGCGCTATGGCGATGCGTTTTTGCAGGTAGTGGAGGATGCGGGAGATGGGGTAGGGTAGATTCCGCTTCAGTATCGGGATGCGCTTTGCACATGGTTTTTTGATGCCGGGGCCGCCCCGCCGCGCCGCCCGGCGGAGGGCGGCAAGAAATCTTTGGGAATGTGTCTTCTCAGCCGCAGATATGGCGTCGCGGTTGAAGGTGAAAAATAATTGACACTCGTATATCCAGACTTTATGTCGGATATCGCTTTCTACCCATTACGTAGGTTGGGGTGACGCAGGAACCCCAACATTTTCGCGCCATGTCGTTCGGCTAAGGCTTGTTGGGGTTCGCAAGCTCACCCCAACCTACATGGCTGTTCTCGGTGTAACTTGCACCCCAGTTCACCGGGAGTATCCCGTCCCGGATATACCGATGTAGCGACGAATGTGGCCAATCCTTTGGTGTCTTCGCATAATCGTGTTTGACCGGGTTGTAATGGATGTAATCGACATGCCGGGCGTAATCCTCTTCATTCCGGATTTGATGTTCCCAGTAGCGTCGTTGCCAGATGCCCCGTTCACCCTTGGCGATCCGGCTCGAAGCAATGCGCTCGACTTTGGGTAGGGCGCGGGAGAATCCGGCTTTGATCAATGCCCAGCGGGTAGGGTAATTCGTATCTCCGGGCGGCAATGTCCAGACGCTATGGAGGTGGTCGGGCAGGATCACGATGGCGTTGATATGGAAAGGATGGCGTTCGCGGACCCGTTTCAGGCTTGCGCGCAGTTCATCGATGTTCTCGGTCAGCAGGAATTTCGATCTGTCTGCCAGGTTGACAGTAAAGAAGAACGTTCCGCCTGGTGTGAAGGCTACGGGTGTAGCGGCTCATGGCGTTGGGGTTCGCAGGCTTACCCCAACCTACGCCAGTCTCTCTTCCGGTTGCCGAATCAGACTTTCCGCCGGTATCCCCAACCCTTGGTGCAGCCGCCAGATCATCTTCAAGGTCAGCGGGCGTGTGTGGTTGAGGATTTCATAAACGCGGTTGCTGCGCCCGATCATCGGCTCCAGATCTTTTACCGTCAGCCCTTTCTGTTCCATGGTGAATTTGATGGCTTCCACCGGGTCGGGCAGGTCGAGGGGGTAATGCTTGGCCTCGTAGGCTTCGACCAGCGTCACCAGTACGTCCAGGCGGTCACCTTCCGGGGTGTCTGCCGCGGCATGCATGAGCGTTTCAATTTCCTTGAGAGCGGCTTGGTAGTCGGCCTCGGTCTTGAGAGGTCTGATGTCCATGGTTGTTTCTCCGTCAAATCGTTTGCGAATCTATCCGGTCGTATTGTGCGTGGGTGCCGATGAAGCGGATATACGCCACCCGGTATGCGTAATTGACCCAGACTACCAGGCGGTATTTGTTGCCGGCCAGGTTGAATACAACTCGCCCATCTCGAAGGATGCTGGCGGAGCCGAAATCCCGCTTGACATCCGATGGTGCCGCCCAATTGGCATTTAGCGCGT
Organism: Gammaproteobacteria bacterium; assembly: GCA_018824405.1. GTDB lineage: Bacteria > Pseudomonadota > Gammaproteobacteria > Burkholderiales > Sulfuricellaceae > Sulfurimicrobium. The sequence goes on from JAHJGO010000016.1 coordinate 366,832, forward strand.
GGCGGTGCCAAGCCAGTACCGGTTCCTTTGCATCAAGGTATTCGGGGTGCTCTTCCCAGAAGGCCTTGAGCGTTGAGAGCGCAATTATTCGCATGTGGCATAGCTTAGTCCCAGATTGGGATCAATGCAACTCTTGTGCTTGGAGGTCGCAGGCGAACTTATGATTTACATGCGCTTGAATTCCAGGAGTAAAAAAGCACAGAATGCGTTCATCCTGTGCTTTTTTTCTGCCTCGCGATCCGGCTATTTTACTTTTTGATTGGGCACGAATTTATGCCGAGCAAGGGATAGAACGGGCACCAGCCCATCAGCCCGGTGGTTAGTGGCACGATGCCGATCAGGCCCCACAGCCACAGGCCGCTTTCATCGCCCAGCACGAAGGTCAGTGCCAGCAGTACCACACCTGCCGTGACGCGCAACACCTTGTCGATTCCACCTACGTTGGCTTTCATTATTGCTTCTCCTGATTGAATGGATGATGGCTGAATGATAGACAGGGCAAGACGGGATGTATGTGACTTTGGTTACATTGCGATGGCGCGCAAGGCCTTGGAGTCGAGCACCCTGATCTGCTCGCGGCCCAGTTCGAGCATGCCCTGATCCTGAAAGTTCTTCAGCAGGCGGCTGATGATCTCGCGCACGCTGCCGAGTTCGTCCGCCAGATTCTGGTGGGTGGCATGGATGACTTCGCCTCTGGTCAGCAGCAGCGCTGCCAGCCTTTGATCCAGCTTGCGGAACGCCACTTCTTCCACCAGTTGCATCAGCAGCGCCAGGCGTTCGCCGAAAAGGTTGAAAACATAGGCGCGAAAAGGCGGGTGCTGCTCGATCAATTGAGAAAACAGCGCACGCGGCAGCACTACCGCGCTCAGGCTGCCTTCTGCGATGCCGCGCGCGGGGTAGGCGTTCTGGCCCAGCAGGCAACTGCTGGTGATGATGCAGCTTTCTCCCGGCGCAACACGGTAAAGCTGCAATTCACGCCCATTGGCGCCGGCGCGACTGACGCGTACCGAGCCTGTCAGCGGCAGCGGGAATGCCTGGCAGGGGCTGCTGGATTCGAACAGCACGGTGCCGGCGGGCGCCTCGATATAGGCCGACTCCCGGTCGAGCCGCTGCTCCAGGTCCGCGGGCAGGCCCTGCAGCGACGGAAATAGCGCGAGCAGTTGTTCCTTGATTGCTTTATTCATGCTGGCTTCTTTTTTAGAAGGCGCGGATTCAAGTTTGAAGTGCAATTTTGATTAACGAGGAGATGGGTCAGAATGCGGAAGCATTTTGCTCATCAACCGCCAAGTCGAAGTTGCCCAATGAACTACACACATCTGACCCAAGACGAACGATACCAAATTTAC
>JAHJGO010000002.1 GCA_018824405.1 Gammaproteobacteria bacterium
AAATCAAATAATCATCGGATGGGGAGAAGCAGATGGTCTACTGGAGCCGTCGCTTTCGTGGGAGCAGTTCCGCGAAGTCATTCGCTCCGTCTACTACACAGATGAAAAAACGTTGCGCAAAGCTGGTGCAGCATCTGGGCACATGTGGCGTTTCGTCAGGGAAATGAATGTCGGCGATCTTGTTGTCGTTCCCTACGGATCAGAGTTTTTCGTAGCTAAGATCGAGGGCCCAGCCACTTACAATCCCGCCAAACTTGCCGATGACACCGCCTACAGGAGAGCTGTTCAATGGCTTAATGGCAAGAAGCAAATTCGACGCGACGTAGCAAAGTCAGCGCTTATCTCTCGTATGAAGACGCAGGGGACTTGTGCCTACGCAACTGATTTGCTCGATGAAATAGAGGAATGTTTGCTTATTGTCTCGAAGGGCCAAGCGCCAACATTTCAAACCGACTTGCAGTCGCGCTTGATTCGAGACACGTTGGAGGAGCTACGCAAAGGACGCCTGGACAGCTTTGGCTTTGAGCGGCTAATCCAAACAGTTCTAACTGGCTTGGGTGCAGAAGATGCTCGCATTGTTCCGAGATTGCAAGACAAGGGAGCAGATATTCTGGCCACATTTCTTGTGGCTGGCGCATTCCGGCAAGTCGTTGCGGTCCAGGCAAAACATTGGCAACCAAACCCGCCGGTTGGTATAGAAGTGGTGGAACAACTCATCAAAGGCATCGAGGCTGAGTCTGCCGACCTTGGAATGGTTATTACCTCTGGCGCAATTTCTGATGAAGCGAGCCAGTTTGCCGAGCAGTACTTCGAAGAAAAGGGCGTCAGAATAGAGCTCATTGATGGAGAGCAATTTGCGAAACTCATTGTCGAGCATGGAATCCGTACGAGCTAACCCACCGCTGCAGAGGGACGCTGCGCTGGCAAGCCGGCTTCGCGCCCCTGAGCTAGCACGTTGGGCGTCTTAACGCATGGCTCGCATCGCACCGACACGAGAAACGCTGGTAGTGCTATTCGCCAAGTCTGGGAATGTTTGCGCCTTCCCGGGCTGCACACACGAGTTGGTCACGTCGCGCAACATATTCGTTGGTCAAGTTTGTCATATCGAGGCGGCAAACCCAGGTGGGCAGAGGTTCAATCCAAACTCAACGGATGAACAACGTCGATCATTCGAGAACCTGCTTCTGCTCTGCTACCGGCATCACAAGGAAACAGACGATGTCGCCACCTATGACGCGGACGCCCTACGCGCCATTAAGCGGCAGCACGAATCCATGCACGGTGAGAAGCCATTCAAGATTAACGAGTCGTTCTTGCATAGACTCGAATTAGAAATGCAGGCGTACTGGAATGAAATCGAAGTCGCAAACGCCGAATTGCATGTTGCACCAGACTTTGCTGTAAGGCTCAACGTGGGGTTGCCCGCAACCAAGCAGTTTGCCGAGATTGGCGCTGCGGTAGATCGTATTGCAGAACTACTCAGTTACTTCACCGAAACCGATACAACACTAAATGAAGAGATTCGACAACACCTCAAGTCGCTCGGGTACGAATTGGCGGCTTTCGATAGCGTACCGTATTTCAAGAACCCTTTTTTCAATCGAAACTGGGAAATGCACGCGTTGGCTGCAAATAACACCCACACCGATCTGATTGTCGCAATAAAGCAGGCAGAAGTCCGGTTTCTTGAAGAGTATGCCAAGACGCACCCGAACGAAAGCGAAGCACTAGCCGCCTTGGAAGCGGCAAAGCAGGAACTGCATGTTATGGCTGTATCCGCAGGATATGCCGACTAAGACGCCCAACCCATCCCTCCACCGGACCTGCGCGAAAAGGCGCGCAGGCCGGTGAATTTAGACGTTGTGATGGCGCCTTCTTGCTGCTGAGCGGACCTTCGGCGAGAAAGCCATGACTGGCTGAAACGGGTCGGCAGGGTGAATTCGCCACCGTCCGCTGTCGGGATGCTCAGTTTGTAGTGCTCTAAAAAAACTAGCCTGCTCCAAAGCCGCCGGTCGGCAATGCGTACAATCGACCCGTTGCGGCCCTTTGACATTCAGAAAAGCAGCCATTCAAAAGCGACTAAAAATCCGGAGCGGTTCAGTTAACGAAATTACTTGGCTGGGGGAAATTGGAATGGGTAAATTCATATAATTCCAGCCGCTTTGGCCATGATTGGTATTGGCACCTCGCCTCCCGAAGTCCATGCGTTACTGTACCCACCAGAATATGACTTCAGAATCTTTCCGTCGTACTGCCAGGCTCGGCTGTATCCTCCAGAGTACGGTTTCAATACACCCTTCTCGAATATCAAGGCATCTCTGTAACCCCCACTATAGCGTTGCAAAACGCGTCCATTGAATCGCCATGCTTCGGTGTAACCGCCCCGGTAAGGCGCCAGGATTTTGCCGTCAAAACGCCACGCTCTGTCGTATCCACCGGAATATGGACGCAACACATTCCCATCAAAAAGCCAGGCATTGCTGTATCCGCCGCTATACGGCTTGATGATGATCTCCCCGCTTATGGCGTATGAGGAATGAGAAAGAAGGAAAAATACGGCGGCAATCCAAACAGAACTGAGGGGCAGCCCTATTCTTACCGACATATAGAGCTTCGATTTATCCATACATTTCGTGGCCCTTGCCGGCCTGAAAAAAATGAGTAAGTCTGACCATCGCCAGCGTATCGAGCTGGCAGTATTCGAGTAACGCATGTCTCAGGTCTTCACGCCGGACTTCTGCTGTATCGGGTTCAATCGCTTCAAGAAAAGCCGCTTGGGCCATTCCGCCGTCTTGAACTTCGGCGAGTGTCGAGTAATCC
>JAHJGO010000017.1 GCA_018824405.1 Gammaproteobacteria bacterium
CCTGCAAAACATCAGCCAGAAGTGGACCATGCCGATCCGGGATTGGAAAGCCGCCCTAAACCGGTTTACCATCCAGTTCGACGACCGGATGCCGCAACGTTAAACAAAAACCCGTTTACACAAAATTCAGGACACCCCCTGGCAGGTTGCCGCTGCATTGCCGACAGATTCGTCCCGCAGCCCCAAGGTCAGCTTTGGCCGATGACCTGCCCGTTACCCTGAAGATTTCATCGTCGCTTCCTCGGCCTTATGTGAAGCTTCACATAAGGCCGAGATCCCGACAAATATGCCATAGCTGTCAATCAGCATCCAAATTTGACCACCTTTCAGCGTCCAATTTTGACCAGGGTTTCAAGCTGACTTCTTGCGCTGTTTGAAGCGGAAGGAATCGTTACCTGTTTCCAGAATGTCGCAGTGGTGAGTAATGCGGTCGAGCAATGCCGTGGTCATCTTGGCATCGCCGAAGACCTGCACCCATTCCCCGAAACTGAGGTTGGTGGTGATGATCAGACTGGTACGCTCGTAGAGCTGGCTGATCAGGTGGAACAGCAAAGCGCCACCGGATTCCGGGAACGGCAAATACCCCAGCTCATCCAGAATCACCCCATCCATCTGGGTCAGCTGTCGCGCTAGGGCGCCAGCCCGGCCTTGAGTCTTCTCCTTCTCCAGTTGGTTCACCAGGTCCACCGCGTTATAGAAGCGCACTCGCTTCCCCGCATGGATCGCCGCCACGCCCAGCGCAGTCGCCAGATGCGTCTTGCCGGTACCGGTGCCCCCCACCAGAATCAGGTTATGCGCCTCCGCCATGAAGGCACCGGTAGCCAGTTGCCGAATCTGCTGCTCAAGCACAGGGGATTCCGGCCACTGGAAGCTCTCCAGATCGCGGTGGACCGGGAACTTCGCCACATGCAACTGATAGCGCAGGCTTCTTGCCTGTCGGTCCACGGCTTCCGCCTCGACCAGGCGCTGGAGCCACACCTCCGGTGCTTCCGGTTTGCGGGTGCGTTCCGCGCCCATCTCTGCCAGTTCGGCTGCCATGCCATAGAGGTGCAGCGCCTTAAGGCGTTGGGTCAGTTCAGCCAGCATGGCATCCCTCCGCGCAGGCTGTCGTAACGTCCGCAATCAGCCACGGGCTCGACGACCAGCATAAGCGAGTTGGAAACGCTGATTGGCTCGGGTTTGGCCGGTGTCAGCAAGCGGTGCAGATGATTGAGGATGACTGCGGATGAGACCGTGCCTTGCTCCAGTGCCAGTTCACAGGCCACGGTCACCAGATCGGCGCCGTACTGACGCATCGCCAGCAGCACTTCGACAAAGGCGCGGTCGCCCTGGGGTGACTTGAGCAGTTTGTCCTTCACCGTGCCAATGGCCGTTGGCAAGGCCCAGTCCTGGAACGGCGCACCGTTCCTGAGTGCGCCGGGTTTCTTCTCCAGCACCGGCAGGTAGTGCCAGGGATCGAGAATCAGCCGTTCCCGGCCGAAATGGCGTGCATGCTCGGCGATCAGTTTGCCATCCGCCACCACCCGGATGCGGTTCGCATCTGCCCGGACAGAAACCCGCTGTCCGGCATACTCTGCCGGCACGCTGTAGCGGTTGCGATCGTAACTCACCAGGCAGGTGGAGGACACCCGGTTGGTCTGCTCGAAGTAGCCGTCGAAGGGAACAGTAATTGGCCGCAGGCAGGGTTGTTCTTCGGCGAACAGCGCCGCAATGGAACGCGCCTTCCATGTGGGATGCGGACGCTGGGCCAACTCCGTACAGCGGGTTTCCAGCCAGTCATTCAGATCTTCCAGGGTGTCGAAACGCAGGATGGGTGTGAACAGCCATTCACGCACATTGCCGACCTGATTCTCGACCTGCCCCTTCTCCCACCCGGAAGCCGGTGTGCAGGCTACCGGCTCGAACAGGTAATGGCTGGCGAGCGCCAGGAAGCGGCGGTTGAACTGGCGTGCCTTGCCGCTGAAGATGGTATCCACGATGGTTCTGGGGTTGTCGTAAATCATCCGCACTGGCACCCCGCCGAAGTAGGCGAACGCGCGGTTGTGCGCATCGAATACCATTTCCTGGGATTCGCGCGGATAGGCGGCCAGAAACATCTGGCGGCTATGGGCGAGACGGAAGTGGGCGAGTTTCACAACCTGGGCGACCCCACCCAGAATGACATGCTCGTGGCTCCAGTCGAACTGGCAGGCGTCGCCTGCGGCGTAGACCAGCGGGACAAAGGCGTCCTGGCCGGCGCCAGGACGCTGTTCCTTCCACGTCTTCACGAAGCGCTGCACGCTGTCGTAGGCGCCGGCATAGCCTTCCCGTTGCAGGTCTTCGAACAGGCGCTGGGCGGTACGGCGTTCTCGCTTGGGGCGTTGACCATCTTGTTCCAGCCAGTTCTCAAGTGTCATCTGGAACTTGCCCAGCCTGGGGGCTGGCTGACGTTCTCGCTGGTAGATGGAATCTGCTGTTGCATTGAGGTATTTCTTGACGGTGTTGCGGGACAGATTGAGGTCGCGGGCAATCGAGCTGATGCTCTCGCCCTTGACCTTGTGACGGCGGCGTATCTTGCCGATGGTTTCCATGCAGATCACTCCAGGTTGCTCCAGCACAAAAAGGCTGGATGATGGCACAACCGGGGTGGTCAAATTTGGACGCTGTTTACCCCGGATTCCTGGTCAGTTTTGCACGCTGATTAACAGCGTTTGAGATGGACGCTGGACGTCAGGGTTTCGCGCAACAGTCCGGCCTGAACCAGTTTCGCGGCATAGCCCTTGGTTGCTTGGCCGCTAACGATGTTAATGATGTCAGCGGATGACCATCCCCAGCGGTAGATCCAGTCGAGCACGCGCAGACGTTTCTGCTGTGATCGCTTGTTGGGAGATTGGCCATCGAGGTATTTTGCGGCGACGGGTGGCCGCCTTTTTAAGGTGGCCAGCGTTTGGTTTGTGGGATGATCTGGGTGCAGTGCTTCCATGGTGGGTCCTTTCGTAAGGGTTGGTACCATGGGATATAGCGAACGCACTGCGGGGAAGCCTTCGTCTGCCGCTGGCAGACAGCGCTCATGAATCTGCACCGTATCGGGCTCGCTTTGCTCGGCGGCTAGGGCCGCTTCCCCAATACTGGCGCGGCTGAACGCCACGCCTGCATCTTCCTGTTTGCCTTACGCCCTTTGGGCTCCAGCGACCGGCATGCCGGCCTCGGGGGTGTCGCCGCACAAACCGCGGCTACCCACCTTCTGGGTACTGCGTGCAGCGTGCTCTACGAGCCCCCTTCACTTGACCTCCCCTAAAGGGGACTTCCGCTTGGGCGGAAGCAGAACGTGGGTAGCCTCGCTTCGCGGGCGACACGGGTGCAAGCACCCCCATCCGCAGACCGTGTGCCAGGGGGCACACTTTGATCCGGGGCAAGCCCGGATGCAATCTGCGGACGGCTCCCCCAGGTCTGACCGTGAGACGGCCAGACGGCTGCGTCCTGGACGGACTGGCCCCACTGGCTGAGGCCAGCGGCTCCCTTCTGCGCATCTCCAAGTCTTCACTAGCAACTAGCGTGTACGATGCCTGTCACCACGCCCAACAATCCTTGGGACTTTTACCGGTGGCACCACCTGAGCCAGCATATCTGCCAGCACATTAATCCGTCGTCCAATACCATAGCGGCCACCTACAGTACCTGGCTCATGACCACATATCTGGTCAACAGCGGAATCATCCAGACCAGCATTCTTGCACAGGTCTTTGAACAAGTGCCTGAAACTGTGGAAGACTTTGGATTTTTCAGTAATGCCCAATGACCCCAGATAGCGGCCATACCATTTGGAGTATGACTTGCTTTGAATCTCATCGCTGCATTTGACCTTGGGAAAGAGGCGTCCTGAGCAGGTTTTAACATAGTCTAGCAACCCTGCCTCAATCAGGGCAGGATGAAGAGGCACATCCCGGTCTGCGCTGCCTTCATTCTTGCCATCCTCGGTATGGATGTAGGGATGGCCTTCAGCATCCACCAGGAACTGCCGGGTCTTGAGCAAAGCAATTTCTTCCAGGCGCATCCCTGTCAGATATGCAATGGCAGGCATCCATGCAGCAGCCTCCCCTCCTCCACCCCGTGGACGAAAGCCCTGAGTGTAGATCGGAGAATTGAAGAAGGTCTTGAGTTCCTCATCACTCAAGGGAAGACGCTTCTTGCCTGCCATACCTCGCTTGGATTGCTTGATCCTGATTTTTTCAAAGGGATTATGCGGCAGAAACTTGACGTATTTGCTGTTATCTCGCCCGGAATTGAACAGCGTGCCCACAAAACCGATTTTGTTGGCAACCGTGCCAGGAGCAAGACTTTTCTCATGAAGCAAAAAATCACGGTATGCCAGCACATCTTCACGTGTAATAAACTGAGGTGCGGAAGAACAGAAACTCATGAACAATTTCATGGAAGCCAGGTATGACGCCTTTGTATTCTCCCTGCGGTCACATTCCTTGACCCATACATCATAGAGATTCTGCCAAGTCACGTCTGGCTTTTTGGCCGCGGCTGCATTTTGCAGTTCGTACTGGCTGGGGAGAACATCGTCAACGGGTTGTTTGACCACATCACCATTGTGACGTAGCGCCATGCCTTGATAGGCCTCCAGGGTGGCCTGGGTCATCACGTAGGCCATACGGCGCCAGTCTGTCGGAGATAACCTGGGATCATAGCCACGACCGATCAGATGGGTTCGGGCAGGCTCCAACATGGGCTCCACATTGCCCATGGCCAGTTGACGCCGAAGGGATTTGATGGCGTCTTCGATGTGCTGACCATATACCTCGAACGCTTCTTGATCCATTCCGGCGATACGTGTTTCCTGGTCGTTTTCGAGCAAAGCTATCCGCATGAGGCTACCAAAACGCTTTTCCAGTTCTGGTGTAATGCAGGTCAGGGGAAGGCGCTGGGTGCGCAGAATGCCTTCGCTGGAATACGGGTCGACAGGCAAGTTGTCGAATATCGCACGTGCTTCTGCAATTTGATTATCGGCTTCAACCGCATAGCGTTTGCATTCACGTACAGCTTTTGGAAAATCACGACCAAGTGATTTCTTGATTTCACGTTTGCCGATGATTTGACGAAGTTCGGCGGGAACGGATTGACGGAAGTAGTAGGTATTGTCTTTGTGGGTAAGATAGGGAGGCATTAGCTGTCCTTGTGGACCGCGTTTTGTACCCTGACTTTGTACCCCGGAAGCAACCATAGCCGTTGATTATATATTAATAATCAACGGCATGGCTACATGTTGGCGGAGTGGACGGGACTCGAACCCGCGACCCCCGGCGTGACAGGCCGGTATTCTAACCAACTGAACTACCACTCCATAAACCTTAAGCACAACTGGTGGGTGCTGACGGGGTCGAACCGCCGACATTCGCCTTGTAAGGGCGACGCTCTACCAACTGAGCTAAGCACCCGATGATTTACAACTGAGGGGTTTTTTCAAACCTCTCAAAATCAAAGAGCGGCTAGTTTACTGCATCTTTGAGCGCTTTGCCAGCTCTAAATTTAGGAGTTTTAGCGGCCTTGATTTTGATGGTTGCGCCGGTGCGAGGGTTGCGACCATTACGAGCAGCACGTTTGCCCACATAGAAGGTTCCAAAACCAACAAGGGTCACCATATCGCCTTTTTTCATGGCACCCTTTACAGCAGCAACAGCAGCATCCAGAGCGCGGCCAGCAGCAGCTTTAGACATGTCAGCATCTTTGGCGATCGCGTCAATCAACTCAGATTTGTTCACGTGTAGTCCCCTTATCAGATTGGTTGTTGTTACAAACAGTCCAGCATCCGCTTTATATCAAGCTGCAAAACCTTGTGTCAAGCGGTTCTGCGAAGTTTCATGTCTTAAGTTTAATGTTTGACGGTCACAGTAACGCCATTTTCCTCCACCACAGCGGGGATCGGCGTATCCTCATCGGTCTTCTCCGGCAGCGCTTCCGGCTTTCTTTCCAATGCAAAATCAAGAACTTGATCAATCCACTTAACGGGATGAATCTCAAGCTTACCCTTGATGTTATCGGGAATTTCCACCAGATCCTTGACGTTCTCCTGCGGGATCAGCACCTTCTTGATTCCGCCACGGTGTGCAGCCAGAAGCTTCTCTTTCAAACCACCTATCGGCAACACTTCGCCTCGCAGGGTGATTTCACCGGTCATGGCCACATCTGCTCGCACGGGGATGCCAGTCAGGATTGAAACCATCGCCGTAGTCAGGGCAATACCAGCACTTGGCCCATCCTTGGGCGTCGCCCCCTCAGGCAAGTGGATGTGAATATCCTTCTTTTGATAAAAATCATCCTCGATGCCTAAACCACGGGCACGACTGCGTACCACGGAAAGAGCGGCCTGAATGGATTCCTGCATGACCTCGCCCAGTTTGCCAGTAGTTGTCATCTTACCTTTGCCTGGCAACGCAACCCCTTCAATGGTCAGCAGCTCTCCACCCACTTCGGTCCACGCCAGTCCTGTTACCTGGCCAACCTGGTTATGCTGCTCCGCGACGCCAAAAGTAAAGCGTTGTACTCCAAGGTATTTTTCGAGGTTACGTGCCGTAACAGAGACTTTTTTGCCTCCTTTTTTGAGCAGCAATTCCTTCACCACCTTGCGGCAGATCTTGGCGATTTCACGTTCCAGACTACGCACACCCGCTTCACGTGTGTAATAACGCACCACATCTCGCACCACACCCTCGGGAACACCGATTTCGGTATCCTTCAGTCCATGCGTCTTGAGCTGCTTGGGCAGCAGATAACGCATGGCGATATTGATCTTCTCGTCCTCGGTATAGCCGGACAGACGGATGACTTCCATGCGATCCAGCAATGGCGCCGGTATATTCATGGTGTTGGAAGTTGCAACAAACATCACATCCGAAAGGTCATACTCCACCTCGACGTAATGATCGACAAACGTATGATTCTGTTCCGGATCGAGCACTTCCAGCAGTGCAGACGACGGATCGCCACGGAAATCCATACCCATCTTGTCCACTTCATCCAGCAGGAACAGCGGATTGCGCACCGCCACTTTGCTCATGCTTTGCAGAATTTTGCCCGGCATGGATCCGATATAGGTACGGCGGTGACCGCGTATCTCCGATTCGTCACGCACACCACCCAAAGCCATACGCACGAACTTGCGGTTGGTGGCACGAGCAATCGACTGGCCCAGCGAGGTCTTGCCTACCCCTGGAGGCCCGACCAGGCACAGGATCGGGGCTTTGAGCTTGTCCACACGCTGCTGCACGGCAAGATACTCGACAATCCTCTCCTTAACCTTTTCAAGCCCGTAGTGATCCTCTTCCAGAATCGCATCGGCAATAGCCAGATCCTTGCTGATCTTGGTTTTCTTCTTCCACGGCAAACCGACCAGAACATCGATGTAATTGCGTACCACGGTCGCCTCAGCTGACATCGGCGACATCAGCTTGAGCTTCTTGAGCTCTGCATCAGCCTTGGCCTTGGCCTCCTTGGGCATCTGCGCAGCCTTGATTTTTTTCTCCAGCTCATCCAGATCGGCGCCTTCATCCATATCGCCCAGCTCTTTCTGGATCGCCTTGACCTGTTCGTTGAGGTAATACTCGCGCTGACTCTTTTCCATCTGACGCTTGACCCGGCCACGGATGCGTTTCTCGACCTGAAGGATATCTATCTCGGAATCCAGTTGGCCCAACAAGTGTTCAAGCCTCTCACGCACCGAGAACATTTCCAGCACGTGTTGCTTCTGCTCCAATTTCAGAGGCAGATGTGCAGCGATGGTGTCTGCAAGGCGGCCGGCTTCATCGATGCTGGCCAGGGAAGTCAGAATCTCAGGAGGAATTTTCTTGTTCAGCTTGACGTATTGATCAAACTGGGCAAAAACGCTGCGCATCATCGCTTCGGTTTCATGATCGTTTTCAGGAGGTGCGGGAACCACGTCGGCCTGAGCGGAAAAATAGGCCTCATCGTCAAAAAATTCGGTTACTTCGGCGCGCTGACTGCCTTCCACAAGCACTTTTACCGTTCCATCAGGAAGTTTCAGCATCTGCAAAATACTTGCAACGCTACCGATGGTGTAAAGATCATCCAGAGTTGGCTCGTCCTTGGCGGCGGATTTCTGCGCCACCAGCAGAATGTGCTTGCCCGATTCCATGGCCGCCTCAAGCGCCTTGATGGATTTTGGGCGACCAACGAAGAGGGGAATCACCATTTGCGGAAACACTACAACGTCGCGCAGAGGCAACAAGGGCAATCTTACGGTACTGGAGAGCGGTTCTTGCGTTTGTAACGACATGGAATATGCACCTTAATAATTGCCAGATTATTTGAAGTTAAGGGGAGGCCCGGGAATTTCAAGCCAAACTGGAAAATAAACTACAGCAAGCTTAGGGCTCTTTAATAGGATTACCGGAAGCGCAGGCGCGCCTCCGGAGCAAAACAAATCAGGCAACCTGGGGTTGATCTGCGTAAATCATGAGCGGTTTGCTTTCGCCGTTGACCACGCCATCATCCACCACCACCTTGCTGACATTGGACATGGACGGCAAATCATACATGGTATCGAGCAGAGCGTGCTCCAGAATGGAGCGCAATCCGCGAGCACCCGTCTTGCGTGCCAATGCTTTTTTGGCAATGGCATCCAGTGCATCATCACGGAACTCGAGTTCAACACCTTCCATGGAAAACAGTTTTTGATATTGTTTGGTAAGCGCGTTCTTGGGTTCGGTCAGGATGCGGATCATGGCAGATTCATCCAGTTCTTCCAGCGTCGCAACGACCGGCAAGCGGCCAACGAACTCCGGAATCAAACCAAACTTGATCAGATCCTCAGGCTCCACTTCGCGCAATACTTCGCCGATATCCTTGCTGTTATCCTTGCTCTTCACTTCGGCACCAAAACCAATACCGCCCTTTTCGGAACGGTTACTGATCAACTTTTCCAGGCCACTGAAAGCGCCGCCACAGACAAACAAGATGTTGGTGGTATCCACCTGGACGAATTCCTGATTGGGATGCTTGCGGCCACCTTGTGGCGGTATAGAAGCCACAGTCCCCTCGATCAGCTTCAGCAGGGCCTGCTGCACACCCTCGCCAGAGACATCGCGGGTAATGGATGGATTATCTGACTTGCGCGAAATCTTGTCGATTTCATCAATATATACAATACCGCGCTGCGCTTTTTCGATATCGTAATCACATTTCTGCAGCAATTTCTGAATGATATTTTCGACGTCCTCACCGACATAGCCGGCCTCGGTCAGCGTGGTGGCATCTGCCATGACAAACGGAACATTGAGCAGACGCGCCAGGGTTTGCGCCAGGAGAGTCTTGCCCGAACCCGTCGGCCCGATCAGCAGAATATTACTCTTTGCCAGCTCAACCTCGTCATTCTTGTTGTGGTTTTTCAGCCGCTTATAGTGGTTGTACACTGCCACCGACAGAATACGCTTGGCCTGCGCCTGTCCGATCACGTATTCGTCCAGGATCTGATTGATTTCCTGCGGCACCGGCAAGTCCTCGGTTCCACCCTTGACGGACTGTTCACCACGGATTTCCTCGCGGATGATGTCGTTGCAAAGGTCTACGCATTCATCGCAGATAAAAACCGAAGGCCCCGCTATCAGTTTTCGCACCTCGTGCTGGCTCTTGCCGCAGAATGAACAATAGAGCAACTTTTCACTGCCTGAGTCTTTTGCCATCGTTTCCTAATCCCAAATAATCATGCGTTTCAAGCCAAATTAAGCCGCAACTTCAGCTCGATTGACAAGCACTTTATCCACCAGACCGTACTTCACCGACTGCTCCGCACTCATGAAGTTATCCCGATCGGTATCTTTTTCAATGGCCTTGACAGTCTGACCGGTATGCTTCGCAAGAATCTCGTTAAGTTTCTGACGCAAATAGAGAATTTCCTTGGCGTGAATCTCGATGTCCGAAGCCTGCCCCTGGAATCCGCCCAGCGGCTGGTGAATCATCATGCGCGAGCTGGGCAGACTGTAACGCTTGCCCGGCGCGCCCGCCGTCAGCAACAGTGCGCCCATACTGGCCGCCTGGCCTATACACAGCGTTGAGACATCCGGTTTGATGAACTGCATGGTGTCATAGATCGCCATGCCTGCCGTAACCGAACCACCAGGTGAATTGATATACAGGTAAATATCCTTGTCAGGATTTTCCGATTCCAGAAACAGCAACTGGGCCACGACCAGATTGGCGCTCATTTCATTGACCGGGCCGACCAGAAAAACCACCCGCTCCTTCAGCAAGCGCGAGTAAATATCGTAGGCACGCTCGCCACGACCACTCTGCTCAATCACCATCGGGATATACCCGAGGCTTTGTGGATCCCAATTGCTTATTTCATTCATTTACTTTTTCCCCATCAATTCATCAAAAACGGTCGGCGCATCGACAACCTGAGCGCGTGTCAGAACCCATTCGACTACATTACCTTCCAATACCAGGGATTCAATCTCTGCCATCTGCTGCGGATTGGAATAAAAATATTTCACCACCGAATCTGGATCTTCATAGCTCTGGGCAACTTCTTCGACCTGTGCACGAATCTGCTCCGGTTTGGAATCGAGCTGATTAGATTTGACCGCTTCCGCTAAAATCAAGCCCAGAGCAACACGACGTTTTGCCTGGTCACGGTGCAACTCGGGAGACTGCATGCCATCCAGCATCTGCACTCCGTGAGAAACCATGCTCTGGCGCATTTGTTCCATCAAGCGTTCGATTTCCATTTCAACCAGGGATGTTGGCAAATCCACTTTCGTGGACTCAAGCAACGACTCCATCACCTGGGTTTTCACTTTTTCTTGCACTCGTTTCTTAACTTCGCGTTCCAGGCTGGCGCGAATTTCATCTCGCATCTTTTCCAGATTACCGTCTTCCACGCCAAGGCTCTTGGCAAAATCAGCATCAATTTCCGGCAGCTTTGGCTCTTCTACTCCATTCAGGGTCACCTCGAAGGTAACAGCCTTGCCCGCAAGATCCTTTGAGTGATAATCATCCGGGAAAGTCAGATCGAATTTTTTGTTTTCGCCTGCCTTCATCCCCACAAACTGGCCTTCAAAATCTGGCAGAGTCCGCCCTTCGCCCAGCACCAGGTTAAACCCCTTGGCCTGACCGCCGGCAAATTCAACGCCATCCAGCATGCCGCGATAATCCACATTCACGCGATCACCTGTTGCTGCCGCCCTGTCGACTGATTCATAGCCCACTCTCTGCTTGCGCAGGATATCGATTGTTTTATTCACTTCATCGTCGCCAACGGTCACAACCGGGCGTTCGATCTTGCTTGCGCTGATATCACCCAGCGTAACCTCGGGGTAAACCTCGAATGTCGCTGTGAACATCATGGATTCGCCTTCACCCTGGTCAGCCTTGGGTTCGATGCGGGGATAGCCGGCAACCCTTAACTGGCTAAGCTGTACGGCATCAGAAAAACTCTTCTGTACCGACTCACCCAGCACTTCCTGACGCACTTGACCACCGTGCTGCTGCTCCACCATTTTCATGGGGACCTTGCCGGGACGGAACCCTTGCATTTTTACCGTGCGCGCTACTTGCTTTAAACGATTTGCCACATCAGCTTCGAACTTCGCCAGGGAAACAGCCAGATCGAGTGTTTTTTCCAGCGGATTCACATTTTCCGTTTGCATCTTCACATTCCTTAAATTAAGCACTTAAAAATTCGGGATTCAACTTTATGACGTCGCCTTATCTGGCACACCACAAGCAACACAAAACAAATAATTTTTCATTGTACCATATGCAACCTAATCTCCATGCCACACCGCGCCCATAGCGGTACAATCCGGATAAAAACTTGATTGTTCTTGAGAATTTGCTAGAATTACGTGTTTTCCAACCTTGCCTTACCGTCCCGCATGGCGGAAGGCTAAAATCCACAAGGAGTGTGCATGCGACATTACGAAATCGTTTTTATCGTCCATCCTGACCAGAGCGAACAGGTTCCGGGCATGGTCGAACGTTACCGCGGCCTGGTGACTGCCAAGAGCGGCAACATTCACCGCCTCGAAGACTGGGGCCGCCGCCAGCTGGCTTACCCGATCCAGAAAATTCACAAGGCACACTATGTGCTGATGAACATCGAATGCGATCAGGAAACCCTGGACGAACTGGAACACGCTTTCCGCTTCAATGATGCAGTTCTGCGTTACCTCATGGTCAGCATGAAGGAAGCAATGACCGCCCCTTCCCCAATGATGAAGGAAGAGAAATCGCGCTCGCTGCAATCCCCGGGCGAAGGCCAGGTCGCTCCTGCTCCTGCCGCGGCATAAGTGTCTGGCAACCGGATCGTACTGAACGGCAAAATCCTTACCATCGACCCCCTGCGTTACACGCCCGCAGGCATTCCGGCACTGAACCTGACCCTGGTACACAATTCCAGACAAGTCGAAGCCGGGATGGAGCGCGAAGTCGAATGCGAAGTTCAGGTCGTAGCAATAGGTGAACTGGCGCAACAAGCAGCCCGCTGCAAAGTGGAAGATGGCATCCGGATTCAGGGTTTCCTGGCCAGGAAAAGCCGAAAAAGTACACAACTGGTATTGCACGCAAACAAAATCGAACTGTTAGAAATTTAAAGAGGTAAACAAAATGGCACGTCAAATGTTCCGCCGCAAGCGCTTCTGCCGCTTCACGGTTGAAGGCATCAAGGAAATCGATTACAAGGATGTAGATCTGCTCAAGGATTTCGTATCCGAAAACGGCAAGATCATTCCGGCCCGCATCACCGGGACCAAAGCCCGCTACCAGCGCCAGCTGGGCACCGCTATCAAGCGCGCCCGTTTTCTGGCACTGATGCCTTACACTGACCAGCACTAAGGAGAAATCATGCAAGTTATTCTTCTGGAAAAACTGGCCAATCTGGGCCAACTGGGTGATGTTGTCAAAGTCAAGGACGGCTATGGCCGCAACTTCCTGATTCCACAAAAGAAAGCCAAACGCGCAACGCCAGCCAACCTGGCTGAATTTGAAGCCAAGCGTGCCGAACTGGAAAAAGTTCAGGCTGAAATTCATGCCCAAGCACAAGCCCGTGGCGAGAAAATTAACGGCGTGACTGTGCAGATTGCCCAGAAAGCCGGCGTGGACGGACGTCTGTTCGGCTCCGTGACAACCAGCGACATTTCGGAAGCACTCAAGGCCCAGGGTCTTGAAGTGGCGAAATCCGAAGTACGTCTGCCCGATGGCCCGTTGAAGCAAGTGGGTGACTTCCCTGTGGATCTGTCCCTGCATACCGACGTAACCGCAAGCATTACGGTATCTGTCGTAGCTGCAGCCTGATCGCTTCAGCAAAAACAAAAAAGGGCTGGCGACAGCCCTTTTTTTGTTTCCGCTCCAGTCTTGCCAATTCACCCGCGAACCCGGAAACTTCCGGATTTAGCCTGAGCAATATCATTCCATGAGCGACGCACAACTCGACGCCATCAAACTCCCACCGCATTCCATTGAAGCGGAACAGTCCGTTCTCGGCGGACTGTTGCTGGACAACAGCGCCTGGGACCGGATAGCCGACGTCGTGGCGGAAAGCGATTTCTACCGCCACGACCACCGCCTGATCTTCCGCCACGTTTTCAGATTGCTTGAAGGCGGCAGGCCCGCAGACGTCATTACAGTATCCGAAGCGCTGGAAATTAGCGCTGAATTGAATAATGCGGGCGGACTGGCCTACCTTGCCGCACTGGCGCAAAACACCCCAAGCGCATCCAATATCAAGCGCTATGCCGAAATCGTGCGCGACCGCGGAGTCATGCGAAAACTATCCGAAGTCGGAACGGCAATCTCTGACAGCGCCTACAATCCGCTGGGCCGCAGCGCCGGGCAATTGCTGGACGAAGCAGAAGCCAAGGTATTTGAAATTGCCGAAGCCAATGCACGCGGAAAGCAAGGTTTCGTTGAAATCCAGCCCCTGTTGATCCAGGTGGTGGAGCGTATCGACGAACTGTTCCAGCGCGACAACCCCAACGAAGTCACCGGGATTCCCACCGGCTTTCACGATCTGGACCAGAAAACATCTGGCCTGCAGCCTGGTGACCTGATCATCGTGGCAGGCCGGCCCAGTATGGGAAAGACCGCCTTTTCCATCAATATAGGCGAAAACGTCGCGCTGAACACCGGCCTGCCGGTTGCCATTTTCAGCATGGAAATGGGTGGCTCCCAACTGGCCATGCGTATGATCGGTTCAGTGGGCAAACTGGACCAGCAAAAGATCCGCACTGGCCAGTTGCAGGACGAGGACTGGCTGCGCCTGACCAACGCCGTGGGCAAGCTCAACGACGCGCCGATTCACATCGACGAAAGCGGCGCCCTTACCGCGCTAGAACTGAGAGCGCGGGCACGGCGCCTGCATCGCCAGTGCGGCAAGCTGGGCCTGATCATCATCGACTATTTGCAGCTCATGAGCGGCAGCGGGGGCGGCGAGAACCGTGCCACGGAAATTTCCGAGATATCCCGCTCGCTCAAGGCGCTGGCAAAAGAACTGGAAGTGCCAGTCATAGCACTTTCCCAGCTTAACCGCAGTCTCGAACAGCGCCCCAACAAGCGCCCGGTCATGTCCGATCTACGCGAATCCGGCGCTATCGAGCAGGATGCAGACGTGATTCTTTTCATCTACCGCGACGAAGTCTACAACCCGGATTCCCCCGAAAAAGGGAGCGCTGAAATTATTATCGGCAAGCAGCGTAACGGCCCCATCGGCACCGTCAGAATGACCTTCATCGGCGAATATACCCGCTTCGAGAACTACGCCCACGGCGGTGGAGACTACTAAGCTTATGTCGCGCCCGATTCGTGCCACCGTGAGTCTTTCCGCGCTGCGTCACAATCTGGGCGTTGCCCGCAGGCATGCGCCGCACGCACGCACCATGGCGGTAATCAAGGCCAATGGCTATGGTCATGGCATGCTGCGGGTAGCAAAGGCGCTGGAAACGGCGGATGGTTTTGCCGTACTTAACCTGGCAGAGGCCATTGCACTGCGTGAAGCAGGCTTCAGACAGGACATATTGCTGCTGGAAGGGTTTTTCAGTGCAGACGAAGTATCTCTGCTGATCCAACATGGGTTGTCCACGGTAATTCATGCACAGTGGCAGATTGACGCCTTGACTCAGACACCAGTTTCTTCGCCGATCCAGGTGTGGATCAAAATCAATACCGGAATGAACCGCCTTGGCTTCCAGCCTGAAGACTTTCCTACAGCACTGCAAAGTCTGCAACAGATGGGCGCGCAGGTCACACTGATGACCCATTTTTCCCGTGCGGACGAAAAGAATTGCATCACGGAGCCGCTGGCTCTGTTCAACACCATCACTCTTGAATTGCCTTTGCCTCGCAGCCTGTCCAATTCCGCTGCAATACTCAACTACCCGGCGGCCCACGGCGACTGGGTCCGCCCCGGCATCATGCTTTACGGCGCATCTCCCATGAGCCATCAAAGCGCATCAGCGCTTGGACTCAAGCCCGCCATGACGTTTTTCAGCGAACTCATCGCCATACGCGACATTTCGGCCGGAACCGAAGTTGGCTATGGAGGAAGCTTTCGTGCACCATGCGCCATGCACATCGGCACGGTAGCCTGCGGTTACGCCGATGGCTATCCGCGCCACGCCCCCACTGGCACGCCGGTGCTGATTGACGGGCAGCGCAGCCGCATCATCGGACGGGTTTCGATGGATATGCTGACTGTGGATTTGAGTGCAATTCCAGATACCCGGATCGGCTCGCCCGTCACCCTGTGGGGCAAAGATCTGCCGGTGGATGAGGTCGCCACGGCCGCGGGCACCATCAGCTATGAGTTGCTGTGCGCTGTCGCCGCGCGCGTCCCCATGAGCGAGATCGAATAATCATGGCCAAAGCCAAATCCATCTACACCTGCACCGAATGCGGCGGCCAGTCGCCCAAGTGGCAGGGCCAGTGCCCGCACTGCACGGCATGGAACACATTGGTCGAAACTGTCGCGGAAAGTGCTGCGGGCAATCGCTACAACGCCCTGGCTGTAACCAGCAAGGTGCAGAGCCTGAGCGAAGTCGAGGCCCAGGAAGTGCCGCGAGATCCGACCGGCATCGCAGAATTCGACCGGGTGCTGGGCGGCGGACTGGTGCAGGGTGCCGTAGTGCTGATCGGCGGCGACCCGGGCATCGGGAAATCCACCTTGTTGCTGCAAGCCCTGTGCCATCTGAGTTCCAAGCATCAGGTACTCTACGTCAGCGGCGAGGAATCCGCACAGCAGATCGCCTCGCGCGCCAAACGTCTCGCGCTGGAAGCCAGATCCGTCCAGTTGCTGGCAGAAATCAGCCTGGAAAAAATTCTTTCCACCCTGGCTGCGAACAAACCAGCAGTAGCCGTGATTGACTCGATCCAGACCGTTTACTCCGAAGCACTGCAATCCGCCCCCGGCAGTGTGGCGCAGGTACGCGAGTGCGCAGCCCAACTGACGCGCTTCGCCAAGCAATCCGGCACGGCCGTGATCCTGGTCGGCCACGTCACCAAGGAAGGCGCCCTGGCAGGTCCAAGAGTGCTGGAGCACATCGTCGACACCGTGCTTTATTTCGAAGGCGACAGCAATTCCAGTTTCCGCCTGGTGCGCGCTTTCAAGAACCGCTTTGGCGCGGTCAACGAACTGGGTGTCTTTGCCATGACCGAAAAAGGGCTGCGCGAGGTCAGTAATCCATCGGCACTATTCCTCTCCCATCACGGGCAGGATGTTGCTGGATCGTGCGTCATGGTCACGCAGGAAGGCACGCGGCCACTGCTGGTGGAAATTCAGGCACTGGTGGACGAAGCCCATGCGCCCAACCCGCGCCGCCTGTCGGTGGGGCTGGAGCAGAACCGCCTGGCCATGCTGCTTGCGGTGCTGCACCGTCATGCGGGAATAGCCTGTTTCGATCAGGATGTATTTGTCAACGCCGTGGGTGGGGTCAAGATCACCGAACCGGCGGCGGATCTGGCTGTGCTGCTGGCGATTGTGTCTTCGCTCAGGAACCGGCCACTGCCGGGCAAGCTGGTGGTGTTCGGCGAAATCGGTCTGGCTGGCGAAATCCGCCCGGTACAGCGCGGACAGGAACGTCTCAAGGAAGCCGCCAAGCTGGGCTTCACTCACGCGGTCGTCCCAAAAGGCAACAAACCCAAACATGCGATTGCCGGCATGGAGATTACCGCTGTTGAACGGCTGGAACAGGCCGTCGATTATTGCCGGGGCTAAAAATGACTACCAACACGTTCACTTGGGAGTTCGCCGGCGCCACCGACACTGGTCGCGTCAGGCCAGGTAACGAAGATGCCATAGTATGGAACGCTGATTCCGGCCTGGCTTTGCTTGCCGACGGCATGGGCGGGTACGAGGGTGGAGAAATCGCCAGCAACCTGGCCATCAAAACGGCTCTTGAATCCTTTGGAAAACCCCTCGCACCGCACTGGCGCGAAGCCGAATGGGCCCAGAAAGTCAGTGACCCCATATTGAAGCTCTACGCGGCTGTCAGCGAGGCCAACCAAAGCGTGCATGCCACCGCGCTCAAACAGACTCGCTACGAAGGCATGGGCACCACTTTTCTGGCCGCCTATTTTCACGACAACCGGGTCACGCTGGCCCATATTGGAGATTCACGCATTTATCTATGGCGCAATCGCGCCTTGAAACAGCTCACTGTAGATCACACCATGATCCAGGAGCGCCTCCAGAACGGGGAAATCACGGCTGCGGAAGCTGCATCCGACACTTACCGTGGTGTATTGACGCGCGCTCTGGGCGTGGATCCTGTGGTGGAAGTAGACATGCGCGAGGTCACCATCCAGGCCGGGGATATTTTTCTGCTGTGTTCTGACGGATGTTACGATATGCTCGCTTACGATGAAATGATTGCCATCATGAACGCCTGCCAGGAAGATCCGCAGCAACTGGTTCGATTACTGGTGCGGCAAGCAAACGAAAACGGCGGTTATGACAATATTTCGGCCGTTGTGGTGCGTATTGGGTAGGAATTAGGACTCGTTTTATGTCTAAACTGGTTTTACAGGGAGAACGCGGTCCTGCCAAGGAGTTTGCACTCGACCACGAACGTGTCACGATCGGGCGCAAGGCGAATAGCGATATCCATCTTGATGACTCTGCGGTGAGCGGGAATCACGCCGTCATCATCACTCTGGGCAGTGATTCCTTTCTGGAAGATCTGGAGAGTACCAATGGCACCAAGGTCAATCAGAGCAGTATCCACAAATACGTACTTCAGGATGGCGACGAAATCCGTATCGCCCACTTTACCTTCACCTTTGTCAGCGAGGCGCTGGAAGCCAGCGCACCGGGCAAAACCATTTCAGCAACGCCAAGAACAGAGATTGCAACCACGCCTCACGCCGTCGCGCTGGATGGGGTCACCACAATGCCAGGATTGAGCAAGCTCAATTCCATCACCAATCTGGGCGTACCAACCCAGAGCGATATCTTCGGAAGCAATGAAGATAACCAAAGCAGCAGTCTCGCGCATGGCATCCTGAAAATCACCACCGGCCTGGGCGCCGGACAGACGCTGGAATTGTCCAGACCTGTCACCACACTGGGCAAGCCCGGGATTCAGGTTGCCGCCATTACATTGCGTGACGGCCAGTATTATCTCGGGCTGGTTGAGGGCTCGGATCTGCCTCTGATCAATAAAAATGAAATCAAGACACTCCCCTGCAAACTCCAGTCCGGTGATGTCATCGGTATCGCTGGTGTCGAACTGGAGTTCTCCTGAAAGAATAAACTGTCCGCGTTTGAATTTGTCGCACAGGCAAGTGAAGCTGCCAGCCAGGCACCGAATATTCCTCTTGCTTCATTCACCCAAAATATTTAATAGGAAAGTGACCCAACTCATGCCGAGATTGTTCATGTTATCCGCCATCGTGATGGCCTTGACCCTCACCGCCTGTAGCAACGAAGTTCAGGACACGCATCCGAATCAGCCCGTCACCAAGCGCAAGGCTATTTTCAAACAAATGCTCCGCACCCTGGAGCCGATGGGAATGGTGGTGCGCGAACGCGAGGATTATGACCGTCAGACATTTCTCGGCGGCGCCCAGAAATTGAGGCAACTGGCGATGGAGCCCTGGATGCATTTCACTGCAGACAGCAATTACCCGCCCACACGTGCCAAACCCGATGTATGGCAAGAACCGGCCAAGTTCACCCAGGCCCAGAAAAAGCTGGAGGAATCAACAGAGAAACTGCTCAGAGCAGCCGAAAGTGGCAATATGGAACTCATCCGGCCTGCGCTCAACAGCGTTGAAGAAAGCTGCAAATCCTGCCACCAGCAATACCGGGGGAAGATTTAACCCGGCTAATTCTTACCGTTTTTTTTTGCCAGCTGCTTCAGCTTGCACCTCGCGGAATACCGGCCCCCATATTGGGTGGCCGACCTCACTGGCACTTAGTTCGAACCTGGAGTTGAGCGCCAACACTTTCTTGAATGCCCCTCGACACGCCAGTTTCTCGCCCGAAACACAGTAAATAAAGGCCAGAAACTTGTGTGCGGTGATCTGATCACCAACCGATAGCGAACCATCGCCCAAAGCATTCTGCAAATGACCGGCTGCGGTTTTGTATTGACCATCCTCATAACTTCGAATTCCCAGATTCAATTCCTGCTCGGCCTTGCGTACGGCGGCTGGCGTGGATTTATCAGCAGGTTCTTCGATTTTCTTCTGGGTGGGCAAGGGTTTATCGGCAGGCTCTTCAGTTTTTTTCTGAACCGGCGCCTCATCCTGAATAAAGGGGAATTTTTTAAAGCTGGAGTTACTGCACGCACTGGTAAGCAGCAACACTGCCAGCAAGGCAAGAAAAGTCAGAATGGATTTCGGCATGAATTTATTTGAATTTGTGTTTGATTTTTTGGGTTGCTTCAGATTCGACATCAAGCACTTGAGAATAAGTCGTGAAGCCTGGGTTTCGAATTTCAATTATGTGCTTGCCAACCGGCAGTTTCAACTCGTTCAGCGGCGGAGAAACGCCTTCGCGCTTCCCATCCACAAAAATCTCTCCCCAGGGAGTCACCGCCAAGGCGACTGTTCCCTGCGGCGTGGAAAGGATCGACAGTAAAGGTGCGTCAGGCTTTTCGGACTCTACCTCAAGATTTGCATTCACACCTGGAGTTTGGTCCTGAAGCGCTGGTTTTTCGCTGCTCAGGAGAAAAAACCCCAGCACCAGAAAAATCGCACCGACAGCCAGAACAAGTGGACGCTTCCACCATGGACGCACAAATTCAGAACTGGGCGACACACCGGCAGCCATCAGCAAAGTCTGTTCGTCAAGTGAGCGAGGTTTGCTGCGGCGCTCCAGGGTACGTGGTTTCCCATCGGATCCCGCATGGAAATTCAAAGGCGTGTGCAATGTCCGGTTATTACGTAAATCCTCCGCCATCTCGGCAGCATTCTGATAACGGTCATCCGGATGTTTGGCCAAAGCCTTGGCGACTATGTAATTAAAGACTTCCGGCAAATCAGGCTTGAGCGTCACCGGAGCCACCGGCATTTCATTGAGGATGCGATACATGATGACGCTGATGTTTTCTCCGCTGAACGGCGGCTTTCCCGTCAGCATTTCATACAGCATTACCCCTAGTGAAAAAATATCAGAGCGGCTATCCACATCCTGTCCAACAACCTGCTCGGGCGACATGTATTTGGGCGACCCCAGCACCATACCCGCCATGGTACGGGAAGACGAAGGGATCAGCGCAATACCGAAATCAGTGATCTTCGCCACCCCATTTTTCAGGATCATGATGTTGGAAGGCTTGATATCACGGTGGACCACGCCATGCTCGTGCGCAAATGCCAGGCCATCAGCAACCTGACTGGCAATTTCTACGATTCGGTCGAGGTCAAGTTGCGCGCCGCCATCCATGATATCGCGCAACTCCACGCCTTCCAGAAACTCCATCGCCATATAGGCAATATGGTCTGTATTCCCCACGTCATGAACAGTGACGATATTGGGGTGATTGAGGCGTCCGGCCGAACTCGCCTCGCGGTAGAAGCGTTGCTCGAATTCCTCGAATTCATCCTTGGACAGTTCCAGACTGATGGTCTTGATCGCAACCGTCCGCTCCAGCAAAGGATCCAAAGCGCGGTAAACCACACCCATCGCACCCTGCCCGATTTCGGAGACAATTTCGTAACGGCCTATTTTTTGCTTGATCATGGAACAGGATTATAAGGTGTGGGTAAATTTTGGGCAGATATTCTGGATAACATTTAATGTTTCGGGCATCAATCCCGCCTTGCATCTTAGAGGATTGGAATGCGAGAATGCGGCGTGTAGAAAAAATAATAACAGGCAACCGCCATATTAGGGGAACAAACAAAAATGTCCGTGCGCAGTGCTCTGGAAATCTCAACCATTACCGATACAGGTGTTGTCCGCTCGTTCAACGAGGACACCATTGCTACCGAACCCGATCTGGGCCTGGCCTTGGTGGCAGACGGCATGGGTGGATACAAGGCAGGAGACGTGGCTAGCGGCATGGCGGCCTCGATCATGATGATGGAACTCAAGCGCCAGCTGCGCGAAACTTCTCCCACCGCAAGCCGCATTGCAGAAATGCTGGAATTTTCCGTTGGCAGGGCCAATCGCGCAATTCATCAAGCGGCTCAGGCCAGCCCACAGCACCACGGCATGGGCACCACACTGGTTGCAGTTGTATTCCATGACAATCGACTGCATTTTGCTCATATCGGCGACTCGCGCCTCTACCGTCTTCGCCAAGGCAAGCTTCAGGTGCTTACACAAGACCATTCCATTCTTCATGAGCAGGTCGCTCTCGGTCTGATTTCCAATGATGACGCCAAAATCTCCCATAACCGCAATCTGGTGACTCGCGCCCTGGGTGTCGAAGCTCAGAGCGAATGCGAGGTGCAGGCTCTGGCCGTCGAGGTTGGCGACATCTATCTGTTGTGTTCGGACGGCCTGAACGACATGGTGGACGACGTCAACATCGAACTTGCCCTGAATTCGCTGCAAGCCAACCTGCCGCTTACAGTAAAACAGCTGGTGATGATGGCCAACGACAACGGCGGACACGACAATGTTTCCGCAATTCTGATTAAAGTGCATGAGTCCTTCCCTGCTATTGAGCAAAGCCCGGGACTGTTTGGCAGGCTCTTCGGCTGGCTGAAATAACAGGAGAAAATGATGGCAAAACTGGTTTTAAGCCTGGATGGCGAAGTACTCGGGTATCATTTTCTCGAAAAAGCGAGCTTTGGAATCGGTCGCAAACCAGAGAACGAAATGCAGATCGACGATTCGTCCGTCAGCAAGGAACACGCTGTCATTCTCACCGTGGGCAATGATCAGATACTGGAAGACCTGGGCAGCACCAACGGCACGCTGGTGAATGGGGTCAAGATCAAGAAACACATCCTGCAGAACAACGATGTGATCGACATCGGTCGCTATCAGCTCAGGTATATCAACCAGAAGGCAAAACCCGGTGTGGATTCTGACCGCACCATCATGATGATGCCGGTGATGAGCCAGAGGCACAGAGAAGAAAAATCAGAAAGCCCGGCACAGACAGCAACCCTTCCAGATACGGCAGTTTCGGTGGCACGTGTAGCTAATGACATTTTTCCGCTGGGGGGGATCAAAGGGCTGCAGGGCCCCCTTGCAGGTCAGACGCTGGAATTAAGCCGCCCCCTTGCAACTTTTGGCAAGGCAGGCGTCCAGGTGGCCGTCATCAACCGTCGTCCGCACGGCTATTCCATCACGCGGGTGGAAGGCAAAAA
The DNA here is from genome assembly GCA_018824405.1 of Gammaproteobacteria bacterium. Classification (GTDB taxonomy): domain Bacteria; phylum Pseudomonadota; class Gammaproteobacteria; order Burkholderiales; family Sulfuricellaceae; genus Sulfurimicrobium. The sequence continues at coordinate 22,765 of JAHJGO010000017.1, forward strand.
GCCACCGCTGGTCAATGGCCTGGCAATCGGCGAGGAAGCGCAACTGCTGCAGGATGAAGATCAAATCGAAGTGGGCGGAGAAATTCTGCGTTTTTTTCTGAAACAGACCGCTTAACACTCGATAATCTGGCCGCTCACGCCGCGGCTATCGCCGCCCATCAGATACAAATATTGCGGCATCAGGCTTTCCGGCAAGGGCATTGACTCCACGAGCTCGCCCGGATGCGTCCTGACGCGCTGAGTCGACTGCACCGGGCCGGGAACGATTCCATTGATGCGCAGATTGGGATGCAGTTCCAGTTCCTGCGCCCACATTTTTACCAGTACCTCGCCGGCAGCCTTGGATACGGCGAAGCTGCCCCAGTACGCTGCCGGAACATGGCCGTGCGTTTCCGAAGTCATGATAATGGAGGCATCCGGCGATGCCTTGAGCAAAGGCAGACAGGCGCGTGTCAGGGCAAAAGGCGCCATCAGATTGACGCGCAACGAGACCTGCCACTGTTCAAGGGTATGTTCCTCCAGACTGCGCAAGCTTGCGAAGTGCGAAGCATTGTGCAGAATGCCATCCAGGCGGGCGAACTGGCGCCGGATACCCGTCGCGAGCGCTTCAAAATCCCTGTCCTCTGCGCTGTACAGATCGAGAGGGAAAATGGCCGCCTGAGGGAAGCCTGCAGCCTCGATTTCATCATAGACTGCCTCGAGCTTCTCCACCTTGCGCCCGTGCAGAATGACTGTCGCGCCACGGGAAGCAAAAGTCAGCGCTGCCGTGCGACCGATGCTCTGGCCCGCGCCAGTCACCAGAATCACCCGATCCTGGAGCAGATTTTGTGGCGCCTGATAGTTTTTCATGGGAATCCGTAAACGTAAAATCGAATTTTCGGATTATAACGGATATCCCTGTCCTGCTTAAACCTCACCCTCTGGCGTTGCCGAAATTTTATGTATGGAAAGGTCGGCGCCATTGAATTCCTCTTCTGCATCCAGACGAATACCAACGAATTTCTTGAGCAACCCATACACGGCAAAGCCACCTGCCAGGGCAATAGATATGCCAAGCACGGTGCCGATCAACTGGGAAGCGAAGCTCACGCCACCCAGCCCGCCCAGCGCCTGAAGCCCGAAAATTCCAGCAGCAACACCGCCCCAGGCCCCACACAAACCGTGCAGCGGCCATACACCCAGCACATCATCGATTTTCCATTTATTCTGCGTTTGCATGAACATCCAAACGAACAGCGCCCCGGCCACCAGACCGGTTGCCAGAGCACCCAAAGGGTGCATCAGGTCGGAGCCCGCACATACCGCCACCAGACCGGCCAAAGGGCCGTTATGTACGAAACCGGGGTCGTTCTTGCCCACGACTAGCGCAGCGAGGGTTCCACCCACCATGGCCATCAGCGAATTCACCGCAACCAGACCACTGATGGCGGAGAGGGTTTGCGCCGACATGACATTAAAACCGAACCAGCCCACGGTCAGAATCCATGCACCCAGGGCAAGAAAGGGAATACTTGAAGGAGGATGGGCAGCCATCAAACCATCCTTGCTGTAACGACCACGCCGAGCACCCAGCAGCAACACCGCTGGCAGAGCGAGCCACCCCCCCATCGCATGCACCACCACGGAACCGGCAAAGTCATGGAATTCAGCGCCAAAAGCCACCTTCAGCCAGTCCTGCACGCCATAGTGATGATTCCATACAATGCCCTCAAAAAAAGGATAGATAAAACCCACCAGGATAAAAGTCGCTGCCAGCTGGGGATTGAAGCGGGCGCGTTCGGCGATGCCGCCGGAGATGATGGCCGGAATGGCGGCTGCAAAAGTCAGCAAGAAAAAGAACTTGACCAGCTCATAACCACTTTTTTGCACCAGCACTTCCGCGCCGGAAAAGAAATTCACGCCATAGGCAATGCTGAAACCGATGAAGAAATAGGCGATGGTTGAAATTGCAAAGTCAGTCAGGATTTTCACCAGCGCATTTACCTGGTTTTTCTTGCGCACCGTACCCAGCTCAAGGAAAGCAAACCCGGCGTGCATGGCCAACACCATGATTGCGCCGAGCAGAATGAACAGTACGTCACCACCCGTATTCAGATTTCCCATCGAATTTCTCCACAATTTTTATCCGTGCAAATAAAGCACAAATTGTTCCCAATTAAATTGTGGTTGATTCCATGAGGTTTTTTTCTCTATTTAAAAGAACAACAGCGCGATTTGCACCAATAAAGTGCATCAGGATAAATTACGCACCACAACGAGTCATAGCCTATCTTGTCAATTCTGCATCCCTTCGCCATACTTCACAAATGCTAAAATTTATAGTCGCGCTGTATCTCACCTTTTTTACCCTGTCCGCTCCAGCTGCCGATCTGGCACGCGAAAAACGACTTGCGGATGAAATCGTGGATATGATTATCGAGGGAGAACCCGTCTGGCTTAATGCCAGCAACCATTCATTTCTCTCCATCTTTACTCCAACCACCCAGCGCCACCCGCGTGGCGCGGCCATCATCCTGCATGGTCGCGGCATGCACCCGGACTGGGCTGATGTGGTAGCCCCCCTGCGCACCGGACTGCCGGCCAGCGGATGGCATACCCTGTCGCTACAGATGCCGGTGCTGGAAAAGGATGTCAAGTATAACGACTACGTTCCACTGTTTGCAGAAGCAGGGCCACGTATCGACGCTGCCATTGCCTATCTGCGCGACACCGGGGTCAAGCATATTGTGCTTGCCGCCCATAGCTGCGGCGCACACATGGCCATGCACTGGGTGGCACGCCAGGGCGACAAAGATATCAATGCCTATATTGGCATCGGCATGGGTGCAACTGATTTTGGCCAGCCGATGATAGAACCTTTCCCGCTGGCGAAAATGCATGTTCCGGTGCTGGACGTGTATGGCAGCGCCGAATACCCGCAGGTGCTGAACATGGCCCCGGAACGGCTCGCAGCCATGCGTAAGGCCGGCAACCCACAATCACGGCAAATTGTAGTTCCTGGCGCCGATCATTACTTCCACGAGCGCAATGGTGAACTGGTCAAGGTCGTCACCGAGTGGCTCGATCAACTCAAACTCTAAGAAATCGCATGCTCTATTCCCTGATCCGATCCGTGTTCTTCAGCATGGACGCCGAATCCGCCCATCATCTTGGCATGCAGGGCATGAAGACGGCCCAGCGCCTTGGACTACTCGGCCTGCTGGCTCACACGGTTCCCGACAAACCCCGCAACGTGATGGGCATCGACTTTCCCAACCCCGTCGGACTGGCTGCCGGTCTGGACAAGAACGGCGACTACATCGACGCGCTGGCAGCGCTGGGCTTCGGTTTCCTTGAAATCGGCACCATCACCCCTCGCCCCCAGCCCGGCAATCCCAAACCGCGCCTGTTCCGCATCCCGGAGGCGAATGCGATCATCAACCGCATGGGCTTCAACAACGACGGCGTGGACAAGCTGATCGAGAACGTCAGAAAAGCAAAATATAGCGGCATTCTCGGCATCAACATCGGCAAGAACTTCGACACGCCGATCGAGAACGCGGCAGACGACTATCTCACCTGCCTGCGCAAGGTCTATCCCCACGCCAGCTACGTCACGGTCAACATTTCCTCACCCAATACCAAGAACCTGCGCCAGTTGCAGCAATCGAGCGAGCTCGAAGCCCTGCTCGATGCGCTCAAGAACGAACAGGGAAAACTGGCCCAGCAACATGGCAGACACGTTCCCCTGGCACTGAAAATCGCGCCCGACCTGGAAACGGAGCAGATCATCGAAATTGCCGACCTGCTGCTGAAATATCAGATCGAGGGCGTAATCGCCACCAACACCACGCTAGCCCGAGAAGGCGTGGCCGGATTGCCTCACGGCGAAGAAGCTGGCGGTCTTTCCGGGGCGCCGGTACGGCTCCGATCCACCAGTGTGGTGAAGCAACTCAGCCTGGCGCTTGACGGGAAAATCCCCATCATCGGCGTGGGCGGCATTATGAGTGGACTGGATGCGAAGGAAAAAATCCTTGCCGGCGCCAGCCTGGTGCAGTTCTACAGCGGCTTCATCTATCGCGGCCCGGCACTGATCAAAGAGGCTTGCGAGGAGATTTGAAGTGATCATCGGCGTCCCCAGGGAAATCAAGGATCATGAATTCCGTGTCGGACTGACCCCGACAGGCGTTCGCGCCCTGGTCACTGCCGGCCATGAGGTACGGGTGGAAGCCCGCGCGGGTGCTGCCATCGGCTATGGCGATGAGCGCTATTCCGCTGCCGGCGCGCAGGTGGTGGCGACCGCGGCGGATGCCTTCGCCTGCCCCATGGTGATCAAGGTCAAGGAGCCGCAGTCCGCCGAAATCGGGATGTTGCAGGAAGGCCAGATCCTCTTCACCTACCTGCACCTTGCCGCCAATGCCGAACTGACGCGCCAGCTGGTGGAACGCAAGATCATCGGCATCGCCTACGAAACCGTCACCGATACACAGGGCCGCCTGCCCCTGCTCACCCCGATGTCCGAAGTCGCAGGCCGAGTCGCGATTCAGGCGGGCGCGACCAGCCTGCAGATGAATCACGGCGGCAGTGGCGTGCTGCTGGGTGGGGTACCTGGCGTCATGCCGGGGAAAGTGGTAATTCTCGGGGCCGGATCGGTCGGAACCGAAGCCGCAAAAATGGCGCTGGGACTGGGCGCGGATGTCACGATCATGGACATCAACCTGAATCGCCTGCGCTACCTGGACGATGTGTTCGGCGGGCGTCTCAAGACCTGTTTCTCACAGACGGGCGCCATCGAAAAAATGGTTGCGGATGCCGATCTGGTGGTCGGCTCGGTGCTGATCCCCGGCAAGCGCGCACCCAGGCTGATCAGCCGTGACATGGTCAGCAGTATGCGCCCCGGCTCAGTGCTGGTGGATGTCTGCATCGACCAGGGCGGCTGCGCCGAAACCTCGCATCCGACCACCCATTCCCATCCTACCTATATTGAAGAAAACGTGGTGCACTACTGCGTCACCAACATGCCTGCCGCCTGTGCGCGCACCTCAACCCAGGCGCTCACCCATGCCACCCTGCCCTATGCGCTGAAAATTGCCAGTCTTGGCTATCGGGAAGCCCTGCGGCAGGATGCCGGATTGCTGGACGGACTGAACCTGCATCTCGGGCAGGTAACGCATCCCAGCGTGGCAGCGGATCTGGGTTATGGCCACATGCCGGCACTGGAAGTTATCTAGCAGCCTGAATCAAACCCCTCCCGGCCTCCCCTTGTCAGGGGAGGAGATAATCGCCCCCCTGACAAGGGAGGATCGAGGGGGGTTAGGCTGTGCAGGGCGCAACCCCTGCATTTCCCACATTTCTGAATCACCCTACTCCCCTTCCAGCACTTCCAGCACGTCCTGCTGCGGGTGCTCCAACTCCACCGCCTCAATCTTCCGGAAACGGTCGCTGATTTTCTTGCTGGTTGTGTGCACTTCCACGGCATCGTCGTGCGCCAGACGGATATGGTCGGCAAGCTTCTTCATGCGCGTGTCGAAGCGTTCGAATTCCTTGCCCAGCTTGTTGAGCGCATCCTTGATGATGTGTACCTGCTTGCGCGTTTCCACGTCCTTCATCACCGCGCGAGCGGTGTTCAGCACCGCCATCATGGTGGTGGGCGAGACGATCCACACCCGCTTGCTCATGGCGTAATCCACCACTTCCGGGTGGTAGGCATGAATTTCGGCGAACACCGCCTCGGCGGGCACGAACATCACCGCGCCGTCCGAAGTCTCGTTGGCGATGATGTACTTTGAGGAGATATCGTCCACATGCTTCTTGATATCCGCCTTGAACTGCCGCTGCGCAATCGTGTGATCGGCATCGCTGACCCCCTGTGTAAACATCTTGTGGTAGTTTTCCAGCGGGAACTTGGAATCCACACCCACCGTGCCGGTCGGCTCGGGCAGGAACAGCGCACAATCCACCCGGCTGCCATTGGACAAAGTGTGCTGCATGGCATACATGGTAGGCGGCAGGATATTTCGGATCAGGTTTTCCAATTGCACCTCTCCGAAGGCGCCGCGCGAACGCTTGTCACCCAGCAGTTCCTGCAGGCTGACGACATTGGTGGTGAGACCGTCAATCTTCTTCTGCGCTTCGTCGATGGTCGCCAGCCGCGCCATCACATTGGCGAAAGTCTCGTTGGTTTTCTTGAAGCCCTCATCCAGGCGTTCCGTTACTTTGCCGCTGATCTCCTGCAGGCGGCCATCCACGGTCTTACTCAACCCCTCGATGGTTGTCACCAATAGCCCGGTGCTGTTCTTCATGGTGGTCTGAATCAGTTCCTGATCCGCTCTGCCCTGCTCAGCCAGGGTCTGCATGGTCTTGGCAATCACTTCGGCACGCATGGCATCCTGCTTGCCCTGCAGTTGCACGCTCAGTTCCGCCAGTTGCTTCAGCAACGCCTCGCGTGTCTGCGCCAGGCTGTCGTTCTGCGCCAGTTGCAAAGACTGCATGGCATCGCGGGTCAGTTTCAGTTCCAGAGCGACAATTTCACGCAAGCGCTCGGAGCTTTCCAGCAAGGCATGATTCATGCGATCGCCCTGCTTCGCCAGACCCTCATGCAGATCGGTCAGCATGGCGCGGTGCTTTTCTTCAAGAATCTGGGCGAGATAATCAGGCAATTCATGCTGCGAACGGGTCAACCCGCCCAGCTTGATGCCGACCCAAAGCGAGGCCAGCAGAATAAAAATTATCAGTACGGCAATCAGAATTTCGAGCATGTATTTCTCCCTAGGCGGGAGTATAGCCCAGAGACCAAAGAATCAGGATTGCTCAGGCGTAATCATCGATCTGGTGATCGTCCTGCGGTGAATTACCCGGAGAAGGCTTTGGAGTAGGCTTGCGAGAACGTTTCTTGTGTAGCTGATCTTCCCAGTATTCCATGGGTTTTGAGCTGCCCTGATCGGGATGGATAGGTAAAGAATGCTCCAGACCGCCAACCGGATCGTCGACGGCAAAGTGGAACTGTGCTGGGGTTTGATGCAGAAAGGGGTTGTTACCTGGCATATCTCGCCCCAAGGGAAGATTATGGGCCGTAGGCCTTGGATATTTTGCGTTCGGTGCCCAAGCTGCCGAGCAAACCTTTCAATTCCTCCTGCCATTCCTTGGCAAGAAAAGCGATCTCGGCATCCGCTTCCAGAATAAACGTTATCAAGCTTGCCACCTGATCCGCCACCACATCTGGAATCTTGCCCTGCGCAGCATCCGTCATCAATTCGGACAAGACCTCTGTGCGCTGTTGCTCCAATTCCACCAGCTCATCCCACTGACCGTGACGAGCAGCCTCCAGCATCTTCCCGGCAAGCTGCGCCACTGTTTCGTAGCGCTGCACGATCCAGTTGCCACGCTCCACCTCAGACTTTGCCGTAGCTGATAGAAGGCCGTGCCGACGAAGCAGGCTTTTCTTCCACAGGCGGCGCAACAGACTGAGCTTTCAGCCCGATCTGCTCCCATGCAGTCTTGAGTTCGCCTAGCAAACGCGACACCTCATCCAACCCCTCAACATCGTTCCTGATGTTCGCCATCAGCAAGCGATTGCTCATATATTCATACAGGGCTTTCAGGTTCATGGCCAACTCACCACCCGCCTCTTCATCCAGGCTGACCTTGAGGCCCTCTTCAATAATCGCGATGGCTTTCGAAATAGACTCGCCCTTGGCTGCCACATTACCCTGCTGCATAAAAGCCTTACCGCGTAAAACGGCCAGAATCGCGCCATCAAACAACATCATGACCAGCTTGTGCGGGCTGGCGCTGGCAATACTATTCTCGACTCCCACCTGAGAGTACGCATTCAGTGCACTATGGGACATGACATTCATCCTGTTTATACTCTGTACTCATCAACTACTTGCGCCGGGCAAATTAGCCAATTGCTGAGTCAAAAAATTACTGGTTTGAGTCATGTTGGCAATCAGCGTATCCAGCGTAGTAAATTGCTTTCGGTAGCGCGCTTCGATCTGAACCAGGCGCTGCTGGATCGAGTCGCTCTGCTTTCCAAGGCTTTTGATAGAGGCATTCAAGCCTTCAGTGCGTGAGGTAATCAGTCCGTCTGTACCCACCATGACATCGGCTGCCGTCTTGAATGCGCTGCCGTATGCCGACACCAGATTGGCCACACTGTTGAAGTCATCTGCAATTGCCGCGTTCAGTTTGGTTGAATCGACCGCCAGCGACCCATCCTTCTGCATCGTCACGCCAATGTCAGAAAGGCGCTGTAGCGATGAGTCCGATAGTCCGGAAGGGGTATTCCCGATCAGCGAGCGGAAAGTATTTTCTGCCGAACGCAGTGTGCTGTCACCGATAAGCGGCCCGCCCTGTTTGGTCGCCGCATCATAACGGCCCAGACTCACCGCCGTTGTATTGAAATCGTTGTAAGCCTTGACGAAGGCACTCACCCCCGCCGACAGGCTGGAAGTGTCGCGCGTCACGGTCACCGTGGTTGTGCCGATCGCCTTGAGCGTGATTGTCAGCCCATCAACCGCTTCGCTGACGACATTACCGCTGCCTGTGATGGAAATACCGTTAATCTTGAGCGCAGAGTCGACCGCTTCGTCACCTGTATTCTGGATAAGGCCGCCAGTATTGGTAGATGGGTCGTAATTAAGCGCCAAGACGTCCCCGGTCACGCGCATGACGCTTGCAGTCCCTGATTCATTACTGCTCAGGGAGAGGTAGCTGTCGGCCCCGCTGGTAATAACTGTGGCGGTGACGCCAGCGTTGGCGGCATTGATCGCATCGCGCACTCCCGCGAGCGTGGTGACGCTGCTATCGAGGCTGATGGCAACTGTACCTGAGGCGGTAAACGCACCTCCTGAACCCACGCCGCCGGCAACGCTGCCAGTCTCGATGGTCATGGTTCGGACACCACTGCCAACACTTGGATTGGCGCCTGAAGTCAGTCGCTGCGTCTTGGCCAGGGAGATCACTTCGAGCGAGTAGGTACCACTCACGGCGCTGGATGAAGCCGAGGCCGTAGCGATGGTGGTGTCAGTAACCGCTGCTTTGTAAGTGGTAAATTTTTCTGCCGCAGTGACACCCGTGCTGGGTACCAGACTGGTTGCTGTGGACTGTAATGCGGAAATGGCGCCATTGAGAGATCCAAACGCCGAAATTTTTCCTTGAAATCCAGCCTCTTTCTGGGCCAGCAATGTAAGAGGTCGTTGCTCGAGCTGCATCAATTGGCTGACGATTCCATTGATGTCAAGATTGGAACCTATGCCGGGCGACGAGATTGCCATGATGATTATCCTGAAAGTCTGATGTATATATACATTATCGGTTTAAACGAGACATTCTTAAACCCAGGTGACACTTGCAGATCAACTTGTAATCGGGGCAGACCCGACATGCATGCAACATTAACACCAGCATCTACCAATTTAATGAATAAAACAGGGTGCCAAGCACACCTTATGCCTTATCCCGCACCAGCAAGCCCTGCAACTGATCAAATGCCCTGGCAATTGCGATTACTTCTTCAGAAGGAAACTGACGGATCACTTCCTTGGTGTCTGTATCCACAACTTTCACCACATCCATACCGGTATCTTCATCCACAGTAAATTGTAAATTGCTCGCCATCATTTTCATGGCCTGATTGAGCTTCTCGGTTGCCTGCTTGAGAGAGGAGGGGTTAGTCGTTTCCTTGACTGCCTCTACCGCCTTCGCTGGCATTTCGATTGTTGCTGCAGAAACCTTGGCCATATCGGAAGCCAATGGACGAGACGAACCCGCCACTTCACCCTGCGATACTGGGCTATAACTGTTATTACCCACTTGAGAGATCTGCATCACATTCTCCTCTTAACAGAAAGTCCTGGCCAGGAAGACCGCCCCCTGGCCAGGATTACTTCTCGCTATTCTACCGCTTAACGCAGCAGGGACAACACGTTGTTTGGCAGCGCATTGGCCTGTGCCAGCATTGCCACACCTGCTTGTTGCAGGATCTGGTCGCGGGTCATGCTAGCAGTTTCTGCCGCGAAGTCTGCGTCACGGATGCGGCTGCGGGCGGCGGAGATGTTTTCCGACGATGTCTGCAAATTCGAGATCGCCGAACTGAAACGGTTCTGGTACGCACCCAGGTCGGCGCGGGAGCTGCTGATTGCTGCCAGCGCGGAATCGATTACGGCAATGGCGCTTTGCGCGCCGCTGGCCGTGGCGATACTGGAAGCGGCAACAGATGCCAGGGAGCTGGTATTAGTACCGGCCGTAGCAAAAACATCTGCGTTGGCGTTGGCGGTGGACATTGCTCCCATGCTGCTGGAAAGCAGTACAGTACCCGTCTTGATCGAGGAGTCAGTACCACCCTCGGTCAGCGTTACTCCGGAGAAGGCGGCAAGTGCGCCTACGGCTCCCGTATTGGCATAGTCCAGGATGCTGATATCGCGGCCATCGGCGGCCGTCAGAGTCAGTGAGTTGGTAAGCCCGCTCGTGGTGAAGGAAGCGACCACTCCGGTGGATCCGGTTGAGGCGTTGATTGCACTCATCAGGCTGGTGTAATCGGCGGTGGTCACCCCTATCGCATTTATCGCCGCGCCATTGAGAGTGAAGCTCACATCACCGCTGGCGCTAATTGTACTCAAGGTGGCGCTGTTCGAAGCAATAGCGGTGACACCGTAGGAACTCGCTGCGGTATTAATTGCGGCGGCGATAGCTTTAGCATCGGAGTTGGCCGCGTAGCTGATGGCTGCCGTCGTGCCGCCGCTGGCGGTCGAGATCGTCAGATCGGCCTCAATACCAATGGTATTGCCACCAGTAAGGTCAGCCGCAGCCGCCTTGGTGTTGCCAGTTACTGTTCCGTCCAGCGTAATTTGGTGAGCACCGAGCGCGGTGGCCTGAGCGTTACCAATCGAGGTGATATTAATGGTCTGGTTAGCGTTGGCCCCCACCTGGAACGCCTGGTTGGCAAAAGAACCATCCAGCAGATTGATCCCGTTGAACTGGGTCTGGCTGGCGACACGTGTGATTTCCGCGGTGAGCTGCGTGGCTTCAGATTGCAACGCTGCGCGATCGGAAGCGCTGTTGGTGGCGTTAGCCGACTGTACCGCCAGTTCGCGCAGGCGCTGCAGGTTGTTACCGATTTCGGACAAACCACCCTCGGCAGTCTGGGCAAGAGAAACGCCATCGTTGGCATTACGTGCTGCCTGGTTCAGGCCACGAATCTGGGAGGTCATCCGCTCGGAAATCGCCAGACCGGCGGCATCATCCTTGGCGCTGTTGATACGCAGACCGGAGGATAGACGTTGCAGGGAAGTCGCCAGTGAAGACTGGGAAGTATTAAGGTTACGCTGCGCATTCAGCGAGGCGACGTTGGTGTTGATGACTTGTGCCATTTTGCTTCTCCTTCAAACTGTTGTAGGAATTCTTGCGGCGGCGAGGATCTCGTTTGTTCCGCCGTCATGTTCATTAGCGGAGGAGGAGAACAAAACTTTAGGAATTTTCTATTTTCTTTTTTGGAGCGGGCCTGAAATAGCTGCCGTTATCGTAAAACGCAGCGCATTCATTTGCTTCCCACCAACCCGGAACGCCTAATATAGGCAACGGGGTGAAGTCTTTGCTCGATAGCTGATCGCTTGAAGAAAAATGATCTGCCAGCAGAGCATCCAGATCCTGAGTTTGCTCCTCCGGGGCCAGATCAATGAGCTTTTTTTCCACTTTCAGCAACAAAGCTTTTCCGGTGAATCCGAGGTAGGGCTTGAGCGCTTTTTCATACAGCGAGTGTCCAAAGATCACAAAGCGCATTTTCTCCGCAACCTCTTGCCGCCTTTCACAGAACAGCTCCTTCCAGCGGAAATCCCTGATCTGGCCAGCCAGTTCGTCATCCGCATGCAGCACCACAATGCCGCTTTCATCGAAGAGGGTCAGTGCATCCTGGGTTTTGTCACGATTTCCTTCCCCGGTGGAGTGTGAAATCGACTTGAAATGACGCGCATTGAGCATCGCCTTGGTACGCGGAAAGGCAAGCCACACCAGCGCGTTGAACAGGTCATGCCAGTTTGCAGTGCGGGTCTGCACTTCTCCGTTGAGATAGATGCGCGCCTCGTACTTATCTTCCATGTGCGCCAGTTTTCCGGCCTGGGGAACAAACTGCAGGGCTGCCCCACTTGCTGTGCGAATAAGCGGATTCAGCAATGCGTTGTAGTCTTCCAGCGTCGGCCAGCGATCAAATTCAGCCAATGCTGATCCCACGCCGCGCAGCGGCTCGAACATGGGCGAGCTTTGCAGGAAACCGGGCTGCCACTCATCCATGACGGTCGAGACAGGCGAAATACACCATCGGATCGGGTTGCGTGCGGTTGCGCTGCGCCTGCCAGATCATTTCGCCCAGGCACTCCATCACCTGATGCAAGGCGTGATGCGGGTCGCCGCTTTGCTCCAGCAGTTTCTGGTAGCGTCCCTTGATGCCCGGCGGCTGGTCGATGGAAAGCTGTTCGGCAATCGCAAGGTGCAGGCTGAGATGCAGAAAGGGGTTGGTTTCGCCCTGCTCCGGGAGGTAATCCTGATCCAGATAGCGTTCCGGATTGTTGAGCAGGGCGTGATATTCGGGATGTTGCAGCAGAATTTCCAGCGTCATGTTTTCCAGCGCGCTCAAGGGCTGGTACTGACGGTATTTTTGCCAGGTATCGAAGAGAAACTGGCGCGCCTGATCGCGGCTGGGATTAAACATGGCGAAACAATCCTGATACGGCTGCGTATTGAAATAGCTGGTTGCTACCGTTGAAGGGCGCAAATTCCCCATTGCCGTAAAAACCGATCACGGGCATGCCGGGAAAGCGCTTCTGCATGATCTGCAAATCCAGATCCACCCCGCCATAGAAGTACGGGCCACGCCCCATGCAGGGAAAGCACAAGCCAAAATCGGGCGCGCCTTGCAATTCCTGTTGCAGATTTTCCACCGTGAGCCGCATGTCGCGCTCGGCTGCCAGGGGCTGGCGCATGGCCCAGAACAGATGCTCGCCAGCTACCGGGCGAACCGACAGTGTCACCGAGCCCTGCAGCGGATTGACAGCGATAATGGGCGCCGAGCGGTATCGCCCCTCCGCGATTGCCGTGGCAGGATCGCCGTATGTGATGCCGGCCATGAGCAGGTGAAGCGGCAGTTTTTCGTCGCGCAACTCCAGCGGCAGATCGCGCATCAGCGCGTTAAGCGCAGGCTGCCCGGCCAACTTTTGCACGTCGAAATCATTTGCCTGGGTAATTTCAAACGGCTGCTGGTTCAGGGATCGAACGCCCTGCGACACGCCAACCACGCCGTGCGCACCGTGAATGGCCACTTCACACCGCCCAAGCTGCACCACCCTGCCACCCTGCCAGACGCAAAATGGCCCCTGCCCGGTGGCATCGCCGGAAACTCCACCAAAGCGCTCTCCGGGTTTGTCCAGCCATTCAGTATGGATGGCGTTGGGTGCCGCCAGGGTGAGCAGCAGGTCTTCATCCTGAGCATGGTGCACTGGCTCCAGGCTGACCCCGTCACCGAACACCATGGCGGCAGCAGCCGGCGTATCCAGCACCCAGTCCTGCTCGGTAAAAATGCCGGCGGCGCTGCAGCCGATGATCTGGGTACAGCTGGCTGCACGAGCGGCAGCTCGCAGCGCCAACTGCGGTTCACGGGCGAATTCCGGGGTCAGGAACAGCAGCACACTGCTGGCGATGGAAAGCTCAGCTTTATCCATCGCTGCAGAGACCGCCTGATATGCCAGCTCTTCGCTGGCGGTGTGGCTGGTGGCGAGACCCGTCGCTACTTTCATAAAGCCGAAAACCACAATTCAAATTCAATAACTGCAAAGAAACAGAAGTGCTCAGCGAGCCTTCCAACCCCTCCCGGCCTCCCCTTGTGCGAGCATCCGTTGCACGGATTGCCTGCTTGACCCGTTTCAGGGGAGGAGCGAACGGCTTCCCCCATGACAAGGAGGGATTGAGGGGGGTTATGTTTCATGATTGGGAGAAGCGCCCTGGTAATGTTGATTTGAATCAATTTGCTGTCTTGTCTTTGTACCCGCACAAATCGCGGATCAGGCATTCGCCGCACAGGGGCTTGCGCGCCTTGCAGACATAGCGTCCATGCAGGATCAGCCAGTGATGGGCGTCATGCCTGAACTGTGGCTCGATGACCTTGAGCAGCTTTTTTTCCACTTCCAGCACGGTCTTGCCCGGTGCCAGGCCGATACGGTTGGCGACGCGAAAAATATGCGTGTCCACGGCAATGGTGGGCTGGCCGAAAGCGGTATTGAGAATGACATTGGCCGTCTTGCGGCCGACGCCGGGAAGTTTTTCCAGCGATTCGCGATCGGAGGGTACCTCCCCGCCATGCTGCACCACCAGTATCCGGCAGGTCTCGATCAGGTGCTTACCCTTGCTATTGTAGAGGCCGATGGTGTTGATGTATTCCTTCAGTTCATCCAGACCCAGATCCAGGATGGCCTGGGGCGTATTGGCCACAGGAAACAGTTTGGCGGTTGCGAGGTTCACACCTTTATCGGTTGCCTGCGCCGACAGCAGCACCGCCACCAGCAATTCAAACGGGGTGCTGTAAACCAGTTCGGTGGTTGGATGAGGGTTGCCAGCCTGTAAGCGGGTAAAGATTTCCCGGCGCTTGGCAGCGTTCATGGATAAACCAAATTACGCCGCGGCAGTTGCTGCTTGCGAGGTCTGAAGCGGTTCGGCCCTGGCCGCCTTGCGCTGATCGAGCCAGTTCTTGCCGGCAATCAGCAGACCCAGGCCGATAAAGGCGCCGGGGGGCAGCACGGCAAGCAGGAAGCCGTGATAATCGGGAATCACGGTAATCACCCAGGCCTTGGCGGATTCGCCAAAAGCCAGATTGATGCCTGACAGCAGCGTACCTTTGCCGAGGATCTCGCGCATCCCGCCCAGCACGGCCAGAATCAGGGTCAAGCCCATTCCGACCATGAAGCCGTCCACAATGGAAGGGAAAACCGGGTTCTTCGAAGCAAAGGCTTCGGCGCGCCCCAGCACATTGCAGTTCACCACGATCAGCGGTACGAAGATACCCAGCACCAGATACAGAGGCTGGACAAAGGCATTCATGGACAGGTCAATGATGGTGACCAGCACGGCAATGATCAGGATATATACCGGAATGCGGATTTCGCGTGGTATCCAGTTGCGCGCCAGCGACACGATGCCGTTGCTGAAAGCCATCACCAGGACAGTGGCCAAGCCCAGCCCCACGCCGTTGACCACAGTGGTGCTCACGGCAAGCAAGGGACACAGGCCGAGCAGCGTCACGATACCGGCGTTGTTCTTCCACAGCCCGTTCCAGATGATTTCCTTGTAGTTCACGTCGCTCATTTACAGGGCTCCTTAATCCTGCGTCTGTACAGGGAATGGGAAGATTTTCTCACGATTGGGAGAAAACCATACCAGTGCCTTGTGCACGGCCTTGATCACCGCGCGCGGGGTAATTGTCGCCCCGGTCATATAGTCGAACTGACCGCCGTCTTTTTTCACTTTCCATTCCTTGGACTCGTTTTTGTCCAGAGAAGTGCCATCAAAAGTCTTGATCCAGTTGCTCCTGGCAATCTCGATATAATCGCCCAGGCCGGGCGTTTCCTTATGGACCACGACGCGCACGCCAGAAACTTCGCCGTTGACCTTGATGGCAATGAGCAGTTTGATTTTACCCGCGTAGCCATCTGGCGCGATGATTTCAAGCACAGCCGCAACGGGCTTGCCGTCTTTCAGTGCACGATATACCAGGGTCGGCTCCGTCGTGCCAAGTTCGACTACCGGAGGCTGTTCCACCGCATCCCTGATGATGTCGTTGTCGTACAAGGCTGATGGCAGGATCTGTGCGATCAGGGCCAGCTTGGCCTTTTTCTCGCTTGCCGCGATGTTGTCCCTGGTGGCGCTATAGGTCAACGCCAGCAAAGTCGTGCCAACCAGGGCAAAAGCCGCCAGCACCATGGCCAGCTTGGTGGAATGGCGGGTATAGACGCTCATTCCTTACTCCCCTTGAACCATTTTCTGGCATGGCCGAATACGCGCGGCTGGGTATAGGCGTCAATCAGCGGTACTGCCGAATTGAGAAACAGCACGGCGAAGGCCACACCGTCAGGGTAGCCGCCAAATACGCGGATGATGTATGCACACACGCCGATTCCCGCACCAAAAATCAGTTTTCCCAGCAGCGTGGTGGGACTGGTGACATAGTCGGTGGCAATGAAGAAAGCCCCCAGCATGGTGCCACCGGCAAAGATATGGAACAGCGGCGAAGCGTACTGGCTGGAATCAAAAAGATAAAACAAGCCCGCCGTACCGAACATGGCGGCAAGAAAAGACAGCGGAATGTGCCAGCTGATAATGCGCTGCTGCCACAGGAACAAACCCCCAAGCAAATAGAGCAGCGCGATGATTTCCGTTCCCTTGCCACTAAGAGTGCTGAAAATTTTTCCGGACTGGATATCAGTCATCTCACGATCGAGATGGAGCTGGGTTTTCAGCGCATCCAGCGGTGTTGCCATGGTCACCGCATCAAGTTTACTATCCGCCGGGAGCATGCCGCCAAACACGAAATCCATCTGCTGCGTAAAGCTCCAGTGAGTTTGTGCCAGCATTTCCGGCGCCGGCCACTGCGTCATGTGCGCGGGGAAGGAAATCATCAGTGCGGCGAAACCGACCATGGCGGGGTTGAAAAGATTATTACCCAGGCCACCGTAAAGATGCTTGGCCACCAGGATGGCAAACACCGTTCCCACCACCACCATCCACCAGGGCGCCATTGGGGGAACCGAAAGCGCAAGCAGCCAGGCCGTCACCAGTGCGCTGCCGTCAAGCAGATAAACACGCAGCGGGTAGCGGCGCAGGTAGAGTACCGCTGCCTCGGTCGCCAGGGCGGCAACACTGGCCAGCGTGATGCTCACCAGGATGGCCGGGCCGAAAAAATACACGTAAACGGCGATCGCAGGCACCAGGGCGCCCAGCACTTTGAGCATGATGACGCTTACCGTGGATTGTTCAGCCACAAGGGGGGAATTCATGCTCATGCGCTCTGCCCTTCATCGGTGTTTTGAGCTGTAACTGTCTGCTCGGCGGTTTCCTTGGCCTGAGCGCGCCTCTCGTCAATTTCGTCTATTTTAGCTTGTGCTTCGGGTGGCAGATCGTCCACATTCTGTGGCTTTACTGCGGCCTTTTTGGCCTTGGCACGTTCGATAGCGGCTTGTATGGCGGCTTTCTTGGCAGCAGCGGCAGCATCTACATCAGCATCGCCCCCACCTTCTGAAGTTTTAGCAGCCCTGGCCGCCGCTTCAGCTGCCTTGGCGGCATGCCTGGCAGCTTTTTCCAGTTTTTCCCTTTCCTGACGGAATTCACGGAATTCATGTCGCTCGCGCGCCAGGTCGGCAGCTTTCCTGTCTTTTTCCTGCGCCGAAATTTCGCTCTTGGCGAAACGGTAAAACTGCACCAGCGGAATATGGCTCGGGCACACATAGCTGCAGCAACCGCATTCGATACAATCAAACAGCTTGTATTCCTGCGCCTTTTCAAAATTCTTGGACTTGGCGAACCAGAACAGTTCCTGCGGCTGCAGGTCGGCCGGGCAAGCCGCTGCACAACGCGTACAACGGATGCACGGCATGGCGCGCGGCAGTGGCGGAAAAAGTGCTTTCGAAGTGGCAATAATGCAGTTGGTCGCCTTCACCACCGGTACGCTCAGATCAGTCAGCGGCAAGCCCATCATCGGGCCGCCCATGATATAGCCGGTGGTGTCCGCCTTCGGCCTGGCCAGCTTGACCAGTTCACCTATCGGTGTGCCGATCAGTACTTCGTAATTGCGTGCCTCTTCCACGTTTCCGGTTAGCGTCACCAGCCGCGAAATCACCGGTTCTCCATGGTTGGCCACACGGTGCATGGAGTATGCCGTAGCGACGTTGAAGCATTGCACGCCGATCTGGGTGGGCAGGCCGCCGCTGGGCACCTCCTTGCCGGTCAGAAGCTTGATCAGCTGCTTGGTGCTGCCGCTGGGATAGAGCGTCGGCACCACCACCACTTCCATTCCGGTTCCCTGGCACGCCGCCTGCATCGAGGCAATCGCCAGCGGCTTGTTGTCCTCGATGCCAATCAGGACGTTCCTGGCACCCATGGCGTGCTGCGCAATCATGATGCCCTGCACCACTTCGGCTGCGCGCTCGCGCATCAGCATGTCGTCGCAGGTGATGTAGGGTTCGCACTCGGCCGCGTTGATCACCAGTGTTTCCAGATGATTGGCGTTGAGTTTGACATGGCTGGGAAACGCCGCCCCGCCCAGCCCAACCACGCCCATATCCTGAAGATGCTGGCGCAACCCTGAGGGGTCGATGGCGCAATAGTCCATAGGCTGGCGCTCGATCCAGCGCTCCTCGCCATCGGTTTCAAGAGTGATGGACAGATCAGGCAGGCCGGAATGATGAGGGGCCGGATGCAGTTCGATGGCCGTGATGCGGCCCGAACTGGGCGCATGAACCGAAGATGAAATCATGCCTTCCGCAGCGCCGATCCTCTGGCCTTTCAGCACCTGCTCGCCTATTGTCACCACCGGCTTGGCAGGAGAACCTCTGTGCTGGAACAGCGAAACCACCAGACGCTGCGGCAGCGGTGCAACGGCGATACCAAGTTGAGCCGATTCGCTTTTGTGATCAGCGGGATGAACGCCACCATGGAAAGGATAAAGGGTTCTCATGTATTCACCTTGGCATCCCTCACGGTCTCGCTAATCGGATACACGGGGTACTTCCATTTCCAGCCACTTATTCCTTCGTCCACCCGTTCCATGGTGATGCAGTCCACCGGGCAGGGTGGCAGGCACAATTCGCAGCCGGTGCACTCCGATTCGATGATGGTATGCATCTGTTTCGCCGCCCCGACGATGGCATCCACCGGGCAAGCCTGGAAACAAAGGGTGCAGCCGATGCAGGTCTGCTCGTCGATGAAGGCCACCTGCTTCGGCTTGTCTGCTGCGTGCTCGGCTGCAAGAGGTTGCGGCTCGACACCCAGCAGGTCGGCAAGACGCAACATAGTGGCCTCGCCGCCGGGCGCGCACAGATTGATCGGAGCATTGCCAGCGCCGATGGCTTCGGCATAGGGCTTGCAGCCGGGATAGCCGCACTGGCCGCACTGGATCTGCGGCAGAATGGCGTCCACCTTGTCCACCAGCGGGTTGCCTTCCACCTTGAATTTCAGGGAGGCAAAGCCAAGCACAGCGCCCAATACCACGGCCAGCCCAAGCATTACCAGGAGTGCGCTCAACATATGTTACTTGACCAAACCGGAGAACCCCATCGAGGCGATGCTCATCAGGCCCGCTGTGACCATGGCAATTGCGGAACCCTTGAACGGCAAGGGCACATCCGCGCCTTCCAGGCGCTCGCGCATGGCAGCGAAGGTGATCAGCACCAGGGCAAAGCCGACTGCACCGCCAAAACCGAAGAACAGGGATTCGATGAAATTATGGTTTTCCTGCACATTGAGCAGCGGAATACCCAGCACGGCACAGTTGGTGGTAATCAGCGGCAGGTAAATACCCAGCACCTGATACAGCACCGGGCTGGTTTTATGGATGAACATTTCAGTGAACTGCACGATGCTGGCAATCACGATAATGAACGACAGAGTGCGCAGATAAATCAGATCCGGCCCGAGCAGGTACTGATTGATCAGGTAGCTGGCACCGGAAGCCAGGGTGAGCACAAAAGCAGTAGCCATACCCATCCCGATCGCCGCTTCCAATTTCTTGGAGACGCCCATGAACGGGCACAGGCCAAGGAGTTTGGCAAGCACGATGTTGTTCACGAACACCGTGCCAATCAGGATCAGAAAATAGTTTTCCATTGGGGACTTAAGCAGGGCGAGGCAATAGGCAGGATTATCGTCCGCGCCACCGTATGTTGCAACCACAACACCAGCGCGGTCATCCAAGCATAGCGCGTCTTATAACTTATATAAGACATGCATGTCAATAATTGCACGGCTTGAGCAGATTATTCGGGCAGTCAGGAAAACAGGGACTGCCACCAGCGCTTGCGGCCAGCGGGAACGATGCCCTTGGGGTGCATTTCGGTCGGAGGCAGAATGCTCATCACCCAACCCGGCAAGGGTGGCGGGTTCTTGCCAGAACCACAGGACGAGCCAAGATTATTGGGGTCGAATATCTTGATCAGCGTGGGATGTTCCAGATTATCGGCATACACGATGGCGCAATAATCTTCCTTGTGGTCGCGGCGCAGCAGGGCATCCACTTCCTCAACAAAGCGACTGACCTCGCCACCCGAAGCAGGTTCAAGCGGCACCGGTTCACCGATGGCGTAGAGATACCAGCCAGCCTCCGGGTTGACCCGGCCCCAGAATTCGGTCAATTGCGACCACGACATGAGGCTGTAAAAAGTGCCTGAAAAGGCGGTTTTGAAATCCGGCATACAATACTGGCTCGTCTCGGAAGAACTGAAAGATATATCTGGTTAATGCCGGCCGCACCCAATTCGAATGGGCGCAGCCGGCAGCCAGATAATTTGGCTACTTGCTTGAGAACCTGTCCAGCTTACTTGGCTACCTGCTTTTCCCGCAGTTCATCCAGCGTCTTGCAATCGATGCAAAGCGTTGCAGTGGGGCGCGCCTCAAGGCGCTTCAGGCCGATTTCCACGCCGCAGCCTTCGCAGTAGCCATAGTCGCCGGCTTCGATCTTGCCAA
The DNA here is from genome assembly GCA_018824405.1 of Gammaproteobacteria bacterium. Classification (GTDB taxonomy): domain Bacteria; phylum Pseudomonadota; class Gammaproteobacteria; order Burkholderiales; family Sulfuricellaceae; genus Sulfurimicrobium. Next base: position 43,459 of record JAHJGO010000017.1, read on the forward strand.
TGGTTTCGTCAATCTTCTTGATCAGCTTGCGCTCGCGGTCGCGGTTGCGCAGTTCCAGCGCCATGTCGGATTCCTGGCTGGCGCGGTCGTTGGGGTCTGCAAACAGGGTCGCTTCATCCTGCATGGTATGCACGGTGCGGTCAATATCCTGGCTCAACTCGGCTTTCCAGACCTCGAGAATTTTGCGAAAATGGGCGAGTTGATCGGGATTCATATACTCTTCGCCCTTTTTCGGTTCGTAAGGGATGAACTGCTTGTGTAATTCTGCGGACATATGCGCTCTACTCTTCTCTTCAGGTTTAAGGCAAACCGCTTTAATAGCAGATAATTTTACTTACCGCAAGTTTACGCAACACTCAACGGGAGGCGATAAATTGGCTTTACAGGCTTTGATTTTTGACGTGGACGGGACACTCGCCGACACCGAGCGCGACGGACATCGCGTGGCATTCAACCTGGCTTTTCGCGAATTCGGGCTGAATTGGGACTGGAATGTGGAACTGTACGGCAAATTGCTGGCTGTCACCGGCGGCAAGGAACGTATCCGTTTCTTCGTCGAATACTTCCTGAAAGACTACGACATGCCGGCCGATTTCGATGCCATGGTCGCCGAGATGCACAAGACCAAGACCCGGCACTATACCGAGATGCTCAGTGGCGGTCTCATTCCCGTGCGTCCCGGCGTAAAACGCCTGCTGGAAGAGGCACGGCAAAGTGGTTTGCGTCTGGCCATCGCCACCACGACCACACCCGATAACGTGACTGCACTGCTCAAATACAGTCTGGCTGAAGATGCTGCAGACTGGTTCGAAGTCATCGCGGCCGGCGACATCGTGCCCGCCAAGAAACCGGCGCCTGACATCTATTTCTGGGCAATGGAAAAGATGAACCTCGGCCCGGCGGATTGTCTGGCCTTCGAGGACTCTGAAAACGGCCTTAAATCCAGCCTGGGTGCCGGTCTGAAAACGCTTATCACCATCAACGACTACACCGCCGACCACGATTTTGAAGGCGCGCTGGCCGTACTAAGCGACCTGGGAGAGCCGGGTAACGCCTGCCAGGTATTCAGCGGCGACATGCGCGGACGCAGCTATGTGGATATCCCTCTGCTCAGACAGTGGCACGAATAGACTGATCAGAGCGTCTTTACAAAATCCAGCACTTCCTGGGCGTGGCCGGGCACCTTGACGCCCCGCCATTCCCGGCGCAGAACGCCAGCCGCATCAAGCACAAAGGTGCTGCGTTCGATGCCGCGCACCTGCTTGCCGTACATGTTCTTCATCTTGATCACGCCGAACAGCGCGCAAGCTTTCTCATCGCCATCGCTCAATAGCTCGAACGGCAACTCCTGCTTGGCCTTGAAATTCTGATGAGACTTCAGGCTGTCGCGCGAGATGCCGAAAATCTCGCACCCTGCTGCCTTGAACTGGGGAGACAGGTCGCGGAACTGCTGGGCTTCGGTTGTGCAGCCAGGCGTGGAATCTCTGGGATAGAAATACAGAACTATTTTCTTGCCACGTAGCGCGCTTAAGCGGAAGGGTTTTTCGCCGGTCACCGGCAATTCGAAATCACAAACAATTTCATCCATCATGCTGCACTCCTGGGAGGCAAAAAAGCAGCCCCCTGTAAAGCCAGATCACCCGAACGGCCCGGAATCTCCCCGAAAACCAGTTCATGGCGCGGCAAATTGGCCACGTCCAGATCAGCAAAATACTGCGCCATCGACACCAGTTCATAGCCCTGAGCACGCCAGCCTTCGAGCAACTGCTCGAACACGCCGGCCAGCTTCATGCCTTCCATCTCGGCGTGCAGGGTATAGACATGGCCAGTCGGGAGCGAGGTTTCGCTGAGCCTGAGCAGATGCTGGGCGACGTTTTCGGTGTTGATATCATCCACGCCGATCAGCTCATCCAGCGTCGGCAGCGTGGTCGGCAACTGGGGGCAATTGATGATTTCAGCACGATAAACCGGCATAAAGGGTTCGCTGCCGCGCGTATCGGAGCAATAGGCAAATCCAAGCTGCTGTTCCAGACGCAGGGCATGCCGGTTCATCTGCCAACCGGCCGCGCCATGCGTTCTGGCCGGCTCGCCAAAAATCTTCTCGAACTGCTTGCAGGCTCGCTGTATCTCGCGCGCCGTCCAGTCAGCGTCCTGCCTGGCCACGTTATCCTGCCAATAAACGTGGTCGTAGCAATGAATGCCTACCTCGAACCCTGCATCGCGCACCTGACGCATGGTATCGGCGCAGCGTTTGCCGATATGCGGGCCTGGCAGCAGCGTGCCGTACATCAGGGTCTTGAGACCGTAATGCTCGCGTACCGAGGTGCGCGAAACTTTTTTCATGAAACCGGGGCGAAACACCCGCTTGATGGCACGGCCAGTGTGGTCCGGTCCGAGACTGAAAAGGAAGGTGGCCTGCGCCTGGTGCTTCTGTAACAGTTCGACCAGCCGCGGCACGCCTTCACGGGTGCCGCGATAGGTATCGACATCGATCTTGAGAGCTAATTTTTTCATCAGGAATTCATGGCAAAAAAGGGGGCTGCATGCCACTTCCGGCATGGCCCCAGTTTTGAGTGAGTATATTGGCACGCGACGACAGAAAAGGTCGCGGCAAGATTAAGGACGCGCCAACGCTCAGTGATGGTGGCGGACTTCGCCTTTCAGCTTGTAAAGCGTGCCGCAATAAGGACACAGCGCCTCGCCCTTTTCCTCCAGCGGCAGATAGACGCGAGGATGGCTGTTCCACAGGGTCATTTCCGGCGTGGGGCAGTGCAGAGGCAGGTCATCTTCGGTCACTTCGATATAGCGCTGGGTGTTGTCGGCCAGATTGTGTTCCATGAATTCTCCTTCTTTTCCCTCAACCCCTGCCCTCCCGTTGCCTGAGCGTAGCCGAAGGCGGGGAGAGGGGGACGAAGTGTCGCTTTGCGACTGTCTGTTTATACGAGGGTAAGCCAGTCGGAATGCTGCGCCGATTTTCCGGTTACGCAGTCGAAATACATGCTTTGCAGACGCGTGGTAACCGGGCCGCGATCGCCGTTGCCGATGGCGCGGTTATCCAGTTCGCGAATCGGCGTCACCTCAGCAGCAGTACCGGTGAAGAAGGCTTCGTCTGCGCTATACACCTCGTCGCGTGTGATGCGCTTCTCGATCACCTGCAGGCCGATTTCCGCCGCCAGCTGGATGATGGTGTCGCGCGTGATGCCTTCCAGCGCGCTGGTCAGGTCGGGCGTGTAGAGCTTGCCATTGCGTACGATGAACACGTTCTCGCCGGAACCCTCGGCCACGAAACCATCCACGTCCAGCAGCAGCGCTTCCTGATAGCCGTCATGCTCGGCCTCGCGGTGAGCCATGATGGAGTTCATGTAGTTGCCGTTGGCCTTGGCCTTGCACATGGTGACGTTGACGTGGTGACGGCTGAAGGACGAGGTCTTGACGCGGATGCCGTGTTCCAGCGCTTCAGCGCCCAGATAGGCGCCCCACGGCCAGGCAGCAACAATTACATGAGTGCTCAGTGTCTTGGCGGAAATGCCCATGGCTTCCGCACCGTAAAACGCCATTGGACGCAGATAGCCGGATTCGAGCTGGTTGTCGCGCACGGCGGAAAGCTGCGCCTGGGTAATGGTTTCCTTGTCGAAGGGCATTTTCATGCCGAGGATATGCGCCGAGCGGAACAGCCGGTCAGTGTGTTCCTTGAGACGGAAAATTGCCGTGCCCTTGTCGGTCTTGTAGGCGCGCACGCCTTCAAATACGCCCATGCCGTAGTGCAGGGTATGGGTCAGGACATGGGTGGTGGCGTCGCGCCAGTTCACCATCTTGCCGTCGTACCAGATCAGGCCGTCGCGGTCGGACATAGACATCGTAAATTCTCCGGAGAATGCTTTAATAAAGACGAAAATTGTAGCTCAAAATTGACCTCTTGAGGTAAGCGCCACGCTAATTTCAGGCTTCACCATTCTTCGCATTGCCGTTATTTGGCTTTTCTAACAGAATGCGAGTCATGCGCCGCTTACCCATCCCGCCCCTTGTGCTGCTCGCACTTGCCATTGCACTGATCGCAAGCGCTGAAATTTCCGCCCTGCATTGGCTGCTGCCTCTGGAAAATCGTGTTTCCGATTATTTTGTCAGAACCCACGCCCTGACGCTGAAAGCCGATCCGGATATCGTGATCGTGGATATCGACGAAAAAAGCCTTGCCAGCATGGCGGACACCGCAGGCAGCTGGCCCTGGCCGCGCTCCGTCCATGGCGAGCTGGTAGAGACCATCGAGCGGCAACAGCCGAAAGCGATTGTGTTCGACATCCTGTTTACCGACCCGGACATTTACCGCCCGGAAAGCGATGCGTACTTCAATACAGCGGTTCAGCAGCATCGCAATATTTATTTCCCCATGATCCGGCTCGATTCCGCCAACGACAGCAAGGGCGTGCCCATCACGGAGTTTGCGGCACTGATCGGCATGGAAGCGACTTCCAGAGCAGATCCGGATGCCAGAGTGGCACTGGTTCCGCCACGTGCCATTTCCACCGATAGCTGGCGGCTTGGCACCATCAACTACAGCGAAGACAGCGACGGCATCGGTCGCCGTTACCACATTTATCTGCCGGCCTCCGGCTGGCGCATTCCCTCCTTGCCGACCCGGCTGGCCAAAGATCTGGGCTTTGACGTGCCAGAAGCCGACCAGATCATTCTCGGCTGGCGCGGCGGCGCGCTCTCGCATCCGCATATTTCCTACGCTGATCTCTACCATGATGCCAGCCGCAAAACCCCATTGCGCCCGCAGCAGGAACTGAAGGACAAGATTGTCATCATCGGCGCCAGCGCTTCGGGCCTGCACGATATTCGTTCAACTCCGATCAGCAGCCTGCATCCGGCACAGGAAATCCTTGCCACCGCCATCGACAACCTGAAAAACCGCAGTTATCTCCTTGCTGCGCCAGCCTATAGCGCACCTGTTCTGACTTTGGCATTACTGGCGCTGCTGTTGCTGCTGTTTACGCGATACCAGCAGACCCTGCGCATTGGAGCCGTGCTGCTGGCGATCACGGCAATGCTGCTGGGCGCCAGTTATTTCGCAGTCAGCCAGCGCTGGCTGATGCCGGTATTTCTTCCGCTGTTGTTTGCCTGGGCATTCTACTTTGCAGCGGCGCTGCACGAGTACCTGCGCGAGCGCAAGGCACGCGAACAGACGGTCCAGATGTTCAACCGTTTTCTCGATCCACGCGTGGTGAATGAGCTGATGGACCAGGGCAGGACAGCCCAGAGCATGAGCGGACAGACACAGACCCTGAGCGTGCTTTTTTCCGATATCCGCAATTTCACCACCTACTCGGAACAGCACAGCGCGGAACAGGTAGTCGCCATGCTGAACCGTTATTTCAGCCTGCAGGTGGAGGTGATTTTTCGTCACGGCGGCACGCTGGACAAGTTCATCGGCGACGCCATCATGGCTTTCTGGGGAGCGCCCACCGCTGACCCCCAGCACGCCACCAATGCCGTGGCAGCCGCGCTGGAAATGGCCCAGCGCCTGGAAGAATTCAAGCTCGAACTGGGCGAAGCCGGGGCCGCCTTCGATGTCGGCATCGGCATCCATAGCGGTCCGGCGGTGGTTGGCTTCATTGGCTCTGAGAGACGTCAGGATTACACCGCCATCGGTGACACGGTCAATTTATCCAGTCGCATCGAGGGACAAACCAAGGGCGTAGCGCGTATTCTTGTATCGGACGAAACCCGCGCCTTATGTGAGGATAAGTTTGACTTTATCGATCATGGATTTTATAAAGTCAAAGGACGGACTCAGGAAGCGCATCTGTTCGAACCACGGAGGAAAGCGGAATGAAATTACTTGTTGCATGGGTTTTGCTGGGGCTTAGCATTAGTCTTTCAGCCACCGCCGAAACGGCAGTCACGAACAAGGAAACCGAACTCAAGCAGGAGCCCTTCAGCGACGCCGCCACACTCGTCACTTTGCCGGCACAAAGCTCGGTGGAAATTCTCAAGCGACAGGGCGGCTGGACGCAGGTCAAGCCTGCCACTGCCGCCACGGGATGGGTCAGGATGCTGAATCTGCGCCTGGGCACTGGCGCTCCTGCAAAACAGGGCGGTTCCGGCATCGGCGCCCTCTTCAACGTCGCCCGCAGCGGCAGCAGCGGCAACACCGTCACGACCGGCGTCAGAGGCCTGGATATCACCAAGGACACCCTGCAGAATGCCAGCCCCAACCCAAATGAACTCAAGCGCATGCACGGCTACAGCGTCAGCAAGGCCGAGGCGCTCAAACTGGCGAGCAGCGCGAAACTGAGCAAACAGTCTGTGGAGTATATTGAAGCCGGATCGAGCCGTTCATCCTCCGGCGCCAAACCGGCTTCTTCCTGGGGGGACAATTGATGAAGCGCACATATTGGCAATTAACGACTCTGCTTGTGGGCGCATTGCTGACGTCCCAGGCCTCGGCATTTGGCGGTCTCAACCTGGATCTCAACAAGCTGATCAGTGCAGGCAAAAATCTGAACGAAGCCTCCAAGGATATTAGCGAACCAGAGGAAATATCCATTGGCGAGGGCATGGCCTCCGTCCTGCTGGGCACCGCCCCCCTGGTGAAGAGCGATACCTTGCAGACGTATGTCAATCAGGTCGGCCGCTACCTTTCCCTGCAGACCGAACGCCCCGATCTGCCCTGGCACTTCGGCGTATTGGATTCCGATAGCGTCAATGCTTTTGCCACGCCGGGCGGACATATTTTCATCACTTCCGGACTGCTGAGAAAAATGCACAGTGAAGCTGAACTGGCCGGGGTACTGTCACATGAAATAGCCCATGTACTGCGCAAGCATCACCTTGTTGCCATGAAAAAAGCTGGCGGCATGGGTTTCCTCACGGACGTAGCAAGCATCGCGGTTGACCAGAAAGGGGGCGGAGGCTATGCCGGCAAGGAACTGAGCAAGAATCTGATCAGCGGCATGAAGGAAATTCTGGTGCGCGGCCTCGACAAGGATGACGAATACGAAGCCGACCGCATGGGCGTGGTGATCGCCACCCGCGCGGGCTACGACTCATATGGCCTGCCTGCCGTATTGCAGATGCTGGATGGATTATCCAATACCAGCGACGTATCGTTGCTGTTCTCCACTCACCCGGCACCAGAGAGCCGCATGGACACCCTTTCCGGTGTGATGCAATCGAAATTTGATCACTACCAGGGACAGAGCGTGAATGACCGCTTCCGCCGCCTGATGACGAACAGCGCAAAAAAATGATGCAATTGCGCGTCCTGGGGTGTAGCGGTGGCATCGGTGCCGGGTTGCGAACCACAGCGATGCTTCTGGACCAGGACATTCTGATCGATGCCGGCACCGGCGTTGGCGACCTGACTCTGGAGGCAATGAGCCGGATTGACCATGTGTTTCTCACTCACTCGCACCTCGACCATGTCACCAGCCTGCCTTTTCTGCTCGATTCCGTTGGCGCCATGCGCGACCGGCCGGTCACCGTTTATGCACTGCCAGAAACCATAGCAACATTGCGGGAGCACTTGTTCAACTGGAAGCTGTGGCCGGATTTCACCCAGATTCCCAATCCGGACCACCCTTTTCTGCGCTTCAAGGTCATACACACAGGCCAACCCGTGGAACTGGATGGACGCAGAATTACCGCGCTTCCCGCCCGGCATGTCGTCCCGGCAGTGGGTTATCTGCTTGACAGTGGCGAATCCAGCCTGGCTTTCAGCGGCGACACCATCGATTGCCCCGAATTCTGGGATGCGCTCAACCAGGTAGAAAACCTGCGCCACCTGATCATCGAGGTTTCCTTTGCCGACGAGGAAAACGGCATCGCCCATGCATCCAGGCACTACTACCCCTCGCTGCTGGCAGAACAGTTGCCCAGACTGCTGAAACAGGCAGAAATTTACATTACCCATCTCGGGCCGGGAGATCAGCCACGCATCATGGCTGAAATCCTCGCAAAGGTGCATGGCACCGCACCAAGAATGCTGGCTCACGGCCAACTTTTTGAATTTTGATCAATATCGGAATTTATCGTGAATACCCAGGCATCAGAAAGCAACGCCGAACTCAGCAGCCAGCTTGTCTTTTCGCGCAAGCTGAATGCCGTCACCAACAAGATTCACGCCACCCAGAACATCGACGAAATCATGCTGCAGCTATCGAGCGACATCTGTGCCCTGTTTGAGGCAGATCGCCTGACCATCTATACCGTCGATGAAGAAAAATCATCCATCGTCACAAAAATCAAAACCGGTCTGGGCGCTTTCAAGGATTTCAAGCTGCCCATTTCATCGCAAAGCGTGGCGGGTTATGTGGCACTCAACAAGACCATCGTCAACATCAGGGATGTGTACGACGATGAAGAACTGAAATCCTACAACCCAGGAATCACCTTCCTCAAGGACATCGACCGCAAGAGCGGCTACCGCACCAGACAAATGCTGGTGGCGCCAATCATTGACGCAGACAGCGGCGAACTGATCGGGGTCATTCAACTGATCAACGCCCTGTCCGGGCAACCCTTTCCCGCAGTAGCGGAAGAAGGCATGCAGGAACTGGCCAGAACTTTGGCCATCGCGTTCAGGATGCGCAAGCGCATCCGCACCAAATTTGATTCACTGATCGGCCAGGGCATACTCTCCCCAGCCGAAATCGAACTGGCGACACGCTCCGCAAACCGTAAAAACAGGGATGTCGAAGACATCCTGCTGGACGAATTTCAGGTCAAACCGGCAGATATGGGGCAGTCGCTGGCGGACTTCTATCATGTTCCCTACGAGCCTTTCAAATCCGACCGCATCAAGCCCGACGAGCTGCTCAAAAACCTCAAGCGCGACTATGTCGAAGGCAGCCTGTGGGTGCCGGTTGACGACACCCCTGAAGGCATGGTGATTCTGACCCCTGAGCCTGACCGGATCATGGGCTCGCGCGTGGTCAGCAATATCTTTCCCAGACGCAAGCTGCTTTACCGGGTGTGCACGCACCGCGATTTCGCCGCGACGCTGAACCAGTTTTACGGCGCCTCCGCCAATCTCGGTTCAATTGACGACCTGCTTTCGAATCTGGACGATGAAACAGCCGAAGACGGCAGTTCCAGCAGTGACGAATTAACGGCTGCCGCCGACAACGAGCTGGTAAAACTGGTCAACAAGATCATCGTGGACGCGTACAACCAGCGCGCTTCAGATATCCACATCGAGCCCTATCCCGGCAAGAACAAGACCATCATCCGTTTCCGCAAGGACGGCACGCTGTTCCCCTACATCGAAGTGCCGGCCAGCTACCGCTCCGCACTCCTGGCTCGTCTGAAAATCATGTGCGACCTGGATATATCCGAGAAGCGGAAACCCCAGGACGGCAAGATCATGTTCAAGAAATTCGGGCCGCTGGACATCGAACTGCGCGTGGCGACCATTCCTACATCGGGTGGCCTGGAGGACGTGGTGATGCGCATCCTGGCTGCGGGCGAACCGATTCCCATTGACAAGCTGGGAGTCAGCCCGCACAACCTGGAACGCCTCAAGAAGGTGGTCAGCAAGCCCTATGGACTGTTTCTGGTGTGCGGCCCGACCGGTTCCGGCAAGACCACCACCCTGCATTCGGTACTGGGCCATATCAACACCCCGGAAACCAAGATCTGGACCGCCGAAGACCCGGTCGAAATCACCCAGAAAGGCCTGCGTCAGGTGCAGGTCAACCCCAAGGCGGGAATCACCTTTGCCGTGGCGATGCGCGCCTTCCTGCGTGCCGATCCGGATGTGGTGATGGTAGGCGAGATGCGCGACAAGGAAACCGTCGCCACTGGTATCGAAGCCTCGCTCACCGGCCATCTGGTGCTCTCGACGCTGCATACCAACAGCGCACCGGAAAGTATCGTGCGCCTGCTCGACATGGGCATGGACCCGTTCAACTTTGCCGACGCCCTGCTCGGCATCCTGGCCCAGCGTCTGGGCAAGAGCCTGTGCTCGGCGTGCAAGCAACCCTATACGCCATCAGCAAGCGAAATCGAATCCCTGCTCACGGAATACAGCGAAGAGCTGCTGAACACCCCTGATTGGCTGCAAGACCCGGTTGCCGCTCGCAAGAACCTGCACCAGTCGTGGATCAAAACCTACGGCAATGAAAAGGGCGAACTGCAAATGCACAGGCCGGTCGGCTGCGAAAAATGCAACAAGACTGGTTACAAGGGCCGCTTTGGCCTGCACGAACTGCTGATCGGCTCGGATGCCGTCAAGAAAAACATCCAGGAACACGCCCGTGTTGCCGAAATGACGGTGACCGCACTGTCCGAAGGCATGCGGACCCTGCGCCAGGATGGTATCGAGAAGGTCTTGCAGGGCATCACCGACATGAAACAGGTGCGGTCCGTCTGCATCAAATAGGGATATGTCATGACCCAAGCCAACGCCAACCATCTGCTGCAACGCCTGGATGAACTCAACGCCATCGGCATAGCGCTATCCGGGGAAAAGGACATCAACCGTCTGCTGGAGGCCATTCTGCTGGCAGCAGTTCGCATCACACACTGCGATGCGGGAACCCTCTACAGCGTGGGCGAGGACCAGGCCCTGCATTTCGAGATCGTACGCACCCAGTCGCTCGGTATTGCGCTCGGAGGCACAACCGGCAAGCCGGTTCCATTTCCTGCGGTGCCGCTCAACGACCCGAGCGGCCAGCCCAACAACAGCAATGTGGTGGCCTACGCGGTGCTGCACGACATCACAGTCAACATCGCCGATGCCTACAGTGAACAGGGCTTCGATTTCGCCGGCACGCGCAAATTCGACAGCGCCAACCACTATCGATCCAAATCCTTCCTCACAGTGCCGATGAAAAACCATGAGGGCAAGATCATCGCGGTACTGCAGCTGATCAATGCCCTCGACAAGGCGAGCGGCGAAATCACCCCCTTTTCCAGACCGGATCAGCACCTGGTGGAATCGCTGGCATCCCAGGCCGCCATCGCCCTCACCAACCGGGCGCTGATCAACCAGCTGGAAGACCTGTTCGAATCTTTCATCACACTCATCAACATCGCCATTGACGAAAAGTCGCCCTACACCGGCGGGCACTGCGAACGCGTACCGGTGCTCACCATGCTGCTGGCCGAGGCGGCGAGCAAGACCACAAGCGGACCGCTGGCCGGTTTTCAGATGAGCGACAAGGACCGCTACGAACTCAAGATAGCCGGGCTGCTGCACGATTGCGGCAAGATCACCACACCGGTGCACGTGGTGGACAAGGCCAGCAAGCTGCAAACCCTGTTCGACCGCATCCGCCTGATCGACACCCGTTTCGAGGTACTGAAACGCGATGCCGAAGTCGACATGCTGAAACAGAAGCTGGCTGCACTGGAGAAAGGTACACGCGACACGACACAGATCGAAGCCGCCTTCCGCGAACGCATCGCCCAACTGGATGACGACCGTGAATTTCTGCAGAAGGCCAACATCGGCGGAGAATTCATGTCCCCGCCGTTGCAGCAGCGAGTAAAGGATATCGGTGCCTACCGCTGGATCAATGAAGCGGGGCAGGAATCCTGCTTTTTGTCCGAGGAGGAAATCCTCAACCTGAATATCGAAAAAGGCACGCTGACTGCAGAAGAGCGTGAAATCATCAACCATCACGTCATTTCCACCATCAACATGCTGCAGGCGCTGCCCTGGCCGACGCATCTCCAGCGCGTGCCGGAATATGCTGGCGGCCATCACGAACGCGTTGATGGCAGGGGCTACCCGAAAGGCTTAAAAGGATCTGACATGTCGGTACAGGCACGCATCATGGCCATTGCCGACATTTTCGAGGCGCTCACCGCCAAGGACCGCCCCTACAAGGAAGGCAAGAAACTGAGCGATGCGCTGAACATTCTAGGCCGCATGAAACTGGACCAGCATGTGGACCCAGACCTGTTCGACATTTTTATCCGTGACCAGGTCTATCTCCAGTATGCACGGGACTATCTTGAGGACTACCAGATCGACGCAGTGGATGCCAGCAAGATCCCGGGGTATACGCCCTGAGCGTCAGGGATATGCCTGAGCTGATCAGGGCACTGCTCGAACCAGCCCGTTACGATCACCCGGTCAGCACTGTCGAACTGATCGAGACCCATATCTCCTGGGTTCTGCTCACCGGAAGCTATGCCTACAAGATCAAGAAACCCGTCAATTTCGGCTTTCTCGATTTCAGCACGCTGGAGAAGCGCCGCTTCTATTGCGCGGAGGAACTGCGCCTCAACCGCCGCTTCGCCCCCAAGCTCTACCTGGAGGTCACCCCCATAGGTGGCACGCCACAGCATCCCGTCCTCAACGGAGATAGTGCGCCCATTGAATATGCCGTCAAAATGCGCCAGTTTCCGCAAGAAGTTTTGCTCGACCGCATGCTGGAAAATGGGCTGCTCAGCCCTGCCGAAGTGGATGAAATTGCACTTCAAGTGGCGCGCTTTCACGCCATGATTGCCACCAACCCTGCGCCGGTCGAGTTCGGTACGCCCGCCGCCGTCCAGCATCCGGTTCTGGAAAATTTTGCCCAAATAGTCGAACGGGTGAATGGACGCCCGGAAGGGAAAATGCTGGCCGCACTGGAAGCATGGAGCAAGACAGAATTCACGCGGCTGCGCGAAAGCCTGGCCGCCCGCAAGGAGAATAATTACATTCGCGAATGCCATGGCGACCTGCATCTCGGCAACATGGCCTGGATCGATGGCGCGGTAACCCTGTTTGACTGCATCGAATTCAATCCCGCTCTGCGCTGGATCGATGTCATGAGCGATGCCGCCTTTGTGATCATGGATCTGCACGACCGGGGACGGTCCGATCTGGCGCAACGTTTTCTCAATACCTATCTGGTGCATAGCGGCGACTTCAGCGGCCTCTGCGTACTAAACTATTATCTGGTCTATCGCGCCATGGTGCGCGCCAAAGTGGCCTGCATCCGCGGTTGCCAGCAGGGACTGGACGAGCGGCAGCAACAACTTGCATGGGAGCAGGCGAGGAGCTACCTGGCCCTGGCTAGCCGCTTCACCCAAGTTTCCCGCCCCTGGCTGATGATTACCCACGGCTATTCCGGATCGGGAAAAACCACGGCAACCCAGACTCTGCTGGAGCACAGCAGCGCCATCCGTGTGCGCTCCGACGTGGAACGCAAGCGCCTGTTCGGACTGGCGCCGCAAGAGCACAGTCAGTCCGGATTAAAAACCGGAATTTATAGCCCCGAGGCCCACCGCCAGACTTATCAGCATCTCGAACAGGTGGCGCGGGAAACACTTCAGGCGGGCTACCCGGCAATCGTCGATGCAGCTTTTCTGAAACTGGCCGAGCGCAAGGTATTCCAGGCCCTGGCAAAAGCCCTGCAGATACCCTTCGTCATCCTCCACCTGCAGGCCGATGAAACCACATTACGCCAGCGCATCACCGGCCGGCAGGAGTCCGGAAAGGATGCCTCCGAAGCCAACCTGCAAGTGCTGGAGCTACAATTGAATAACAGCGAAGGACTGACAACCGAAGAAACTGCCTCGACCTTTGTGCTGAATACGGAGCATCCTGAGGCGGCACGTGCTGCACTGCAAAAGCTGGCCCGGCAGCTCATGGACAATCCCGACAAAATCTGTCAAGATTAAGGTTTTTACTCAGCCTAATTTGAATCAGGACACCATTATGACCGCTGAACAATTCTCCCCCGAACAACGCATCCTGCGCGTCATGCGCAAGGTTCTGGCCAGTGTCGTCAAGGACGTCACCCCGCAGGAAGGCATGAACAACCCACTTACCGACCGCACCATCGAAGATATCCGCGATATTTTCGGCATGATTTCCACGCGTGAGAAAGAACTGCTCGAAGCTTTCGGCCAGGCCATGGGCGACCGCCCCTTCTACCCTGGCGAACAGCCTTCCGCCAAGGTCATTCCGATCAGCGTGGGAAGTCTGAAAGACTCACGCAAGAAAATCGAATCCAGCAACCCGCTTTCCGAAACGCCTTTGTTCAAGGGCGTCGATCTCGACGCACTGGATGAGTTGCTGGATGCCTGCCCGGTGTATGAATTGAAGGCAGGCGAAGTCCTGCTGGGCGCCGGCGAAAAGAACAACGAGACCTACCTGGTACTGAACGGCCGGTTACAAGCCGACCTGGGAACGGCCGACGCACCCCGCGTCATGGCTTTCGAACCCAAGCAGGCCATCGGCGAAATCTCGGTTCTGGGTGAGAGCACCATGTCTGCCCCGGTCGTGGCCACGGAAGAATCGGTAGTGCTGGCGATCCATCCCGACACCATGTGGGCGATGATGGAAATCGACGCCGTACTGGCGCACAATATCCTGAGTCTGCTCGCGCACCGCTAATTGAGCGAGGGGGGTGAGAGAATCTTTACTCCTGCACCCGCTCTCCCCACAAGTCGTGCTCATCGGCATCATGGATTGAAACCTGGATGAAGTCGCCCGGTTTCAATCCTTCGCTCCCTTCCACATAGACCAGGCCGTCGATCTCCGGCGCGTCCGCCATGCTGCGGGCGACCACGCCTTCGTCATCCACTTCGTCGATCAGCACGGTCAGCGTCTTGCCGATCTTGCTGGCGAGTCGCTCGGCGCTGATTTGTGCCTGTAATTCCATGAGGCGCGCCTGGCGCTCCAGTTTGACTTCCTCCGGCACCGGATTCGGCAAGGCATTGGCCGTCGCACCTTCCACCGGGGAATAGGCGAAACAGCCGACGCGGTCGAGCCGCGCTTCGCCGATGAAATCCAGCAATTGCTGAAAATCGTCCTCGGTCTCGCCCGGGAAGCCGGTGATGAAGGTGCTGCGCAGCGTGAGGTCGGGGCAGATTTCGCGCCACTTCTTGATGCGCGCAAGATTGCTGTCCTGGTTGCCGGGGCGCTTCATGGCTTTGAGTACACTCGGGCTGGCGTGCTGCAGCGGGATATCGAGATAAGGCAGGATCTTGCCTTCGGCCATGAGGGGAATCACCTCGTCCACGTGCGGATAGGGATAGACATAATGTAGACGCACCCAGGCGCCCAGATCGCCGAGTGCGCCGGCCAGTTCGGTCATGCGCGCCTTGAGCAATTTACTTTTCCAGAATTCGGCGCGGTATTTGAGGTCCAGCCCGTAGGCGCTGGTGTCCTGCGAAATCACCAGCAGTTCCTTGACCCCTGCCTTGACCAGGTTTTCCGCCTCGCGCATCACTTCGCTCACCGGACGGCTCACCAGATCGCCGCGGAAGGACGGAATAATGCAGAAAGTGCAGCGATGGTTGCACCCTTCCGAAATTTTCAGGTAGGCGTAATGTTTGGGCGTGAGCTTGATGCCCTGCTCCGGGATCAGGCTGGTGAAAGGATCGTGCGGCTGCGGCAGGTGCTCATGCACCGCGCTCATCACTTCCTGCAAGGCATGCGGGCCGGTCACCGCCAGCACGCGCGGGTGCTTCTCCATGATCACTTCGGGCCGCGCACCGAGGCAGCCGGTGACGATCACCTTGCCGTTCTCCGCCAGCGCCTCGCCGATGGCATCGAGCGACTCCTCCACCGCTGCATCGATAAAGCCGCAGGTATTGATCACCACCAGGTCGGCGGACTCGTAGCTGGGCGAGATTTCGTAACCTTCGGCACGCAGCTGGGTGAGAATTTGCTCTGAATCCACCAGCGCCTTGGGGCAGCCGAGGGAAACGAAACCGATTTGGGGAGATTTGGACATAAATTACCGTAACAAATTTAAGGAGTGTGGTTCAAGTCCACTCGGCTTGCGACAAGCAGCTTTGCCCAATCATCTGGCGGATTGCCGTGTTCCAGCATTCTCTGGAATACCGCATAGGGATCTGATTTGCTGCCGGTCGACCGCAGAGTGTGCTCGTCGTTGACCCAGGCAAAAACAATCACCCTCGACTTCGAGTCGTAACGAAAAAAAAGCCGGAAGCGCCGCCCGATCTTGGCCCGGCGCCAGTGGCGATAGGCCGCCCCCATGGTATTGCCCAGCCGATATTCTTCTCTTGCAGGATCACTCGGTACTGCCTCGAAAATTAACTGACTCAGCGCTCGATACAGCTTGACGTTGGCGTTGGCCTCAAAGCCGCAAGGATCGGCCGCTTCTGCCCGGTCCGAGGCAGCCTTCAGCTTCTGCAACTGCTCGATCAAACAATCGTGAAAGAGCAGCGACCAACCATGACGCAGCATTACAGGGCGACTTCGCCGTCGATATCCTCATCAAGAGCAACGATATGATGAAGATTAGCCAGCATGGCCTGCGCCAGATCGTCTGGCAAAGCGCAAAGATGCTTGCCTGATTTGATATCATTTTCCAGCAAGGACAGGAAAGAGCCAATAGCAGGATCTTCATGCTCTTTACTGTCAGCCCGGCTTACAACGACTTCGGAACCACGCAAATCGAAGGCCACCTTCCCGCCGACATCGATACCCAAAGCCTGACGAATCGGCTTGGGCAAGGTGATCTGGCCTTTTGAAGTGACGGTCGCAATTTCGTGGATGTGGGGCATGGAATATTCCTTCTGACAACACAAGCTCATGGTAAGAATATTTCCTTACCATGTCAAGATGGTGACTCCTGATGATTTCAGCTGTTGCTTTGATCGAATGAAAGCATGCAAAGAAAGTCTCCGCCGCATAACCCGCAACAAGCAATGCCGCAATGACGGGACCATGTACTTCCCTAATCCTCCTCTTCCTGCGCCTTGAACTGCGACATCAAGGATTGCTGCACCGCTGACGGCACCGCTGCATAACGGCTGAATTCCAGCGAAAAGGAACCCTGCCCGCTGGTCAGCGAGCGCAGTCGCGACTGGTAGTCGGTGAGCTCGGCCAGCGGGACTTCGCCGGAAATGGCAACACCGCTGCCGCGTGGCAGCGTGCCGGTAACATGGCCGCGTTTGCCGGCAATATCGGCAGCAAGATCGCCTATGGCCGACTCCGGACCCAGTATCTCGATATTGACAATCGGCTCCAGCAAAATGGGGCTGGCCGCCTTGACCGCAGCGATGACCGCTTTGCGCCCGGCTACGACGAAAGCCACTTCCTTGGAATCCACCGGATGGTGCTTGCCGTCGTAAACCACGACGCGGATGTCCTGTACCGGATAGCCGGCGACCACACCTGCCTCCAGCGCCTGCCTGACGCCCTTCTCCACTGCCGGCATGAATACGCCGGGAATGGTGCCGCCTTTGACTGCATCCAGAAACTCATAGCCTGCTCCGCGCGGTAGCACCTCGATGCGCAGGAACACTTCGCCGAACTGTCCTGCCCCGCCGCTCTGCTTCTTGTGGCGGTAGTGGCCTTCGGCATTGCTGGAGATGGTTTCACGGTAGGGAATGCGCGGCGGCCGGGTATCCACTTCCAGCTTGTAGACTTGCGCCATCTTGTCCAGCTTGGCCCGCAGGTGCAATTCGCCCAGCCCGCGAATCACGGTTTCATTGGTGGATGGATGGCGTTCCACCATAAAGGTGGGGTCTTCCATTGCCAGCTTGTTCAGGATCTCGAAGAGACGCTGTTCATCGCCCTTGCGCCGGGTCTCGACCGCCAGACCGTGCATCGGCCTGAGAAAATCAAGGGGCCGCAGGTGAATGTGGTCTTCGTCGTGCGAATCGTGCAGCACCGCGTCGAATTCGATTTCGTCCACCTTTGCCACGGCACCGATGTCGCCTGGCTGCAACGCATCGGTCTCGACATATTCCTTGCCCTGCAGCAGGTAGAGATGACCGGCCTTGAAGGGACGCTTGCCATTGCCGATGAAGAGTTGCGCATCGCGTTTGAGCGTTCCCTGATGGACTCTGAACACGCCCATCTTGCCCACATAGGGGTCGATGATGACCTTGAACACGTGGGCCAGGACATGTTTGTCGGCATCCGGCTCGGCATGGAATTCCAGGGCATCAGCGCCTTCCCCTTTGAGGAATGGAGGCGCATTGCCTTCAGCCGGGTTGGGCGCGAGTTTGGCAATGACATCCAGCAACTCGCCCACGCCTGTGCCGTTTTTCGCCGCAGTGAAACACACCGGCACCAGATGGCCTTCGCGCAAGGCCTTTTCGAAAGGAGCGTGCAGTTGCTCCGGTTTCAATTCCTCGCCCTGCTCCAGATAAATGGCCATCAATTCCTCGTCTACCTCCACCACCTGGTCGATCAAGGCAGTGTGCGCTTCCTTGATTGAGGAAAAATCGGCGTCGCCGTCAGGGTTGAAGAAACAGTCCACCACCTCGTGCCGTCCATGCGCAGGGAGATTGATCGGCAGGCACTCCTTGCCGAAGGTCTCCTGAATGTCGGCCAGCAAACCCGGCAGATCGAGGTTGTCGGCATCGATCTTGTTGATCACGATCATGCGGCACAGCCCGCGCGCCGCTGCCGCTTTCATCATGCGTCGCGTGGCCAGCTCGATCCCCGCCTGGGCATTGATCACCACCACGGCGGTATCCGCTGCTGCCAAAGCGCTGATGGCCTGGCCGGAATAATCCGGATAGCCCGGGGTATCGATGAGGTAAATATGCTGCCCCTGATAGGAGAAATTCGCCACGGTGGAGTTGAGAGAGTGGCCGCAGTCTTTTTCAAGCGCATCGAAATCACAGACAGTGTTGCCTTTTTCCACGCTGCCCCGGCTGGCAATTGCACCAGCCTGGAAAAGCAGGGATTCGGCCAGCGTCGTCTTGCCGCTGGCGCCATGGCCGACAAGCGCCAGGGTTCGTATGGAAGCTACATGATCGTTTGGCATTTCAAGTCCTTTCGATTATTGTTTGGTACTGAGAAAGGGAAATCTGGACCGGGTTGTCTGAATTATATCCCTCCGGCTTCCGCTAGAAAAATTTCTGTGGCACTACCGAGGTGAATCAACAACAGACAGGGAGTATCCATCATGACCAATGCGGAAATCATTGCGCGCCACCCTTCGCTGGCTGAATACCAGTCACGTCTCGTATCTGCAGGGGGAGCCGTCAGGCTGGTTCAGCCCGGTCACCAGGTTTTTCTCGGCAGCGCCTGCGCCACGCCTCGTCTGCTGGCGGCAGCAATGGAAAACCTGGCCAGTCCACCTCCTGATGTCACATTGCTGCACTTCTTCAATTACGGCGCGATTCCGCATCAGGGCGACAAGGCACGCACCCATTACCGGCACAAGTGCTTTTTTGTTGGCGCCGATGAACGCGCCGCCGTGGCAAGCCTGCAGGCCGAATACATCCCGGTTTCGCTATCCCGTGTGCCAAGTCTGATCGAAAACAGCAGCATCCCGGTTGATGTCGCGCTGGTTCAGGTATCGCCACCGGATGAATTCGGCTATGCCAGCCTCGGCGTTTCCGTTGATATCACGGTATCCATGGTGGAACACGCCTCCCATGTCATCGCCGAGATCAACCCCAATATGCCACGCACCCTGGGCGACAGCCTGATTCATGTCAGCCGCTTCGATGCCATGGTGTGGAACGATACGCCGGTGATCGAACTCCCGGTCACGCCAAGCGACGAAGTTGTCGAACAGATTGCGCGCAATATCGCCAGCATTATCGAGGATCGCTCCACGCTGCAGATCGGCCTCGGGCACTTGCCGCAGGAATCGCTCAAATATTTAATGAACCGCCGCGATCTTGGCATTCACTCTGACCTCATCACGGATGCCATCATCCCGCTGGTGGAAAAAGGCGTGGTCAATGGCCTGAAAAAAAGCCACTACAAGGGAATGATCGTTGCCAGCTACTGCATGGGAACACGCAAGCTGTATGACCTGATCGACCGCAACCCGTTTTTCTCCCTTCAGACCATCGAACGGGTGAGCGATATCCATGCGATTTCGCAGCAGAACAAGATGGTTTCGGTAAGCCAGGCCTGCTCGGTGGACCTGACCGGGCAGATTTGCAGCGACCAGTTCGAGGGCCAGTTTTGCGGCGGAGTTTCGACCCAGCCCGAGTTTATCCGTGGCGCAGCCCAGTCGCCGGGCGGCAAGCCCATCGTCTGCCTGCAATCCACCGCCGATGGAGGAAAAACTTCACGTATCCGCCCTCTCCTGCTGGGCGGCGAAGGCGTCACCATCGCACGTTCGGATGTGCATTATGTGATCACCGAGTACGGCATCGCCTACCTGTTCGGTAAATCCATACGCGAACGAGCGCTGGCGCTAGTCCAGATCGCCCACCCAGACTTTCGGCCATGGCTGCTGGATGAAGCCAAGAAACTCGGCTATGTGAGGCCGGAGCAGTTGCTGAAAAGCGGGGACGAATATCCCGCGAAAGAAGAGCGGCGTCTGACCCTGAGAAACCAGAAGGCCGTGCTCATCCGCCCCACCCGGAAAAGCGATGCATCAGCGCTGCAACAGTTTTTCCAGCGCATGATCAAGGAGGATCGCTACACGCGCATGTTCTGGCGCCTGAATCAGCTTTCCGACAGCGAAGTGCAGCGCCTGTGCAATGCGGACCAGGATAGCGATGTCGCATTCCTGGTTGTTTCAGGTACGGGGAAAGATGAGACGCTGATCGGCAGCGCCTGCTATTTCGTCAACGCCTCGACCAACATGGCCGAAGTCGCCTACATGGTCTCGCCCGAATGGCAGACCGTGGGGATCGGCAAGGCCTTGCAGTTAAGGTTGATGGAACATGCCAAAGCCAGAGGCTTGCGCGGATTCAGCGCTGAAATTCAGACCTACAATGCCAACATGATCAATCTGGCCAAGCAGGCCTGCGATAACATCACCATCGTCAGGCACGGTGATACACACGAGGTCACCATGTTGTTCGAGTAGCCCGACGTGCAGGCACAATCTTTCAGATAAAACTGTTTCAGGTATCAAACCCCCTCTAACTCCCCCTTGTCAGGGGGAGAACCTGGCCCCTCCCCTGAAGCGGGGTAAGCAGGCAATCCGCGGAGCGGATGCTCGCACAAGGGGAGGCCGGGAGGGATTAGGAAGCTATTGGATTTCTCTTCGCCTCGAAATAGATACCGCGCCTAGCTCTTGAACAAGAGCGCCTTGAGCTCGTTCAGCTTGTCGCGCATATCGGCCGCGCGCTCGAACTCCAGATTCCTGGCGCAGGCCAGCATTTCCTTTTCCAGTTGCTTGATTTCCCTGGTCAGCACCTTTGCGTCCAGGTGCTGGTAGTGCGCCAGTTCCTGCGCCACCTTGAGCTCTTTCTGCGCGGTCTCGAGGTCGAACACGCCGTCGATGATGTCCTTGATGCGCTTGGATACGCCCTTGGGCGTAATGCCGTGCGCCTCGTTGTGGGCGATCTGCTTGGCGCGGCGCCGTTCGGTCTCGTCGATGGCTTTCTGCATGGATTTGGTAATCCTGTCGGCATACAGGATCGCCCTGCCGTTGATGTGACGCGCCGCCCGGCCTATGGTCTGGATCAGCGAGCGCTCGGAGCGCAGGAAACCTTCCTTGTCGGCATCGAGAATTGCCACCAGCGAGACTTCCGGGATATCCAGCCCCTCGCGTAACAGGTTGATACCGACCAGCACGTCGAATAGCCCCAGGCGCAGGTCGCGGATGATTTCCACCCGCTCAACCGTATCGATGTCGGAATGCAGGTAACGCACCTTGACGCCGTGATCGGACAGGTAATCGGTCAGATCCTCCGACATGCGCTTGGTCAGCGTCGTCACCAGCACGCGCTCGCCCAGCACCACTTTTTCCTTGATGGTCGGCAGCAGGTCATCCACCTGGGTGGTCGCTGGGCGCACTTCCAGCACCGGGTCGAGTAAGCCGGTGGGGCGCACCACCTGCTCCACTACCTGGGCGGCATGCTCGGCTTCGTATACGGCTGGCGTGGCGGAAACAAAAATGGTCTGGCGCATGATGTTTTCGAATTCGTCAAAGCGCAGCGGCCGGTTATCCAGTGCCGAAGGCAGGCGGAAACCGTAGTCCACCAGATTTTCCTTGCGCGCCCGGTCGCCCTTGTACATCCCGCCCACCTGGGTAATGGTGACATGGCTCTCGTCGATGAACATCAGCGCATTGGGTGGCAGGTAATCGATCAGGGTCGGCGGCGGGTCACCGGGATTGCGCCCGGACAGATGACGCGAGTAATTTTCGATGCCCTTGCAGAAGCCGATTTCATTCAGCATTTCGAGATCGAAACGGGTCCGCTGCTCAATGCGCTGCGCTTCCACCAGCTTGTTGCTCTTGTGGAAAAACTCAAGCCGTTCGCGCAGTTCAAGACGGATCGTATCAATCGCCCGCACTACCGTGGAACGCGGCGTAACATAGTGGCTGGAAGGATAAACGGTAAAGCGTGGTACCTTCTGCTGCACTTGCCCGGTCAGCGGATCGAACAGCGACAGGCTTTCCACTTCATCGTCGAACAGCGAAACGCGAATCGCCAGCTCGGCGCTTTCCGCCGGGAAAATGTCCAGCACATCGCCGCGCACCCGGAACGTCCCGCGGCTGAATTCGACGTCGTTGCGGTCATACTGCATTTCGGTGAGGCGCTTGATGGCTTCGCGCTGGCCGACCTTCTCGCCCTGGCGCAGGTGCAGGATCATGCCGTGGTAATCCACCGGGTCGCCGATACCGTAGATGCACGACACCGAGGCGACGATGATGCAGTCTTCCCGCTCCAGCAGGGATTTGGTCGCGGACAGGCGCATCTGCTCGATATGCTCGTTGATCGCCGAATCCTTCTCGATAAACATGTCGCGCGATGGCACATAGGCTTCGGGCTGGTAGTAGTCGTAGTAGGAAACGAAATATTCCACCGCATTCTCGGGGAAAAACTCGCGCATCTCGGAATAAAGCTGCGCCGCCAGCGTCTTGTTATGCGCCAGGATGATGGCTGGCCGGCCCAGGCGCGCAATCACATTGGCCATGGTAAAAGTCTTGCCGGAACCGGTCACCCCGAGCAGGGTCTGGAAGGACAGACCATCTTCAAGCCCCTCTGCCAGCAAACGGATGGCCTCGGGCTGATCGCCGGACGGCTCGAAAGGCTGGTGAAGTTTATATGGGCTATTGGGAAAAGTGACGATCACGGGTAGAATTTGACGGTTTTTTAAACAGCAGAATTGTACCATGCGGGCCAATACCCGACCCGCTCACTCAAGGATAGAACTTTGGAACTGTCACAGCGCGTTCAAGCCATCAAGGAATCCCCCACTCTCGCCGTCACGGCCCGCGCAGCCAAGCTGAAAGCAGAGGGTAAGGACATCATCGGCCTGGGAGCCGGCGAACCCGATTTCGACACCCCGCAACACATCAAGAACGCGGCCAAGAAAGCCATCGATGACGGCTTCACCAAGTACACCCCGGTGAGCGGCATTCCCGGCCTGAAGAACGCCATTGTCGCCAAATTCAAGCGCGACAACGGCTTCGATTTCACGGCCAGGGAAGTCATCGTCGGCGTCGGCGGCAAGCAGACCATCTTCAATCTGGTGCTGGCCGTCATCAACCCCGGCGACGAAGTCATCGTGCCGGCGCCCTACTGGGTTTCCTATGCCGATATCACGCTGGTTGCCGAAGGCAAGCCGGTGATCGTCAACTGCGGCATCGAGCAGGGCTTCAAGATCGCCCCGGCGCAACTGGAAGCCGCCATCACCCCGAAAACCAAGCTGTTCATGATCAACAGCCCGTCCAACCCGACCGGCGCGGTCTACACCCTGGCCGAACTGCAGGCGCTGGGCGAAGTACTGAAAAAGCATCCCCACGTGCTGGTCGCCACCGACGACATGTACGAGCACGTCAACCTCTCTGGCGAGAAATTCGTCAACATCCTCAACGCCACCCCCGAGCTGAAAGACCGCTGCATCGTGCTGAACGGTGTTTCCAAGGCCTATTCCATGACCGGCTGGCGCATCGGCTACGCCGCCGGCCCGGAAAAAATCATCAAAGCAATGGAAATTCTGCAATCCCAGTCCACCTCGAATGCAACCTCCATCTCCCAGGTAGCCGCCCAGGAAGCGCTGGATGGCGATCAGGAATGCATCACTCCCATGGTAAAGGCCTTCCGTGAACGGCATGAATTCGTGGTGCGCCGCTTCAACGAAATGAAGGGCCTGAAATGCATCAAGGCCGGCGGCGCCTTCTACGCCTTCCCCGATGCCCGCGAAGCCATCGCCGACCTGCACCAGCGCGGACTGCTCAAGGAAGCCAGCGACATGGCCCTGTCCGAATATCTTCTGGAGAAGGGCGTGGCCGTCGTCCCTGGCTCTGCTTTTGGTGCGGAAGGCTATTTTCGCATCTCTTTCGCCACCTCCATGAGCAACCTGGAAAAAGCACTGGATAGGATTCAGCAGGCCTTGGCTTAGTTTTTTCTTGCATCAACCAAGAGTTTTACATATAATTCGCGTCTTCAAAATGCGCCGGTAGCTCAGCTGGATAGAGTACTTGGCTACGAACCAAGGGGTCAGGAGTTCGAATCTCTTCCGGCGCACCAGATAAAACAAAAATGGCTAGACCTTGCGGTCTAGCCATTTTTGTTTTGCACTTCCAGATTGGTGGCACTTCATGTAGTTGCCCTCTTGAAACCATCACTACCCAGTAGAAAAAACGCAACCATTCGGATTGCGCTCAAAGTTTCACTTCACCACCGTTATCCTCCTGACATTGCGTAGCCATGTTTACAGCAGGTGACAGCTTCTGAAACCAACGAACATGTCGTTTCTATCCGGTATGTAGAAATTCCGGAAGCGGTTGTGCACCAGCCGCGAGCGAGTGCAGAACGAGCCGCCGCGCATGACCTGATGAGTATGGAACCAGGGTTCGGAATAATCCCTGTAAGGGCCGGGGGTAAAGCCCGGATAGGGCGTGAAGGGCGAAGAGGTCCATTCCCACACATTGCCGATCATCTGCTGCAATCCTGTGGGCGTATCGGCACAGGTCAATGCACTGGCCTGAACCGGCCCGGAAAAAGTATTGTCCAGGGATGCGAGACCCGTGGGGAGTAGAGCCTTGCCCCACGGGTAACGGTCGCCGCCATCCGGGTGGCCAGCACGGGCGGCGTATTCCCACTCGGTTTCGCTAGGCAGCCGGCGACCTGCCCAGCGGCACCAGGCTTCGGCCTCGTGATAATTCACGTGCATCACCGGTTCTTCAGCAGGCAGCTTCAGCCACTGGTCGAATCGGCGCATGAGCCAGTGTCCGCTATCTTTCTGCCAGTAAAGGGGGTGCTCGGCCCGCTGCTTTTCCCGCCACTGCCAGCCTGCGTCTGACCAGAATTCGCGTGCACGGTAGCCGCCGGCATCGACGAAACCGGCAAAATCCTGGTTGGTGACTGTGGAGGAGGATAGCAAAAAGCCCGGAAGCTTGACTGTGTGTGCCGGCATTTCATTGTCGAAGGCAAAGCCCTGGTCAGCCGGCGAGCCGAGGGCGAATTCGCCGCCGGCCAGCCAGATGTCCTGCGCAGCGGGTTCTGCCGCGAAAGGCGGCTGGCGTGTCGGCGTCAGGGCCGGAGCCGGATAGCCCAGTGTTTGCAGCGTCATCAGCATGGCCTCGGTGTGCATGTCCTCATGCAGCAGCGCCAGCCTGAAAAAATAACGTTCATCGGGCGTGCTCCGGTCCAGCGCAGCCAGCGTGTTGTGCAGTACGCTGTCGAGGTAGTGCATGAGCTCGTCCCGTGTCGGCAGAGGCAGGCTCCAGCGGTCAGCATGGGTAACCAGGCTGGAGTTGTACAGCGAGTCAGCCTGTTTCAGGCGGGACGGCAGCAGCATGCCTCCCGGCCCTTGCCGCAGGCACCAGTATTCCTGAAACCAGCCAACATGGCCGATCTCCCACAGCGGCGGGTTGATGATTCTGAGGTAGGGCACTTGCAGATGCTGCGGCGTGAGGTGACCATAGAGCGCCAGCGTCCATTTGCGCGCATCCAGCAGCGCGTCGCTGAGCTGGCTGGCGTCATCCGGGTCGAGGGCGGGCGTGGCGGTATTCATGCGGCGTAGAATACGCAGAAATCCCCGGCATCGTCCTGCCAGCAGCGGACTGAGTTAAAGCCGGCCTGCTGCAGCAGGGCTTCGAATTCATGGCGTGCATACTTCCAGGAATTCTCGGTGTGTATCCGTTCCCCGGCTGCGAATTCCCGTACGCGGCCGTCGATATGCGCCGTGCAATCCCGCCGCGCTTCGAGGTGCATTTCAACGCGCCCCATGACTTCATGGTAAAAACCGACATGGCGGAAATCATCAACCCTGAAGTCCGAGCCGATCAGCCGGTTGACGTGATTGAGCGTATTCAGGTTGAAGGCTGCGGTGATGCCCAGCGGGTCGGCATAAGCAACATCGAGGCGGGCCGCATCCTTTTTGGTGTCCACGCCGATCAGCAAGCCGCTGCCTGGGGGCTGGCAATGGAGACGGATCTGGCCCAGCAACTGCAGCGCCGCTTTCGGAGTGAAATTGCCGATGCTCGACCCAGGATAGAAGAAAGTGACAGGCCGCCGCTCCAGGTCGCTGTCCAGCGCCAGCCCCCTGGCGATATCCAGAATAATGCCGGTCATTTCCATATCTGGGAATTCTTCCGCCAGACGCCCGAGCGAGTGTCCAAGATGCACTTCCGCCATGTCTACCGCGAAGTAGCGGCCGGGCTGGAGAATGTGAAACCACTCCGCCGCCTTGCGGCAGTCGCCCGCGCCGAGATCGACCATCTGCTTGCCGCTGCCGATCGCACTGGCAATGTCATCCCGGTTGCGCGTGAAAATCGATGCCTCGGCACGCGTCAGGTAGTACTCCGGCAAGCTGCAGATTGCCGCGTAGAGCAGGCAGCCCAACTCGTCGTAGAAATACTTGGGCGGGATCGCGGCATGCGGAGCGAGCAGCCCGGCAATCAGCGCTTGCCGTTCTGATTCTGCGTCAAAACTCGAACGCCGGGTAATCGAGCATCGCATCATGGCCTGGCCGCAGTGGAAGAACATTCAATATAGCCAAGATGCACGGTCAAGCCAATACGCTATGCACGGCAGATTCGCGGAATGAATGCATTTACTGGACATGGATTGATGCAACTGTTGCGTGGCCCCGGCGTCAAATGATAGTGATTCTCTTCTGTTCTGGAGGATATATGACCAAGCGCAAAAATCCTGCCTGGAGCCCGGCGGAGTTGTACCGCCATCTGAACGATGGCAGGCGGTTCACCATTCTGGACGTACGCAACCAGGAAGAATTTGAGGCCTGGAAAGTCGAGGGCAAGAATCCAATCGAGACCATCAACGTTCCGTATTTCGATTTCCTTGAACTGGAGAGCGAAGACGAGGACATCGCCGCAGCGGTTGCCCGCACGCTTCCGGATCAGTTGCAGGACAGCTTGCCGCGGAGCGGGCAGATTCTGGCGGTGTGCGCCAAGGGCGACACCTCGATGTACGTTGCCGACGGGCTGCGGCGACTCGGCTATCAGGCGCTCAACCTGGAAGGCGGGATGCTGGCCTGGGGAAACCACTACGAAACGCGAGTCGTTGAGGAGAGTTCGCGACTCACTGTCCTGCAAATCAGCCGCCCGGCTCGGGGCTGTCTCAGCTACCTCCTGGCCAGTGCTGGCGAGGCCATGGTGGTCGATGCCGCGCGCCATATCGACATCTACACCAAAATCGCCAGCGAACGAGGATGGCGCATCACGGGCGTGTTCGATACCCACTTGCAGGCCGACCACCTGAGCGGTGGCGTGGCGCTGGCGAGTTCTCTGGGCGTGGATTACTGGCTGCATCCCTACGATAGCATTCATCCCGATGACCTGCTTCCGGCAACGTTTCCCTTCCGGTACCTGAAGGACGAAATGACCTTCACGCTGGGCGGAGTGAATATCCGCGCACTTCACCTTCCCGGCCACACCCTCGGCATGACAAATCCGCTGGTGGATGATCGCTATCTGCTGAGCAGCGATACACTGTTCATCAGCGCGATCGGCCGGCCTGATCTGGGCGGCCGGGCAGAGTCCTGGGCGCCTCTCCTCTATCACTCTCTGCAACGGGTGCTGGCCTTGCCCGACCACACGATCATATTGCCGGCTCACTTCAGCCACATGGGCGAGGCGGACGAGCAAGGCTGCTACTGCGTGCCGCTCGGCACGCTGCACGAAAGCAACGAGGGGTTGCGCATGTTAGGCCAGGGGTTGGAGGCGTTCACCGCCTACATCCTCAAACACCTGCCGGAACATCCGCCGACCTATGACGATATCCGGCGTGTCAACACCGGCCTGCTCCAGGTAAACGAGGTGAAGGCCAGCGAACTGGAACTGGGCAGGAACCAGTGCGCCCTGTCGCACGGCAAAACAGCCTGAGCGGAATCAGTTGTTCACGCGATGATGTGGTGGACCGGCAGCTTGCTCATGTGCCATTCATCCGTCTTTGCATCGTATTGCGATGCAGTGAAGGCATGCCAGTCGGCATCGTTCAGCCTGGGATAGTCGCCGCGGTAATAGTAGCCGGGCCAGCGGGTTTCCTGCCGGTATAGCGTGTGCCGGAGCACCGCCTCTGCGGTCCAGACCCGGTGGTGGAGTTCCCATGCCCGCTGGAGCTGGTGGATGTCTTCGGCACCGATGTGGTCGAGGTCTTCCTTGAGCATAGCTAACAGCTCAAGGCCGCGGTTGAGCATGGGTTCGTTGGTCGAATACAAGGTGCCGATGCCGCCAGCGTACTCATCCATGATCTTCTCCAGCCGCTGCAGGCCTTGCAGCGGAGAAATGTAGCTGGGCGCCACGCTGCCGGCGACGATTTCGTTCCTGCCCACGGTGTAGGTTTCCAGAGGTCTGAAGATGGTTTCCTGAAGCATCCTGATCTCAGCTTCGTCCACCTCGGGTGGATTGCCGGACAGTTCAGTGACATATTTGACGGCGGCTTTTCCTGCGATCCTTCCTTCCGTGAATGAGCCGGACGAGAATTTGTGCGCGGATCCGCCGATGGTGTCGCCAGCACCGAACAGCCCTTCAACCGTCGTCATCCGGTTGTATCCCCACTGGTAATCTGCCGGGGCGCAGTCTTCCGGGCCGCTGGCCCATGCGCCGGAACAGGTGGCGTGAGAGCCCATGATGTAGGGTTCGGAGGTGGTCAGCTCGGAGGGTTTTTCTTTGGGGTCGATGTTCTGCGAAGCCCAGACCACTGCCTGGCTGACTGTCATGTCGAGGAAGTCTTCCCAGCCGATTTCCTCCTTCTCGCGGGTGTCGAGCACCTTCTGCGTCTGCATGTAAATGGGGCCATTGCCGGCCTTGATTTCCTGCAGCATGGCGTGATTGCGCAGGCAGGTCGGCATCGGCGAAATTTCTGCATATTTGCCGACCAGGGCCTTGATTTCGTCAAACCGGGCCGCCTCATAATCATCGCCATAGGCATTGGTATTTTTGGCCTTGAGCAGCAGTGACCAGGCACCTACCGGGCCGTAACCATCCTTGAAGCGGGAGAGGACGACCCGGTTTTCCATCTGGATCATTTTGGCGCCGGTGCGCAGGACCAGACCATAGGCCGAGGCGCTGCTCCATGGCGCATACCAGGTTCTTCCCGCGCCTTCGCCGCTCGAGCGGGGTTTGAAAACGTGCGAAGCGCCGCCGGCAGCGACAATCACCGCCTTGGCCCGGAATACATACATACCCCCATCGCGGACGCTGAAGCCGACGGCGCCGGCGACCCGGTTGGGGTGCGTCCTGTCCATCAGCAGATGCGTCACCATGATGCGGTTGTACACTTCGCTGGCGGATTTCCGGGCGGCCTCGGCGATGATCGGCTTGTAGCTTTCGCCGTGGATCATCACCTGCCATTTCCCTTCGCGCAGGTATCGGCCGGTCTTCGGGTCCTTCATGATCGGCAGGCCCCATTCCTCGAACTTGTGGACCGTGGCATCGACATGTCGGGCGATGTCGAAAATCAGGTCCTCGCGTACCAGTCCCATCAGGTCGCCGCGCGCATAGCGCACGAAGTCCTCCGGCTGGTTCTCGCCCCAGCGCATGCCCATGTAGCAGTTGATCGCCGACAGGCCGTGTGCGACGGCGCCGCTGCGCTCGATGTTGGCTTTTTCGACCAGGACGATTTTCAAATCCCGCCCCCAGTAGCGGGATTCATAGGCCGCACCGCAGCCGCCGAAGCCGCCGCCGATGATTAGGATGTCTGAATCCACGAAGCGGGTTTTTCTCGATGTGAACAGGCTCATGGCACATTACCCCTCGTTTCTGTTTGAATTGCCCGATTCGCCTTGCGGTAGCGCAGGAAGCGCATTTACCTCGAGCGCAGCAGGCTCGTGCGCAAGCAACGGAGTGCCCAGGGCGTTGGCATCGGGTGTTTCATATTCGGATGGCGGCTTGATGGAGCCCCACGGGGTGGTCCTGATCGGGAAGGTAAACTCTTTCTCACGACCGTCCCGGTAGCGGATCTTCCATGAAATAGTGCCGTTGCTCTCTTCCCGCCGCACCCTGACGCTGTGACCCAGCGGCGCAAAATCTGCATAGCCCCGAACGTCTATCGCATGCTGCGGGCATGCCTTCACGCACGAATAGCACTCCCAGCAGAAATTCGGCTCGATGTTGTAAGAGCGCCGGTAGACCGAGTCGATGTGCATGATGTCGGAAGGGCAGATATCCACGCACTCACCGCAACCGTCGCAGCGCGTCATGTATGT
Source organism: Gammaproteobacteria bacterium (assembly GCA_018824405.1). Classification (GTDB taxonomy): domain Bacteria; phylum Pseudomonadota; class Gammaproteobacteria; order Burkholderiales; family Sulfuricellaceae; genus Sulfurimicrobium. Next base: position 73,934 of record JAHJGO010000017.1, read on the forward strand.
GAATGTGGGCATCGCTCGTCTCCCTTCGATTTTGGTGCTGGCAGGCCGGACGAGCCGTCTGCCTCCTCCACTCTTCTCTGAAAAGCCACTATGGGCTTGTAAAACATATGGGCGAACTTGGACCAGGGAACGGAAACGCAGAGCAGCGTGGTAAACAGGATGTAGAGGCTGGCAAATATTCGTGTTGCCATCTGCTTATCCGCCATCGCCGCCCATGCGAACAGCAGTGCGAAAGTCACGCTGGCGAGAAGCGTGATGATGAACAGGTCGGCCCGCACCAGCCTCCATGGGGGATGACCGTCGTGAACCACATTCACCCTGAGCATGAAGAAAAACCAGTAACCGCCGACGAGCGTCATCAGTGCGCCGATGTGCCACAGGTTCGGCAGAACAGCCGGTGGATAATGATTGGTCGGATAGGCGAACACCATCACCAGAGTCGTGCTCAGATAGAGCACGAAGCCATAAAACGTCAGGGCATGGGAAATTCGCCTGCTTTTGTTGCAAAATTCGCCGAAGGTGGCGATATCGGTCGCGATGGTCTTGGCCACGATGACAGCCAAATTAACGGCGCTAAGCTGCTGCTTTGCTGCAGCCTTTGTACGCTTCCTCTCCTGCAGGAAAAACCTGGCCTTGTTCTCATGAAGGAGATCGAATGCCGTTCCAATGACAACTGCGAGCGCCATCAAAGCAACGTAGGTCTGCATGGCGGCAGGTGGCACGAATGCCGTGAGAAATGCGAACGGATTGGTGGTGAACATTGTTACCTCCCAATACCAGCGACATCCTCCTGGAATGGCGGAGACGCCTTGTCTTGCAGATGAAGTGCGATGGATATACAGAGTGACGCTTGGCTAACTCGCCAGCAGCCACATCAAGCGCGAGAAACGTGGATCGTTTTTGATAATAGCACTGGCGAAGGTCATTTCAATTGATCTGGCATGGGGGAAAATAGGTAGAAGAAACAGGTAATTCAATTGATTTACCGAATGGCAATCAGGTAGCACAGGTCAAGAATGTGAAAGACAGGAACGTGATAGTGGCGGAAAGCCTTGATATTTCTGCCTACGCACTCAAGAGACTACTCAACCACAAGATGAGCAACGATGTCACGGCGGCTACATCATCAAAGATGCGGAACGGCTACGGGCACCAATGCAAAAGATCACCGACTACTTCTTGAGCGTTTTTGCAAACGGCACACAATTGATTCAGGATAAATCTGCGCAATGAGTATATTCACCTTTATGATTTAAACTACAATGAGAAAATCATGAGCACGCTCAATATCCTACAAAGCAAAAGAGCCGAAATCCTGGCACTTGCTGCCAAGCATGGGGCTAGCAATGTCCGCCTGTTCGGTTCGGTTGTCCGTGGTGAAGACCGGGAAGACAGCGACGTGGATTTTCTGGTGGACATGCAGGAAACCAGTAGCCTATTCGATTTGATCGGCCTGCAGCAGGACATTGAGAAAGCCATTGGCAGAAAAGTGGACGTGCTCACTCCCAACGGCATCAACCGCTACCTGAAAGATCGCATCCTCCACGAGGCTGCGCCTCTGTGACCAAAGACCGCTCCGTCTATATCCGCCACATTTACGACTGCATCGGCTGGATCAAGGAATACGTGCAAACGGGCAAGGAAGACTTCTTTGAAGACCGCAAAACCCAAGATGCCGTTATCCGCAATCTCGAAGTCATCGGCCAAGCCGTCAAGGACCTGGGAACGGACAGCCTAACTGCCTCCCACCCCGAAACACCCTGGCCGCAAATTGCCGCTACCCGAAATTTTCTGGCGCACCAATATCTAGGCGTGGATTTGACCCTGATCTGGAACATCGTCGAACAGCACTTGCCGCAGATGGAACAGCAAATCATCGCAATCGCCAAAGATGAGGGGGTTAACCTCAATGCGTCAGACACCCCTAGATCCATTTAATCCAAACAAGAATACACGCACAATTCTTAGTCATGCAGTTAACTCTGGGACTGCCTACAACGGGGTCTCCTAGTTAGGTACCCACATCAGAAGCGCCTCTTGGCTGAGAGAACCGATGCAACATATTGCTGGCGATCTACTTCAGGCGATGCACTCCACCTCGATACACGCCTAATCGATATCGCTTCCTTTGTTCTTCCTTGAAAAATCGCGTTCTGTGTTGTGTGGACGCTACATTTTTCTGAAATTTTGAAAAAATATTTTGGCCGTTATTTTCCAAATTGGGGATATCCATTGGGCACCCTCCCATTGGGGGGGTAATTAACAGTTTCAGGTTTGTTCATCGTATCTTGCACTCACGCGCTTTCAATCAGAAAAGAGCGCGCCCAAGTTTCGCGGATTCAAGTTTGAAGTGCAATTTTGATTAACGAGGAGATGGGTCAGAATACGGAAGCATTTTGCTCATCAACCGCCAAGTCGAAGTTGCCCAATGAACTACACACATCTGACCCAAGACGAACGATACCAAATTTA
>JAHJGO010000018.1 GCA_018824405.1 Gammaproteobacteria bacterium
CCTTGACCGGCACGCCAGCCTCGGCCTGCTTCAGAAATCCAATAATCTGCTCTTCCGTAAATCGCTTCTTCAAGCCCATTCTCCTTCCCGAAAAAGGACTTTACTAGATTTAAGTTGGTACTGTTTAGTGGGGGCAGGTCAAAACCAACTACATAAACATTTTCAAGATTGAAACGGGTTTTAAGCCGGTTCCGGATACGCGTCTTGATCGTGCAGTTCAAGTCAGGCTTTCGTGTGTTGCAGGAATATTGCCGCTCATTAAATCCAAGCGAACCTGAAACGTGGTGCTCCCGGAAAGCAGCCCCTCATCAACCCCCCGGCTCTGCATGGGTATAATGTGCGCCATGACCAACCCGTTCACCGCCCGCTGGACCATCACCGGAAACAACCTGTGCCTTGGCCAATGGGAAATCCGCTACCTTGGGCGACTGATCGAACTCGACCCCGAGCAGCGCGAGAATGACATGGGCAGCTTCGGCATATTCAGCTATATCTTTCCCGACGACGAGGACCTGGCTGAAGGCCTGCCGGAAGACGACTGGATTCTGGAACACGCCGATTGGCTGGCCAGCTTCCTTGCCGCCCATGACATTCCCGTGGATGAAGAGCACATGCGCTGGTTTTACCAGGCAGTCAACCCACATGACTGGCGCTGCGGCAGTTGCGGCGGTTGTATTTGAGGTACTCCGCTCAGGCTGCTATTTCGGCCGTTCGATAGATTCTTTTTCCATCAGCAGGTAGGTGTTGTAGGCATTGGAACGGTTAGCTTCGTGGAAAGCGGGCATTTTCTCGTATTTCTTCCATGAAGTGCCGGCATAAGCTTCTTCAAACGGCACGAAATTTTCCACCGCCCGGCCCATGGTCTGGCGCAGGTATTGCAGATACTGCCGGGTAAATTGCAGGGTAGCCGCCGCATCCGGAGCAGCAGCGCCATGACCGGGGATCAGGTATGAAGGCTTGAGAGTGGCGAGGCGGTCAAGCGCCTTGAGCCACGCTGCGCTATCCGCATCGCCGACATAAGGCACCCGCCCCTTGAAAATCAGATCGCCGGTAAAAAGAACGCCATCTTCCTTCACCAGCATCGCCATGTCCTCGCTGGAGTGGGCTGGGCCGACATGATGCAGGCTGAAATGCAGGCCGCCCAGCTCGAAGTTTTCATCACCACTGAGCCAGCGATCCGCGGACAAGAGGCGGGTCTTCTCGTCCACCCAGGGAAACAAATCTTCGCGGCGCTGCTTCATGCGCAACGGGGCCTCTTCGGAGGCGAGATATTCCTTCCCACCCTGGTGCGCCCAGATTTCCGCCCCAATAGCCTTGAAGGCCTGCAGGCCGTAAATATGGTCGGCATGGTAATGGCTCACGATCACGCGTTTGATGGGCTGGCTGGTGACTTTGCGGATGGCCCTGATCAGCCCTTCGGCCAGCACTGGAGTGCCGAGTGAATCGAATACCACGACGCCTGCAGGGGTGACGACAAAGCCCGCATTGGACATGAAGCCCTGATTGGCAGAAGAAGCCGCACCCGCAAGGCCTTGCACATAGTAGCAATGCGCGCTGGCCTTGATCGGCTTGAGCATGTTGTCCGGCGCGCCAATATCACCCGCCTGGGCTGAGGCGGCAAGAAGCAAAAACAGGAAGCCGAGGAATCGCATGCGTGTATACCCGTTTATGTAGTGTAAGCACATTATTACCTGCAACAGGCACTCATTAAAAGCGTATCAGCGGCATCAAATCTGCCGTAATCCGGGTCGGCCTTGAAGAAGTGGAGGTCTGGCGCACCCGGACTTGAGCATGCATTGCACGCACCGTGCAGCGATTCGGGCTAAGATAGAGCCATAGCCAGACGGAGATTTCCTCATGAAACTTGCATTGCTCGCCTTGCTGTTGCTGGTTGGCGCACTGCTCTGGGCACGACTCAGCCAGGCAAACGACGTGCCGCAGTCAGGCCAGCCAGCTCCCGGTTTCGAACTGCCGGACCAGAACGGAAAGATGCACAGCCTAGAGTCCTATCGGGGGCGCTGGGTGGTGCTGTACTTCTATCCCAAGGACGACACGCCCGGCTGCACCCAGGAAGCCTGCCTGTTTCGCGACGACCTGCACAAGCTCACCGCGCTGGGCGCCCAGGTGATCGGAGTGAGCGTGGACGACACGGCCTCGCACGCCGAGTTCGCAAAGAAATACCGTTTGCCCTTCCCCCTGCTCTCCGACAACGGCGGCAAGGTCGCCACGCAATACGGGGCGCTACAGAATCTGGGCCTGTTCAAGTTCGCCAAACGCTACACCTTCCTAATCGATCCCCAGGGAAAACTGGCCAAGACTTACCAGAAAGTGGATACATCGCGCCATTCGCAGGAGATCATCGACGATCTGGCAGGGTTGAAAGGGAAGTAAAAACCCGAAGGCGGATACGCCTTGCCTGCTTAGTTGTAATTCATCGCAAGTCACTAGCCGCTTGCGAAGCGAACTGAATTAGCTGTATCCGCAGATTCCGAATCCAGCCCGGCCTAATCCTCTGCTGCCACATGATCCAAACGAAGGCCTGGCATTCGCAATGCGGCATGCTGACTGAAGCGTGGGCCGTGAGTAGATTGGCATGACAGAGAGACAGGCATACTCACTGAAATAGTCGATCCAGCCCTCATCCATACTGTCTGCCTCTGAATGATTCAGGCCTGAATAAGGAGTACATCATGAACTTGTACTGGTGGTTTTTACGCCGCTGGTAATGCCTGCCTTGGCCGCATAAGTTTCTGTGACGTCCATGAGTATGGCACCGACAATGCCGCCGAGAAAAGCCCAAGCTAATATTTCCATTGACTACCTCTTGCTACCAAGCGTGAATTGGAGTCACTGGCCACGTTTGATGATGAACCCATTTTCAATATCCTCGAAGCCAACCTTGGGGTAATACTCCATTGCTTCGGGAGCCGACAATAGGACAAGCGCCACCTCATCCCCAATAACAGAGCGTACTCTGGCAATTAACTCGCGACCGATGCCATGATTTTGATGGGACTTAATCACTGCAAGATCGGACAAGTAGCAACAATAACTGAAGTCAGTTAGTGCGCGACACACCCCGACGAGTTTGCCTTCATGCCAAGCGGAGAGAATCAGGTTGGCATTATCAAACATGCGTTTGATCCGCGCCAAATCTTTGGTAGGGCGGCGAATACCGGATGCATCAAAAACCGCAGCCACATCCGCGGCCTCAAGAGAGAAATTGTGGCGATATTCAATCATGTAGAAAAGCCCAGCGTTCAAATTGAGGGGCGCTCCGATTTTGGCGCGTCCCGTTGAGGGATGAGTTGGGCAGCAAGTCAGAAACCATACTCGCGCTCAACGCGACAGACCCGGACACGAAATGTCCGATACCAGTCTTTTGCTCGGCTCTGAGCTTGGCGATGAATGATATTTTCCTTCCAGGCCGTAATTGCTTCCTGGCTCACCCAATATGAAACGGAGATTCCGATTTCTTGCCTCGCGCTCTCGAAGCCAAGGAAGCCAGGTTGTTCGGAGGCAAGCTCCAGCATTTGTTTTGCCGTTTCACCATAGTCATGGTCACCTTCAGTGCGGACGGATGTAAAGATGACTGCGAAATACGGTGGTTGTGGTGTTTGCGCTAGAGAAACCATCTAAGCTCCTTTCGGTACCCAACGTGGAAATAACCGGACTGCGCGGCTTTTCACTCAGGTCCGGTGGATTGCAGGATTAGCAGTCGAGTTCTTTAACATAGACGCCATATTCAACTCCGTGGATTGCTGGTGTGCTGGACACCCACTTAAACCCCATGCGTTGGTACATAGGCAAGGCGACCTGCATGAGTTCGCTTGTGAGGTCGGTTGGCAATAGTGGAGTCCAACGGGTTAAGCAGCGAGCAGATTTTCATAGTATCGCTGCGTGAATACGGCAGGTGACAGGTAGCCCAGCCGAGCCTGTTTCCGCTGCCGGTTGTAGAAGATCTCGATGTAC
>JAHJGO010000019.1 GCA_018824405.1 Gammaproteobacteria bacterium
GACAGCGATGCCGACAGTGACGCTGATAGTGACGCCGATAGTGACGCCGATAGTGACGCCGATAGCGATGCCGACAGCGATGCTGATAGTGACGCCGACAGCGATGCCGACAGTGACGCTGATAGTGACGCCGATAGTGACGCCGATAGCGATGCCGATAGCGATGCCGATAGCGATGCTGATAGTGACGCAGACAGCGATGCTGACAGTGACGCTGACAGTGACGCAGACAGCGATGCCGATAGCGATGCTGATAGTGACGCTGATAGTGACGCCGACAGCGACGCAGATAGCGATGCCGATAGCGATGCCGATAGCGATGCAGACAGCGATGCTGATAGTGACGCCGATAGTGACGCCGATAGTGACGCCGATAGCGACGCAGATAGCGATGCCGATAGCGATGCCGATAGCGATGCCGATAGCGATGCAGACAGCGATGCTGATAGTGACGCCGACAGCGATGCTGACAGTGACGCTGACAGTGACGCAGACAGCGATGCCGATAGCGATGCCGATAGCGATGCTGATAGTGACGCTGATAGTGACGCAGACAGCGATGCTGACAGTGACGCTGACAGTGACGCAGACAGCGATGCCGATAATGAAGAAGGCGGTAGTGGAGGCAAAGGTAGTGGCGGAGGCCAGGCCGGTGGCAAAGGTGGCGAGGCCACGGACGAAGAAGGCGGCAAAGAGCCAGAAGGCGGCAAAGAGCCAGAAGGCGGCAAAGAGCCAGAAGGTGGCAAAGAGCCAGAAGGCGGCAAAGAGCCAGAAGGCGGCAAAGAGCCAGAAGGCGGCAAAGAGCCAGAAGGTGGCAAAGAGCCAGAAGGCGGCAAAGAGCCAGAAGGTGGCAAAGAGCCAGAAGGCGGCAAAGAGCCAGAAGGTGGCAAAGAGCCAGAAGGCGGCAAAGAGCCAGAAGGCGGCAAAGAGCCAGAAGGTGGCAAAGAGCCAGGCGGTCGCGGAGGCGATAGCGATGGCCCAACTGAAGAAGATGTGTTTACTGAAGGTGGTGGTGGGCACTCTTCCGGCGGAGGCGGCGATCCCGGGGCACCGTGGCCCGTTCCTCCAGACTTCTTCGACCAGGACCCTGATGTAGGGGGAGATAACTAAGTAGGTGTGTTACTGAGGCGCTGGAAAAGACTCCAATTTCCAGCGCCTCATTTTTTATTTATAGTGGTGTGGTTTTTCTGTGAAACCCATGAATTAGCCCAACACGGATCGCGTTACTTTGAAAAACAAGCTTGAGCATATTCTCGATGCCGCCTGAGTAAAAATGGATTTATCGCACCATCGGTAACAGATATACATACAGGCAGAGAATTCCCGGTTCAAGAAACCGTATATGGATCAGGGACTGGTACGCAACACCTTGCAGGATGTTGTTGGCCGGAAGCCGTAGCGCAAGGCGGATTGGCACAAGCCTTGATTGAGTATCACAACTTGTCGGAGCGCGGAGCCTGTCAGGCCGTTGTTCTCCAGCCGTACACAGATCCGTTGAACGTGACGGCAGGTCGATCACGGTAGCCATGCAAGCTTCCCTGGAAGTTAATCCACGACACGACTTTGGCTCGCTGTTTGACAGCTTTCAATTCCAACAAAATCCGAGTCCTCTATTTCTGGATGGAACAGAATCGCGAGGAGAAGCAAGCCTTGATAATATTTGACCCAACAAAGACTTGAAATGTCAGTCAAAAAAAAGTAAGGTTGACATAGGGTTAGCTAACAAAACAGTTAATGTAGTTTAATTTCAACAAGGGGATAAATCATGAAACGAAAAAACATCACTGCACTGGCTTTGCTTCCCTGCTTGGGTTTGTTCATGCCCAACCAACTACAGGCTGAAACACTTAAGGAAGTGGTTGAAAATGTGCTCAAAACCAATCCGGACGTTCTCACCAAGACAAATCACCGACGCTCTATCGATGAGGAATTAAAAGGTGCAAAAGGTGGTTATTTTCCCAAAGTCGACTTGACTCTGGGTTATGGGAAAGAGCGAACAGAAAGTCCCTCCATTCCCAGCAATCCGTCTCTTACTCGACGCGAAGCAGAAATAAAATTGGGTCAAATGCTGTTTGATGGCTTTGGTGTCAGCAGTGAAGTAAACAGGCAAAAAGCGCGTTTAAACTCATCCGCCTACCTGACTTACGGAACTGCCGAAGAAACCAGCCTTAGCGCAGTAGAAGCTTACATCGAAGTATTACGTCAACAGGATCTCGTGGCACTGGCAAAAGCAAACATGGAAAATCACCAGCGAACCCATGATCAGATTCAGCTACGAAGCGAAAGCGGTGTAGGACGCAAGGCGGATCTTGAGCAGGCTCGGGGCAGACTATCGCTGGCCAAATCCAACTTACTCGCGGTCCAAAGCAATCTGATCGATGCAGAGACAAAATACTTCTACGTAATAGGTAACAACCCAAAGGATCTGACAAAACCGCAGATTCAAGAACACCTGCTACCTAAAACCGAATCAGAAGCCATTGAGATTGCTGCAAACAACCATCCGATCCTCAAATCCTCCCTTTCGGATGTAGAAAGTGCGCAGGCTCAACACCAAGCTGCAAAATCCCTGCTCTATCCTCGTCTGGATTTGGAACTTTCTGCAGCGAGGAATGATAATGTTTCAGGTATTGAAGGTAACAACAACAATACACAGGCCATGCTACGCTTGCGCTACAACCTGTTTAAGGGCAAATCAGACAGTGCCCGGGTCGATCAAACATCACTGCTGACCCAGGAAGCAACCCAGGTTTCCAACCGCACTCGCCGCCAGGTCGAACAGTCAACAAAATTGTCCTGGAACGCATATACAACTGCTGGAGAACGACTCTCTCATTTGAAAGATTTTGCAACTGCCAGCGAGGCCACACGTGAGGCCTACAGCAAGCAGTTCAATCTTGGCCAGCGTACCTTGCTGGATTTGCTGGACAGCGAAAACGAATACTATACCGCCCACACATCCTATGTAACCGGACAGTACACACAGCTTTTCGCGTCTTACAGGTTATTGCAAAGTGAAGGTCGCCTACTTGAATCTCTTGGCGTTCCATTGCCTGAAGAAGCCATTGCACCGGCCAGCGAAAAGAAATCGAATTAATTCCGGAAAGCCGGAAACTGAAGAGCATTTCCGGATTTTCTAGGGTGCTCTTGAGTAACGCCACTCCGGACATTAATCAGTGAGGCGTTGCTTTTAACTATTAAACTTTTTTTGGCGAGGTTCGGTTGCAGCGTGCAGCGCTTCTTGATCCGATTCTTTGACAAAAGCTTGAGTTCAAGCCTTTTGCACATTTCGCCAAGAGCAAGGGTGCTCTTAATTTGGGTAGTTGCTTTTATTTTCATCGCTCCTGGCGTGGCAGATCGGCTAGACCTGTCCGACAAAGTGCTGGCGTTTGTTGAAAAAAAATACGGGGCTCCTGCCCTCAAACGCGTGACCGACTGGAAACGCCTGATGGAAAACAGTCGCAACAAGTCAGAATCAGAAAAACTGGAACTGGTTAATCAGTTTTTCAACCAGACACCATTTGTTTCAGACATGGAACACTGGGGCAAGGAAGATTACTGGGCCACACCGATTGAAATGTTGGCAACCAGTGGTGGTGACTGCGAAGATTTTGCCATTGGCAAATATTTTACGCTGGTACAAATGGGCGTACCGATCAAGAAATTGCAGATCACTTACGTGAAGGCGATGAACTGGAACCCAATCAACCAGGCGCATATGGTACTGGCCTACTATCAGACACCCGATGCCATCCCCAACATACTGGATAACCTGATCCCGGAAATCAAGCCTGCCACTCGACGCAAGGACCTTACCCCAGTTTACAGTTTCAATGGTGACGGACTGTGGTTGGCCAAGGAACGCGGCTTGGGGAAAAACGTTGGTGGGTCGAGCCGGATCAAGTTGTGGACGGATCTTAGCAGCCGGATGGGGAAAGAAACTGATGACCAACATCCCTAATGCTCAGGCGCACAAGCTCTGGGTTGGAACTATATCGATGAGGATACAATCATGACCCTGTTTCGTCAGTTGATCATCATCATTACCACTTTATTCCTGGTGGTTTTTCTGGGGACCTTCATCGTCAGTGTCAATAACACCCGAGTCTTTCTCTCCAGCCAGCTACAGTCTCACGCCCAGGACGCTGCTACCTCGCTGGGTCTGTCGATATCTCCCCATGCCGCCAGCAATGACCTGATTACCATGAGATCCATGGTAGATGCCATGTTCGATAGCGGCTACTACCGTGAAATCATTGTCGTTGACATCAATGGCAATCCATTGGTTGAGCGCAAGCTTCCCGTCACCATTGAAGAGGTACCACAGTGGTTTATCAATTTAGTGCCTCTTGAAACCCCCTTGGGAGAGGCCTTGGTCATGGCCGGTTGGCAACAGGCTGGAATGGTTAATGTACGCAGCAATCCGGGCATCGCCTATGCCAAGTTATGGCGCGACAGCATTGGCATGTTCTGGTGGCTTTTTGGCGCCGCGATTATCACACTCGGCTTGGGCTGGATTATTCTGAAAATTGTGCTGCGCCCCCTGCGCAATCTGGAAATTCAGGCAGAAGCCATTTGCCGGCGAGAATATCCGGTACAAGAGAAAATGCCCTGGACTCGAGAACTGCGCAGTTTTGTTCAGGCTATGAACCGCATGGTAACCAAGGTCAAGGAGATGTTCGAAGAACAGGCCCGCGCCATGGAAAAAATGCGGGCACATGCCTATATGGATTCGGTAACAGGTCTAGGCAACCGGCGTCACCTTGAGGCTCAATTGCAAAACCTGATCAACAACCCGGAACAATTTGCTGGAGGTGCGCTGTTCCTGCTGGAACTCAGGGGCTTCAAGGAATATAACGACCGTCGTGGTTATCAGGCTGGCGATGATCTTCTGCGCCAGGCAACCGTTCTGCTATCCAATATCAGCAACCCGCACCCTGACAGCTTCTGCGCACGTCTTGGCGGCGCTGACTTTGCCATGGTCATTCCCAACATTGATGCCACCGAAGCAGAAACAATTGGAAAACAACTGTCCGAATCCTTGCACCATTTGTATGAAGGTGGCATGACAGATTCAAGGGAAGTCGGCAATATTGGAATCGCGCTCTACCGTGGGCAAGATTCCGTTTTCAAGTACCTGAGTGAAGCCGATTTGGCACTGCGGACTGCCCAGGCACAGGGAGGCAATGCCTGGCACCTGGAAAAACCCGAACAAAGCGCGCAGACTGAAATAGCAGGCGCGCAAAACTGGTCCACATTCCTCAATGAAGTCATCGCCAAACGACGCATTACCCTGCTATTTCAGCCTGTTAAATGCTGTGTTTCGGAAAAAATCCTGCACTACGAAGTCTTGCTGCGTCTCATGGGAAATAACGAACAACTATTGAGTGCAGGCGTGTTCATGCCTTACGTCAACCGACTCGGCCTGCATCGCGAAATGGACCGATTAGTGGTAAGCGAAGTGATTGAACGCATGAAGCTTGATCACACCAGAGACATCCCTGCCATTGCCATCAACCTCTCGCCGGAGTCCGCACATGACGCGGCATTTTCTGACTGGTTATACGGGGAACTCAAAAAAAACCCGGACATCGCCAGCAAGCTAATCTTTGAAGTGACTGAATATGGCGCCACAAAAAATCTTGATTCAATACGGAGCCTGATCGACACGGTAAGTCTTGCCGGCGCCAAGTTCTCCCTCGATCACTTCGGCCGCGGGTTTAGATCATTCGGCTACCTCAGCAGCCTGAAAATTCATTATCTGAAAGTGGACGGCAGCTACATTCATGGCATCGACCAGGACAAGGACGACCAATTTTTTGTCGACGCTGTGATCAAAATCGCTCACGGCCTGGATATCGAGGTCATAGCCGAGTCTGTGGAAACGCGCGAAGAATGGAAAATGCTACAGGAACTCAATGTTTACGGCCTGCAAGGATATCTGGTCGGCGAACCGGCGGATCTGTTGTAGCGCAAAGTTGGCCAAGAGCCAAACAGCAGCATTAGAGAAACTCAGGTCATCATGGGTGTCATCAAGAAAATTCTGTATCGCGGCAACATCCTGGGCAGGCCTCGCCATCGGAACCTGTTCCTCGATATGGAAGAAAATATCCATATTCATTACCGCGATCTTCGCATCGAACTGAGCCGTGACGAGTTCGAGGAAATTGCGGGTGCTTTTCAAAAACAATCTCAGGAACTACAGGCCATCATCCAGAAAAAAAACTATCAGGATGGAAAATTGCCAAATGCCAACCAGGAGGATGTACGGATCTGGACCGAATCGAGCCTCAAGCATGAGGTGAAATATCATCCCCAACGTTTTTCCATGGAGGAATGCGGAGACGGCTACCACTTCCACTACCGGAATCTCAAGATACTGATCGACCGAGCCGAATTCAGGCAAATTGCTCAAGCATTCAAATCAATGGACGTGGACGGCCCCTACGCGGCCAGTTACGACGAAGTGCTCACGTTGCTGGAGGCCAACGAGGTGGATTTTATCCTGGCTTCCGGAAATATACCCGGAGAGATATTAAGCATCAGCATCGCCCGGCATCATCTCCCAAAACTCAATAGCATTTTCGAATATATCGGATTCACGGCGGAAACGCAGGATAAGGAACGATATTATCGGGGATCACTGCTCACAGTAGTAGCCAGGGTGGAAAGCCATCTTGCGGCTCTGGATTTCAAGCGCATTCGGGCTCAGAAAGAAATCAGGCAACTGGCGGAATACCTATCCCAGGAAGGAGCGGCACTCGACCCCAATGAACTGAACCACATCAAGTGCCAGGTAGTGGATTATTATTCCGCCATCAGATCAGGCCAGGTACGGAATTTCGAAACCGATCCGCAACTATGGCTTTATGCTCCAGCCAACAAGCAGGTCGTTTTCCCCTACAATGCATCCGGGCTAGCAGACAGAAGCGATGCAGAAAAGATGTACCGCACGTGGAGCATGCTGCTGTCCAGTCTAAAGCTGGGTTTCGTCAAACCTAGCAAGATCATATTCACAACGCCTGAGCAAAATCGATTACAGGAACAGATCGATGAAGTCTTACGCAAGGAGATCGCCAGCGTTAATGCGGTCGATCGAATTTTCATCATGGGCTCTGCATCGCGACAGGCCATGGGGTGGTACAAGACACCCTTTGTACACGGAAAACTTGTCAAGCTCGGTTCGGACGTGGACATTCTGGTCGAGATCAATCAAGGGAGAGAAGGCGACATCCCTGACAGCTGGCATTGCATCAACCCTGTCGCCTCCAACCATTGCGCCGTCTACCATCTTGGCCAGATCCCTCTATCCGGTGGAGCGGAAGCGTGGGCAAAGCAATATCCAAATGTGGAATTCACCCACCACCTGATCGACGCTTATGTTTTCTTCCCTTCCAGAGGTTATCAGGAGGAAAAGGACGCCTTCCTGCATAAATTTGGCGCTCGAATTTACTATGATCGCTTACGTGATGGCCTCATCCCGCGCGATGCGGAACTAGAAGAATTAACCGGCCAGATTGCACAGTTTTATCCACTTGAGCAGATTGCTGTTGAAAAAATGACGGTCTCCACGCAAAACGCCCTTTATCGTGTAGCAGCGGGTCAGGACAATTACGTTCTCAAGCTGTTCAAAGTCTCGGGCAATTACCGCCGAAAACGAATTGCAGCGCATGCCGAATACGAGGCCAAGCTGGTCATGCACCTGCGACAACATAACATCCCCACTGCCGGCATCATTCCCACCCGCACAGGAAGCCTTGCGGAAATATCTGGCTTTCCGGCATTGCTCTTTGAACGCCTCACCGGCACCGTCTGCAGTCGCCCGGAATACCCGCTCGACCGGATAGGCGCGGCCTTGGCAGCCATCCACCGGGTACAGATGGAACACCCCCTGGATTTTGCAGACACTTTTTCGTTCGAAGACACCTGCGCCATCTGGCTGCCACACTTCTATGCTTACGCAAAAAATGAGCAGCTCAGCGCCATGCTCGCAAAGACATTCGCTCAACTGAAGCCCCTCGCTGACCGATTCAAGCACCCGACTGATCGCACCACGCTACTCTCGCGCAGCATTTGCGTCCATAACCATGGCGACGTCACCCCCAAGAATGTGATGATCGACACAAGCGGGGAAGTGCAATTTTTTGATTTTAATAACGCTTTTTTCGGCCCTCGACTGGCCGACGTGATGGACGGGGGATTTGAGTTCTCCTTGGCCGAAAAATATATTGAAGCTGTGGATTTCAGTCGATTCGACCAATTTCTCAAGCAGTATTCCAGGTTCTACCCGTTCACTTCGGCTGAGTATGAAGATCTGCCTCACTGGATAGCATTCGTGGGAATTATTAAATTCACCAAGGAAGTAAGGGTGCTGCTTGAAAACAGCAGCGAGAGTCTGCGAGAGCGGCGAGCACTGGCTATCGCGAATTTCGTTCTGACGCGCTCCGAAATCCATTAAGTACCGCACGACTGCGGCTGGATATTATGAAAAACAATTTCATCTCGGCAGAAACATCTGCCATCAAGAGCGCGGATCAACAGCCATTCATGGCGCCGGAAAAACAAGAACCCGGTTATCAGCCCAACCCGCTCGACTATAGTTTTCTTCAGTCCGTATCGAAAGCCATCCGGAATTGCACCGAGACAATTTCAGACAGTGTGAAACTAGAACCTGATTTTGCACAAACGTCCTTCCCAAAGCATTTTGAACGCCTGACACTCGTGCTGTATGCGCCTGGCCACAAGCGCATTCTGGTCAGCCGCCAGACACACAGCTTTTCCGAGGTATTCGAGCGTTTACTGTTGCACCCTCGTACACCTGCACTAGGCAGGGAACCCTTTCGCCTTCAAATGGATTTCATACTCGCGCCCCCCTCCCCTGCCGATTTCTACTCGGTGGGCACTGAACAAGAGGGCGAACGTCATTTCGAGATCGGCATCGACGGCCTGCTGATTCATGGGCCTGATAACATGGTGCATCTCTTCTTGCCCGGTGATGCCTATGTGCGCTCCATCATGGGCATGCGGCAGTTGCGTGACTATCTGACCAGAGCTTACGGTGAGGATTATCTGCGGCAAGCCGGATTCGAGCGCTTCCGCTCGGAAAGTTTCATATCCGGGGAAAAAGACTGGTTGCAACTGTACCGGGGATACCCGCTGGTGGGGCCTTTGACCAGGCAAAAAATCGAACAGGCCGTAGAACTGGCCGTGGGCCACATCCTGCTGAACCAGGAAAAGAGTGGCAAATTTCTCTACTATTACGATGCCTCCCTTGATTCCCGTCGCGACCACGAGCATCCCACGCGCGACCCGCTCACGAACCCTTATTACAACATCCTGCGCCATTCCGGAGGCGCCCTTACCTGTATTTACCACGAGAAATGCACCCATCGTGGCAACGCCCTGGATAGCATACGCAACGCCATCGGCTACCTGCTAAAACAGGCGCGGACCTATGACTGCAATGGGATCGAAGGCGCATACATCTACAGCGAAAGAAAAGCCAAACTGGGCGGCTCGGGTGTGGCGCTCTACCTGCTCGCGGAATACCAGCGCCTTACGGGCGACACGCAATATCAGGAATGGGCACACCGGCTCGCCCGGCATTTGCTAAGCCAGATCACTGCCAGCGGTGAATTCATCTATTACAGCATCTACCTCGACCAACCGGTCACCGAACAGGAAAATCACGAATACTTCTCTTTCTATTACCCAGGCGAAGCCATTTGCGGCCTGGCGAAATACTATCCTCTCGCCAGCGCCGAGGATCAGCGCATGATCACAGGAAAGCTCCACAAGGCACTGGAATTCCTGATCGAGGTTCGACCTGTGACCCGCGCCCAGCACTACACTTCTCCGCCATCGGATGCATGGCTGATGATGGGTATCAAGGAATTATGGGACATCGAGGCAATGCGCAAGCCACAGTATGCCGAGTTCGTATTCTCCGATGCCCGCAAGATGGTCGACCACATGTACAAGGTCACCGATGCGCCCTGTCCGGACTATGCCGGCGCCTTCTACTACACATACGGCGACTACCCCTACGCGGATGGCGCCCGCTGCGAAGGACTGCTCGGCGCATATGAACTTGCCCTCAAAATCGGCGACCAAGACAAAGCACGCCAGATCTGGGATGCGCTTCGTTTGGCGGCATGGTCAGTGTTGCATTTGGTCAATACAGAAGATGCAATTTATTTTGCGCCCAACCCCAGAGTTGCCTTGGGAGGGATACGCTTCAAGTACACGCGCCAATGGTTCCGTATCGACACCATTCAGCATGTCGCCTCTTTTTTTGCAAAACTGCTGCCCTATTGGGAATCAGCCGAGGCAAATTCCGTTTCCACCGGGCGGAAGTGAGTCCGCGATGATACGCGCGCTCGGGGCATGGCGATTTGACCCGGCTGAGCGCCTGGGTGGGGGTGGGTATGCGCAAGCCTATCTCTGCCGCAATCCGGCGCTGCATCCGGAACAATGTGCGATCAAGATATTCGACGATCCCTATTACGCCAACACTTTCGAACGCGAGCTTGCGGCACTGCAGGTCGTGCGTGGATGTCCCGGTACGCTGGCCATCGTGGATCATGGGCGTGACGCCACCGGGCGGCTATGCATTGTGACCGAACTTGTGCCCGGCACGCGCCTGGACAAGCTCATCAGAAAAAGCGGCGCAATTAACAAATTGCAGTTACGAATGATACTGGAGCAATTGCTCCCGGTACTGCAGCATGCGCACAGCCACGGCTGGCTGCACAAGGACATCAAGGCGTCCAACATACTCTTCGACGGGTCCAGCGCCACTCTCATTGACTGGGGCGTTGCCGAACCTGTGGGTGATGGTCGGGCAGAATCAATACGTGCCAAGCAGGACTATGTCGCACCAGAGTGTTTCGCCGGGCGCCACGGCATCGCAACCGATTTTTATTCGCTGGGATGGTTCATCGTCGAAGCGCTGACCGGGGCGCGCCCGTATCATTTCTCGACCAACCGCGAGCGTGACTACAGGGTTTCCGCGCATTGCCTTGAACACCCGGAACTGCCTGAATCATTGCCTGATGCGTGGCGACCGCTGGTACTCGCTTGGATTGCCAGGAACCCTGCTCAGCGCCTCGTGGGTTATGAACTTGAAAACCTTCTTGCGCGCGCCGCAACACACGTGACGACAGACATTAACGACTCCGTCGCTCACAGCGACCTGGGGTGCCAGTATGGCTATCTGGAACAGGTAGCGCATGCCGGCGTGCCCTATGCGCAGCATAAAATGGCGTTGCGACAACTCGAGGCCGGGCATCATGCAGAGGCATTTCACTGGCTGGAATGTGCGGCTGCATCTGGATATGCAACGGCGGCGTTTCGCCTTGCCCGCATACTGAGCAAGGGAGAAATCTGCGCCGCTGCACCAGAGCGGGCGCAGCAGTTGCTGGAAGCTGCCGCCGGCGCCGGAAACTCTGCAGCTCGTTACCGGTTGGCCAGGCAGCTTTTCGAAACGGGGCAGGCGAACGAGGCTCTGAGCTGGCTCAAACAGGCCGCGGACGCAGGTTATGCGCGAGCCCAGTATGAGTACGCACGGCGGGTTGAAACTGGCGCCGATGATCTTGCCGTGGTGGTTACCTATCTCGGCATGGCCGCCGATCGAGGCCATGCGAATGCGCAGGCGCACCTGATGCACCTCAAGTCGCACCACCCTGATCTGCCCGAATTATTGTCCGTATGGCCCTTCTGGGAACATTTCGACCCCCCCCCCGCACCACTTGATCTGGAGGTCTCGTGAAGCTGCACGCACGCCAATACCTCAGTGGCCCAAACATAGGCGCCAGTTTTCGCGCCGTTCGCTGGGTGCTCGAAGATGCGCTCCTGCCCTTGCCTGACGCTGGCGAGATTGACTCACGCGCCCGCAATTTGTTTACCTCAGTGACAGGCACCCATCCTGAAATCGGCAGCGACATTTCGACAAATCAGGCTGTTCTGGCCATGAAATACGCCCTGGCATTGCAACTAGCCCACCACCACCCGGTCTCGAAAGCCAGGCTCCATCCGCTTGAGCAGGGACGCTGCGAGCTTGTCATAGAAGTCGCAAAAGCCGGTATCGCCACCGCGCTTCTCGATTGCACATTCGCGCTGATTGATGAAGTATGCGGCAGCGCCAAACCTGGCACGTTTGCGCATGTCTGCGAGAAGCATGCGCAGCGACTGCGCTTCGGCCTGACCCATACTTATCTGCATGACCGTCTGAAAGTTGCACGGCGTCTGGGTGTACCCGCGTGGTACGAGGGTGCGCGGCGCTTTATGTTTTTCGGCGATGGTTGTTATGCTCGCCTGACTTCGGGCGGACATACCGACAAAACGTCAGTTCTGAGTACCCAGCTTGAGCATGACAAGGCACGTGCATCACGCCGCCTTGCTGCATGCGGATTACCGGCGGCACCGCAGAAACTGGTAAGCGATGCCGAAAGTGCGGTATCAGCGGCGCACCTCATTGGTTTTCCGGTTGTTCTCAAACCGCGCTGGGGCAAACAGGGACAGGGTGTAGCCGTCAATCTGGGGAGCGATAATCAGGTCCGTGCCGCTTACGCTGCGGCACGCGAATTCAACCGCGATGTCGTGGTCGAGCGCTTTCTGGCCGGAGACAGTTACCGGTTGCTGTCGATCAACGGGCGCTTTGTTGCAGCGGTCAAAACGCTGCCGCCACAGGTCTGCGGAGATGGAACCCGAAGTTTGCGGATACTCATCGATGCTGCGAACCGAAATGAACGGCGCGACGGGGTTCTGCTCAATCCCATCGAAATCGATGCCGAACTGCGCCACTCGCTTGAAGCGCGCGGACTGGATCTCGACGCCATTCCCGGCACGGGCGAGATCGTCGTACTGCGTGGAACTGCAAATCAGGCCATAGGCGGCACCACGGTCGATGTAACTGATGACGTACACCTCGATAACCAGGAAATGGCGGCGGCAGCGGCGCATGCGTGTATGCTTGATATTGCCGGGCTGGATTTTGTGACGACCGACATCGGCCGCTCGTGGCGCGATGGAGTGGGAGGCATCGTCGAAGTGAATGGCGGACCGGCCTTCGATCTGCACATGTTGCCAACCGTGGGCAAGCCTCGTGACGTGTCCTGGCATTTGATCCGTGCAGTGCGGCCCGCGAGCAGTCCAGGCACGGTGCCGCGATTCATGGTCGCCGGTCGTTATGGCAAAAAGAGTGTTGCAGCCCGTCTCGTTGAGCTTTTGTCATGTGTGGGATTCACACCCGGGTTGTTGGCGAAGAAGGAGGTGACGGTCAAAGACACAACATCAGAGTTCGATGACGTGGACGATGCTGCCGAGGCGGTATTTACCCGTCCCGATGTCGACGCAGTGGTGGTCGAGCAGTCGCTTGGAGCGCTGTGCGAATCAGGCAGTCTGGTTGAGCGCTACGCAGTCGCAGTGCTGACCGATGCGGGTGGCGACACTACTGCGCTGGAAGTAGCGTTAGGCGACAGCACTGCTGGCGAACGAGTAGTGGAGCTGGCAGTTTGGCTTGCGAGTGTGGTCGTGATCGATGCGGCATATGCAGATCTGCATGCACGGGTGGCAGAGCTGCCACCACAGCAAAAGGGTTATATATGGGTGGCAAAAGCAGATTCGGAACAGGTGGATGCTCACGTCGCCGCGGGAGGGTGGGCAGTAGTGCGCGCGCAGCGTGACGGCACTGGCTGGCTTGAGTGGCGTCAGAATGAGCAACGCGTGGCGTTGATGCCGATCATGGAGGATGGAGAAGCTCAAATTCGCGACGATGCATTTGCGGCGGCGGCGCTGATTGGAGCGGGACATCGACCCGAAGCGGTTGCGGCGGTGCTTGGGGGCGATCAGACCAATATGATCCAGCCGGTGTGGCCTGCGGATGAACTGGAATCGGTTTTTGTCGGGGCATGGATCAACCGCCCGGGTCCAGGCTGGCACCTTGGCAAAGTCGTATTAGGAGTCGATGCGGTGGTGCCGGGCTCGGTCTCCGTGATCGCCGGCCCGCCCGACGATCTTGCTGCATGCGCGCAACTCGAAGCAGAGGTGCGCGATGCGTTTGCACGCGGGGCAAGCGCCGTAATAGCGCCACTGGTGCCGGACGATCTGCCGCGCTGGCGACCGGTGCTGGTGTGCGACGATCCTGCCGCCGGCTATGCGCGACTGACGGCAGGCGTCGCCGAAGCTGTTGTATCGCTCGATTGAGGTGGTACATATGACTACAACAATACTTGCAGCAAACTACTACAGTGGCCCGAGCATTGTCGGAGCTTATCGGGCGGCGCGCTGGGTCGTTGCAACCACGATCGAATCGCAGCATGACGTGAGCCGAACATACGCGCATGCACAAGCGCTTTTCACAGAGGTGGTAGGTATCGCGCCAGCCATGGGTGCCGAGCCGCCTGCTGGGGCGGGCGAGTTGGTGCTGAGCTTTGCGCTTGCCTTGCAGCATGCCCACTACCATCCCGTGTCAAAGGGGGAAGTTCGGCCACTTGATGGAGAGCAGTTTGAAGTCGGGGTCGAGGTGATCAAGGACGCCATCGTCACCCCGCTTGCCGAGTGCGTGTGTGCCCTGATCGATGAAGCATCAGAGTTTGTTCCAGAGGGCACGTTTTCCCGCGTCTGGAATGAACACCGGAATGATCTTGGTTTCGACCTCACCGATGTTTTCCTGCACGACCGCCGGACCGTGGCAAGGCGTATTGGCGTGCCGGTGTGGTACGACGGTGCGCGCCGTCAGTTCTTCGGAGATGGATGCAATGCCTGTCTAACTTCACCGGGCAAGACGGCTGCGACTTCGCGTCTGGGAAGCGACATGTCCGGCGACAAGCAGCGTACCTATCGGCGCCTTGCGGCGTGTGCACTTCCCGCACCGCGCCAGATCGACGCCGATGATGCCGATGAAGCGGTTGCGGCGGCGCAGCGCATCGGCTATCCGGTGGTCCTCAAACCGCGCTGGGGCAAACAGGGGCGCGGGGTAACGACGAATCTGACAAACGAAACCGAAATACGCGCCGCCTATGCCGAAGCATCCAGGTTTGGAAGCAATGCGGTGGTCGAACAGTTTGTTGAGGGCGCGGATTATCGCCTGCTGGTCATCAACGGGCGTTTCGTTGCCGCGGTCAAACGCGTACCGGCACGCGTGACCGGCGATGGCTGCCAGAGTGTGCAGGCCCTTATCGATGAATCTAACCGCCGCGACCGCCGCGACAGTGTGTGGCTGTTCCCCTTGCATGTTGATCAGGAAATGTTAGGCACTTTGGCGGCCCAGGGACTGGGGTTAGGCTATGTACCGCAAGCGGGCGAGACGGTGCAATTGCGACGGGTTGCAAACCAGTCGATAGGCGGCACGACAATCGACGTAACCGACGAGGTGCACCCCGATAACCGCATGATGGCGGTTGCCGCAGCACGCGCCTGTCTGCTCGATCTTGCCGGGCTGGATTTCATGACTACCGATATCAGCCGCTCATGGCGTGAGGGCGGCGCAGCGATTATCGAGATCAATTCCGGTCCGGGTATCGACCTGCACATGCTGACGACCAAGGGCAAACCACGCGATGTGTCCTGGCATCTCATCCGTACGGGTCGGCCCGCGCGTGCACCCGGTATCGTTCCGCGCTTCATGGTCACCGGAGAGGGTGCACGGCATGGGGTGAGTGTAAGGATTGCGGCCCTGATGCAGCGCCTCGGGTTCAACACTGGGGTGCTGAGCGGGCCGGGCTTCACGGTCGGGGAGCGCGAACTGATCATGGACAGCCCTGTGGAAGCGGCCGAGACCCTGTTCAGCCTGCCTGACGTGGATGCAGTGGTGGTCGAGCAGTCGCTCAGAGATCTGGCCGAGTCAGGCAGCCTAGTTGAGCGTTATACCGTCGCGGTGCTGACTGATGCGGGCGACGACAGCTTGGCGCTTGAGAGCTTGCTGTGCGACAGCAATGCAGGCGAGCGAATCGGCGATCTGACGGTATGGCTTGCGAGTGTGACGGTAATCAATGCCGCGTATGCGGAACTGCGAAAACGGGTGGCGGCTTTGCCACCCCAGCAGGCGGGCTATGTGTGGCTGGATGAAGCGGATTTGGCCGAGGTGGATATGCACATCGCTGCGGGCGGTTGGGCGATGGTGCGTGTTCAGCGCGAAGGTGTCGACTGGCTTGAGTGGCGCCAGAATGAGCAGCGTGTGTCGCTGATGCCACTTGAGGACAATGCTGAAAACAACGCGTTTGCAGCGGCGGCATTAATCGGTGCCGGGCATAGGCCTGAAACGGTGGCGATAGTGTTGCAGGGGAAAACCGTTGCGGTGCCTGTGACGCTGGCTGAGCGCGGACTGGACGGTACTGTGCAGCCGGCCTGGCCTGTGGATGAACTGGAATCGATTTTTGACGGGGCATGGATCAACCGCCCGGGGCCGGGCTGGCAAATTGGAAAAATTGTGTTCGGTATCAATGCGGTGGTGCAAGGGTCGGTCGCCGTGATCGCCGGTCCACCCGACGATCTTGCTGCATGCGCGCAACTTGAAGCAGAGATGCGCGATGCATTTGCACGCGGGGCAAGCGCCGTAATAGCGCCACTGGTACCGGACAATCTGCCGCGCTGGCGACCGGTGCTGGTGTGCGACGATCCTGCCGCCGGCTATGCGCGACTGACAGGGAATGCTCTCTCCGTCGTGCAACAGGATTGAACCAAACCCGGCCTGATTGGCCGAAAAAGGACAATGGTTTTTGTCCGTTAGAGGTGTGTGATGATATTCGGCTTGCAGCACAAGAGAACGCTGATCGGTCTGGCGATCGGTTTGCTGGTGTTCGCTTCGGGATCATCGGCGGACTGGAAGAGCGGGCGTGAAGCGCTCGACCAGCGCCATGTTCAGGGGATATTCAGGATGTACTACACCCTGCAAGGTGAGCATGCTCTCATTACCGGATCAAACGAGCGCCAAAAGAATCAGGATGGCGCAGCAGCACTGGTCGCGCAGATAGGCCAGAAGCTGCAGAACGCAGATTACTTCTATTCGCAAACGCTGGGGCTGACCCATCCCATGCAGTCTCTGCGCTATGCACCGTTGAATCTTCGCTATGTCGATGTGCACATGTTGCGTATGGAGGACAAGAAGGGATCGACTGGCGACGAAGTGATCACCTACAAGTATCGAAGGTTCAAGGACTGGGCTCCGGCCATGACCATCAGCATTTCATCCGATTGGCGACCACCCGGCCTGACACCCGAACACGAGGTATTCCACACTTATCAGTACAGCTACACTCACTTCAAGAACGCCTGGTACCTCGAAGGCATGGCACGTGCCATGGAACCGGCGTTTAACGACCGGA
Source organism: Gammaproteobacteria bacterium (assembly GCA_018824405.1). Classification (GTDB taxonomy): domain Bacteria; phylum Pseudomonadota; class Gammaproteobacteria; order Burkholderiales; family Sulfuricellaceae; genus Sulfurimicrobium. The sequence goes on from JAHJGO010000019.1 coordinate 17,325, forward strand.
CCTACCAGACTGAAACTCTGCCCACCAAACCTGCGGAACTGGATAAACTGCTTACTCGCACCTACAGCGCTTCGCGATTTTGGAGCCGCATGATGGCACTGTGCGATCCCGAATGTGTTGCCTCATGGGATGGCAAGTATTTCAAAAGCACGGGACAGATGTGCGGCGGCAGTTTCGTCAAGGCAGTGCTGGAGGAATTTCAGGCAGCGGATCCCCTCGCCGCGAAATCGCGTGGCATCGCCCCAAACGACTGGCCCGAAAGCGAGCAGTGGTCCAGCGGCAACAACACATGGATGCTGGGCAGTGTAGGACGTGCCATGGACAGGCAGTGCCCGGTTGTGAGCAACTCCGAGCTGGGACGTTTTCGTGCATTATTGACAACCGCTACCGGAAAGTAGCATTGGCAGGTTATTCCAGTATCGTCTGCCACCCCGTCCACTTCCTTACCGGGGCAGGAACCAAACCGTAAAGTTATCGCTTCACATCAGCAACAAGAGCTGAAATAGTGGTTTCAGCCAAATTCAGGAAGTCATTGAGTATGACCTTTTCTCCACGCCGGACTTGAACGAGATTCCGTAATTTCTGCGACAGGGTGTCATCCCTCAGCAAAATATCGTCCTCAGCTTCCGACGTGTCAAATTCTTTCAAAGCGCTCCGACAGGCGACGCCAAGAGCCGTCATTGCAGAAAGCTCGTTTGTGTCATTGATCACACCCACCTGCCCGATGTCGGACCATGCATTGCCTGCGCCGATGTCGGATAGATGGGTAATGGCACTCAGGCGTAGATAGGAAAAAAGCGCCCTGGAGTCAATTGCGTCAAAATCACGCGGCACCCTGAATGCTCGCATGCCATTCCGCTCTACCCCGAGATTTTTTGCATCTTCAAAACAGGGGTGATCAGGCCCCATAGGCGGTAGCGCTATCTCGGCCACATTATCCGGACAGCCTTCAAGGCAAAAACCAAAATAGGCCAACGTATAGCCACTACATTTGCGCCAATAACTGATGGTCAATGCTTCGTTGATTTCAATATTCTTCACCGCACTGAAAAAAAACCCTCTTGACGATTCCGACCCCCAAAGCGCATTTGGACTGGCCGAGTGATCCAGCATGTCGGCAAGCGGGATTAATGCATTAGTTTTGACCCCAGAAATTTTTACCGTGAATGTGCGAGTGAAATAGATACACTTCCCCCACGCGTACTCCTCGCGCATAAAAATTTTTTCCTTCGGCAAACAGGATCTCAATTGCTCATATTCGTAGGCAAGTCGGTTTCTGCGTCTACGGATGATGCGCAGGACATAGGATCCTTTCAGGTATTCAAGGTCCGGTTCTGTCAAGAAATCCGGATGATCCGGAAAACTATTTGGCAGAACATTGAGATAGGGATCCCAGAAACTGCTCTGACGCTTCATACCAGCCAAATGCGCTGCCATATAGCCGGCATCTGAAATGTCGCAATTTGAAGCAGCGATCAAGCGGCCAATTTCTGACGCCTTGGCATCTTCCGTTGTAATGAATAAATGCTTAGGAATATGCATTATCAGAGAACCCGCCTTGATAGGTGCAGAAGCTCGCGCTTCACGCCACCCCGGTCCGGTTTCAATTTTTGCCGAGGGGAAAGTGGCGCCCTGCTCTTCCAGCCAGGCAATCAGATTCCGCATTTTGATTTTTTCCGAGTCAATGCTGGCGAGATCGCCGTCGTATGGAAAAGAATCGGCTGGAACCTGTATGTTTTCAGTCATCTTTTTCCTTATGAATCGGCCCGCTCCCCAACTTGTGTTCCAGCAAGCAGTGACCAGCCCGTTGATAATTCAATGGATAGACTACCAAAAAATGCCGTGGTTAGGGCCACAGCCTCAGTATCAATCTGAAAAGCCCCCTGCCTCAACCGTCATTTACCGCCATCTGCTTAACGAAATCAGGCCACAAATCATCAATCAGAAAAAACGATCCTGGCCACATCCTTGAATTGCCGGGCAAAATGTACTTTGACCCCCGCCTTGATGTGTTCCGGCAGCTCGTCGAAATCACGCCGGTTAGACTCTGGCATGATCAGCTCCATGATCTTGATGCGCCGTGCGGCGATGACTTTTTCGCGCACGCCGCCAATCGCCAGCACTTCGCCGGTAAGAGTCAGTTCGCCGGTCATGGCCAGGGGGCGGGCAATCTTCTGGTTGCGCGCCAGAGAAAGCAGCGCAGTCGCCATGGTGACGCCGGCACTGGGGCCATCCTTGGGCGTAGCGCCCTCGGGCAGGTGAAGATGAACGAAGGCCTCGTCGAAAAACTTCAGGTCGCCCTTGAACTCTTTGAGATGTGAGGAAACATAGCTGTAGGCGATTTCGGCGGATTCCTTCATCACGTCGCCGAGTTGTCCGGTCATCTTGAAGCCACGATTGCGGGTATGCACCCGGGTTGCCTCAATCGACAGCGTTGCGCCACCCATCGCGGTCCACGCCAGGCCAGTCACCACGCCAATGCCGCTGAGCGGCTTCTCGCGGGTGAACAGCGGCTTGCCGAGATAATCCTCGACCTGATCCAGGCCGATACGGGCCAGCGCCGCTTCGCTTTCGCCACTCATGCGCTTCACCACGGTTTTCCTGACCAGCCTGCCGAGTTGTTTCTCCAGATTGCGCACCCCGGCTTCTCGGGCATAGCCGTCGATCACATGCTTTAGTGCCGCATCACTGATCGACAGTTCTCCGCGCTTGAGGCCGGTTTTTTCCAGTTGCTTTGGCCACAGGTGATGCTTGGCAATCGCCACTTTCTCGGCAGTGATGTAACCCGACAGGCGGATCACTTCCATGCGGTCGAGCAGCGGACCGGGGATGGTATCGAGCTGGTTGGCGGTACAGACGAACAAGACTTTAGACAAATCAAAACGCACGTCGAGGTAATGGTCGAGGAAATCACTGTTCTGTTCCGGATCAAGCACTTCCAGCAGGGATGAAGCCGGGTCGCCGTGATAGGAGGCACCGATCTTGTCCACTTCATCGAGCATGATGACCGGATTCTGGGTATCGCATTCCTTGATGGCCTGGATGAACTTGCCCGGCATGGCACCGATATAGGTGCGACGATGGCCCTTGATCTCCGCCTCGTCGCGCATGCCGCCAAGCGAGAAGCGGTAGAACTTGCGCCCCAGCGCATCGGCAATGGAATGCCCAATGGAGGTCTTGCCCACTCCGGGCGGACCCACCAGCAACACGATGGAACCGGCGATCTCGCCCTTCAGCGCGCCCACTGCGAGGAACTCGATAATGCGCTCCTTGACGTCTTCCAGACCGTCATGGTCGCGGTCGAGAATCTTGCGCGCACGCTTGAGGTCTAGCTTGTCCTTCGAATACTTGCCCCATGGCAGCTGGGTCAGCCAGTCGAGATAGTTGCGGGTGACGGCATATTCCGGCGAGCCGGTTTCGAGCAGGGACAACTTCTGCATTTCCTCGTCCACACGCTTCTGCGCTGCTTCGGTCAGCTTGAGCTTGCCCAGGCGTTCCTGAAAACGCTCGATCTCGGCGGTCTTGTCGTCCTTGGCGAGACCCAGTTCCTTCTGGATTGTTTTCAACTGCTCGCGCAGAAAAAACTCGCGCTGCTGCTTGGTCATTTTTTCATCCACCTGCTCGCGGATCTGTGATTGCAGGCGAGCGACATCCAGCTCCTTCTTGATCAGCACCAGCACTTTTTCCATGCGGCGGCGCAGGTTCAGGGCCTCCAGCACATCCTGCAATTTTTCCTTGGATGCCGTAGTGAGGGAAGCCGCGAAATCCGTCAGCAGTGAAGGTTCATTGGGGCTGAAGCGATTGAGGAAGAATTTGAGCTCTTCACTATACAAAGGGTTGAGCGGCAAGAGTTCCTTGATGGAATTGATGATCGCCATGGCATAGGCTTTCACCTCATCGCTATTGGCGCCGCGGCTGTCGCTGATATATTCCACCTGCGCCAGGTAAGGCGCCTTTCTGGAGAGCCACTTGACGATACGAAAGCGCCGCTGGCCTTCGGCGATGAACTGGATTTTTCCCTCGGTGCGTACCGGATGGTGCATGTGCACCGCAGTCCCGGTGGCATAAAAATCCTGGGGGGTGACGTCATCTGCGCTATTGGGCCGCACCAGCACCAGGCCGACCATCTTGTGGTCAGTATCGCCGATTTTCTCCACCGTCTCCAGCCACGGCCCCATGTTCATCAGCAGGGGCAGGGTCTGAGCCGGGAAAAAGGGTCGTTCGGTGAGCGGCAACAGGTACAGGGTATCGGGCAATACCTGCTGTTGCAGCGCCAGTTCGGTAGATTCGATCACTTCACCTTCAATCGCTTCATTTGCTTCAGGCATGTTGCTTTTCCAATTAGATATCCAGTGTTTAAAATTTGTGGCCGGACCGTGACAATTCAAGTCCGGACTTCACATACAATACGCCGCATGAAACAAATTTACTTGTTGCTGACGTTTCTCGCCGCGAGTGTCACTGCCTCGGCATTCGACTTTCCGCAGAATTCGCGCACTTCACCGGTTTTAGCGGCAAGCGGCACCATCCAGCTTGCTTTCAGTCCTGAGGATGACGCCGGGGCGCTGGTGATCGCGGCCATCCATGGCGCCAGGAAGCAGGTTCTGGTGCAAACCTTCAGCTTTACCCACAGCAAGATCGCACAGGCACTGATCGAAGCCAAAAGGCGCGGACTTGATGTACAACTGATAGCCGATGAGGAACAGATTCGCAAAATGCAGCGCGGACTGGTGCCGGAAATTGCCGCCGCAGGGGTGCCGACTTTCGTGGACCGCGAGCACGCCAGCGCCCATAACAAGATCATGGTAATCGATGCCGGTTTGCCTCAGGCTGCCGTTATTACCGGGTCATTCAACTTCACCCATGCGGCGCAGTACAGGAATGCAGAAAACCTGCTGATTTTCCGTGGAAATCCGCAACTAACCCAGGCTTATCTAAAAAACTGGCAGCATCACCGCGCTCATTCGCAGGTCTTCGATGCTCGCCGGTACTAGGACGTGTTAACTCCAATGCAAAGCACTCAGGAAATCCACAACCTGCTCCTCGAATTGCTCAGAGACCTGGGCCAGACTGCAATTCTTTGGCAGATTGCCACCCTTGTACTCGATCTGGGCCTGGCCTGGATGGTCACTCGACTGGTTCGCAAGCAGATTCCAGAACAGGAAGGTGCATGGAAACTTGGTCTGGGCGGAGTGGATCGAATTATCTTCCCGCTGACCGCGCTACTGCTGGTTGTAGTAAGCAAAACGGTACTCAACCACTGGCATTCCATCAGCGGGCTGAATCTCGCCGTTCCGCTGCTGCTCTCCCTCGCCCTGGTGAGGCTGGCAGTCTACATGCTGCGGCACATTTTCGCGCCCAGCGGCTGGCTGCACACCTCGGAGCGCTTTATCGCCATCCTGATCTGGGGTGGCGTAGCGCTGCACATTACCGGCTTCCTGCCGGAAATCCTGCAAGTCATGGAGGAACTCAGCTTTCATGTTGGCCGACAGAAAATATCTCTGCTAATGATCCTGAACGCCCTGCTTGCCGTGGCCGTTATGCTGCTGGTTGTGATGTGGCTCGCCTCGACGCTGGAAAAACAGCTCATGGCCGCAGACAAGCTGGACATGAGCCTTCGAGTGGTACTGGCCAAGATCCTGCGTGCCGGACTGGTGCTGTTTGGCATCCTGATCGCCCTGCCCCTGGCAGGCATCGACATCACTGCGCTTTCGGTGTTTGGTGGTGCGCTGGGCGTTGGCATCGGATTCGGCCTGCAGAAAATTGCCAGCAACTACGTCAGCGGCTTCATCATCCTGCTGGATCGCTCCATTCGCATCGGCGATCTGGTCACGGTCGATAACCGCTACGGCACCGTCACCAGCATCACCTCGCGTTACGTGGTGGTCAAGGGTCTGGATGGCACTGAAGCCATCATTCCCAACGAAGCACTGATTACTTCTACCGTGCTCAATCATTCATACACGAATAATGAAGTGCGGATTTCGATCCCCATTCAGGTCAGCTACGACAGTCCGCTGGAAAAGGCCACGCAAATCATGCTCGAGGCCGCAATCAGCCAGCCTCGCGTACTGAGGGAACCGGAACCCAGGGCATACCTGAAAAGTTTTGGCGAAAGCGGCATTGACCTGGAAATGAGCATCTGGATTAATGATCCGGAAGAAGGCCAGCTCAACCTGAGGTCCGACATCAACTGGGCAATCTGGCAGGAATTCCAGCAGGCCGGCATCGAAATCCCCTTCCCGCAACGTGTGGTTAAACTCCAGCAGTAGGCAAACATGGACCCACAATCAGCGATGCATAATGGTACCGGTATCTTCGAACAGCTCAAGCTGCAAGTGGGAGACCGGTTGCAGATCGAGCTTCCCACTCCTAAACATGACCAGCGCTATTTCACCAGTCTGGTGGGCTATGTCAGCGGCCTTAGCATTTTGGTACGCAACCCGGTAATCAATGGATTTTCCCTGCCGATGCGGGACAACGAGCAACTGGTCGTTCGCGGGTTTTCAGGTCTTGAAACTTTCTCTTTCGAAACCTCGGTCGAGCGCGTTTGCTTATCCCCTTTCCCCTATTTGCACCTGGTTTATCCTCATACCATCCGGACAGTTCCTGTGCGTAACGAAGTGCGCGTCAAAACCAGCATTCCCGTCAGAATCAATATCGGACAGGGAGGCACTACCATTCAGGCCAGCATTTCGAACATGAGCTCCGGCGGCATCCTGATTGACTCCGCAGAGGAACTGGGAAATGCGCATGATGAAATCGGCGTTTCATTCCACATCACCGTACAGCCCAACAACTACGAAGCACAAATTGAGACCCAGGCGATTATCCAGAATGCCAGTATTCTTAGTAATCCAGAGGGTGGCATTCAGTTTCAGTATGGCGTCAAGCTACTGAATCTCCACAGCAGCCAGGCAATTCTGCTGCAGAACCTGATCTACCAGGCCCTGCTCGAAAACCATCACAATATCGCCTGATGCGGGCCGGATTGCGGCGAGCCCTCCAGGTTACAATTTGGTCTTGACCCATCCGGCCACGCCGGCCAGCGCCTGATCCAGGTTTTCCGGCTGCGTACCACCCGCCTGTGCCATGTCAGGGCGGCCGCCGCCCTTGCCGCCAACCTGCTGGGCAACGAAGTTGACCAGCTCACCTGCCTTCACTTTTGCAATCAGGTCGGCAGTCACGCCGGCGATCAGCGTCACCTTGCCGTCAACCACTGAGCCGAGCACGATGGCAGCGCTGCCGAGCTTGTCCTTGAGCTTGTCCATGGTTTCGCGCATGGCATTCACATCGGCGGATTCCAGTTTCGCCGCCAATACCCTGACGCCCTGCACATCGACAGCCTGGCTGACGAGATCATCGCCCTGGGCCGAAGCCAGCTTGCCCTTGAGCGCAGCCAGTTCGCGTTCCAGCTTGCGCACCTGATCGAGCACGGCAACGACACGCGCCGGTACGTCCTTGGGCAGCACCTTCAGCGTGCCGGCCACACCACCCAGTGCGGATTCCATGCCCTGCATATAGGTCAGCGCATTATCACCAGTGACCGCTTCGACACGCCGCACACCGGCAGCCACGCCACCTTCGGCCAGAATGCTGAACAAACCGATGTCACCAGTCCGCTGCACATGCGTACCGCCGCACAGTTCGCGCGAAGTGCCGATATCCAGCACCCGTACCTCATCGCCATACTTCTCGCCGAACAGCATCATGGCGCCCAGCTTCTGGGCCTCTGCGATAGGCAGCACACGACACTCTGTAGCTGAATTTGCCAGAATTTCGGCATTGACCAGATTTTCTACACGTCGAATTTCTTCATTCGTCATGGGCTGGCTATGCACGAAATCGAAACGGGTCTTGTCGGCATCGACCTGCGAACCCTTCTGCTGCACATGCTCGCCCAGCACTTCCCGCAGCGCCTTGTGCATCAGATGCGTGGCGGAATGGTTGCGCACGGTACGGGCACGAGCCAGGGCATCCACTTTTGCGGTCACGCCGTTGCCGACGCTGATCTTGCCTGTCCTGACCACGCCGTGGTGGCCGAACACAGTGGCCTGTATTTTCTGCGTATCCTCCACCGCAAAAATGCCGTGCGTGCTTTGCAGCAGCCCGCGATCGCCTGCCTGACCGCCGGATTCGGCGTAGAAGGGTGTATCGTCCAGCACCACCACGCCGGTCTCGCCCTCCTGCAACTCGTTCACCGGAGAGCCGTCGCGGTACAGGGCCAGCACGTTGCCTTTGGTTTCAAGCATGTCGTAGCCGTGGAAAGCAGTGGCCGGGCCATCATATTCCAGGTTGGCCGCCATCTTGAACTTGCCGGCGGCGCGCGCCTGCTCCTTCTGGCGGCTCATGGCGGCATCGAAAGCCGCCGCATCCACTGCAACATTATGTTCGCGACACACGTCCTGGGTCAGATCGAGGGGGAAGCCGTAGGTGTCGTGCAGCTTGAATGCGGTCTCGCCATTGAAGGTTTTGTTGCCCTGCCCTGCCATTTCGGCCAGATCCGCTTCCAGAATCGCCATGCCATGCTCGATGGTGGTAAAAAAGCGTTCTTCTTCCTGCTTCAACACCTCGGTCACGCGGGTCTGGTTCTGGCGCAGCTCCGGATAGGCCTCACCCATCTCGGCATCAAGATCGGCCACCATGCGGTGAAAGAAAGCGGCGCGCGCACCCAGCTTGTAGCCATGGCGAATAGCGCGGCGAATGATGCGGCGCAGCACATAGCCACGACCCTCGTTGCCGGGGATGATGCCGTCGGCAATCAGGAAAGCACAGGCGCGGATGTGGTCGGCCAACACCTTGAGCGAAGGACTATCGAGGTCGGCGCAATGCGTTTCCCGCGCGGCAGCCTTGATCAGGGTCTGGAACAGGTCGATCTCGTAGTTGGCATGCACGCCCTGCAGCACGGCGGAAATCCGCTCCAGGCCCATGCCGGTATCCACGCTGGGCTTGGGCAGCGGGTGCATGACGCCCTGCTCGTCGCGGTTGAACTGCATGAACACGTTGTTCCAGATTTCAATATAGCGGTCGCCGTCTTCCTCCGGCGTGCCGGGCAGACCGCCGGGAATGTGCGCGCCGTGATCGTAGAAGATCTCGGTGCAGGGACCGCAGGGGCCGGTGTCGCCCATCATCCAGAAGTTGTCTGAGGCATAGCGCGCCCCCTTGTTGTCGCCGATGCGGATGACTCGGTCATTCGCCAGACCGATTTCTTTGGTCCAGATATCGAAAGCTTCGTCGTCTTCGGCATACACTGTCACGTAAAGTTTGTCCCTGGGCAGCTTGAACACCACAGTGAGCAGCTCCCAGGCGTACTGGATAGCCTCGCGCTTGAAATAATCCCCGAAGCTGAAGTTGCCCAGCATCTCGAAGAAAGTATGGTGGCGGGCCGTATAGCCGACATTTTCCAGGTCGTTGTGCTTGCCGCCGGCGCGCACGCATTTCTGCGACGACGCGGCGCGGGAATAGGGCCGCTTGTCGAAGCCGAGAAACACGTCCTTGAACTGGTTCATCCCTGCATTGGTGAACAGCAGGGTCGGATCCTCGTGCGGCACCAGGGAACTGGATGCCACCACGGCATGCCCCTTGGAGGCAAAATAATCGAGAAATTGCTTACGGATATCGCTGCTTTTCATGCGTACTTTCCAAAAATTATTCTGACATTACTGGCAAAAACCATTAACCGCAAAGGACGCAATGGTCCGCAAAAGAAGGCGACAACTCCAAACACCTTGTTTTATCTTTGCGTTCCTTCGCGTCCTTTGCGGTGAACAGCTTTCCCTTAAAATTTACTAATTGCGCTGCATTTCCCTGATCCGCAGGCCGATCGACTGCCCGCCAATGATCGCAGCGCTTTCCACCACGCCTGTCACGTTGACGGTATCGTTCACTGCCGGCAGCTTGTCGTGTGCAATCACCGTCACCTCGCCGCTGCCATCGTCCACCACATACATGCTGAGATCGATGAGCGGAATCTTGGCGATATCCTTGACCTTGCCGCGAATGCGTACTTCCTTGCCTTCGAACTGAGCCGGTGCTTCCACAATTTCCTTCAGCGGCGTCTGGCCGAACGGCAAATAGTTGCAACCGGACAGCAACAGAAAACCAGCCAGCACCATGCCTGAAAATATTTTATTCATCTGCATCAATCTCCGCTTCCCTGCAACACTTTGCCGATAGTGCTCGAATTGAAACCACGGCTCATCATGAAACGCATCTGCTTCGCCCGTTCCCGGGCATCCTGCGGCAACACGCCAAACTTCTTTGCCCAAACCGCCCGTGCCGTTTCCAGCTCGCTTTCCCGCAAGTCGGGCAGAATCGCCTCTACCGCATCCGTGCTGACACCTTTTTCCTTCAGCTCATGAACAATGCGCTGAGCACCGTATTTGCTGCGGCGCGCATGCACAATCTGTTCAGCAAACCGGGCTTCCGACAGCCATCCGCGAGTCGCAAAATCGTCCAGCAGAGATTCCACTTCATGCTCGTCTTCGGCATGGGGCGCCAGCTTGCGTTTCAACTCAAGGCGCGAATATTCACGCCGCGAGAGAAATCCCAGCGCGCGCTCCCGAATGGTCATATCGTTACCCGGCATGACCATTCGCGCCGCTTTTCGATTGGGCTGGGCTCAGACATCCACGCTATCGGGATCAACGACTGTCGGCAGGCCACTTACACCGACCGCTTCGCGCACTTTGGCCTCGATCTCGGCGGCGATGTCCTTGTGCTCGCGCAGAAACTCGCGCGCATTGTCCTTGCCCTGGCCGATTTTCTCGCCCTTGTAGCTGTACCAGGCACCTGATTTCTCGACGAACTTGTGGTCCACGCCCATGTCGATGATCTCGCCTTCGCGCGAAATGCCTTCTCCGTAAAGAATGTCGAATTCGGCCTGTTTGAAGGGCGGCGCCACCTTGTTTTTGACCACCTTGACGCGGGTTTCCGAACCGATCACTTCGTCGCCTTTCTTGATCGCGCCGGTGCGGCGGATGTCGAGGCGCACCGAAGCATAGAACTTGAGCGCGTTACCGCCGGTAGTGGTTTCCGGATTACCGAACATGACGCCGATCTTCATGCGGATCTGATTGATGAAAATTACCAGGGTATTGGTGCGTTTGATGTTGGCAGTGAGTTTCCTGAGCGCCTGCGACATCAGGCGCGCTTGCAGGCCCATGTGGGAGTCGCCCATCTCACCCTCGATTTCGGCCTTGGGCGTTAGCGCGGCAACCGAGTCGATCACCACGATATCCACCGAGCCGGAACGCACCAGCATGTCGGCGATCTCCAGCGCCTGCTCGCCGGTATCCGGCTGTGAAATCAGCAGATCGGCGACTTTCACGCCAAGTTTCTGCGCATACTGCGGGTCGAGCGCATGCTCCGCGTCGATGAAGGCAGCAGTGCCACCCAGCTTCTGCATTTCCGCAATAACCTGCAGGGTCAGCGTGGTTTTACCGGAGGATTCCGGGCCGTAGATTTCCACCACCCGCCCGCGCGGCAGGCCACCCACGCCGAGGGCGATATCCAGCCCCAGCGAACCGGTAGAGACCACCTGAATATCCTGCGACGCGGCGTGGTCGCCCAGGCGCATGATGGAACCCTTGCCGAATTGCTTTTCAATCTGGCTCAGTGCTGCGGCAAGCGCCTTGCTTTTATTCTCATCCATAATAATTCCTTAAATTTAATCCGTGGATTATGTCACAGTTGCAGGAGTGCTAAAACACCTCGCAGGGCATGGAAAACTGCCTGCTGCCTGACGGCATGACGATCTCCGGCAAAGATGCGACGTTCACTTTTCAATGATACGTTTTTAATACACCAGGCGAAGCATACCGTACCCACTGGCTTATCAGGTGAGCCACCGGTTGGGCCTGCAATCCCGCTGATCGACAGAGAAATGTGAGCCTGGCTATGCCGCAATACCCCAGCCGCCATTTCACGCACCGTTTCTTCGCTGACCGCACCATGCTGCGCCAGAGTTTCAGCCTGAACGCCGAGCATTTCCTGCTTGGACGCATTGGTGTAGGTAATGAAGCCGCGGTCGTACCAGACCGAACTGCCGGGCACCGCCGTCACAGCCTCGCCCACCCAGCCCCCGGTACAGGATTCTGCAGTGGCCAGCATCCAGCCACGCGCTTTCAGGGCCTGACCGGTTTCTTCGGCCAGACGAAACAATGACTCATCCATAAAAATGCTCCAGCAATTTGAGCGCAACGAGTGCATAGCCCGCTGCCAGCAGATCATCCAGCATCACCCCGAAGCCTCCTTTGACATGCTGATCGAAATAACGGATGGGAAAGGGCTTCCAGATATCGAACAGACGGAACAGCAGGAAGGCGATGCCAAACCACTGCCAAGTCGGCGGCGTAAAAGCCAGGATCAGCCACATGGCCACGATCTCGTCCCACACGATGCCACCATGGTCGGACACGCCCAGTGCCTTGCCGGTCACGCCGCAAAACCAGACTCCGCCCGCGAAGGAAACGCCCACCACGGCCAGCAACGGCCACAGTGGCAGGAAATAAGCCAGAGCCAGAAAAAGGGGAATGGCCAGCAAGGACCCGGCCGTCCCCGGCGCAAAAGGCGACAGGCCGGAGCCGAAGCCCAGTGAGAAGAAATGGGCCGGGTGGGAAAAAAGCAGTTTCAAGTCCGGCCTGTTAGGCAAAATGGTCAAACCCCTTTGCAGCAACCGGCATGAGACTGCCCTTCCCATCCAGCAATGCCAACCCTGCTTCGCTGACAATACGACCGATGCAGGTCAGCGGCAGCGCCAGTTTTTGCGCCAGGGCGAGCAACTCAGCATGGCGTGCAGCGGGCGCGGCAAAGCACAACTCATAATCATCGCCACCAGCCAGCACGCAATTTTTCGCAACTATTACCTGAGCCTCGCGTAGCGAGTCTGCGTCCCTCTCTCCTGCCCGAGGGAGAGAGCCAGGAGAGAGGGAGCCAATATGACGGCGCGTGACGTCATGCAGGGGCAAGGCCTCGAAATGGATCTCTGCACCAACTCCGGATTGCTCAAGAATATGCCCCAGATCGGCCAGCAGGCCGTCTGAAACATCGATTGCGGCCGAAGCAATGCCGCGCAGCGACAATCCCAGTTCCACGCGCGGCTGCGGCACATAAAGCGCGGGCAGGCAGGCGGCAGCTTCCATCTGTTCCAGTTCCACCCTACCCTGGCGAAAAGCCAGCGCCAGCGCGGCTGTCCCCAGCGCGCCGCTAACCCAGATTTCATCGCCGACTTTTGCGCCATCACGACGCAGCGCCTGTCCGGCCGGCACCTCGCCCATGATCTGGATGCAGATATTGAGCGGCCCGCGCGTCGTATCGCCGCCGACCAAGTCGACGCCGAACTTGCCCGCCAGCCCGAAAAACCCGCCGGCAAAACCGCGCAGCCATTTTTCGTCGGCAGCCGGCAAGGCCAGCGCCAGCGTCGCCCAGCGCGGTTTTGCGCCCATTGCGGCCATGTCGGAGAGATTCACTGCAAGAGATTTGTGCCCCACTGTGCCGGGGCCATCCTGGGGCGCAAAATGCCGCCCTTCCACCAGCATGTCCACCGACACGGCCAGTTCCATGCCCGGCGAGACTTGCAGCAAGGCGGCATCGTCTCCCACACCCAGCAAGGCGCTCGGGGTGGGGCGCGTAAAATACTGGCGGATCAGATCGAATTCGGATGGCATGACGTGAGTTACGTTTTAGGGCGTGTTAACGCTATTCAAACGGGTTTACGACTGAAACACCCAGAGGCACAAAGTGGCGCACGTTCCGCGTTGCAACCTGCAAGCCGTGAATCAGGCCCGTTGCAGCAATAAGCAAGTCGGCACCATCGTAGCCGTGTTGCGCAGAAAGGCTGCCCCAGCGTCGGACGATAGCGGGTGTGACGGGTAAAACACGATCTCCATAGAGACGCAGCAAATCCTCCAGCCAACGGGTCAGCGCAGCGGAAAAAGCCGGATCAGTGTGTCGCTTCTTCTCGATCCCTCGTTCGATCTCGCCCAGACTGACCACGCTCAGAAACAGGTCGCTGTCCCGAAAACCTGTCAACCAGGTTATAACTTGGGATGAAGGGCGCGTTTTGCGTAATTCGGAAAGCACGACTGTGTCGAGCAGAATCACGAGAAATCCACTTCTCGTGGCGTCAGGGAAAGCCGATCGAATGCCCCGTCATCCTTCGGCACAGCAAGCAGATGGGCGACAAAGCCCGGCGCAGCGGCCTGCGCACTGTGTTGCAGCGCCTCGAAAGCCTGTTCCGAAAGAACTACCACTGCGTCTTTGCCACGGCGAGTGATATGTTGAGGTTCGCCGCGCATCGCAGCCTCCACAACCTCACTGAATCGGGCCTTGGCATCCTGAAGTTGCCACTGGGTTGAATGCATGACATCCTCGCACCGAACTGGTTAGATAAACTGACCAGATTGTGCGCTGTCTTTACTCCATGCGTCAATAGCTAAAAGGTAACGCTGATTTATCCGTCATTGCCCCACAAGGGGATTCCGATCCACTACGAACTGAAGTTCGTGTGGAATCGTATACGAGGAGCAAAGCGACGAAGCAATCTGTAACTTATTGATTTTCTAAAGCGAGATTGCTTCGCTACGCTCGCAATGACAGGACAAAGGAATAAATCAGCGCTTCCCTAACCCCTCTGCTTCGCCTCCAGACTTTCCCAGCGCGCCAGCGCTGCAAGCAGTTCTTCCTCTATCACGCTGACCCGCTCCTGCAAACGCTTGGCCCCGGATGGATCACTGCGATAGATGTCGGCGTCGGCCAGCTTGATCCCGATTTGTTCCTGTTCCTGCTCCAGCGCTTCGATCTTGCCGGGCAAGGTTTCCAGCTCGCGGTTTTCATTAAAACTCAGTTTTACTCGCGCGGCAGGCTTGGCTGGCTTGGGCGCAGTTTTTTGCTGCGCCTCTGGCTTCACCTGTGCCTGGGCTTCACGCATCTTTTTTGTCCGCACGTAGTCGTCGTAACCACCCGCATATTCCTGCAAATGCCCATCGCCCTCAAAGGCGATTACCTGGGTCACCACGTTGTCGAGGAAAGTCCGGTCGTGGGAAACCAGCAGTACCGTGCCGTTGTACTCCTGCAACAGCGATTCGAGCAACTCCAGGGTTTCGATGTCGAGATCGTTGGTCGGCTCGTCCAGCACCAGCACGTTAGCCGGGCGGGTAAACAGGCGCGCCAGCAACAAGCGGTTGCGCTCGCCGCCGGACAGGGATTTCACCGGGGAACGGGCACGCTGCGGGGCAAAAAGAAAATCTTCCAGGTAGCTGATGACATGTTTGCGTTCGCCGCCAATTTCGATGAAATCGCTACCCTTGCTGATAGTGTCGGCCAGCGTGGCTTCCTCGTCGAGCTGGGTGCGGAACTGGTCGAAATAGGCTACGGCCATCTTGGTGCCCAGCTTGACCGTGCCGCTGTCCGGCTGCAATTCACCCAGAATGAGCTTGAGCAGGGTGCTTTTTCCCGCGCCGTTGGGGCCGACCAGACCGATCTTGTCACCGCGAATCACGCGACCGGTAAAGTCCCGAATGATGGCTTTGTCGCCGTAGGATTTACTGACGTTTTCCAGTTCCGCCACCAGCTTGCCCGAGCGCTCGCCCTGATCGACGTTGAGGTTGACCGTGCCGCTACGCTCGCGGCGCGCGGCACGCTCGCGGCGCAAGGCCTCGAGTCGCAGCACGCGGCCTTCATTGCGGGTACGGCGTGCCTGGATACCTTTGCGAATCCAGACTTCTTCCTGGGCCAGCACCTTGTCGAATTTCTCGTTATGCACCGCTTCGATTTCGAGCAATTCCTGCTTCTTGATCTGGTAGGCAGAGAAATTGCCGTCGAAACCCACCAGCAAACCGCGATCCAGTTCGACGATGCGCGTCGCCACATTGTCGAGAAAGCGCCGGTCGTGGGTGATCAACAGCACGCTGCCGGTAAATTCGTTGAGCAGGCCTTCGAGCCATTCGATTGCGGACAGATCCAGGTGGTTGGTAGGCTCGTCCAGCAATAGCATGTCGGGCGCCATCACCAGTGCCTGCGCCAGCGCCACGCGTTTTTTCTGGCCACCGGACAAGGCGCCGATCTTGACATCTTCGGGCAGGGAAAGGCGGCTCATGGTGGCCTCCACCCGGGCCTTCATGTTCCAGCCATCGTGCGCTTCCAGCTCCACCTGCAAGTCGTGCATGCGCGCCAGCAGGGCATCCATGTCGGCATCCGGGTCACCCATGGCATGGGTGACCTCGTGATAGTCGAGCAAAAACTGATGCGCGGCACCCAGGCCCTCCGCCACGGCTTCGAACACCGTATGTTCGGGGTCGAGTTCAGGTTCCTGTGGAACGTAGGCCAGTCTCATCCCCGGTGCGCGCCACACCCGGCCATCATCAGGTTGCGCCGTACCAGCGATGACCTTGAGCAGGCTGGATTTGCCGGTGCCGTTGCGACCGATCAGGCCGACCCGTTCACCGGGCTCCAGCACCAGATCGGCATGGTCGAGCAGGGGTACATGCCCGAAGGCGAGAGATATTTTATCGAGTTGGATTAATGGCATATTTAGATCGAAGGGGTATTTTCGCTGGCGTGCGTTTTTTCATGCTTCTGCTGGCAACTGACGCAACGCACGGCTGTCGGATACGCCAGCAAGCGCTCGAAGCGGATATCTTCTTCGCAGTCGCCGCAAATACCATACTCGCCAGCCCTGATCTGCTTGCGTGCCGACTCGATGGCGCGCATTTCATTCACCTGCCGATCCACCCGTGCCGCAGCAATGTCCGCCAGCGCATCGGCAACCGACTCATCTCCCTGATCTGACCCCCCCGCTGCGGCAAAATCGGCAAAATGCTGCTCACCTTCCTGCCCGAGTTCCTGACGTACTTCATTGATCAATTGCTGATAACGTGTTTTCAGTGCTAGTTCGAGCTTTTTATTCTGTTCTGTTGATAAAGCCATGATCTTTCCTTAAAAAACCCCGAGACGCCTAAGCCCGTTGTCATTACAATAACTGTAAGTTTAACATAGCCGCAGTTGTTCATTCCTCCGTCAACGGCGTGGATTAGCGCATTAGAGAAGCCATGAACCCATCGCGCAGAAACGTCCTGAAAATACTATCAGCCCTGCCGCTGGCAACGCTGGGTGGAAGAGCCACAGCCAGTGACGCTCTAACACCGATACGCATCAACCTTCCCGGCCCCCGCTCGCTGCCATTTCTCCCACTGGAACTGATCCCCATTCTGGGTATTGATCGCAGCTTCAACGTACAAATGGTTACACGTTACTTTCCCAGCGGGGTACGCGCACTGGAAGACATGTTGGCTGGCAATGCGCATTTTTCTGCTCAAGCCTTCATGGTTCTGCATGCCTTTAATAACAAAGGGAAAAAGTCCAGGCCCTGGCCCCACTTAACGGTGAGGTCCCACCCTTTGGAATCATAGCGAGAAACGAATTAAGCCAACAAATCAAAAGCGTGTCCGACCTTAAGGGCCGCTCGATTGGCGTTTCAATCGGTAACGCCACCAGTAAAACCTATCTGCAACATTTGATGGAGACATTTCTGACCGCCAATGGCATACAAGCTCATGAGGTGCGCTGGGTGCCCACGGCTCAAAACTGGGATGGGCAATTTGGTGCGCTTAGCAGCGGAACGGTTGACGCCGTATTTTGTGAAGAGCCATTCATGAGCGGCCTGACACGAAAAAAAGTCGGTTTTTTGCTCAGCGATTTTAGCGACCCCAAGGTAATGGCCAAGATTCCTGGCGCGGGACATTTGCGCGCATCACTCACCACCTCTGCCGAAAATCTGGCGCAAGACGCGCAACGCGCCGAGACCATGGTGCGCATGCTGAATCAGTCTCTACAATGGATGGCCAAGGCAGGCGCCAAGGAAATCATCAATCGCCTCGACCTCCAGGACAAGGACGAAAAAAACGAGCTTATCAACGTACTGAGTCGACATCCCGGCATGTACGCAAGAGATGTCCGCTTCTCTCGCCGCCAGATCGAGGCTACGGCACTATTCATGCGCGCCGCAGGCATCCTCACAGAAGCCAGCTTCGACATTAACACCCTGATAGCCGCCCAGTTTTCGGGAGTCAAGCCATAGTCCAGCTGATTTCGAAGTCCATTTCCAAGCTGCTACGGGGACGAGGCACTTTACGCGAGCAGGCATTGGCACGTCTACTGCTGCTTGGTCTGTTTGTAGCGGTCGTCATCACCATTCTGGCCGCCAACAGCCATCGTTCCCAAGGTGAGCTGGAGATCATGCAGAAGCGCACCACCATCCACCAGTTCTATGAAAAGGAACTGCCGCGGGTAGAAGAGCGCTGGCAGGGGGATGCCGTACAAATGAAAGAACGCATCGAGTTTTCGCGCATTCTGGAAGACAGAAATGAAGTGCGCTGGCCAAAATTCAATGCTTTCCTCAATGCCCAGTCGGAATTCACCCATTTTGCCAACCTGCTGATCCTGCATAATTCAGGCCAGACCCTGTTTCACTACGGCCCTGAAGCTCACAAGATACAAGACAACCCCATCCTGCCTTCCGCCAACTGGCATTATTCTGAGGAAGCCCGCGAGTTTTACCGTATTTATCGCCTCCCCATCTGGCTTGGCGCCGAGGGGCAAGGCGTGCTGCTGCTGCTAAAAACCGTTAACAATGCAGCCATGAGTGCCATGGCTGCACCTGAAACACATCTCCACCTTTACTACCATGATCAGATTCTAGCCACGTCCAATGGCGACAATCCAAAATTGATCCAACCTGGAATTAAAGAAGCACATACGCCCTCGGGGCTGCTGCTGATCCAGACCGATATTCCATGGCCCGGCAGCGGCATTCGGCCAACACTTATCGTGCAACGCGAGCTTCATGTTATCTACCCGTTGAAGGAGTTTTTGCTGCGCCAGCTTTTTTCTGTACTGATCATCACCAGCCTGATCTGGCTCGGCCTGGGCAGGTGGCTGACACGCACTATCAGGCGTGTGGAACATCTGGAAATGGCTGCCAAGGATTACACCCAGGCCGGCCTGGCTTCGCGGGTCAGTGAGCAACTCCACATAGCAGGCGCCCAACCGGACGAGATTTCCGATCTGGCAGATGCCATGAAAAAGCTCATGCACGAGATTGAAAGCCGCAACCTCGAGCAGAAAGCCTATCTGGAAACTCTTTCCATGCTCGAAGAAGCCGTACTGGAACTGAGTTGTGACGGGGTAATTCTGCACGCCAGTGCAGGCTGGACAAAACTCTCCCACTCCGATGACGCGCCCGGAAAAAAACTTTACGAGTATATTCACAGTGATGACCGTGAACTCCTGCAAGCACAATGCCAGGCATTATCCAGCGGAGAGAAAAATTATGCCGAGCTGCGCCTGCGCCTGGATACGGAGAGCGGCCTCCATGAACCATGGATGGAGTGCCGCTTTGTCTGCTTTCACGACGAGGCTGGCAAGGTAGCCGGCATACGCGGCGTACTGCGTGACATCACTCAAATCCACCAGCATGAAAAACAGATCACCCACATGGCATTGCACGATGCCCTCACTGGCCTGCCCAATCGAATGCTGCTGGAAGACCGCATCAAGGTTTCCTTGCGCCAAGCATCACGCACTCAGCTAATAGTTGGCATCTGCTTCATCGATCTGGACCATTTCAAGAACGTCAATGACACGCTCGGCCATAATTCTGGGGACAAGCTTCTTCTGGCTATTGCCGAACGCCTCAAGCGCCAGTTGCGGGAAGGGGACACTGTGGCGCGCTGGGGTGGGGATGAGTTCGTGCTGCTGCTACCTGCCATGAACTCGGCACAGGATGTCCGCGAAATCGCCTTGAAGGTCTGCGAAGCGGTGCAACCCCCCTTACAGCTTGAAGATACAGAGTTAACGGTGACATTCAGCATGGGCGTCGCCTTGTATCCCGATGATGGAGAAGATACCGAAACCCTGTTCTCTCAGGCTGATCGTGCCATGTTCTTTGCCAAGGCACAGGGACGCAATCAGATCTGTTTCTTCACCGATATGACCACCAAGGGGATCGACAAGCGAGAACTCTATATCCAGAACCGTCTCGCCAGCGCCATCAATTCCCGGCAGATACAGGCCTGGTTTCAGCCGGTCATCTCGGCGAACAGCGGGTGCTGCACCGGTGTGGAAGTGCTGGCGCGCTGGCATGACGACGAACAGGGCTGGATTAGCCCCGCCACCTTCATCCCGATAGCCGAAAATCTTGGGCTGATCCACGAAATCGGGCATCAGATCCTGCTCGCAAGTCTCTCTGCCGCAAAACGCTGGAAGGAATCCGGCCTGAACCTCACTATGGCGATCAATGTCTCAAAGCGCCAACTGTTTACCACCAACTTCAGCGAACGCCTCATTGAAGAGGTCGCAAAACACCAAATCTCGCCGGCACAGATCATCCTTGAAATCACGGAAAGCCTTGCTCTGCTGGATGTAGATCAAGCTGCAACTCGTCTGCAGGATCTGAAACAGGCCGGTTTTCGCATTGCCATTGATGATTTTGGCACCGGTTACTCATCCCTCTCTCAGCTCCACGAAATGCATGTGGACGAACTAAAGATCGACATTTCCTTTGTTCGGCGGCTGCACGAGGCAAATGGTCTCTCCATGACACAGGCCATCATCAACCTGGCTCGCGCACTTAATCTGGAAATTGTGGCCGAGGGGGTGGAAACAGCTGAAGCCGCCAGCAAACTGCGCGAACTGGGCGCAGATAGCCTGCAGGGAAATTATTTCGCCAGACCCATGCCGGCTGCGGAATTCGAGCAATGGCTGAAAAATCAGCCATATCAAGCCACCCGGACCAACACAGGCTAGCGCTGAAGCATATCGCAAATCCAGCCCTGCTTTCCCGCCTTGCTTTTGCCGCCCCTTCACCTGGCTTTTCCATGCGTCAGTTTTTTAGCGTAAAATCACGCCTTCGCCCCGGTAGCTCAGTGGATAGAGCAACCCCCTCCTAAGGGGTAGGTCGGACGTTCGATTCGTCTTCGGGGCGCCAGATTTTCTAGCGATAAAGGCGTTTGAGCACCAGCATGGTGAGTGCCAGCACCAGCGTCACAGCATTGGCGACCACAATCGGCGTGGCGCCGATGGCTAGTCCGTACAGCAGCCACAGGAATACGCCACTGCTGAAAATCAGGAACATCCCGTAGGAAACATCCCCGGCAGATTTGGAGCGCCAGGTTTTTAGAACTTGTGGCACAAAGGCTACGGTGGTCAGGGTTCCAGCAGCCATGCCAAGCAGATTGGCGTCAGTCATCAGCATTTTCTTTTTTCCATAATCCGTTCAGCCATCCACTTCCTCGCCCCAGATCAGGGCTTTGACATGGGTCACATTCACTTCTTCTGCAGCTAATTCGCATGCCGCAGCGTAACGCGCAATGGCATCCTGATCAAAGTTTTCGCACGCAATGGCAAGTTTCAGATAGGGGGCGTAGATGCCGGTGCGGTGCTGCAGGGCCTCTACTACCGGGTCCGGCAAGTTGAGGCGGGATACAACCTGTGCCATCGGCACATTGAGCATCGCATCCAGAAGGGAAAAAATACCCACAATGAACAAGCCACCGCGCTCGGCGGGTTCGAATCGGCTTTGCCCCAGAGTCTCAGTAAAACGCGCCCTTACCAGTGCATTTTTGAACAAGGTCCGGCTGCGCGCGTCCATTGTTCCACTAGTAAACAGTAGCAGCGTCAGCCAGCGGTACAACTGGTCATAGCCAAGCAGGGTCAGCCCATGTCCGATAGAGCGGATGGTTTGTTGCAACCCATTCGCCGGTGAGTTGATATAGCTAAGCAATTTGAAAGAAAGCCCGGGGTCTCGCTTAACCTTGTCTTCCAGCACTGAAAGCTCGGCATGGTTCATAACCAGATTGAGCATTTCCATCACACGCATACGGTCGTTATCGAGCCGTTGCGGGGCATCAGGCCTAAGACGAGAGAAATATGCGCCCTGAAAAAAATCGAATGCCAGTGCGCGATATGCTTCGAATGCATCATCCGACTCGACATTCTGAGCGATAAGGCGTGGCTTGCCTGCACCCAGAATTGCGCTTATCTGCTGGCTGAGCGCCAGTGCATCATAACGCGCGGTATTCAGCTTCACCCAGGAACAGATGGCAAGAAAAGGGACGTATTCCGGTCGGCATTCGAAATCTTCCAGTGCCAGCGGAATGCCAAGTGCAACAAGCTCACTGCAACGCTGCAAGAGCAGATCGTTGCTTGCCTCTGTCAGGCGTATTCCAACCACCACTTTCTGTTTCGGCAAGGATTCAATGATCGGGTTATCCAGCATACCGGGGGACACCTGGATAAAAACCAGCCTGCTCCCAAGCGCCTTCTGGAAATCCAGATCTATCACGCTAACCACCAGCAATTCATCCTGCACCTGGCGAAGCGACTCATTGTCGCCAACATCGGAGAGGAAATTCCGATCCTGAAGTTTCAGTTCATAACCGATAAACTGGCCGGAGGCATCGAGTATGGGCTGGCGTCCAAGAAAAAGCTGCCATTTTTCCCCGGCAACACTGGACTGATCCTGGCCAGGCACGTCCTCCCTGCAGGAAACACTGCGGGAGGAAAAACTCTTAGGCGAATCTGGCACGACGGATAAATCAGACTCGGAGTCAGAGGCGCGACTTTCAGTCCCGGCATCCTGACCGGTTTTGAGAAATTTCAGATATTTTCCCAGCATGAACCCCTCACTTTTTGGCGGCTTCCGGGAGGCCTCGGCCTCCCGTCAAAGCATGCAGCAAACAGGGGGGATTGTAAACGCCAGCTCAGTCCGTCTCGACCGAGGTCTGCTTGAGACGTTCCATGAGGTTATTCACGGCACGGTCAACCAGCGCAATATCATCAATCACTTGCGCCATCCCGTTGCGGAATTTTTCGGCCAGCCCTTCAGGTGTGATGGAAACGGCCCTTTCGCCCAGGCGATTGGTAAACAGCAAAAGCCCCTTGAGAGGGCTGACCCAGGCCAGTTTGACGCGGGTGGAAGTCCCATTATCCTGCTCGATTTCAATCCATGTTCCGCGTTTGATGCGCTTGACCATAGCATCAAAATCATCGGATACCGCGGCAGGCTCACTTTGCCAATTCGCCCCCCCGATCGTGAAGGTTTGCCAGCCGGCTTCTGACTCGACATCGTCGACCAAGGTCTGCATGAATACAGGGTCGGGCTCGATGCGTTCCTGCGGCAGTGCAATTTCGGCAAAATCTACTGGCTCTGCGTTCTGACGTGCCAATTCAGCCGCTTCCTCTGCGGCAATTTCCTGCTCCACAAATTCAGCCTGATGCAGATCCTCCTGCTCAACGGCATGCAGGCCTGCCTTGATCACCATGGCATGACAACTCACCAGGTGTGAAAAAAACTGGTCGCGCTCAGTTTCCAGCATGCCTGCCAGCGCCATGCCATCCTGCAAACGCTTAAGCAGGCCGGGCAACAGGGCAACCAGTTTCTTGCGGTCTTCCGGCACACATTTGGGCTCCACACTCCAGACCAGTTCATCCATGGTGGCAATGGCCTGATTCCAGGAAGCGCCATCCTCCCCGGCTTTGGTGTAGGCTGCGGCAAGAACGGTTTCCCAGCATCCCACCAGAAAACTCCTGATCACTTCGGGCAAATGCGGAGTATGGATACGGCGCCGAGCTTCATCATGCGCCATGATGCGCGAAATCTCCTCCTGCTCCCGGTGATGGACGACCTGGGCGCTCAACCCGGTGCGTTCGTCGGTGCGTTTTTTCTCCTCGGCGAGATAGGTTTCGAGATTCTCCAGAACCTCGGCAAAAATCCCGACTTTGTCATCAAATTCGTTCAGGATGCGCTGAATCAGTTCATCAACCGACTGATAAAGGCCACATTCGTGTCCCTCGGTTTCATCCCAGCCAATTGAGACCTCTGCCAACCGATCCAGCAGTTTCCTGCCAGGGTGGGATTTCTGTGAAAAAAAGGTCTTGTCCAGCATGGCCACTTTGAGCACCGGAATCTGAAGTCTGCCAATAAGCGCCTTCATCGCATCCGGAATACGCCGGTCATCCAGGATATAGTCGAACAGCATGGCGACGATATCCAGGGTCATGGCATCCACATGCCCCATGGTGCCAGCCACCGGGCTGGCCTTGATTTCGTGCAGCACATTGACCTGTCCATTCGCCAGTGCCGCTGCGTTCAGCGTACTGCCAGTGCCAGCCATCCCCTCCAGGTTGCCATGTTGCAGTTGCGTCAGCGAACTTACCACGGCCATGCTTTGCGCTGGAACAGCGGTTTGCATCGCGCCACCACTCGCCAAGTGAGTTGCCGATGCGGCAGCCGTGCCAGCGTTAAGGCCGACGCCAGAATTTCCAGCAGCACCTTGGCCCGCACCCCCCATCCCGCGAGTCAGGAGTTGCTGCAGTGCCGCAAACAACCCGCCAGCACCGGTCGGAGATGGTGCTGACGCAACGTCGTCCTCAGCAACATCAGATTCAGCAGCCGCACTTGCAACGGTCTGCTTTTTCATTCCCGCGCGAATCTTGGTCAACACGCCCTTATCCACCAGAAGCTGGTTGATTTCCTGATAAATCCCTTTTGCGTGACGCGGCATATGCCTGTTGAACAAATTCACCAGCAGCAGCTTGACTTTGACTGTGCAATCTAGCGTCTTCAGTGATTTCATGAAGGCGTTGCCAACCACCTCCGGACCAAGCGGATTATTCGAATGCAACAAATCCGGATCGTTCAGCAGCATTCCCATACGCTTCTCGATACCGAACAATTCCTCGGCGCAATCGCCATGAATACTGTTCGCAATATTGATCGACGCCAGAGATTCCTCGAGATCGTCCGGTTCAACCAGGCTTAGTTCTGAGGAGTTAAGAGAAAGCTGCTGTGAGCGCTTTTCACGGCGCGTTTCCTGATTGAAGCCCTGTATAAAGGCCTGCTTGAATCCCGTCTCAATGGTGCCACGCTGCTCGCGAGCGACACTCATGGCTTCCATGTACAGATTGCGCATCTCATAGTGC
This sequence comes from Gammaproteobacteria bacterium, assembly GCA_018824405.1. Lineage (GTDB taxonomy): Bacteria > Pseudomonadota > Gammaproteobacteria > Burkholderiales > Sulfuricellaceae > Sulfurimicrobium. The sequence continues at coordinate 42,303 of JAHJGO010000019.1, forward strand.
GTCGTCTGTTCGGAAAGCTCGAAGAGTTCATCCACCGCCTTGTCCATCAACTTGGATAAGGCCTGCGCCAGTCGAGATGCAGCCATATCCCGGCAGTCGTTCAACACTGACATGGATGTGCCCGGCACCGCGCGGGGCCGGTCGAACTGGCTCATCATAACGACATTTTTTTGCGAGGCATTGTTCATTATTCCGTCTCCTGACAGAACGGGCAAACACCATTGCAAAACAGCCTGCAATTTGTCCTGCGTTGACGCCAAGCTGAAACGGTCGAATGGGGATGAAACGAGGAGAGGATTGTGAAAGCGCAGCGCGACGCACCACGATTAATTCTCACCCAGCAACCCCGCTATCCTAGGACATCTGCCCCTTAGACCGGAAACTTTGCGTCCCCACCTTTCGATGGGTTTGCCCTTAAATTTTAGGTGTTACCTGACCAGAACTTCTCTGACCAGCACGGTTTACTTTCTACCATAAATACACAGTTTTTTCAAGCCATTTTATATTAGCCAGGATTCCTTTCCGAACTGCACAACGGTATCGAAAACACGCAAATCCATTTGGGGAAAACGCCTTGGGCATTCATAATCGAATACCGCGGATTCAAGTTTGAAGTGCAATTTTGATTAACGAGGAGATGGGTCAGAATGCGGAAGCATTTTGCTCATCAACCGCCAAGTCGAAGTTGCCCAATGAACTACACACATCTGACCCAAGACGAACGATACCAAATTTAC
>JAHJGO010000004.1 GCA_018824405.1 Gammaproteobacteria bacterium
AGTACATCGAGATCTTCTACAACCGGCAGCGGAAACAGGCTCGGCTGGGCTACCTGTCACCTGCCGTATTCACGCAGCGATACTATGAAAATCTGCTCGCTGCTTAACCCGTTGGACTCCACTATTGCCAACCGACCTCAGACACCTGATCACCTTCGAACCATTGAAAAACTCGTTGCCGAGTTTGAGGCTTCTTGGTATTTGGACGGTGCCACAAAAGAAGTACGGCGTAAGCCTTTGTCACTCTGGCAAACACTAAAGAACGTATTCTGGAAGAAACGCTATTCTGTATTTGCCCTGTACCACTGGGCGAAACACAAGTGGTGCTTAAACGAATTTAATTGTTACCACTTTCCAATTGACCACGACAACACCCCCATAAAGGGATTTCCTATGAAATACGAACTTCAAGGAGGTTGGTCAATTCCGCAAGACGATCTGAAGTACTTGATAAAGGGGCCTTTGGCATCGGAAGGTCTGCACGAGATCCTTGTTCCAGCGGCAATGGGGTGGCAGCGCGCTTGGTTGTTCATTCGTCAGTTTTCTGCCGTGATCGTTGCACTTCTCGGTGTGGTTGGTGCAGCGGTTCGTTGGTGGCCAGAACTGTCCGGCCTCTATGCAGTTGTGTTCTAACATGGCGCTCAACCTCGCTCCCTTCGGTCGCTGGACGCTGCGCGATAAAGCCGCGCAGTGCCGGTTAGCTCTACGTTGGGCCTTTCACTACGAGGAGCACGCATCTTGAGTCGCATGGCTGAAAAGTGGGAAGAAGATAGGCAGCACAAAATGGAAGTGGAGTTTGCGCGCGCTGAGGGGGCGCATGAGGCACTCCCGGAATCACGTCTTGAGAGCCATGAGTTAATCCGAGCACTTCACCGGCAGGTTGCCGAATTGATCGCCCAAATCAAAGCGCCTGGCCCTAAGTGGCGAGAGCGGGTGTGGGGCTTCGGCTTCGGCGTGGCGGCAGCTTCTCTCGTCGCAACTGCCGTCTGGCCACGGCTTATTGTGGCATTGCAGCTCCTAGAGAACCATGGGGACAGACCACGTTTTTCTCGGTCAACAACGATGTATGAATGGTAATAATGAGGTCTATCCCTTATCGCTTGAAAGGTTGAGTATGAATCGGTCTATTTTTTCTGCCGCGCAGGCAAGGCTCAGGCTTCGGTGTGCTGGTCTGCTGGCCGCCACTGCATTTTCCTTAGCGGGCTGCATGGGGTCAGACAACCCGGCACCACCCGCCGACATGCACATTCCGGCCAGCGCCAGGGTGCAAGACCTCATCCCCGATGCAGCAGCGCCCCGCAGCCTGCGGTTTGTGCCTTCGCAACACTATGCACTGCGCACCTCGCCCACCGCCGCTTTGCCAACCTCCGTGCGCACGGTGCGCATGGAGGCGCAGGCCACCACAATCAAGGGCACGGCGGATGCGCCCGTGTGGTCGTTCGGCCTGGGGCGTGATGACCTGGAAGTAAAACTGGGTAAGCCCGCCATGGCGCAGGCCGAAGCCGGGTTGGCCGCCTACTACAGCCGCCTGTTCGGCCAGACCGAGACCCGCGCCGCGCTGCGCACCATGGTGCAAAGCCACCCCCAGTGGGTGGCAGTGGACACCAGCAGTGCTGACACCTTGCAGGGTCTGCGCATTGATGCCATATCGCTGTCGAGCGGCGAGCGCTCGGACGAGGACGGCGATGGCAGCTATGAGTCGGCGCAGACGCTGGTAACTGTAACCATGACGCTGCCCGCCATGCAGTTGCCTGCGCCCAGCAACCCGCTGCCCGGCTGCTCGCGCCTGCTGGCCGACACGGCCAGTATGGCGCAGTACGCGCAGCAGTCTGACGCCATGTTCGTGCCGCCCGGTGCAGCCCAATGGAAATACCAGATCGGCCTGACGGCGCATTTCTACGTGGCCGACCTGGCGCTGCTGCACGCGGGCGTCATTGAGCCCGGCAAGGGCTACCTGACTCAGGCACAGGCAGCCATGGCTGCAGATAACCTGGCTCTGTTCAGCCAGTTGATCGGCAACATCCAGGCGCTGGACATTCCCTCGTCTGACCTGATGGTGTCGTTCGTGCCTGCACCAGAGCTAGCCAACCAGACCCTGGGCCTGATCTCGGGCTTGGCGCGATCAGTCAATGATGCCGACTGCCTGCGCGACGTGGACGCATGGGAGGCTACCCCGAGCATGCTCCAGGCCGGGTTGACACCCGCGCAGTTGCAAGGCTTGGCCCCCCCCACCTATATGCTACAGACCTACAGCCCAGCCATGGATGCCGCCGATGGCATGGTGGGTGAATTCGGCACCACCTGCCTGCACGACGTTTCCGGCAAGGTGTTGCAGGTAGGTGACACGCTGGCCTGTGCAACGGCCTCGGGTCCGATAGAACTGGAGCCCCTGATTGGCGCTGCTGCCGGAGCGTCGCAAGGCTTTTCGGTAGTCACGCCTTACCAGCGGATCGCCTTGCGCGCTGCTACCGGGGGTCAGTGCGGTACATCTCCGCAGAACCTGACGCAAGGGCTGGACCATGTACGGATCGGCGACTTTTACTGGAACTGCACCAACACCAAGTATGCCGCTTGCACCAGCAAGTTTGGGCGCGGCAACCGGGTGTGTATGAGCGAATGGATCATCCACAACCAGGTCGGCGATTACTGGAATATTCATTGGACCCAGAACGCCTGGAAGTCCACCAAGCAGCGGATCATCAAGACGAGTGCCTATGTCATCCGCGCCGCCATGTCCTACTACGTGGGCGGGCGCTCGTGGGTGGGCCCGATGCTGGAAATGCTGACCTACGCGGGCGACGTGATCGACAAGGCGTCGAGCACCAAGATTGCGGGCTACAGCGTGATCGGTATCAAAGCCGTTGGTGGTGTGGTGAAAGAGGTGGTCACCAACTTCAAGGATGTCGGCGAGGACGTCAAGAACGCCGGCATCATGTTTGCCTTTGACATGGCGGTTGACATGTTCGCGCAAATCGTGGAGGTACAGGTGACGGGCTGGCAGGATTACTCCCACGATTCGCATTGCGTCTGCGATTTCGAGTTCCGCGACCCGAATTATTGCAAGTGAGTGCGACCCAAAGGGCGCAGTTAATTTGATAGCTTAAAGCACATGCACCATGGCAAGACCTCTACACATAGAACTATCCGGCGGGCTGTACCACGTCACATCTCGGGGTGACCGACGCGAGGATATTTGTTTTTCCGAGACCGACCGCGAGGCTTGGCTGGCTTTGTTTGCCCAAGTTTGCGCTCGGTTTAACTGGATTTGTCATGCGTATTGCCTGATGACCAATCATTACCATTTGGTCCTCGAAACGCCAGAGGGCAATCTGGCTAAAGGCATGCGGCAACTCAATGGAGTTTATACGCAATTCGTGAACCGGGTGCATGGGCGCGTGGGTCATGTCTTCCAGGGACGGCACAAGGCAATTCTGGTGGAGAAAGACAGCTATCTGCTGGACCTGTCTCGCTACGTGGTGCTGAATCCTGTGCGCGCAGGAATGGTCAACGATGTGGGTGATTGGCAGTGGAGCAGTTTTCCGGCAATGATCGGGGTGGTTCCGAATCCTGACTGGTTGCAGACAGCCAGCATTCGCTCCTTCGCTTCATATCTGTCAGGGACATCAATGAGGGAGAGGAATTGACTGTTAACTACAATGCCAAAGGAGGGGGAGCTGAATGGGACAACGAAAACTGGTTCGAACGCATGAAAGTCAAGCCAATAGTCAAGGGCCAGGCTTTTGGCATGCCAACGTCAAATACCGACAATAGGAACGGCTAATGGGTGTCCCCTGTATCTTACTGCCGCCCACTCCATCGGTCAGCCGGGCAGCCCAAAGCTGCGATTTGGGTTCCCTATTCGGCTTAGCCGCTCCGGCTGCTGGTTACCTCAAATATTAGATCATGGAGAATTCATGATGAGATTCTGTACCACTCTTCCGATCATTGTCCTGCTCGGATTCGCACCGATCTCATTTGCCGCCGACAATCCGGCCTGTCTCGAGGAGTACAAATCCGAAATCGCGCGGATCGGGCTGGATGCCGAACGCAAAGCAAGAGCGAATCCACCAGGACGCGACCTCAAGGCACAGCAGCAGTTCATGATTCCGGTCGACGCCGCGATGCAAGCAGCTGTCGAGCGGGTGCGGCAATGCGAGGAGAAAGCACGAGGCGCTGTCCCTGCTCCGTCGGTCGCCTCCAACCTTCGTGCAAAGCAATGTATCGACCAGGCTGATCGGCAGATTACCGAATTACGTCAACGAAACGCCGGCCGCAATAATTTGTCGCGTGGCGAACAGATGGCGCTACGCGACGAGGAAAATCGTATTGATGAATCACGCTCGGACTGCTTGCGGCAAGCCCGCTGAAAACCAATAATTGGCACCTGTTGATTCCTTGTGGTTCCGGCCTGACAATAAACCCGGGGGATATCTCCAGGTGAGTAAAACATCCATATCAATTTATAAAAACACAGGGAAACCATGACATTGAAACTGAGCAAACTTTTGCTGGTTCTCGGCCTTGTGCTTGCCGCTATTGGCGTAAATGCCGAAAACAATAGTACGACCAGGATCATCGATAACTTCACCATTACCGATTTCAAAACCTTTACCACCAAGAGCTTTGCGCGCAAATCCAGGGCATTCAATAGCGACCCGAATCTCGGACCGGTGTGGGTGATCGTTAACTATATTGCATCGCCAAAGGATCAATCCAGAAACGGGACGACGACTTTTGACATCATGCCGGAAGGTGTGCCGGTCCCGGCTGGCACGTCTTTCGCGATTTTTCAGTCCCAGTACATGGCCAAGTTCAACCAGGAAAATTCGATTTCAATCACAATGAGCGGCGTTACCAAAACTCTCAGCAAAGTCGATCTGCAAAAGTTGATGAGTAAAGAGGATTTCGAAAAATTTCAGGAATCGTTGGCCGTTTCCGAAAAACTGCTTCAGCTTGTTCAGGTCAAGACGTTCAGCATTCCCGCAAAAGATGAAACGGACATTGGGGTTTCTATCAACACCATGGAAAACATGGCGCCATCATCCGTGGAAATCACCGTTGGGCAAGGGCCTATTCCTGCTGAAGTGCAACAATTTATTGATAAGACGAATGGCAGCTGGTTTTATCGCTACCGGAACTTCCTGTTTATGATTGCAGGCAGTTTTGTTCTACTGTTTTTTATTCGCCGTCTTCTTGCCAGGTAAATAATCAAAGTTAATCGCAGCAGAATAGATAAAGCGGGGTCAGCTGGCAAAAATGGAGTCAACCGGGTTAAATATCGAGTTCCGCACCAATCGTTCCGAGAGGCTCGTGCTGGGTGTGTCTTGTGTTTTAGTCGGCGGCGGTGCGCTGGCTTTCTGGAACGTTGAGCGCAGCACGCAATGGCCGCTGCTCATGATATTGCTGATTGGTGCCTGTTTTGTCGGGCTCGGTTTATTCATGCTTGGTTTCCGGCGCGTTGTCCGGCTCGACTCAGGACATGGCGCCAGCGAGCTGCGCACTTTATTTGGCATGGAGGTTGCCCGGCGGAGCTATCCACTGACGGATTTTGAAGCCGTCGGCTGCCATGGCTCGATACAGGAAGGGCCATGGTGGGACATTGTGCTGTTCAGGCATGGCGGAACTTTCTTGACCCTGCGCTCGATGCTCAGCGATGCTGAAACGAAGCGGGAGATAGCGCGGGTAGCCCGGTTGCTTGGATTGCCGGCCGAATATGAGCCGAGAGCGCGTTTTTATCTGTTCAAATGAAAAGCCCCCCTTTGCTGCGAAGGGGAGAAATTTATGCGTTAGAATCTAAAGGGGCTTGATCAAATACAGGCCTGTCTTTACATTCATTTCCAGACTGGCGCAATAAAGCCTCAATAGTCGGCCAGTTCATTATTTGCTGGGTGTTGCGGCATCGCCACCTATGCCGCTTTTCAAGGAGTTTTCCATGGAAAACAAGGATAAAGACACAGACAAACTGGCACGGCAGTACGATATGCTTGCCAGCAAATTCAATGAACTCTACCTGGCTGGAAAGGAACGTGGGCGCGAATCCATGTCAGTTGCACTGGAAAAAGCCCACGAGCAGCTGACTGCGCTCGGCGAATTCAGCGCGGAACAAGGGGAAGAATTGAAACAATACCTTAACCGCGACCTGGACCAGACCATATCCGATGCCCAGCAACTGGGCGAAGAAGCCAAAGAGCGGTTTAACCCGGCCCGATTGAGCGCAGGCGCCCTTTCCTCCCTTGCGACCGTGCTGGAATTGACCGGTAATGCGCTCCGTTCGCTGAGTGACAAAACTAAAGAAACGCTTACCTACAAAACTGGCGAAATGACCTCCGCCGGCACCTTAACCTGCCAGACGTGCGGACAGAAAGTGCATCTCAAGAAAACAGGTCATGTCCCACCTTGCCCCAAATGCAGCGGCACTTTGTTCAACAAGGGCTATTGATTATGCGAGAGTTGTTCGCACCACGCAGGATCAAGTTTTAATCAGGTGCCAAGCATCACTCTGCATTCGCAAGTGGCACGTTGAAAGCAGCCTGCCACTTGCGTCATTTAGTCTATTCGCTTGCCTATTCTGTCAACCAGCGTATTTAATAGCTCGAATGGATCAATTCCCTGTTCTTTAAGTGACTCATACTGCTGGTTTGGCAACTGGAGAGTGCACACCATCTCGCCAACGTGGACTTTAACGACGTTGTATGATTCCTGCCTGATGGTGCCTTGCTTGAGGCCAAGCTCCGCGTGGATACCAGAAATTTCGGTGTGCATATGCCCCCCTTCCCCTAAGCTATTAATGAATAGTTATATTGGCAAGGCGATCATTTGTACGCAATAAAGAATATTACTAATATGACATATGACAACACCCGAGATTTCAGACCGGAGATATTGGGCATGTCTGACATTCAGGCATACTCTGAGTTTGTTTCTCGCAATATCGAGTGCTTCTAGGCGAACCATATGACCGGCGATCAAATTGTAATTATCTGTGTGCTGGTGGCCGCCATGGCCATGTTCCTGATGGGGCGCTGGCGTCATGACATGGTTGCCATGGGGGCCCTACTTGCTTGCGTGCTTGCTGGCCTGGTGCCGGGCGGAGTTGCCTTCGCCGGATTCGGCCACCCGGCGGTGATTACGGTGGCATGCGTGCTGGTTCTCGGTTACGGCCTGCAGATTTCCGGGGCGGTGGATGTGCTTGCACAGCGCTTTCTCCCCGCCTCGTCAGGCCCGACAGTGAGCATTCTGGCGCTCATTGGCCTGGCGGCCCTGCTTTCGGGCTTCATGAATAATGTCGGCGCGCTGGCGCTGCTGATGCCCATCGCCATTCAGATGGCTGCCAAGCAGAACCTGCCTGCGGGCAAGGTTCTCATGCCGCTGGCTTTCGGCTCGATTCTGGGCGGGATGACCACGCTGATCGGAACACCGCCCAACCTGATCGTCTCGGGCTACCGGGCGACAACTGGGGCGGGAAACTTTGCCATGTTCGATTTTGCACCGGTGGGCGCGGCCGTTGCGGTTTTCGGCATTATCTTTGTGGGACTGATCGGTTGGCGCATGGTGCCGACACGCAAACAGGCAAATGGCGGAAGCTTTGAGTCCGGCGCCTACATCAGCGAGGTGCGGATCGTCGAGGGCAGCAAGGCAGAAAACAAGACCTTGCGAGAAGCTGACAAAATGCTGGAAGAGTCCGATGCGCAGATCATCGGCATGGTGCGCCACAACGTCCATATTTCTGCACCGAATTTCAGCCGGTCATTACGGGCCGGCGACATCCTGGTCATCGAAGTCGAACCTGAGTCCATGACTTCAGTTCTTTCCAGCCTGGGCCTCAAACTTGAAGAGGACGTACCTTCCACACCGGCAACACAGGAGACGGAAGAAGACACCAAATCGCAATCCGGCAAAAAAGCTGAAATTGAGGAGGAGAACAAGCCCCCCGTTGAAGAGGATAGTGAAGATAAAGCCGCATCAGACGAAGCCATAACCCAGGAACTCGTCGTGACGCCGAATGCGGCACTGGTCAATCGTTCTGCCACCGACATCGAGTTGCGCACCCGTTATGGCATCAACTTGCTGGCCATTTCGCGTCAGGGGCAACGCTCGATCAAGCGCTTGCGAACTGCCCGCATCCGTGCAGGCGATGTCCTGCTGATGCACGGCGCACCCGAGGCGCTGTCCGGTTTTGCTGCCAATTTTGGCTGTTTGCCGCTGGCCACGCGCGACATCCGGGTTCCAAAAAAGGGACAGGCGCTCACCGCCTCGCTGCTCATGGCCGTTGCGGTGCTTGCCACCGCACTCGGGCTGCTACCAGCCTCGGTTGCGTTTGCTGCCGGGGCACTCGCCTTTATCGCACTTGGCATTGTTCCGGTGCGCTCGATCTATACGGCGGTGGATTGGCCTGTCGTCGTGCTGCTGGGTGCGATGCTGCCGGTAGCCGATGCCATGGCGACCACCGGCGCAGCCGACATGATCGCGCACTTTTTACTGGACAACGTAGCCCAGGGGCACGCCATTGCCGGTCTGGTAGCGCTGCTGGTGGTGACCATGTTCCTCTCGGACCTGATGAACAATGCCGCCACAGCGGCAGTCATGTGTCCGATCGCCATCAGCACGGCGAATCAGCTCGGAGTCAATGCCGACGCCTTTCTGATGGCCATCGCGGTGGGCGCTTCCTGCGCTTTCCTGACGCCCATCGGCCACCAGAACAACACGCTGATCCTGGGACCAGGCGGGTTCCACTTTGGTGATTACTGGCGCATGGGCCTGCTGCTGGAAGTCATCGTGGTCGCGGTCAGCGTGCCGATGATCCTGTGGGTGTGGCCACTCTGACACCTTGAGCGGAGCCACCCGGCCAGATGCCTGAGCCAATGCCAGGTACATTAAAATAGCAAGGGAGCAATATTGATATGTACGCAGGCGGCTGTCTTTGCAAAACTGTGCGGTTCGAGATACATGGCCCGATTCGCAACATCGTTTACTGCCATTGCTCTCAATGCCGCAAGGCTCAGGGGAGCGCATTTGCCACCAACGGTATCGTCAGGGCGTGCGACTTCAAGATACTTGCCGGACAAGATGAACTCACTGCTTATGAATCCACGCCGGGGCAAACAAAATTCTTCTGCAAGGTCTGTGGCTCCCCGATCATGAGCAAGTCAGAATCCAGACCAGATGAGGTTCGCGTGCGGCTAGGCACCATCGAGTCCGAAATCAAAGAGCGGCCTATCGCCCATATTTTTGCAACATCGAAGGCCAATTGGGAAGAAATAAGTGGAGACCTGCCCCAGTACGAATCCTATGAACCAGGACGATACATGACAGGGACCAAGGAATGACAAAACTGAAACTGCACTGGCAAATCCTCATTGCGCTGCTGCTGGCTGTGCTTGCCGGCTCACTGTCCGGAACCGATGGCTCACTGCTGGGCGTGAAGTTTTATGCCATTTTCGACTTTATCGGCACCCTGTTCCTGAATGCCCTGAAAATGCTGATCGTGCCGCTGGTGGTGTCGTCCATTATCGTCGGCATAGCCGGCATTGGCTCGGGTGGCGCATTCGGCAGGCTGGGCATGAAGACCCTGCTGTATTACATGACCACCAGCCTGCTTGCCATTCTGGTGGGCCTCTTCATCGTGAACCTGGTGGCACCGGGCATGGTGAATGGCGAACCGGCGAAGCATCTGATCGGCCTGTCTGAAGACACCAGCGACGTAGTCGCCAAGGTGGAAGGAAAAGGCACGGGCGACCTGGTCGGAATATTTCTGCGCATGGTACCAACCAACGTGATTGCAGCTGCGGCGGACGGCCAGATGCTCGGGCTGATTTTCTTCAGCCTGTTGTTCGGCTTCTTCATGACCAAGATCGATGAAGCCTACGCGGAAAGCATGTACAACTTCTGGCAGGGTCTGTTCCAGGTGATGATGAAAATTACCGACTGGGTGATGAAATTCGCGCCCATCGGCATATTCGGGCTGGTCGCCAAGGTCGTGGCCAGCACCGGCTATGCCGCCTTTGTCCCACTGGCATGGTTCTTTCTCAGCGTGCTGGCGGGGTTGAGCGTGCATTTTCTGGTAGTGCTGCCATTGCTGCTGAAGTTTGTCGGGCGGGTCAGTCCGATCAACCACTATCGCGCCATGGCACCGGCCCTGCTGACCGCGTTTTCCACCAGTTCCTCGGCAGCCACCCTGCCGCTCACCCTGGAATGCGTGGAAAAAAATGCCGGGGTTTCCAACCGCACCAGCAGCTTCGTGCTGCCGCTCGGTGCGACGGTCAACATGGACGGGACGGCCCTGTACGAATGCGTGGCCGCGATATTCATAGCCCAGGCCTATGGCATCGAACTGGGTTTCGTGCAGCAATTCACCATTGTGCTGATGGCGCTGGTGACTTCCATCGGCGTGGCCGCCATTCCCTCCGCCAGCCTGGTCGCCATCGCCATCATCCTGGCTGCCATCGGTTTGCCACTGGAGGGAATCGGCCTGATTCTGGCTGTCGATCGCGTACTGGACATGTGCCGCACATCGGTCAATGTATTCAGTGACTCCTGCGGGGCGGTGATCATTGCGCGCCTGACGGGAGAAAAAGGCGTGCTGGGCGAGCCGCCTTTACTGCGAAACTAGCGGCTCAGGCTTCGGCGACCCGCTTTGCAATATGCTCCAGCGCTGCATCCACGTCATCGATCAGAATCAGGCATAAATCTCCGGCATTCAAGCGTGCCAAGGCGGTGTCGATGGCCAGGAATTCACCCCGGATTTCCTCGGTTGCCTTGGTGCGGCTGGCTTTTTCCAGGCCCTGGCGCAGGAGCGCCAGCACTTCACCATCGGCACGACCGCGCTGGCACTGATCCTGGTAGAGAATCACATCATCGAAGGCTTCGCCCAGAATCCGGGTCTGATCGCGGATATCTTCATCGCGCCGGTCGCCCGCCCCGCTGATCACCACCAGTCGCCGCTTGGACGGCATATGTTCGATCGCTTTCACCAGCGCCTGGATGGCATCCGGGTTGTGTCCATAATCAGCAATCAGGGTCGCGCCACGATAATCAAAAAGATTAAAGCGACCCGGCGCAGTGGCTGCATCATTGATAAAAGTGGCCAAGCCGGTATGAATAATCTCCCAGTCCAGACCCAGTGCCCAGCCGGCAGCCGTGGCCGCCATCGCGTTTTCGACCTGGAAGCCGATAGTGCCGTTGCGGGTGAGAGGTATCTGCGCCAGGGGGATGCGATGCTCGAAGCTGCCCTCGGCAGCCACGATGGCACCACCGTCCACGAACACCACGCGCAGGCCGCGAGCACGGTGCGTGGCCATGACCGGATGATGTGGGTCGCTGGTAAAAAACATCACCGAACCCGGGCAGGATTCGGCCATCCGTGCCACGTTGGGATCCGCTGCATTGAGAACCGAAACACCATTGGGCGCGACGTTCTCGACGATGACCCGCTTGACCACGGCCAGATCTTCGACGGTGCTGATATAGCTCAGACCAAGGTGATCCCCCATGCCGATATTGGTGACCACTGCCACGTTGCAGCGGTCAAAAGCCAATCCCTCGCGTAGCACGCCGCCGCGCGCTGTTTCCAGCACTGCGGCATCGACATCGGGATGAAGCAGCACGGTGCGGGCGCTCTTGGGACCGCTGCAGTCCCCGGTATCGATACGACGTCCCTCGATATAAACGCCATCCGAGTTGGTCATGCCAACGCGCAAGCCCTTCTGTCCCAGCAGATAAGAAATCAGGCGCACGGTGGTAGTTTTGCCGTTGGTTCCGGCGACCGCGATCACCGGTATGCGGCCATCTTCCCCCTCGGCAAACATATTCGAAACAATCGCCTCTCCGACTGCCCGCCCCTTGCCGAACGAGGGCGTAATATGCATACGCAGGCCAGGCGCGGCATTAACTTCGATGACGGCGCCACCCTGCTCTTCAAGCGAACGGTGCACGCCATCGCACACCATGTCGATGCCGCAGATATCGAGCCCGATCATCTGTGCCGCTGCCACGGCGCGTGCCGCCATATCCGGATGGACGTCATCCGTCACATCGGTTGCCGAACCGCCCGTACTCAGATTGGCATTATTGCGCAGCAACACACGTGCGCCCTTGGGCGGCACAGCATCCGCGTCGTAGCCCTGCGAAGCGAGCGTGGCCAGGGCGATATCGTCGAAACGGATCTTGGTGAGCGAGGTGGCATGCCCCTCGCCGCGCTGCGGGTCGCTATTGACCTGTTCCACAAGCTCGCGAACGGTGTGTACGTCATCACCGAGCACATTGGGAGGATCGCGCCGGGCAGCAGCAACGATATGGTTTCCGACCACCAGCAGACGAAAATCATAACCGGGTACATAACGCTCGACCATGACATCTTCACTGATTTCCGATGAGGCGGCATAGGCGGCCAGGACGCGTTCACGAGTTTCCACGTTGACTGCGACGCCTTTTCCCTGGTTGCCGTCGCGGGGCTTGACCACCACCGGACCGCCGATTTCGCATGCGGCTGCCCAGGCATCTTCTGCGTCGGATACGGGCCGGCCCTGCGGCACGGGCACCCCGGCCGCATCGAGCAGCATCTTGGTCAGTTCCTTGTCTTGTGCAATGGCTTCCGAAATAGCGCTGGTACGATCCGTCTCGGCCGCCTGAATGCGGCGCTGGCGGCTGCCCCATCCAAACTGCACCATGCTGCCGGAAGTCAGTCTCCGGTGGGGAATCCCGCGTGCATGCGCAGCCTGAACGATAGCGCCGGTACTGGGGCCAAGACGCTCATCCTCGTCCAGCTCGCGCAGGCGCACCAGAGCATCGTCAAGATCAAAGGGGAAATCACCCGCTGCCGCACTGCACAGCTCCTGCGCCAGATCGAACGCGAGCCGCGCCACTTTCTCCTCGCTATATTCAACCACGACTTGAAAGATGCCGCTCTCGGTAGTCGCCGCGGTGCGACTGAATGTGACCGGGCAACCCGCCTGCACCTGCAATCCCAGGGTGGCGAGCGTGAGGGCGTGCGCCATGGAGATGGCCTCTTCATGTCCGGCAGGCTGAAGGGAGCCAATTTCCGGAAAACGTGCACGCAGCCTGAGCTCGAAGCCGGACATATCCTCAATCAGGCATTCACTGCACGAAACGATGGCTTCAATCGCAGTCCGCTTGCTCCACAGATTAGGGCCGCGCAACGCCCGGATACGTGATACTTCCATGAATGGTTTCCTAAATGTTACCCAGTATTCTTAAATGAAATATGTTTGCTGCTTGAAACCTAGGCTTCGAAAGACTCGATCCCCGCACGAATCAGGTCTGGGGGTAAATCCAATGCCCATGCCACAGCAGCTGCTGCAAGAATATTTTCAACCTGCAGCTTGCCGGTTTTTACCAGCGCAATGCTGTTGACCTCGAACAGCGGCACGTCCTGATTGCCCGTAGCCAGCACGAGCATGCCGTCGCGCACGATCACCGCACGTTTGCCTTGCACCAGATGTTCGCTGACATCAGGAACCTCCGGGCTGACGGCGAAGAACATCACCTCGCCATCGCATAGCGATGCCATGTCCGCCACCAGTGGATCGTTGCCGTTCAGCACAGCGACTCCTTCCGGAAGCACGACATCGACCTGGGTGCGAAGCACGTTGAACACCTGCTCCTGCGTCTCGATGTAAAACTTCCCATAGTGACGCGCCTGCTCGAGGTCCGTGACCACGCCAACCTGGCAACGGTCGTAAGCCAGACCTTCTCCCAGAATCACATCGCTGCCATTTTCGATCACGGCCGCTTCAGCCGTGCGGTTCAGCAGCAGCTTGCGCGCGGCAGTCCAGTTGGCGCGATCGCCTTTCTCGACCAGGCGCTGATCATGAAACAGGCCTTCACTACAGGCCAGACCCACGCGCTTGCCGCTCAGGTGCAGCAGGTAAGCCACGATCCGCGCCACCTGGCCGGTCCCGTTGCTGCCGGTGATACCTACAATGGGAATGCGGCCATTTTCTTCCGCCGGGAACAGGCTGTTCAGGATAGCCATGCCCACGGGGCGCGGCTCACCGCTTGCCGGCTTGAGGTGCATGAGCAGGCCGGGGCCGGCATTGACCTCGACGATGGCCCCGGCCTGCTCAGCCAGCGGGCGCGAAATATCCTCTGCCACCAGATCGATCCCGGCGACATCCAGCCCCACTACTCGGGCTGCGAGGGAGACTGCCGCCGCGACATCGGGGTGAACCAGATCCGTCACGTCATAAGCGACATTGCCGTTGCGCTGGATCATAACCTTCTTGCCGTGGGGAGGAATCGAATCGGGGCTAAAACCCTGCCGGGCGATTTCAAGACCAATGGCTGGTTCTTTATCCAGAACAATCAGGTCGAGCGGGTAATCCTCGGTTGTACCGCGCCGCGGATCGATATTGAGCTGTGCGTCGATCAGTTCGGTAATGCTGGAGCGCCCATCTCCAATGACGGTAACAGACTCACCGCGCGTCGCCGCTGCAAGACGTCCTGCCACCACCAGCAGGCGATGTTCGTTGCCGCGCACGAAGCGCTCGACCATCACCTCAGTACCCTCTTTGAGTGCGATTTCGTAAGCTGCCTCGACCTCTTCCCGTGTCATCAGTTCGGCAGATACGCCGCGTCCATGGTTGCCATCGGAAGGCTTGACCACCACCGGAATACCAATGTCTTCGGCTGCCTCCCAGGCATCTTCAGGGCTATCCACCACGCGCCCCTCGGGGATGGGAACACCGCAGGATTGCAACAGATTCTTGGTCAGATCCTTGTCGCTGGCAATCCCCTCGGCAATAGCACTGGTCTGGTCGGTTTCGGCCGTCCAGATACGGCGCTGACGAACGCCATAGCCCAGCTGTACCAAATTTCCATCGGTCAGCCGGATCGACGGGATACCACGCTCGGTGGCCGCATCAACGATGCATGCCGTGCTCGGACCAAGGCACAGTGAGTCGGCCATATCGCGCAGACGAGCAATCGTGGCGGGCACATCAAAGGGGCGGTCTTCGATTGCCGCCATCACCAGGTCGCGAGCGGCATTGAGACTGGCACGACTGACTTCTTCATGGCGCGAGCGCACCACGACCTTGTACACACCACGCGTGGAAGTTTCGCGCGCCTTGCCGAAGCCGCTCTGCATGCCGGCCAGGTTCTGCAACTCCAGGGTGACATGCTCGAGAATATGGCCCGCCCATGTCCCTTCGCGCACACGCAGCAGAAAGCCGCCACGTTCACCGACGCCGCAGCGATGCTCGACCAGCGAAGGCAACCAGGTGGACAGGCGCTCGTAAAAACCGGGGATGGTGTTGGAGGGTGAATCCTCGAGGGCGCCAATATCCACCCACACTTCAAGAACCGGACGATACGTCCATATATTAGGGCCACGCAGAGACATGACCTTGAGAAATTCCATGTCGAACTTTTCCATATTGTTAGACTTAAGATTTTGAAGAGGCAGGTTAGTCAAATTCAACACGGCTCAACAGCACTCTAACGCAGCGGAGCGCTTTCAGTTTACACGAGAAAAAAAGATTCTTCAGGCCCTGTTGACTGCGATTGAACAACAGATGAATTTTCGCTTGAGAACCCCATCCAGAAGGGGCCATAACTGTACTCTTGCCGGCAAGAGCAGTAAACTTCGCCCCAATGAAAACCGATCCCCTGTCTGCTGCTTCAAGCGTTCAAAATCTCCCTGCCAGCACACGCGCAGAGGTTGAATCACAACTGTCCGGCAACGAAGAAATACTTGCCTGGATGGAAGTGGATCTTGATGCCCGGCTGCATTTTTCGCCCGGCCTGCTGATTGCGACCAACCGCCGCCTGCTGGCCAGATCGCCTTCCGAGACGACATGGCAGGACTGGCCTTACCGCGGCGACCTTGTTCTCCTGCATCACGATCACGCCGGCGTAGGCACGCTGGAACTCCATGACGACCAGGGCCGCCTGGCCTGCTGGCGCTATACCCTGCTGCATAATGTGGCCGCGCTGCGCCTGATCGAGCACTTCGAGCAGCAGCTCGAAAGCCATGTTTCCGGACATCATGCGCCCCCTCCTGAAGAAGGCGTCTGCCCCAACTGCAAGGCACCCATTCCGCCTGACGAGGATGAATGCCCGGTTTGCCACCGCGAAACCCATGTGCCGCCATCGACCTGGACGCTGTTTCGACTTTGGCGTTTTGCCAGACCCTATCGCTGGCAACTGCTGTCCGGATTTCTGCTCATGCTGGGCGCAACCGCCGCCACGCTGGTCTCGCCTTACCTCTACATGCCGCTCATGGACGAGGTGCTGATCCCCTTCCAGAACGGGCAACAGATCGAACCGGGTACGGTTGCCCTGTATCTCTCCGGCCTGCTTGGCGCAGCTCTGGTTTCGTGGGGGCTGGGCTGGGCCAAGACCTATATCCTGGCGCTGGTTTCCGAGCGCATCAGCGCGGACTTGCGCACCGCCACCTACGAGCATCTGCTGCAATTGTCGCTCGAATATTTCGGCGCCAAGCGCACCGGCGACCTGATGGCGCGCATCGGCTCGGAAACCGACCGGCTCAGCGTATTCCTTTCGCTGCATGCGCTGGATTTCATCACCGATGTGCTGATGATTGTCATGACGGCAATCATCCTGTTCAGCATCAACCCCTGGCTGGCGCTGGTCACTTTGCTGCCGCTGCCCCTGATCGCCTGGATGATTCATGTCGTGCGCGACCGTTTGCGCACCGGCTTCGAGAAAATCGACCGGGTATGGGCTGAAGTTACCAGCGTGCTGGCGGACACCATCCCCGGCATTCGCGTGGTCAAGGCTTTCGCACAGGAAAAGCGCGAGGCGGCGCGTTTCCGCGAAGCCAACAAGCACAACCTGATCCTCAACGACAAGCTCAACAAGACCTGGTCGCTATTTTCCCCCACCGTTTCCTTGTTGACCGAAATGGGTCTGCTGGTGGTGTGGGCCTTCGGCATCTGGCAGGTTTCCCATAACGACATCACGGTCGGCACCCTGACTGCATTTCTCGCCTATATCGGCCGTTTTTATGGACGCCTCGATTCGATGAGCCGCATCGTTTCCGTCACCCAGAAAGCCGCCGCCGGCGCCAAACGCATTTTCGATATTCTCGACCACGTCTCCAGCGTGCCCGAGCCCACCAATCCGGTGCACCTCACAAAGCTCTCCGGACAGATCGAGATCCGCGATGCGGGCTTCCGCTACGGCAACCGCGCGGTCATCCGAGGCGTGGATCTGACCATCGCGCCCGGCGAGATGATCGGTCTGGTGGGCCACAGCGGGTCAGGCAAGAGTACCCTGGTCAACCTGATCTGCCGCTTTTACGACATCTCAGAAGGCGCGATCCGGGTGGATGGCGTGGACATCCGCTCCCTTCCTGTTGCCGAATACCGGCGCCACATCGGCCTGGTGTTGCAGGAACCCTTCCTGTTCTTCGGCACCATTGCCGAGAACATCGCCTATGGCAAACCGGATGCGAGCCGCGAGGAAATAGTGGCCGCCGCCCGTGCCGCCCATGCGCACGAATTCATCCTGCGCCTGCCGCACGGCTACGATTCACTGGTAGGTGAGCGCGGCCAGGGCCTGTCCGGCGGCGAACGGCAGCGCATTTCCATCGCCCGCGCGCTGCTCATCGATCCACGCATACTTATCCTTGACGAGGCCACCTCCTCGGTCGACACCGAGACCGAAAAGGAAATCCAGAAGGCACTCGACAACCTGGTGCGCGGCCGCACCACCATCGCCATTGCCCACCGCCTCTCCACCCTGCGTCAGGCCGATCGTCTGGTGGTCATGGATCGCGGGCAGGTGGTCGAAATCGGGCCGCACGATGAACTGATGGCACGCCAGGGCGCCTACTTCCGCCTTTACCAGGCGCAGGCACGCAACGTGGACGCCGATATGGATGACAAAATTAGTACAATTAGCGTTGAAGCAAAGGCTGCCGAATGACCCATCCGACACCCGATTTCCAGCTCACCCGCAACACCTTTGGACGGCTGGTTTTCAGCAGCGCCGCTGGCGAAGCGCATGAGGGCATCGTGCCGGTTCGTGCATTCCCCATCCAGGCCCCCGAATCCGGCATCGCGCTGGTGAGCGCCGAGGGGCACGAGCTGGCGTGGATCGACAAACTTTCAGACCTGCCGGATAGCACTCGCAAATTGATAGAAGAAGAACTGGCGAGCCGGGAATTCATGCCAGAGATTCTCGGCATCCTTGATGTTTCCAGTTTTGCCACGCCCAGCACCTGGCAGGTAAAAACCGACCGTGGTGACGCCTCCTTCGTGCTTAAAGGGGAAGACGACATCCGCCGCATTAGCGCCACCACGCTACTGATTGCTGACAGCCACAGCATCCACTTCCTGATCCGCGACATTCACGCGCTGGACAAGCATAGCCGAAAATTGCTGGACCGCTTCCTGTAACATGGGAAAGCCAGACGCTATCTAAGGAGAAATCACGATGAACAGATTGACAGCAGGCATCGCCGCTTTGGCATTCACCTTTCCCGCCCATGCCTTTGATCTGGAAGGCGCGCTCAAAGGCGCTCTGGAAAAGAACAGCGCCAGCCAGCCAGCCGCAGCTCCAGTTTCAGACAGCAACAGCGTAGACCAGCTCAAACCCGCCGAGATCAACTCCGGCCTCAAGGAAGCGCTGACCCTAGGTTCCGAAGCCGCCGTGGCCCAACTCGGCAAACCGGATGGTTTTTTCGGCAACGAAGCACTCAGAATCCCCCTGCCTTCCAGCCTGCAAAAAGCCGAGAAAGCCATGCGCATGATGGGCATGGGCAATCAGGCGGACGAGCTGATTTTATCCATGAATCGTGCCGCTGAAGCAGCCGTACCAGAGGCAAAAACCCTGCTGGTCAAATCCGTCAAGGAAATGACCCTGCAGGACGCCAAAGGCATTCTCACCGGTGGCGACACCGCAGCCACGGATTTCTTTCGCCGGAAAACCGAAACCGAGCTGACCCGCCGCTTTGGCCCGATTGTCAAAAAAACCACTGACCGGGTTGGTCTCGCGCAGCAATACAACAAATATGCCGGTACAGCCGCCCAGTTCGGCGCGCTCGACAAAAACCAGGCCACGGTCGAAAAATACGTCACCCAGCAGGCGCTGGACCGGCTCTACAAGGTGATCGGCGAGCAGGAACGCGCCCTGCGCGCCAACCCCATGCAGGCGGGCAGCGCCTTGTTGCAGAAAGTTTTTGGCGCGCTCACGGGAAGATAGGCTTAAAGAAATTAAATGCTGCGATTAACCGAAGTCAAACTACCCATTGCCCACCCTGAAGGCGAAGTCCAGGCGGCCATCCTCAAAAGGCTGGACATTCCGGCCACCGATCTGATCGGCTACAGCATCGCCCGCCGCGGCTACGATGCGCGCAAGCCGGATGCCATCCTGTTCGCCTATACGCTGGATGTTGAGGTAAAGAATGAAGCGGCGATTCTCAAACGCCTGAAAAGTGACCGCCACCTCTCGCCCACGCCCGACACCCGTTACCAGTTCGTGGCCCAGGCGCCAAAGAGCCTGAAATCGCGCCCGGTCGTGGTCGGGATGGGGCCGGCGGGGCTGTTTGCCGCCCTGATTCTGGCGCAGTCCGGCTTCCGCCCGATCATACTGGAACGCGGTAAGGCAGTAAGAGAGCGCACCAAGGACACTTTCGGCCTGTGGCGCAAGGGCGTGCTCAATCCGGAATCCAACGTGCAGTTCGGCGAGGGCGGCGCGGGGACCTTTTCCGACGGCAAGCTGCACAGCCAGATCAAGGACCCCAAGCATTACGGCAGGAAAGTGCTGACCGAGTTCGTCAAGGCCGGCGCGCCTGAAGAGATTCTCTACGTCAGCAAGCCGCACATCGGCACCTTCCGCCTGGTGAGCATGGTCGAGAAAATGCGCGCCACCATCATCGAACTTGGCGGCGAAATTCGCTTTCAGAGCCGCGTGGACGACATCGAAATCGACAATGGACAGGTGTGCGGCGTGGTGCTTGCCGACGGCGAGCGCATCGCCACCGATCACATTGTCATGGCCATCGGCCACAGCGCGCGCGACACCGTCCAGATGCTGCATCGGCGCGGCGTCTACATGGAAGCCAAGCCCTTTTCCATCGGCTTCCGCATCGAACACCCGCAGTCGCTCATCGACCGCTGCCGCCTGGGCAAGAACGCCGGCAACCCGCTGCTGGGCGCAGCGGATTACAAACTGGTGCACCACTGCAAGAACGGGCGCTCTGTGTACAGCTTCTGCATGTGCCCCGGCGGCCAGGTGGTCGCCGCCGCCTCCGAACCGGGGCGCGTGGTGACCAACGGCATGAGCCAGTATTCGCGTAGCGAACGCAATGCCAACAGCGGCATCGTGGTGGGCATCACCCCCGAGGATTATCCGGGCGGCCCGCTGGCGGGCATCGAATTCCAGCGCAAATGGGAAGAGCGCGCCTTCGAACTCGGCGGCCGCAACTATGAAGCGCCGGGCCAACTGGTCGGTGACTTCCTCAAAGGCAAGGCCTCGACAAAACTCGGCTCGGTGCAGCCCTCCTACACGCCGGGGGTGCATCTGTGCGACCTCAGCACGGCGCTGCCCGACTATGTCATTGAAGCTCTGCGCGAAGCCATCCCTGCCTTCGAAAAAGATATCAGGGGTTTTTCCATGCACGATGCGGTGCTGACCGGGGTTGAGACGCGCACTTCCTCACCGGTGCGCCTGACTCGCGGTGAAAATTTCCAGAGTCTGAATACGGCCGGACTCTACCCTTCCGGCGAGGGAGCAGGTTACGCAGGAGGGATTCTTTCCGCCGCGGTGGACGGCATCAAGGTCGCCGAAGCCGTTGCTCTCAGCATGCTAGAACATGAATAACCGCTAACCAGTTGATCCGGTATATAATTACGCCCTTATATTTTCCCAGTAAAGTTTAAAGCACCATCAAAGTGACCGAAACCAGCCACCCGCAAGAGATCTTGCGCGCCAAAATCAATCTGGAAACATCGCTGATTGCCTGGAATGAATTGCTGCGGTTTTTCGCAAGTGGTACGGTGATTGTGGTAAGCCCTGAACTGGATCTGGTTGAAGTTGCCAGCATTATTTCGGCAGACGAAAAGGCGCAGGTCGAACAGTGGATGTCTGCGAACAAGATTGGCAAGGTGTCGGACGATCAGGCCAGAACCTGGCTGGAAAGCAATGCCATGCTATGGTCGGTGGTCGTAAAACCCTGGATTCTGGTGCAGCAGCGAATAAACTAAGGCTTTAAAAAAGGATTGCAATGAAATGTGTGGATGATTTCCGCCTCCGGTTTGGCAAACACGAACTGGTGCCGATCATAATTGGCGGGATGGGGGTCGATATATCGACCGCCGAACTGGCGCTCGAGGCCGCGCGCCTGGGCGGCATTGGACACATTTCAGACGCCATGCTGCCGACCGTGACCGACCGGCGCTATGACACGCATTTCGTCAAACAGAAACTCAAGCAGTACAAATACAACCTAGATAATTCCGACAAGTCCGCAGTGAAATTCGACCTCGGCCAGATTGCCGAGGCCACGCGCCTGCATGTCAGCAAATCGATGGAGGCCAAGCGCGGTGAAGGCATGATCTTCATCAACTGCATGGAAAAGCTGACCATGAATGCGCCGCGCGAAACCCTGAGCGTGCGCCTGAATACCGCGCTGGACGAAGGCATCGACGGCATCACCCTGAGCGCCGGCCTGCATCTCGGCTCCTTCGCGCTGATGGAAGACCACCCCCGTTTCCGCGACGCCCAGCTGGGCATCATCGTTTCTTCGCTGCGCGCTTTGCAGCTGTTCCTGCGCAAAACCGCCAAGCTCAACCGCCTGCCCGACTTCATCGTGGTAGAAGGCCCGCTGGCTGGCGGCCATCTGGGATTTTCCCTGGACGACTGGGCTAAGTATGACCTGCGCACCATCACGCTCGAAGTCATGCAGTACCTGAAAAACGAAAACCTCAGCATCCCGGTCATCCCGGCCGGCGGCATCTTCACCGGCAGCGATGCGGTAAATTTCCTTGAGGAAGGTGCAGCAGCAGTGCAGGTGGCAACCCGCTTTACCGTGGCAGACGAATGCGGCCTGCCGAACAAGGTCATGCAGGAATACTTCAAGGCCAGTGAAAACGACATCGAAGTCAATACCACCTCGCCGACCGGCTACCCCATGCGCATGCTCAAGAACAGCCCGTCGATCGGCTCGGGTATCAGCCCCGGATGCGAATCCTACGGCTACCTGCTGGACGGCAACGGCAACTGTTCCTATATCGAGGCTTACAACCGTGAAGTGGCAGCTCACCCGGGCGCCAAGAAGGTTTCGGTCATGGACAAGACCTGCCTCTGCACTCACATGCGCAACTTCAACTGCTGGACCTGCGGTCATTACACCTACCGCCTCAAGGACACCACGCGCAAGAATGCAGATGGCTCCTACCAGATACTGAGCGCGGAACATATCTTCCGCGACTACCAGTTCAGCAAGGACCAGGAAATCGCTCTGCCACCCCAGGAATAAGCGAATCCGATGCAGATGAAGCGCACCTCCATCTACATCGCAGCGGCATTGGCCGGGTGGATGAACATTTCCAGTGTAAATGCCACACCCGTAGCCGCCACTCCGGCTGTTGCTGCGAGCATGGAACGGAAATCCATTCTCGATGCTGTGCGGCATGAGATTAAACAGCTGCACGGCCTGCAAGTGGTTTTTGTGGTCAGGCAACTGAAAATTGCCAATAACTGGGCGTGGCTCCACGCACTGCCGCAATCCCGCGATGGAAAAAACCGCTACGAAGATATCGTTGCCTTGCTCCGCAAGCACGATGGCCGCTGGGAAATCATGGAAATTCCGTGCACCGAGGAAGACAACCCGGACTGCCTGGATGCTCCCGATTTTTTCAAGCGACTCCAGCAGCGCATCAAGGGAATCCCGCCAGAAATTCTGCCGCTTTGACCTGCGGCGGCGCCCTTGCCGTGCACCAGGCAAGCCAGGCAATGAACTTATGATGATGAATCGATACCTGTTTAAAACGAGGCCCCAATAATGGTGGAAGAAACACTGATCAGCCTGAGCGCAGTGGTCGTCCTCGGCATCACCGCACAGTGGCTGGGCTGGCGCATGCGGGTACCGTCAATTCTGCTGCTGCTGATCTTCGGCATTCTCGCCGGACCGGTGCTCGGGTGGATCAAACCCGATGAAATGATGGGGCCGCTGCTGTACCCGGTTGTGTCCCTGGCGGTGGCGGTGATTTTGTTTGAAGGCGGGCTGACGCTTTCACTCAAGGAATTTCGCGCCATCGGCGCTATCGTCCTGCGACTGGTGACAGTGGGCATGCTGGCCGGCTGGCTGATTATTTCACTGGCAGCTCACTGGGTGCTCGGCCTTTCGTGGCAACTGGCAACCCTGCTTGGGGCCGTGCTGGTGGTGACCGGGCCGACCGTAATTGCGCCCATGCTCCGGCATGTGCGCCCGACCGGCCAGAGCGGGGCGATTCTCAAGTGGGAAGGTATTGTCATCGACCCCATCGGCGCCATGCTCGCGGTGCTGGTGTTCCAGGCTATCGTACTCTTCGAAACCGAGGCCGAGCCCGTGGCCGCCGTTGCGTTCAGCCTGCTCAAAACCATCGCTGTCGGCGCCGGCACCGGTCTGGCCGGTGCACTGGGGATGGTGCTTCTGCTGCGACGCGAGTGGATCCCGGATTTTCTGCAAAACCCCGTGGCGCTGATGTTCGTGGTCGCGGTATTCACCGGCGCCAACCTGCTTCAGACGGAAGCCGGGCTGCTGGCGGTGACGATCATGGGCTTCGCCATGGCCAATCAGCGCAAGGTATCGATTCAGCACATTGCCGAATTCAAGGAAAATCTGGGGGTGATGCTGATCGCCTTCATCTTTATTCTGCTGGCGGCACACCTCAAACCCTCCGATCTCGATCATGTCGGCTTTTCCAGCTTCCTGTTTCTGGCAATACTGATTCTTGTGGCGCGCCCGGCATCGGTCTTTTTGTCGACCATAGGCACCCGTTTGGGCCGCAAGGACAAAATGTTTCTATCCTGGATGGCGCCGCGCGGCATCGTGGCTGCTGCTGTAGCTTCCATTTTTGCGCTGCGCCTGGACGAGGTTGGCCTGCCAGGCTCCGATGTGCTGGTCTCCGTCACATTTTTTGTCATCATCGGCACAGTGACCGTTTACGGTCTGACTTCAGGAATCGTGGCCAAACGCTTGGGGCTGGCCCAGGCCAATCCTGAAGGCGTGATTTTTCTGGGCGCCCGTTTCTGGGGGCGGCGCATCGCCAAATCACTGCAGAGCGAAGGCTTTCCTGTGATGCTGGTGGACAATGATCTGCATAACGTTCTTGCTGCGCGGATGGAAGGTCTGCCCGTTTTCTACGCCAGCATTTTTGCGGAAAACGTGCTGGAGCAGGTGGAAATCGGCGGCATCGGTAAACTGCTGGCGCTGACCAGCAACGATGATGCCAATTCCCTTGCGGCAATGCACTTTGCGCGGATTTTCGAGCGTTCTCAGGTTTTTCAGCTTGCCTCTGAAGTAGGCAATCTGCCCGCCGGAACATCGCCTCACCTGCGCGGCCGGACCGTATTCGAAGAAGGCATTACCCACGCCGAACTGACGCAGCGTTTCCTGAGCAACTGGGTGATCAAAAAAACCAGGCTTTCCAAGGATTTTGATTTTGAGTCATTAAAAACCCATTATCACGGGAATGTGCTGCCGCTATTCCTGATCAGTGAATCCGGCCGCTTGCGGGTTTTTGCCGCAGACGCGAAGTTATCTCCTCAGCCAGGCGATGCGCTGTTAAGTCTGGTGTTGCCTAAAGCAGAAGCCCTGCCAGCCTCTGAAACCGCTTAGTGTTAAAATGGACAATATGCCTGACCTTTCTCCTGAAACAGACAGCTTCATAGCAGAATTCGATGCCGCAATCGAGGCGCACATGGACTGGTCGCGCCGGATACTGCGCTGCGCGGTGCTGCATAGTTCTCCCGGCGAGGATGTGCTGGCGCCCATGGCGCATACCTTGTGCCGTTTCGGGCGCTGGTTCCACTTGAACAGGGCACATTTTGAAGCAATCGATGTGGATTCCGTGCAACACATCGATGCGGTGCATAAAGCCATGCATGATACCATTCGGGCCATTTGTGCCGACGTGATGACGGGCAGGCCGGGACAAAGTGCCGATCTGGAAGTATTCGAGCGTTCGCAGTCCGAACTGCTCACCCAGCTGGCCAGACTAAAGACACTGACGCTCTCCAACGCCGTAAGGCACGACCCGCTGACTGGCCTACCCCTGCGCTATGGAATCGAAAGCGACTTTTCCCTGTGCCAGAAGGATGCCAGGCGCAACCGCACGCTGCTGTATGTTGCCATGATTGACGTTGATCATTTCAAGCTTATCAACGACAACCATGGCCATCCTGAAGGCGACATGGTATTGCGTCATCTTGCCGGCACGCTGAAGAAATCCCTGCGCGGCAATGATCCCCTGTACCGTTTTGGCGGTGAGGAGTTCCTCTGGCTTATGCGCTGCCAATCAGCTGAAGAGGCCGAGCAATCTGCACGCCGGATTGTCGCCACGATAAGCTCGACACCAGTACCGATCACCAATAACGAACCACTGGCTTTGACCGTCACTCTCGGCCTGGCGCTGGTCGGCGAGCAGGAAGATATTGCCAGCGCTATCAAACGTGCTGACATGGCGCTTTACGAAGGCAAAAAGGCTGGGCGCAACCGCTACGTCATTGCCGACTAGCCAAGCCTGCCCAGGGTTTGCAGCGGCGGTTGGCGCAATACGCCGCGAGTCCCGAGCCAGCCTGCCACAGTCACCCCCAGCACACCGACCGCCAGCGCGATTGCCCACAGCCAGGGGTTAAACGCGTACGGCAGATGAAATACCCGCGTCGCCAGCACATAACCCAGACCAGTCGCAGCCAGGGATGCCACAGCACCGGCCAGCAGGCCGATCAGAATAAATTCCGCCATCTGGCTCAGCAGCAACTGCCTGCCGCTCGCGCCCAGTGTGCGCATGATCGCGGCCTCGACCATGCGCTCCTCGCGGGTAGCGGCAATCGCCGCATACAGGGCCATCAGGCCGGCTGCCAGCGTAAACAGGAACACGAATTCCACGGTTGAGGCAATCCGCTCCATCATAACTCGCACCTGATTCATAAGTGCAGCCACGTCGATCACAGTCAGATTGGGAAAAGTCCTGACCATTTCATTAAGCAGCGCCTCATCGCCGGCTGGCAGGTAGAAGGCCGTGATATAACTGGCCGGGTAAGCTTCCAGCAGGGCTGGCGCGGCGATCACGAAAAAATTGACGCGAAAGGAGTCCCAGTCGACCTTGCGCAGGCTGGTGACCTTGGCGCTGAAGCTTTGCCCGGCCACCTGATAAGTCAGTTCGTCACCGAGTTTGATTCCCAGATTTTTGGCAATACCCTCTTCCACCGACCACTGGGCAGCGGCAGAACGCTTCTCCCACCAGCGCCCGGCAACGATCTGGTTATCGTCCTGCAAGCGCTCGGCCCAGGATAAATTGAATTCACGCTCCACCAAGCGTTTGGTCCGGTCTTCCGCATAATCCGCAGCAGACACCGCCCGGCCATTGATGGCCAGCAGCCGCCCGCGCACCATGGGAAACAGTTCAGCCGCAGCCATATCGTGGCTGCCAAGAAAAACCTGCAAGGGCTTCACCTGATCCGGCTGAATATTGATGATAAAGCGATTGGGCGCATGCACGGGCAAGGTGCTTTGCCAGCTATGCAGCAAATCGCCGCGCACCAGGGTCAGAAGCAGCAAGGCCGTCAGCCCCAGTCCCAGCGCCACCACCTGACTGGCACTGGCATGCCGCCGCCGCACCAGATTCGCCAGGCCATAGCGCCAGGTGATGCCCACCATGCCCACCTTGTGTCGCAAGGGTGCCAGCAAACGAATCAGGGCATGCGTCAGCAACAGCGCCACCACCACAACGGCTGCCAGTCCGCCCAGCACATAAAGCCCAAGCCTGATTTCACCTGCCTGCCACAGCAGCATCGCCAGCAGCACGCCAACCCCGGCGGCGAAGCCAGCCAGATTGATGCGCTGCGGTCCGCCCAGTTCGCGCCGCAACACCCACAAGGGCGGAACGCGCTTCAAACGCTGCAAGAAAGGCAAGGCAAAACCCAGCAGCGTAGCCAGCCCGGTGAGAAGGCCATACACCAGCGGCGTCCATGAAGGCGCGGGCAGGCCGGCGGCAATCAGCCCGCCCAGCTGCCGCGCCAGCACCCACTGCGCGCCATAGCCGAGAAGACAGCCGGCCAGGCTGGCCAGTATGCCGAGCCACAGAAACTGGTAAAGATAGAGGAGGAACACCTGTTTCTGGCTTGCCCCGGTGCAGCGCATCACGGCGCAGCCATCGAGATGACGTTCGAGGAAACGCCGCGCCGAAAGCACAATCGCCACCGCCGCCAGAATCAGGCTGGTGAGTGCGGCCAGATTGAGAAACTTGCCGCCCCGCTCAAGCGCAGAACGAATCTCGGGGCGAGCATCGCTGATGCCTTCAATCTTCTCCCCTCGAGCCAGGCGCGGCGCTGCCCATGCGCGGTAAGCGGCAATCTCCCTTGGATGCCCAGCCAGCAGGGTACGGTGGCTGATGCGGCTGCCAGGCTGGATCAGGGCTGTCGCAGGCAAATCCTGGGCATTCATCATCAGGCGGGGCGCGATGCTGAACAGACCCCCACCGCGATCTGGCTCGAAGCTCAGCACTGCCGCCACCTGGAAGCGTGCAGCCCCAAGCTCCAGCGAGTCGCCCGGCGCCAGTTGCAACTGTGCCAGCAACCGGTCATCCAGCCACACCGTACCCGGATCGGGAATGCCCTCTGCTACGCGCTCGCTTTCACCGGACTGGATGCGCAGCTTGCCGCGCAGCGGGTATCCGGGTGCCACCGCCTTGATTTCCGCCAGCTGATTGCCCGTGGCGCTGACCACCATGCTCGGAAAAGTGAGGATACGAACCGGCGTCAACCCGCGCTGGCTGGCTTCCGAAATAAATTCGCTGTTTACCTCATGATCCGCCACCAGAGCCAGATCCGCTGCCAGCAGCTGGCTGGCTTCGGTAGTCAGTGCCTGATTGACGCGGTCGGTGAAGAACCCCACGGCGGTCACGCCACCCACCGCGATAAGCAATGCGAAACTCAGGGCATGAAGCTCGCCCGCCCGCCATTCACGCAGCAACATGCGCCAGGATAGCCGCAGCAGGTTCATGATCTCACTCCGCCACCAGATGCCCGTCCACCAGCCGCAACCTGCGGCCACAGCGGGCCGCCAGTTCGGCATCATGGGTGACCAGCACCAGCGTGGTGCCCTGTTCGCGGTTCAGCTCGAACAGTAGATCGATAATTCGCCCGCCGGTAGCGCTGTCAAGATTGCCGGTGGGCTCATCGGCAAGCAACAGCTTGGGCTGGGTGGCAAACGCGCGCGCAATGGCAACGCGCTGCTGCTCGCCGCCGGAAAGATGCTTGGGATAATGATGCAGGCGTTCGCCCAGGCCCACCCTTTGCAGGACGGACAGCGCCAGTTCGCGCGCCGAGGCGGTGCCGGCCAGCTCCAGCGGCAGCATGACGTTCTCGATCGCAGTCAGTGCCGGCAGCAACTGGAAGGACTGAAACACAAAGCCGATCAGGCGCCCTCGCAGGGCCGCACGTCCATCCTCGTCGAGCGCAAACAGATTTTCTCCATTGATATGCACTTCGCCGCTGGTGGGCAGATCCAGGCCGGCTAGCAGGCCAAGCAGGGTGGACTTGCCCGACCCTGATGCGCCAATGATCGCGACCGACTCGCCACTGGCAATTTCCAGATCGAGGTGGTGCAGAATGGTCAGCACGCCATCGCTGACCGGCACTTGCCTGGACAGGCTGCGTGCCTGCACAATGAAAGAGGTATAAGGAGAATTCATGCTGATTCGCTGGTTATTGTTTGTATTGCTGTTAATCGCTCCGGCGGCCTGGGCCGGCCAGACCATCCTGGTATTCGGCGACAGCCTGTCCGCCAATTACGGCATCGCGGCCGAAGCGGGCTGGGTGAGTTTACTGCAACAGCGCCTCGACCGTAAGCCGCATGACTACCGCGTCGTCAATGCCAGCATCAGCGGCGAAACCACCGCAGGCGGCGCTTCCCGCATCCGCGCCGCGCTCGGCACCCACAAGCCGGACATCGTGATCATCGAACTGGGCGCCAACGACGGCCTGCGCGGCCTCTCCCTCGATGCCACCCGGCAAAACCTGGACCGCATCATGCAAGCCTGCCGCAACCACAAGGCGCGCATCCTGCTCATCGGCATGCGCCTGCCGCCCAATTATGGCCCGACCTACGCCGAAAGCTTTACGGCAATCTACCCTGCGCTGGCGAAAAAACACCGCGCTGCCCTGCTGCCCTTTCTCCTTGATGGGATCGCCGACAGGCGCGAATGGTTCCAGGCCGACAACCTCCACCCCACCGAAGCAGCACAGGCAACCATTATGGAGAATGTCTGGGCAAGGCTTCAGCCGCTGCTATGAGCATGCGTCCCATTGAAATCATCGGATTTGCTTCCGGCCTTGGTGCGCGCAACCCCGGCTGCGCTGCCGGGCCGGACAGCATGGCACAATCCAGCCTTGTGCCCAGCCTGCAACAGCAGGCTTGCGACATTGCCTGGCGCACTACCCTGCGCCCCGCCGCTGCAACTTCTCCGCTGGCCGGCATTCAGGCCTTGTGCACGTCCCTGGCTCAGGAAGTCGGCGCAACGATCAATGACGGCAAGCTGCCGCTGGTCATCGGCGGCGACCATTCCTGCGCCATCGGCACCTGGAGCGGTGCCGCGCAGAGGTTCAGGGAACAAGGCCCGCTCGGCCTGATCTGGATCGATGCCCACATGGACAGCCATACGCCGGAAACCACGCCCAGTGGCTCCATCCATGGCATGCCGCTGGCGGCCCTGCTGGGCTACGGTGCGCCGGAACTGGTCAACATCGGCTCTTTCAGCCCCAAAATATTGCCTGCCCATCTTTGCCTGATTGGCATCCGCAGCTTTGAGTCGGGTGAAGCGGATTTGCTCCGGCGCCTTGGGGTAAGGATATTTTTCATGGATGAAATCAAGCAGCGCGGCATCGCTGCCGTCATGGCGGAAGCCCTTGCCATCGCACAACACGGAACTGTGGGTTTCGGCATCAGCATTGATCTCGATGCTTTCAACCCGAAAGAAAGTCCGGGCGTGGGCACGCCAGTCCGGCATGGCTTGCATCACCTGGCACTGGACAAGGCATTAGCGGGGATCATGCATCACCCTCGCCTTGTCGCCCTGGAACTGGCCGAATACAACCCGCGGCGAGACCGGAATCAGCTCAGCCTCAAGCTGACTGCGAATTTACTCAGCGCATTCTGTCGCAGGGTTAAAAATTAACGACGCTTCAATTTGGCGGCAAACTTTGCACGCAGCTTGGCCACCTTCGGCGCTACGACCACGCGACAATAAGGCTGTTCTGCATGGCGGCTGAAATAATCCCGATGGTAATCCTCTGCCGGGTAAAAAATCGGCGCAGGCAGGACTTCAGTCACTATCGGCTGTCCCCACACTCCTTCAGCGGAAAGCGTGGCAATCATTTCCTCTGCCACGGCCTGCTGTTCTGCCGAATGGTAGAAAATCACGGAGCGGTACTGTGTACCAGAATCGTTGCCCTGGCGATTCAGTGTCGTGGGGTCGTGAATGGTAAAAAAGACATTCAGCAACTCACGGTAGCTGATCATTGAGGAGTCGAAGCTTACCTGCACGACTTCGGCATGGCCCGTTATGCCGCTGCAAACAGCTTCGTAATCCGGGTTCTCGACCTTGCCGCCGCTGTACCCTGAAACCACGCCGATCACACCTTCGAGTTCCTTGAATACCGCCTCCAGGCACCAGAAGCACCCGCCGCCAAGTGTGGCATTTTCAATATCTTTGCTCATCTGACATCTGATTCTAATGAGTCACGATAAAGTCATTCTATTCATTTATGGTTTGCCCTGCAAAATCGATTCCATAAAATATTTTTGCTTGAAGAATGAGTATATTCGGATATTCTTATCCTCATAGGTTTGCAATGTTTAAACACTTTCTAAACCAAGTCTAAACCTGTAACCTTCGCGCTTTAAAATGCAAAATAGCTTTAATTAGTAACGAATCAACTGCAATGGGAGACTCAAAATGTTGAAAATTCTAAGTGGTTTCATACTGGGCCTGATATTCATCGCTTTCGTAGGTTATATCATGGCCCCAGGCCTGATGTTCCATGAGCGCGTCAGTCCATATGGAGTGGAAGAGACCGTCGCACGTATCCAGCAGAATATTGAAAACACTGGCAATGGCTGGTCGCTGTCCGGACTGCGCAATCCTGCCAAAGCAGTGCAAACTGATGGCAGCAACACACTGCCTGTGCTGATGATCGAAGCCTGCAGCACCAAATACTCTGCCCCGATTCTGAAAGACGACTCGGTACGCTTTCTCTCCATCCTGATGCCATGCAAGATTTCCGTGTACCAGAAAAACGATGGCAAAACCTATATAGGCAACATGAACGCCGGCCTGATGGGAAGGATGTTTGGCCCGATGGTAGGAGAAGTCATGAGCCATGTGGCAGCTGATCAGGCCAAATTCCTGGAATTCGACCCCAGCAAACCCGCTCCACAAATGAAAGTGGGCACACCAGGCAGTGGTGGTGCTGGTGGCGCAGCTGGCGGCGGTGGTGGCTGCTAAGTGCCACGCGCATCCATCTCGAATCTGAATTCAGGAGGAATCATGTTAAGTAGAAAAAAACTCTTGGCCTGGGCAATCGCAGTCGGCAGCGCGCTGACAGCTGTGACCGTCCTGGCCACATCGGCGCCCACGGCGGCGCCGACTGCGGTGCCGGCAACGGCACCAACCACAGCAACAGCTGCAGCCCCTGCAGCAACACCTGTTGCTCCTGCAGCCGAAGTTAAGAAGGCATCGACATCTACTGCGGATCACAGCAAGTTCAAGGAACTGCAAAAGGACTTCAAGGAAGGCCCGGAAGTCACCAAGGCCTGCCTGAGCTGCCATACCGAGGCGGCCAAGCAGGTACAGCATACCAAGCACTGGACCTGGGAATTCCTGAATCCGGAAACCAACCAGAAGCTGGGCAAGAAAAATGTCATCAATAACTTCTGTACCGCAGTTCCATCGAACTACCAGTTCTGTACCGCCTGCCACGTAGGTTACGGCTGGAAGGATGACAAGTTCGACTTCACCAAGCAGGAAAATGTGGACTGCGTAGTTTGCCACGACACTACCGGCAAATATCGCAAACTTCCGGGCCTGGCCGGGCACCCTGCTTACGAGGATACGGAGTTCCCACCTCACTCGGGCAAAATCGTCAAGGCGGTTGACCTGAAGGAAGTGGCGCAAAATGTTGGCAAGACTTCACGTCAAACCTGTGGCGCCTGTCACTTTTACGGTGGTGGCGGCGATGCCGTCAAGCATGGTGACATTGACAGCTCGCTGCAAAATCCAGCCAAGTATCTTGACGTGCACATGGCCAAGGACGGCTTGAACTTCACCTGCGCAACTTGCCACGCGACCACAGGCCATAACGTGTCCGGCAGCCGTTACACTCCGACCGCCATGGACAAGGAAAAGGCCCACGTACGCGGCAAAGCGGATAACAGCAACCCGGCCACCTGCCAGGCTTGCCACGGTACCAAGCCGCACCCTGAAAAAATGGTCAAGCTGAATGAGCATACGACCAAGATTGCCTGCCAGACCTGCCACGTACCTGAGTTTGCCCGCGGCCAGGCCACCAAGATGAGCTGGGACTGGTCAACCGGCGGCAAGATGAAGGATGGCAAGCCCTACACCGAAAAAGATTCTGCTGGCAAAAACTCTTATGACAGTAAAAAGGGTAATTTCACCTGGCAGCACGATGTAATTCCGGAGTACATCTGGTTCAACGGCAAGGTGGACTACACCCTGCGTGAAACCAAGCTGGACCCGAGCAAGGTAGTGAAGATCAACACCATGAACGGCAGCCCTACTGACGGCAAATCCATGATCTGGCCGATGAAGGTGTTCCGCGGCAAACAACCCTATGATTCAGGCAATAACCAGCTGGTGGTATTCCACACCTACGGCAAGGACGACAGCGCCTACTGGGGCAACTTCAACTGGGACAAGGCACTGGAATACGGTATGAAGGAAATTGGCGCTGAGTACAGCGGCAAATACGCCTTCGTCGAAACCGAGATGTCCTGGCCGATCACCCACATGGTCGCCCCCAAAGGCGATGCCCTGACCTGCGCCCAGTGCCACGACGCCAAAACCGGGGGCCGGCTGAAAAATGTCAGCGGACTCTATATGCCAAGTACCGGACGCCAGAATGAATGGCTGGACATGGGCGGCTGGGCCTTGGCCCTCCTGACCTTGCTCGGTGTGATCATCCACGGTGCCGGCCGCATCTACATGAGCAACAGGAAAGGATAAGATCATGTCAGAAAAAATCTATGTCTTTAAACTCTTCGAGCGCTTCTGGCACTGGTCTCAGGCCTCGCTCATCATCTTCATG